>NZ_CP039396.1:0-719611 GCF_004803915.1 Duncaniella dubosii
GAGGTAGGTCATTGTCTGGAAATCAGTAGCGGTATCAAAACCATTAACGGTCAAGACGGGCATTGTATTATAGGCGGATAAAATATTTTGCCAAATCTCCGTTGCCATATATAGTCGAATTCCGCACTGTAAATCCTTAGCGCCACCGCCTTAAAGGATATGAGCGCCTCATTTTCCACGGCTGTTGTAGCGAGCGACAAGGTCGTATTGTCAAGAGTGAGGTCAACCACACAATACTTGACATTATTGTCGTAGAAGATTGAATTCTTCATGTTGTTGACCGTAATATTGCTGACAGCGACACTATCAACACGATAAAATCGTTACAATTTCCACCGAAGGAGTGGCGCTCATTAGAATAAAAGGAGCGTCAGGCAAGCAGTGGCATCAAATAGTCGCGCCGTTTCCGTTGATTATAAGACCGGCAGACGGCTCAATGGAAGCACTAAGCGTGTAAGACGCATCAGGAGCGAGATTGACGGTGATACGGCCTACGCTCTCGTGAGCGGCCTTGGCCTCGGAAATGGCAGCCGCGATATCAGAACCGGCTGCAGGAGCGACAACAATATCGTCGGCAGCCGAGAGCCCTCCGAAAGTAAGGAAAAACGCACTGAAAAGAGTAGTTGCTGATGTTTCATGTAATTGACGGGATTAGTTAAGTTACAATAGTTCGGTAAAATTTACATATTCAATTGAATATCAATAAATACAACAACAATTCAATATCAATGCAAACTATTGTGTATCTGTGCGATACAGCTATGCCTGCTCAAAAATTACCTAACTGTTGAAGTTAAATAATAGTGTTTAATCCATATGAAGCCATGAAAAGCCTCGGTTTCATAACAAAAGACAAAGATATGTAAAAATCATGAATCCAAAAAGCCCTTACCACTCAATTTGTTTCACAAATTTAAATCAGGTGGCAGCTAAGCATTGAACCAAGTTGCCTATCAGCGTCAAGCAGAGTGGAGACATGTGAAAAAGTTCGAAGCCGTCTTAAAAATAGATGAAATATCCACATCCGATTTTCTGTAAATGTGAAAAAAAATGATTAACTTTGCACGCAATAAATTCTAATCGTTATATGTCATTTATTGCTGATCGTAAAAATGGACGGACTCACATTTATGATGACGTCCTCCTTATTCCGGCTTATTCGGAAGTTCTTCCCCGTGAAGTCAACCTTAGCACCAAATTTTCCCGCAACATCACGCTCAACGTCCCCCTTGTCTCAGCCGCTATGGATACAGTGACAGAGGCGCATTGGCTATCGCTATAGCCCGTGAAGGCGGCATCGGCGTAATCCACAAAAACATGCCGATTGCAGAGCAGGCTCGTCAGGTACATGCGTTAAACGTGCTGAAACGGCATGATTTATGACCCGGTAACAATCAAACGCGAAGCACCGTGGCGGATGCCCTCAACATGATGAAGGAATATCACATCGGTGGCATTCAGTTGTCGATGAAGACCGCAAGCTCGTCGGCATTGTGACCAACCGCGACCTTCGTTTCGAACAGAACCCGATGCGCCTCATCGACGATGTGATGACCAAAGAAAATCTCATTGTCACCAATCAGTCGACAAATCTTGACGAAGCGGCACAAATTCTTCAGCAACATAAGATTGAAAAGCTCCCGGTCGTTGACAATGACAACCGTCTCGTCGGACTCGTAACCTATAAAGATATAACCAAGGCAAAGGACAAGCCATACGCATGCAAGGACAAGCTCGGTCGTCTGCGTGTTGCCGCTGGAGTCGGTGTCACAGGCGACTCGATGGATCGCGTTGACGCTCTTGTCGAAGCAGGTGGGACGCAATCGTTATCGACACAGCCCACGGACATTCAAGAGGCGTGATCGGCGTACTGAAAGCCATTAAAGAAAAATATCCCCATATTGATGTCGTTGTAGGAAACATTGCCACCGGCGAAGCTGCCAAGTTCCTTGTCGAGAACGGAGCAGACGGTGTAAAGGTCGGCATCGGTCCGGGTTCAATCTGCACCACACGTGTCATCGCAGGCGTAGGCGTACCTCAGCTCAGCGCAGTCTACGATGTTGCGAAGGCACTCAAAGGCACAGGCGTTCCCCTAATTGCCGACGGAGGTATCCGTTATTCAGGCGACATCGTGAAGGCTCTCGCAGCCGGTGCATACTCAGTGATGCTCGGCGGAATGCTCGCAGGTGTTGAAGAATCTCCGGCGATACCATCATCTATAACGGACGTAAATACAAGTCATATCGCGGCATGGGTTCTCTCGAAGCTATGGAAAAAGGCTCCAAGGACCGCTATTTCCAAGCCAACGAAACCGATGCGAAAAAACTCGGAGGAAGGCATCGCAGCCCGCGTTCCCTACAAAGGACTACTCTACGAGGTTGTCTACCAGATGCTCGGAGGTCTCCGCGCAGGCATGGGCTATTGCGGCGCACCTGATATCGAACACCTCCACGAAGCCAAATTCACCCGCATCACAAATGCCGGTGTGGCTGAAAATCGACGTTGCAATCACGTCCGAAGCTCCCAACTACAGCGCTTCAGCACGATAAGCAGAATCAAAATCAACTTGAGATAATACATGAGATGACAGACGTGGCTACGCCCATGCCTGTCATCTCTGTCTTTTACTGCCCCGACAAAGCCAAGTCGCAAGATGCGGAGGCAATAAAGAGCGACACTCCACGTTAGATATATGTAACTATCCTAAAACCAATCACGGTCATACGTCACATATTCCCATGAAGAAAAAAACGTTTATCATGTCTGCCATGGCAGCCACGGCTATTCTCTCGGCCACAGCAGCCAAGACCTCCGACCCTGTAGTGATGACAGTCAACGGCAAGGACATCAGACAAAGCGAATTTG
This sequence comes from Duncaniella dubosii, assembly GCF_004803915.1. Lineage (NCBI taxonomy): Bacteria > Pseudomonadati > Bacteroidota > Bacteroidia > Bacteroidales > Muribaculaceae > Duncaniella > Duncaniella dubosii. The sequence continues at coordinate 2,866 of NZ_CP039396.1, forward strand.
AATACCTCTATCAGAAGAACAACCTTCAACAATTAGCCCCGCAGACGCTCGACGAATATGTCGACATGTTTGTGGTCTATAAACTCAAAGTAGCAGAAGCAGAAGCGGCCGGTCTTCACCTGACCGATGATTTCCGCAAGGAGTTTGACAGCTACTGCGCAGAATTGTCAAAACCCTATCTGAGCGATTCGCTTGTCAGAAAACGACTTATAGACGAAGCATATGGCCGAATGGCAACCTCTCGAAAAGTAAGCCATATCATGTTGCCCATCGGCGCTACCTATGATGAAAGCGAGGCGAACCGTCAGCGACTCGACAGCATAAGGAATGCTATTGTCAACGAAGGTGCGGATTTCGGAGAAATGGCCGTAAAGTATTCATCGGACCGCTCCGCACTGCGCAACAATGGCTCAATGGGCTATATCAGCCCCAACCGCTACCCTTATCCGTTTGAACTCGCCGCATATACCACACCCGTAGGCCAAATATCTCAGGTGATTGACGATGCACCATTCGGCTACCATATAATAAAAGTGGAGGATGAACGTCCGAACCCCGGAAAAGTCGAGGCACGCCACATACTGAAACTCACACAGGGCCTTTCACCGGAGGACGCAGCAGTGAAAAAAGCACAGATCGACTCCATTCATACCCTCCTTGTCAACGGAGCTGATTTTGAGACGATCGCACGTCAGGAAAGTGAAGATCCGGGATCGGCCGCGCTCGGTGGCCGTCTCGGAGCATTCGGTCCGGGAGAAATGGTCAAGGAATTTGAAGACACCTCGTTCGGTCTTAAAGACGGGGAGATTTCCGAGCCGTTCCGCACTGCATACGGATATCACATCGTGCAGACTCTCGCCCACCGTGGAATAGGTAGTCTTGAAGAGGAACTCCAGTCAATCCAGACGGCAATCAACCGCGACATGCGTTCATCGCTACCCGAAAAAGAACGTCTCAGCCAGTTAAAAAACAGCTATGGAGTAAAAGTCGACTCTACAGCACTGATGGCTATAAAGGTTAAAATGGCAGGAAGCAACGACGCTGCGTCAGGTCTTGACACTGCCAAGGATGCCGGCGACGTAATCGCGACCGTAGGCGGTAAGACTATTACTGTAGCACAAGTCTACGAATCAATTCCAGACAATGTAAAAAGTGGTGCAAAGGACGCATTCACTGTCTTCAACCAAAGTCTTAACCATCTGATTGACGAAACGACAGTGAACATCACGCGCGAACGTCTCGCTCAGGAAAACCCTGAATATCGCAATATAGTCAATGAATACCGCGACGGAATACTCCTATTCGAGATAAGCAACCGCAACGTGTGGGAACGTTCGACAACCGACACCGAAGGACTTGCCAGCTATTTTGCGGCCAACCGCTCAAAATATAACTGGGATGCGCCTCACTACAAAGGATATGTCGTGTTCGCGACATCCGACTCAATAGCAGGTCTTGCAAAAGACTATCTTGCGTCGAACCAGATTGAAAAGGATTCACTTGTCAGCAAGCTTGGGAAAAATTTCGGACGCGAGATAAAACTCGAACGCGTGGTGACAGGCAAAGGCGAGAATGCAATTGTCGACAATGTGGCATTCAATGGTGAACGTCCGGAAGCTCCGGGCAAATGGGTAGCTTGGTTCAGCTATGACGGACGAGTAATCAATGCCCCCGAAGAAGTTGCCGACGTGCGCGGTGCTGTCACGAGCGACTATCAGTCTGAACTTGAAAAGAACTGGGTCAGCGCACTCAGAAAGAAATATAAAGTAAAAATCAATAAAGGCACGCTTAAGAAAATAAGCAAATAATATAAGCAGCATACATGCAATCAGCGGGTGACCTAAAATTAGGACACCCGCTGATTGCATACCGTTACCTGTAGGTTATTTCCGATATGTGTGGGACTATTGAATCAAGCGATGGAAGTTTACGGAAATCACCATAAATCCGCTCCAGATAATGCTCGGCATTTACAGGAACCGGCAGTTCTGCATCCTCAAATTTTATCAGGCGCGTAGAAATGACATCTTTTTTAAAACGAGGACGACTGAAGGCTGTGCCCGGCAGATGCCTGTACTGACCATCACTGCCAATCCTATCTATTAACGAGATTAGACGCAAAAGCCCGTTAGTCACAAACAAACGTGAAAAAGCAATCGTAGCCCTGCGCAGAAGTCGATTTTCAATATATTGAGGACGATACAGGAAAAACGTCTGAAGCTTTCCACCAAGCTTATATAAATTTAACGAAGCGCTCGGCCGAATAGCGAATATATCGATGAAAACACCCTTGTACCTATAATTCCTGTCGGTATCCGGAATTTCATGAATCACAGTGCGTGTATCGCGAATTTTGGCAAATGGCTGTACGTATTCAAAATCCGTATGCGAATCCTGCCATACGAGGTCATCGCCATTATAACAGCGCATCACACGGCGGAGTTTTTTAAAATCTTCCTCCATCATTTCCAAATCCACATCGTCATCCCAAGGAATAAAACCACCGTGACGAAGCGCACCGATACATGTGCCGGAACTTAACCAATACTTTATGTTATTCTCCGCACAGATGCGGTCAATCTTTTTGAGCATGTCAAGCATAAGCAACTGATGACACCTTAACGGAGATCCGTCCGGATTGAAACGACTGCGTAATTCCTGCTGGATAAGCGGGTCTATCATAGAGGTTGATATCATGAGACAGAAATTTTTTGTTTTTTAAGAAACGCATAATAACCATCTTTATTTCACCCACAACCTTTAAATTAAAAGAACATGCAAGCGCAATGTAAATTGTGGCAAAGACAATGACTGTGACAATAAAGTGACATGTCAGCAAATTTCCAAGCATATAAGTCAGTGAAAAGGCGACAGCGGCCAGCGAAAGCAACGGCATGATATCGCCAAGCTGCATGGAGAATTTATATCCCGTATGACGAGAAGCGAGCAATGCGTTGACCATAAATATATTGAAATTACTTAATGTCATACCCCAAAGCAACCCGTAGATTCCAAAATTCATGCCGACAAACAAACAGAGCAACAGAAAGCTCCATTTATATATGCTCCAATAGAACAGAAGCCTGCTCTTGCCTTTGGCCGCAACTGCAAAAAAGTTTGTGTTTTGCAGACATATAAACAGACCTCCCACACACAAGATCTGAAAATACGGGGCACAAGCGCTCCACGCATCGCCCCACAGACATACGATGAGCGGGTGAGCAACGAGTATCAAAACAGCCATCAGGGGAAATATCACCGACGATATAAAACGGGTATTCAGTCCAAGCATATTGACGAGTCTTTCATCGTCGTCCTGAACCGAAGCATAAACAGGATACATTACCTGCACCAGAATATTCGGCAAGGTATACGAAGCTATCCTGTCAAGTTTCGAAGCCTGAGAATAGAGACCCATTGCAGTGGCCGAGAATCGCTTGCCGATAATCACCCCCTGAAGATTCTTACAGATTTCCTGTAGAAGTGTCGCAGCAAGAAGATAGCCTCCGAAACCGAACAGCTCCCGCAGTGATTGGCGGGAAAAAAACAGCAGAAGGCATCCATCCTGTAATCACCCACAGAATAACAGCAAGAAGAGTGCTATATCCAAGCTGAAGCACAACAAGACTCCAGACACCAAAACCGAAATAAGCCGTCGCAACAGCAAGAATTCCGCTTATCGTATAGGCACAGAGATTGGCACATGCGAGCTTATTAAGTTCAAGCTTCTTGCGTAATCTATTTGTCTGAATAAGTGAAAATGCGTTAGTAATCAGAATCAATCCTATGACTCTCAGCAGATTCCTGAGAAGTGGCAGATTAAAGAATTCGGCGACAAAAGGCGCACATAAAAAAATCGCGCCATAAAGAATTACTGCTATAAATATATTCCAGTAAAAAATAGTGGAATAATCAGTCTGAGTCGGATTTTTTTTCTGAATCAAAGCAGCTGCAAAGCCACCATCTATAAGGACCTGAGATACAACAATAAAAATCTCAAGCATACCTATCGCACCGAACTCACGAGGCAACAAGAGACGTGCCAGAACAAGATTAACCCCGAACTGGAGACACATGTTGCCTATCCGGTCGACAGTCGCCCAGACGGTACCTTTCATCGCCTTATGACCAAGCGAATCAGACATCAAATGTAGATATAAGTTTCTTTATAATCCGGCTGTTAAGACATCGGATTGCAGCCGTATCCTCACTCTCAGCAATTTCCGACCCGCTGAGCAAATTTTTTCCGGCCAACCCCTCATACCATCGGAGTATCATGTCAATCATCGGGGTGGGAATATGATTGATCTGCGCCATATATTTTATAAGCATCAGACCCAAGGGGATATCCTCTTGAAAATACCGATTGTCATAGTCCGGAACATACATTCCGCCTGATACAGGTTTAGTCGGGGCATATATGCCTTTGAACGCCACAATCGAACGTATTTTTCTTGTCAGCGAGCACGCATCGGTGGATTCATAGTACTCCAACAACGACGGAATCACAGATTCCTTTATCCCTATCGATTTCACAAGCGACTGAAATTCATTGTCGCACGCTATAAGGATTTCAGAACTTTCATCAGTCCAGTCCTCATAAAAGAGAGGAGGAGCGACAAACGGATGCTCCGGATTAAAATCCTTGAACAACGTGTAAAGCCGCGCAGGATGAAGAATCGGGTTGCTGTTTGTCAGCATGGCCTCAAGCGGATGATTAAGACCGACTATCCGGGTATGCAACATATCCTCAAACAGCATAGTGTAGCGAGAGGCATCGCTTACGTTCCAATATGCTATGTTCAACGATTTTTTATAACCCAGCAGATAGGCGGAATGTCCGTAATCCTTCAGGCGCGAAATGTAAGGAACCCGCTGAAATCCAAACAGCCTTGCGCCTTCACCAAGCACATCAATGCCGGTGATAAAAAAGCCTGTAGACGAAAACACACTGCCAACGACAGCTGAATCAGCGACATAAGGCTTTATTTTTATAAACTCATCATAGAAAGCTGTCCCCGGAAGACAGAAGAATATTATATCGGATTCTGGAATAACATCCCCGGCTTTATCAGAGACCTTATTAAGCTTTCCAACAAATATCTTTCCGGCCGGATCAATCACTGTCATCTCCTCGCCCCATTTTTCAGGCCGACGAGTCAGAATATTGACACGATATCCGCCTGAGGCAGCAATACCGGCTATAACCGAGCCAAGTCCACCTCCGCCACAGATACATATTGTTTTCTCTTCGATCATCTTCCTAAAGTTTTAAGAGCCTCAATCAACAGAGCGTTGTCCTTACGGTCGCGAATCGCAATGCGTACATACTGCCGTCCATCGACAAAACCTTTTTTGTTTGAACAATCCTTAATCAGAATGTTAAAATCGGCGAGCAGACGCAATGTCAACTGAGAGGATGTAAACCTGTCTGTGACTTCACACAAGAAGTAGTTAGCTTGCGAAGGAATCACTCTCATATAGGGTATCTTCGCCAACTCTGCAAAAAATATCTCACGCTCCCGACGGAACATATCACAAGAGGCAGCATAATCATTCTCATACTTACCATAAATCTGCATGTAATATTCTCCAAAAGAATTTATGTTCCAGATGGCTACGTCTTTCTTCATACGGCCAATAAGTGACTCATCGGAAGATGCAAGCACCCCAAGACGGAGACCGGGTACTCCGTAGGACTTCGAAATGCTTTTCATCACACACAGATGCGGATAGCGTCCAAGAATCTCGTTATCAAGAAGAGTGTTGGCAAATCCTTCATCGGAGAAATCAACGAACGACTCATCGACAATCAGCCTAATATTTCTGTTGCCACACCATTCAGCAAGTCTGACAAGTTCCGGCTTTCCAATAAAGTTGCCTGACGGATTATCGGGATTAACAACCAGCAACGCAGATATATCTTTATCACTGAAATATGCCATCAGATTGTCGGCAGAATATGAAAAATCGTCATTCCCGGGATAATACACCACTCTTTCCGACTCACCTATCCTGTTGGGATATTCCTCGAATGTAGGATAAGTGACACCCAGATTACCTTCAAGATTTTCCATCAGGCTCTTGATAAGCTCGGCTGCACCGTTGCCAACACAGATATATTCCTGACGGACACCGAAATACTTACCTGCGAGCATCGAATTGACACCCATGCCGGAAGGATATTGACGGAGCAAAGTCTCGAAATTCGCCTTCATTTCATAGACCATCTTCTGAGTCGGGAAATACGGATTCACAAGATAACAGAAATCAAGCATTCCTGAATAGCGCCAATATCCTCCAAAGCTGTGCTGCATTTTTTGGAGTCGAAGGGAAGCGTCTGCAAAAATGGTCTCGGCTATCCGAAGATCCTGCACATCGTCAATCTCATACCATTTCCTGTCTGCTATATCAACAGCCTTTATATCGCAGTTGTCAATCAGAGTCATCACTCGCAACACCTGCTCGTAGTATTCATTATTACCCATAGCCTTGATATATGCTTCAAGGAAGGGCAGATAGCGCTTTGTTGAAAATTCACGGCTGAACTTATAGATGTTGACGGTCTTATAATAGCTGTCAGTATCGTCATATTCAAACGCAGACTTGGGTATGAAAGTGACGATATTGTCATTTGAATCCTTACATATCATAGTCCCGTCCATCCACGGCTGGTATTTGGCAACCAATGCAATATTTTGATATGGTGAATGTACAGCACAGTCGATTACACTGTCTTCAAAGATGAGATCCGATTCAAGAAGGAGGGTATCATCCTCCATAAGATAGTCTTTAGCAAGCCAAAGTGAGTATATATTGTTTGTCTTGTCATATATCGGATTTTCCACAAACTCAATATCCAAAGCAGGATAGGCAGTCCGCAGATAAGCCATCAGATTTGCGCGTTCGTATCCGACGACAATGACTATCCTTTTCAGGTCAAGCGCAAAAAGACGACGAATCACCCTGTCTATGAGTTTTTCGCCATTAACTTCAAGCATACATTTCGTATTACCTTTCGTCAACTCTCCGAGGCGACGCCCCATACCGGCAGCCAGAATTATAGCTTGCATATAACTATGAATGAAATGGTCAAACGATGTGGTTCTTGCATGGTAGTCTTCGGTAGACTATGTATGTGTTTTCGATTGACGTGTGAATAAATTTTTATTTTATCGTGCGTTCATGTCCAATGAATGCGCTGTGAATGCAAAGTTAGCAAAAACGATTATATTTTGCAACAATCGCCTCTTCTATCCTATACCAAGCGGCCGAATCTATTTTTTCCATATCATCCTAAGTTTTGTCACAAAATAACTTAACCAGAAATGACGATTTGTGTGGAGATAAAATGCAACACGTTGCATGAACGGAAGTCGTTCGAGCGGATAACACCGTTGAATCTCACTGACATATCCATTCTGCAAGGTCCTCATGAACACGGCCTTTTTCTGCCGATAAGGGATTTTAGAAAAAAAAGCTCTCAAGTTGGCACTTCTCATCTCTCCTATCGCATAGCCCATTGCGTAGATTTCTGAGTCCTCATAACCATAATTTTTCATTTTACCGGCAAGAAACGCTGCGAAATGGACTGCCCGGTCAAATCTGTCGAGGCGAGGGATAGAAGAGAGCGAAGAAGGATTATGTCTATAATAATAGAACTCATATGGAGTGTAGACAATTTTCCGGCACACCATACCAAAATCTATACTAAAAATATAGTCCTCACTCATCAGTTCCCGTTCGGAATGAAACCTTATCCCATGCCTTTCAATCAGGTCACGACGATAAAGCGCCGTGCAACTACTTGCAGTTGTCGTAGCAAAAAAATGACGTTTTGAAATCAGTGGAGAAATAATATCGAGAACAGGCTCTATGCCGTCGCGACCTATACCTATTACATAGCCATCATCAACAGACAACGGCTGCATGTTGACAGCATCGCGGTCAGTGATACGGCTAAACATATAACGGACCTGATCAGCAGCTTCTCTTTCTGCTATCCGATAGCAATATTCAAATGTATTGGATGCAAGATAGTCGTCGGAATCGAGAAAACATACATATTTCCCAGATGCAGCATCAAGGCCTGAATTCCTTGCATAGCCCAGTCCCGCATTCTGTTTGTGAACCACTCTAATGCGCGAATCAGCCTGCGCGTATCTATCACATATAGCAGGACACGTGTCAGGAGAGCCATCATCGACAAGAATCATTTCCCAGTCGCTGAAAGTCTGACGTAGAACGCTTTCAATACAGATATGTATGTAACATTCAACCTTATATACCGGGACTATGACTGAGATTGCAGGAATATCATTCATGGTCAAACTATTTTATCATATCTTGGCATGCTTTTCAGTAACATTGACATAGCCAAACAAAATAATATAAAATATTATGGCACAGAAGGGGAAAAATCTTAACGAATCATTGTAAAACATCATCAATGCCAGTATAAGCCATACAAAAATCTTGATATTCCTTCCAAGAGGCATTGGGCTTTGAGGCAACATGACAGTAAACAGATTATAAAACAGCCATGCCGCCCCCAACACACCGAGCTGAATTACAATGAAAAATATGTAAGGGACTGAACCGCCCAACAACCATGCCCAAGTATCTGCATAAGGAGTCAGACTCAGAGTCGTACCTCCCTTGAACTGCCCCAGCCCTGCACCGAACAGACTTCCTCCGGCAGCATCCTTCAAAGCCTCAGGAATAAAAATAAGCTTGGAAAAACGCGGTATGTCCACCTGTCCGATATCTTCGCGTTCATATATCCCATCCTGAATAGCCATGCCAAGCTCCACAAGTTCCTCAGGATCTTCTCCTACCATATAGTCATCCATAGCGGATTGTGAGAACACAGATTCAAAGGTCTGTCCTGTGACCGTAAGATAGGCATATCCCGCTACAATCATTGCAACAATAATAAGCGGTATGGAAATCAACACCTTAAACACCGTTTTCCACTCTACGCGCAACAACAGCAGGAAATAGGCCAACAAAAAGAGGAAACCGATTTTGGTTTCATTCAGAAATGTCGGGAACAGAAGAAAAACGTACACTTTATTTTTCCACAGCTCCATCCAATAATTACCATAGTTCCATTTTTTTGACAAAAGATAGAATGATATGATATAAATCAGTGTGGTGACGATTCCCGAAAAACCGTTACCCATTGATCCGCCGCCATGATCGCCCGGACCATATCTGAAAAACTGCCATGTCACACAGAAGGTCTGCAGGATAAGAAATATCCACAGCTGTTTATCAAATGATTCAATGAATCTATCGCGGAATCTTGACTTTAACAGAAACCTGCATATAGGTATTGCGAACAACATTCCGAAAAAGTCACGAGCGCCGTTTACGATAAAAACCACACCGAGGTTATTAAGGTATGACGAGACGCATCCAAGCACGACAAACGAACCAAATACAATCTGATCACGTCTGTCGCGTAAAGAATACAGACCGAGAATGAGAAATACAGCATCGCAAAGCAGCATCACGACACTTCGCAACGGAATCAACGGAGGCATGAGTTCCTCTGAGATGAAACCGAAGGTCAGAAGAACCCAAAATGCCCCGAAAAACAAGCCGGTGAAAACTTTGTATTTCTCTAACATAGCGACGAAAAGACTTTACTTTTTCGAGGTTTTCGCAGCGTAGCCGTAGCCATATCCCTTCTTCGAGGATGTGCCGTTGACAACAACAGAAAGCTTTTTCAAGCGCTTGTCAGTATAGATTTCCTCGACAAAACGCAGATCTGAGAATGTACTGTAATTGATGCGTGTCACATAGATCGTTGCATCCGAAATGCGGTCAAGCGCAAACGTATCGCTGACCATTCCGACCGGAGCACTGTCGACAATAATATAATCATACATCGTGCGAAGTTTCGCAAACAGCTCATCCACCTTGCTTGATGCGAGAAGCTCAGCGGGATTCGGCGGTATAGGTCCGGCAACAATCACATCGCAGTTCTTAATACCGGCCATAGGCTGGATAATGGAATCAAGTGTCACATTGGATGCCGACAGATAGTTTGTCAGACCAAGCGGAGGATTGATGCCCAGATAGTTTGCCAGCTGCGGGTTGCGGATATCCATTCCGACGAGCAACACCCTCTTGCCTTCAAGAAGAGACAATGTGGCAGCGAGGTTGAGAGAAATAAACGACTTGCCTTCGCCTGAACGGGTCGAGGTCATCAGTACAACCTTGTCGCCCTCACCACCAAGCATAAACTGGAGATTGGTACGCATGAGACGGAACAGTTCCGTAGCTGATGAAGTATCGGTGGGTGACACCACAAGGCTGCGGCCTGAGCGGTCGATACACATTTCACCGAGCACTGGAGCTGAAAGATGGCGCTGAACCTCTTCCTTGCTCTCAAACTTGCTGCGCAGGAGACGGTGGACATATATAATTGTGACAGGGAGCAGTATGCCTAACAGAAATGCGATAAGAAGTATAACCTTTTTCGACATACCAAGAGGCTCGCTGAACGAGAAAGCATCGTCGATAATCAAGCCTTTCGGGACAGCATTGGCAAGGAGCATGGCATTCTCTTCCTGTTTCTGAAGAAGGAACAGATAGATCTGCTGCTTGATTTCCTGCTGGCGCTTCATGTTGATATATTCGCGCTCCTGCGTAGGGATATTGCTAAGCTTGCCCGTAATCTCGTTTTTCTCCAACATGAGTTTATTGAGATTGACAGTAGCGTTTTCAAGAGCCTTCTCGCTTGAAGTGAGAAGATTTGCCCTCATCAAGTCCATCTGCTTTGTCAGCTGACGGATTGCATAGCTGTTCTGCTTGGCATTCTGACTAAGCTCAAGACGTTTGAACACCAAGGCGTTATATGAATTGATACCCCCTTGGACAGCACCGCTCGCTACAGTAGTAGGAATCAGGTCGGAGTAGTTTAAAGAATCGGCGAGGAATTCGCGTGTAAGCTTGAGAAGCTCGATTTCTTTCTCGACGTTGAAAAGGGCATTTTCAGTCTGTCCCTTCTTTCCGGTCTGATAGGAAGCCTCGGCGTTGACATCTATGATACCGTTACGCTCCTTATACTGCTGTATCGCAGATTCCGACTCATTCAGGTCGCTGGCCAACAACTGAATACGGTCTCTCAAGAAAGCTTCGGTCTTTTCACCCTGAAGATTCTTTTCGACAATGCCTCGTTCGTTGTATTTCTCTATGATTTTGTCGAGCACAGCCACTCCATATTCCACGTTCGGCGTATCGAATGTCAGACAGATGACATTACTCTTCTTGCTGCCTCTGAACGCCCTTATCTCCGTGTCGAGTTCCTCTGCGGCAACACCATAGCCGGAAAAAGACACCGTGGTCTTCAATTCCTTACCTTTCACATAGTCAGGTGTGGTCAGCACGGTAAAGTCGCCATAGATGGTCTTGACCTGAGCCGGCAGCTTCACATCCTCTACATCGGCAATCACATCTCTCTTAACCTTTGCTTTTATATCGGCAAGACCGTTTTCATCGACCTTGATTTTAAATACTATGGTCGACATAAGAGTGTCGGCAATTCCGGGTGCGACCACATCGACAGGATACTCCGGGAAAGCCAGATGGCTCTTAAGGAAACCGTCGCGGACATAATGAAGTCTGTTTATACCGAGCTCTTTTGCAACGCTGCTGAACAGCGAATGAGACGCGATGACGAAAACCTCATCCTCTACATATCCTTTTGATCCGAACAGGCTGCCCATTCCGCCAAGATCGGCCATAGGATTAGAATCATCCTGCTGGATGAGCACATGCGCCCTTATAGCCATGGGCCGCTGATGAACCCTGCAATACAGGAATCCTATGCCTACGCATAATATCACAGATATAACAAACCAATACCATTTAGACAGATATGTCTTGATCAAGGCGTGAACGTCGATAAAATCCGACATATTGTTTTTAGCCATATTTTCCGGGAGCTACTTAATAAGTTTAAATGCCGAGTGATTGTGAGAAAGTTATTTTACAGCCAGTGCTATCACAAGCGACGCAATGACAGAAGCCGCGCTTACGACTGTCGAAATGACGGAAAGCTTGAACGCGTTGTCCTGATTGTATTTCGAGTTAGCCTGACGCACCTTGTTTGGTTCGACGTAGATATAATCGTTCTGCTGCAGGTAGTAGTAAGGAGACGTGAGGATGTCTGATGAATTCATGTCGATATGGACATATTCCTTCTTCCCGTTGTTCTCACGGATAAGAAGCACATTCGAACGCTCGCCATACGGAGTCATGTCACCGGCGGCAGAAAGAGCGTCGAGAATTGAGAACCGGTTACGTCTCACTTTCACCGGTCCGGGATGGTTGACTTCGCCCGCGACATTGACCTGAAAGTTCACAAGGTCGACCACTACAATAGGATTGTCGACATCTTTGCTGATTTTGGCTGTAAGCTCGGCCTGAAGCTGCTCGACAGTCATACCTGCAACATGAATGCGGCCAAGTTCCGGAAATTCGATATCTCCATTGCTCGTGACGATATAAGTCTGCGGAGTCGGGGTGATTGTCTGTCCAAAAAGTTCACGGGTCGAGGGATTGGTCGTAGCGATGTTGTAGATGGCTGTTGCTTCAGGATTGGCCGAAGTCACTGCTATATAAAGTTCATCGTCGGGTTTTATCTCCGGCAAATAGTTATCAGCCGGCAATGTTCCCTCTTTTATTGTGGATATATCGGTAAAATAAGGCAAGACGGTTTTATTGCTACTGCACGATGCGAATGCACCGGCCACAACAATGCTCAGGAATAATGATTTGGTTTTCATAAAGGAGTTTTTTCACAAAATTACAATGCCTGTGGCATTATAATAATTTAACGAAAACGGAGTGACAATATTATATATGGGCCATAATTCTTGTGTTCAATGCCGCTTCTATCTGCGGGAGCAACGGTTCAACGCCATCGTTAACAATCCTACGGACACACCGATGAGGCGAATCAGGGATAAAACGATCCTGCGAGGCGATTCTCGACAAAACCTGACTACGGTCAAATCCGTTACGGACCATCACACGCTCCACACGCAAATCAAGCGGAGCGTCGACTTCCCATACCTCGTCGACCATCTTGTCGAGACCACTCTGATAGAGTATGGCCGTCTCCACAAAGCAGTCGACTTTCCCATTGCACTCATACCATGAAGCAAGATCACGTCTGACAGCAGAATGAACTATAGCATTAAGTCTTTGAAGAGCTTCATAATCGCCGAAGACAACTTCACTCAGGCGACGGCGATCTATGCGTCCGTCATCCGTAATGCACCCGGAATGAACTTTCACGGCAATATCCCGTTTGATTGAAGAATCTGTATCCATTATGACAGCAGCACGGCTGTCACAGTCATAAACAGGATAGCCCATAGCCATGACAATATGGCTTACAACGGTCTTACCACATCCGATTCCTCCGGATATTGCTGTTAACATAGGCTTAGATTTTTACACAGTAAGAGACTTCGGCAAATGCATCGAGGGATCTGTCAGCCAAACGTAAGACGACCACTCGGCCTACTTTGCATTTTCAATTATATATTCTACGCTGTCGGGCGAAAAGCTTACATTATGATATACGCCGGGAAGTGATGACAATGTGACCGGCAGTTTCTTTTTAGACGGCTTTGCGGCCTTGAAATCGACATAAGCTTTGACAGGATAGTCGTCGTTATACGCGCTCATCGGAACGAGATAACTCATCTCTATTTTCGAAGGGAAAGTAATTAGATTAGACCCTTCCGGGATGTTCTCGACCTCAATTCCGACAGAACGCTTGCGCATAATCAGAGGCTCGACGGGCACTGTAACCGTCACGACATCCGGAATGATGCGCACACCGGCAATCGGCTTGACCTTTACCTCATAACGGGTCGTATCCTTTAGCTCTGATTTGACGATTGGCTCTGTCGCGACAAATTTGAGCGAATGAGGAAGGTCTGTCACCGAATAGAGTGTCACCGAGTCGAAATCAGCCGTAATAGGCCCTGAAATTATATATTGCAGATTCGGTCTGATATCAGCCTGAATCACAAGCTTCACCCTGACACCCGGCTGTGTGGTGAAAGGCAGACGCAATGAGTCGGGACGGCACGACACAATCTGCACCCCGTTTCCGAAATATTCCCTCATGCGCGAATCAAGTTTCTGATGGTTGACAACAAAAGCATTGCCTTCCACATTGTCGTGCCATTTAAGCTTTACAGGCGACATCTTTCCCCAAAGGAAACGCAAAAGCTGAGCATCCTTGCCCTTGACACTGACTCCGAACGAATGCGGCAGCTGCCCCACTATAGTCACACTGTCAGGAATATCCTGTAATTCCACGGGGACATCAAAATCGCGCTGCACCTCGGTGTCGAGCGACAAAAAGACCCAGAAGACGAAAGCTACCGCCACAAAAAGGAGATAGAGCAAGACGTTTTGGCCGCGACTCGATTTAAGAGCCGCGGTCACTTTCGTCTGTATTTTCCGAGCCTTCTCGTTCATCGGAGAAGCCGATTATTTGTTTTCCTTCTCGGCGGCATCACGGGCAGCCTGCTGGGCTGAAGGATAAACAGATCCTTTGTCAACGGTTATACGGACATCCTTGGCAATTTCAATTGAGAACGTAGTGTCATCAATACTCTTTATCTTGCCATAGATACCTCCGGCTGTTACGACCGGGTCATTGACACGAAGACCCTCACGGAACTTCTTGATTTCGTTCTGACGCTTCTGCTGCGGACGGATCATCATGAAATAGAAGACTGCGATGAGTGCTACAATCATGAGGATATTGGCCCAGCTTGAGTCGATGCTCTGGAGGAGAATTGTGTTAAGCATAATTTTTTAGTTATTAGGAATGAGTAATTAATATCTATTTATAACAACCGGACAGGACTATGCGATGTTCTATCCATGTAATTTATTACGCCTTGAGAAGTTTTCCTTCTTCTTTAAGGCTGTTTATTACAGAATAAAGGATACCGTTGATAAACGCGCCGCTCTTCGGTGTGCTGTAGGCGTTGGCTATCTCGATATACTCGTTCAGACTGACGGCAATAGGAATAGCGGGGAAATTAAGGATTTCGGCCATCGCTGTAACCATAATCACAGTGTCCATGAACGCAAGGCGCTCGGCATCCCAACGGTGACGGTTGACAAACGAGTCGATTTTCTCACGATACTGCTGGTAGTTCTTGACAGCAAATTCAAACAGTTCGCCACCGAAACGACTGTCCTCGTCATCTTTATATTGAGGAAGCAATCTCACATCCGCACCGTCGTTCTTGCTTTGGCCGAAACGACGGATTGTTTTAAGAACAAATGTGCCAATCACATGCAGATCGTCATTCCAATACACAGACTTCGATTCGAGAGCCTCAGCGAGCTCATCGCCGGGAAGAATTATTGTCTTGTATATCTGACGCCAGAAATCTGCATCTTCTTCAAGGGTTGTTTCTTCGGTGCGGCTCATATACTCCTTGTAACACTCGCTTTCGACGATCTGGTCAAGCAAAGCTTTCAGAAGCATAGCATCCGAATCCCAGCTGATTTTTGTTTCGTCGACATAAGCCTGAAAATCCGGATTCTCAGTGAGCGCCTTTATATATTTATTGTCGACAAAACGCATATTGGGATGCAAATCCTCGTCAGTGGGGAGAAACTTATGTTTAGCCGCGTCGAGACGCTGATCCTGCAGCCGGGTTATCTCGACAGCAAGCAAGAGCAGGCTGTGATAAAGTTCATGAGCCTTGTCAAGGGAGTAGTCGAGGGCATTGCGGGCGTGATTGAAAAGCCCCCGGTTGTCATTATACTCGTTGAGTGTGTGCATGAGAGAATTCACGCCACGGGTAAACCCTGCGACAGTAAAGGCAGGATTTTTAC
Source organism: Duncaniella dubosii (assembly GCF_004803915.1). Lineage (NCBI taxonomy): Bacteria > Pseudomonadati > Bacteroidota > Bacteroidia > Bacteroidales > Muribaculaceae > Duncaniella > Duncaniella dubosii. Next base: position 18,760 of record NZ_CP039396.1, read on the forward strand.
GGGCCGCTGCCACAAACACAGGATTGTTAGCCACAAGATTGGTAATTATGGATGCCCACAGAGCCACATCGTCTTTCAGTTCCGGCTTCTTTAAGCGGATATAGCTTTTATAGGCAGGAAGTGAAGGAATGGCCTCGTAGATTTCAGGGATAACATCATCGAACTGTGAGATGCCTGAACGGTCGCGCAGTATAATCGTACGGATTTCATCAAGACCGTTGAGTGAACGGGCAAGCGCATTACGCTCGATATGTTTGTTGAGTGCCATGCCCCGCAACGGTGACTGGCGACGACCGGACGACACGTCGAAACCTGACATCTCCAGAACCATCATCAGCAAATCAAGATAAAGTTCATGTCCATACTTTTTATCGCGGGATGGATTTTCAGCCGGCGGCTCAATCTTGAATTCACTCTGTGTCAACAGGTAAGAATAGAGGAGCTGCACTACTTTGATACGTATCAAAACTCGATTTATCATGATTATAAAGACCTATTTGTATCTTGCTACTGATTTTAACGCTGCAAATTTACGACTTTTTTCTTTTATTCTCCCATAATTGACCGACGAAAACTTCACTCAAAACATTTTTCCTGTTTTATTTGTTAAAACACAAAAATAGTTGTAACTTTGCACTGACTAATACTCCGTCTCTGATTTTCAATCCGATTTTCCATTAGCAGGATGCAATAGTCCGCCACAATGACGCGACATCAACAATCAGAACGATAATAATTTTAACTGCAGATTTGCCGCCTCAAGGCACAAAGCCCTACAGCAGATGCACATGGACTACAATCCTCACCATTATCACCCTTAGTCTAAAAAACAGTTTCGACTATTTTTTTCTCCATTATATTTTTCTTAGGGCCTCATTGCCATTTAAGAAAAAGCAACTCTCAATTACCCCCATTAACCCCGGAAAATCCGTTATTTCACACGACTCCAAAAACAATCCAGTTGTTATCGGTTAAGATGTTTCGGAATGAAATACCTGAAACATGATTCAGGATCAAATATCTTCGCTAAAAAGCAATATATTAAAAACTACAATAATCCCCCCACCAAGCCGGCAAGTTCCGCTTGCCGCACACATATATTAATATGTATAACTACAACGAACTTGAAGCCATGGACGACTCGCAGTTGCGGGAAATCGGAAAATCACATGGCATAAAGAAATTTGAGACATCAGATAAGGAAAATCTTATCTACGACATTCTCGAGCAGCAGGCACGCGATGTGGCTGCCACTTCAACGGCCAATATATCCAAGGGACGCCGACCGAAAAAAGAGGTCAAGGACGACAAGTCACAGGCAACCACAAAACAAAAGAAAAACAATGCTGACGACAATCAGCAGCCTCAAGAGGCAGCTGTAGAGACAAACGTCACTGCAGCTCAGCCGGCCAAGCGTCGCGGACGCAAGCCTAAAGCTGATTCTCCTCAGGCAGAGACGGCTGAACTCGAGCAACAGGCTGACGACAATCAGCCGGCCGAAGCTCAGCAACCGGATGGCGAACAGCAGCCTAAAAAACGTCGCGGCCGTCCTCCACGCAACCCGCGTCCACAGGAAGCTGACAATCTTGGCGAACAACAGCCGGCCGAAACCACGATTCAGGCTGAAAATACTCAGGCTGAAACCATAAGTAAAGAAGAACCACGTCTTCTGCCCGCCCCTCAGCAGTCGTCAATGGTCCTTCAGCCCGTCCAGAACGGCAATGAGGCTTTTCCGGACAACAATCGGGATGCCGTTGCAAATTCCGAGCAGCCTAACGATGAACGCCCTCGTCACGGAGTATTCATCCGCCCCGGCCAGTCACCCGACATGCTCTCACAGAATGCCGACAGCACCCCCGCGCAGGAAACACAGCAACAGCCTAAACGCGATTTCCGTCCTAAAGACAGTTCTTTCGGATCATTTTTCCCACGTTCAGGCGGACGTACATTCGCTCCGCGTTCACAGCAGGAAAAAGAACAGGCCGCACAGATTCCACAGCCGGTTGCCCCGATTGTACTTGGCGAACCGGGAATGGAAAAAATGCAGCCACAAGGAAAGAAAAACAAAAAGAACCGCAACAAGAACCAGCAGGCTGAACAGCAGAAGAACCAGCACATGGCCCCCTATAATTTCGATGGTATAATCGAAACCACCGGAGTCCTCGAAATTGATCCTGCCGGACATGGTTTCCTCCGTTCAAGCGACTACAACTACCTGCCCTCTCCCGACGATGTACTTGTCACCAAAGAGCAGATCAAACAATATGCGCTTCGTACAGGCGACGTTGTCGACGCGACACTGCGTGCCCCGCGCGAAGGCGACAAATACTATCCTCTCAGCTCCGTACGCAGCATTAATGGTCGCAGTCCCGAATATATCCGTGACCGCGTGGCTTTTGAGCACCTTACCCCTCTCTTCCCTAATGAAAAATTTGATCTGACATCAGGCCGTTCGAGCAACATATCAACCCGTGTCGTCGACATGTTCTCACCGATCGGCAAAGGTCAGCGCGGTCTCATCGTCGCTCCGCCGAAGACCGGTAAGACCCTTCTGCTTAAAGATATCGCAAATGCAATTGCCGAGAATCATCCTGAAACCTACATCATGATTCTACTGATTGACGAACGTCCTGAAGAAGTCACTGACATGAGCCGCAGTGTCAATGCGGAAGTAATCGCATCAACTTTCGACGAACCTGCCGACCGACATGTCAAGATAGCGTCAATCGTACTCGAAAAAGCCAAACGCATGGTTGAATGTGGCCACGACGTAGTGATTCTGCTTGATTCAATCACCCGTCTCGCGCGTGCCTACAACACTTGTGCGCCCGCATCAGGCAAGATTCTTTCGGGTGGCGTGGATGCCAATGCCCTCCAGAAACCAAAGCGCTTTTTCGGTGCAGCACGAAACATCGAAAACGGAGGTTCGCTGACAATCATCGCGACAGCCCTTACAGAGACCAGCTCGAAGATGGACGAAGTTATCTTCGAGGAATTCAAAGGTACAGGCAACATGGAACTTCAGCTCGACCGCAAGCTCTCCAATAAGCGCATCTTCCCCGCAGTCGACATCATGGCCTCTTCAACCCGTCGCGACGACCTTCTATTACGCAACGAGACACTCAACCGCATGTGGATTCTACGCCGCTTCCTGAGCGACCGCAACTCAATCGAAGCGATGGAATTCATCAAAGACCGTATGGAGCGCACATCCGACAACGACGAGCTTCTACGGACTATGGGTGACTGATCTACATAAAAAGTTTCCCTCAGTAATAATAAATAACACTTCGGGCTGCCACATTTCTGTGGCAGCCCGAAGTGTTTATCATTCTACAAGCTTATAGCTGCGGAACAGGAATTTTTTCGACACGGCGCTCATGACGGCCGCCATCGAACGGTGTATTTAAAAACTTCTCAACTATATTTATAGCTGTTACGTTGTCAATGAAACGGGCAGGAAGCACAAGCACATTGGCATTGTTATGACGGCGAGCAAGTTCAGCCAGTTCTTCATTCCAGCACAGAGCAGCACGTACGCCCTGATGCTTGTTGAGAGTCATGCCGATACCATTGCCAGAACCGCAAAGAGCGATAGCGGGATATACCTCACCGTTCTCGACTGCAAATGCACATGGATGAGCGAAATCGGCGTAGTCACAGCTATCCGAAGAATATGTTCCGAAATCCTTATAAGCGATATTCATAGAATCGAAATATCCCTCAAGAACCATTTTCATTTCATATCCTGCATGATCGCTGCAGAAACCGACAGGTACGTTTTCCTTTAAAATAGACATAAGTATTGATTGTTATGTTTCGGATTATTATATGATTCCTATATATTGTCATCGTCATCCTCATCATTGTCCGATGAATAGAACAGATGATTCAGCGGACGCATCAGATTGCAAACGCGCTGGCTCCAGTATGAACCGAAATCATCTCTGACAGCCGTAAGAGCAGCATTGACAACCTCGGCCGGAGCATCCTTAACGGTCACGATGAAATTGTAGAGCACTTGAAACACGTCGCATATTCCTTCGGCCACGCTCATGCCTATCGGAGTGTCGGAATATTTCATATCCTCTTCAAAGACTTCGAGATATACATCGTCCGCCCCAAGGAGATTTTCAATCTGCCTGCGCATCGACTCGTAATAATCCTCATCAAGAAAACTCTCGATGTAGGCATCGTCCTCGTCAATCAGAGGTTCGGGCTTCAAATCGGATGCTGAAATATAGATGCGAGGAAGCAACCTTAACATCGACGCGACAAAGGCATTCCGGGTCGACTCGCGCGCATTCTCCACCGCGTAACAAAATTCATTGCAAAGCGCAATGAAAGCCAGAGAATTAGGACTTAGCTCCATATAGTTTATTCTGTTTGATATAATCAAATACACCGTGCGGGAGGAAATAGGTCATATCCTTCCCTCGGGCAATCGCTTTTCTCAGAAACGTGCTCGACACATCGGCCATAGGCGCATTGATAACGTCAACGCCATCTTCATATATCGTTCCTACCGGATAGCCCGGACGAGGATAGACCACAACACCGAAATCCGAAAGGATTGACTCATGGTCTTTCCACTGGTCAAAGATTTTCCAATTGTCACTGCCGATAATCAGCTTGAATGTGTGACGCGGATAACGTTTCTCCAGATATCGGAGCGTGTTGATCGTATATGACGGCTTCGGCATCGTAAGTTCATAGTCACAGACATTCAACCCTTTGCTTGTGCCGGTAGCTATTTCAAGCATCTTTAACCGCATGAGGTCAGAAATCAGCTCATCGGATCCGGCCTTCAGCGGATTGAGAGGTGAAAGTGTCAGCCATACTTCATCAAAGCCACCGAACTGCTGCATGTAGCTTGCAAGCATCAGATGGCCGATATGCACAGGATTAAACGAACCGCCTAAAATTCCGATTGTCATTGCAGGTATAATAAATCACTGAATTTATAACTTTTCCGGGGAAACGAATGTTCAGTCTGAAAGAAGACTGGATCTTGCTTCTGCTTGTTTTTCAGGCTATGAATTCCTTGATTCTGCAATCGACTTCATTTATAGCCTTTTCAAGATTGTCGTTTACAACAATACAATCAAATTCTGGCGCGAACGATATTTCATATTCTGCTTTTGCCAGCCGCTGCTCTATAGCCTCCGGGCTGTCAGTCGCACGCCCTGTGAGACGGCTGCGGAGCGCCTCGGTACTTGGTGGCTGGATGAAAATACTGATGGCTTTGTCGCCATACATTCTCTTCACATTCACGCCTCCTTTGACATCAATGTCGAGTATCACATTGTGCCCGGCATCCGTGATACGTGCGATCTCACTCTTGAGCGTGCCGTAAAACCGGCCCGGATAGACCTCCTCAAACTCAACGAACGCATCGTTTTCTATCGAAGACCGAAACTCATCGTCGCTAAGGAAGTAATAATTCACACCATGCTTTTCCTCACCACGGGGCTGACGGTTGGTCGCTGAAATCGAAAACTGCATGTCTATCTCGCCTCTTTCAAGAAGCGCATTGATAATTGTAGACTTCCCTGAGCCCGACGGGGCTGATAATATTATGATTTTACCTATCATAAACTCTTTTTAGCGGATTACATGACATTTAGCACCTGTTCCTTTATCTGTTCCAGCACATCTTTCATCTGCACCACGAGCTTTTGCATGGCCGCATGATTGCTTTTAGAGCCGAGGGTGTTGATTTCACGTCCCATTTCCTGACTTATGAAACCGAGCTTTTTGCCCTGTCCTTTCGGACCTTCCATAGTTTCCATAAAATAGGTAAGATGCTGGGCAAGACGCTGTTTTTCCTCATTTACATCAAGCTTCTCTATGTAGAAAAACAGTTCCTGCTCCAGACGGCTTTTATCGTAATCCACCCCGTGGATTTTCGCAAGCCCTTCTTCCATACGGAGACGAATTTTGGCGACGCGCTCTTCTTCGAACTGTGGCACAAGCGCAAGTAGCTCGCGAAGACGCTCTATGCGCTCCTTGAAGAACACTTCAAGTTTCTCACCTTCCGCACGTCTGTAGTCCATAAGCTGTACCGCCGCTCTGCGAAGAGCGTCAAGGACGCCTTCTATTTCTTTATCGTCAGCCTCGGCAGGAGTCTCGCTCTTCATGACATCCGGGAAACGCATCAGCACATTGTACCAGTCCTGAGGGACAGGTATACCGATTGCCTTTGCCGTAGCCTCGACATCATCTTTATAAGCTTTCAGAGCGGCCGCGTTGAGCTTCACTGAAGCATCACCGGCCACATTCTCCACATAGACAGTCATATCCACCTTACCTCGTTCGAGAAGGGCTGCTATATGATTTCTCATTTCAAGTTCCTGAGCGCGCAGCGATGACGGCACTCGAGCAGCAATGTCAATCTGCTTGCTGTTTAGCGACTTGATTTCTACCGTAATCTTTTTACCGGGAAACTCTGTGACGGCCTTCCCGAATCCCGTCATTGAATATAACATGATAAGGCTTGGTTTTTATACTTCGGATTTCCGCTACATACAAATCGAATCACGGGTTTACCGAAATTATTTTTCTCACAAAATTACAATTTTCTCACGATAAACAAGTAACTTTGCCTTAAAATTTGATGCTTAGAGCGTGATTAAAATTTATTGTTAAAATAATTGGCAGGGGTTTATAGCATCATAGAAATCATGCCTGACCATACCCCTGATGATAGATTATGGCTGTAATACTTAATATCGACACTTCGACCGACCATTGTTCAGTAGCACTCACTGCCGAAGGAATGGTGCTCGCACATCAGGAAGAGGGTGGCGGACGCAACCATGCGGCGCTGCTGAGCGACTACATCAAATATTGTCTTGATTTCGCCCGCGAAAAGGAACTGCAACTCGAAGCAGTGGCAGTCTCCACCGGCCCGGGCAGCTATACAGGACTCCGCATAGGCCTTTCCGAAGCCAAGGGTCTTGCATACTCCCTCGACATACCGCTGATAGGCATAGACACCCTGCGCATCATGGCATGCAACGTGATGTTCACACAGGAACTTGAAGGTGACGAGATATTCGTCCCGATGATTGATGCACGACGGATGGAGGTCTACACGGCCGCATTCGATTTCGCACTTGAACCCGTGATGGAGCAGCAGGCACTGATATTGACTCCTGACAGTTATGCCGATGTCATCGCTGACAACCGTCGCATTCTCATGTTCGGCAATGGTTCTGACAAGGCCCGCGAGATTATAACCGCGCCAAATGTCACATTCATACCTGACATCCATCCGCTTGCAATCGATATGATTGCCCTTGCCGAACGAGCCTACTCACGTCGCGAATTCATGGATATAGCCTACAGTGTGCCCAACTACATCAAGGATTTTCAGGCTTCAACTCCCAAAAAGAATATTTTAGGGTGAAGGAGGATTTCAACAGACTCCGGCTCAAATATCACGGGAATCCGGCCATGATGGACGAAATCCTGCAACGTGAATGCCGCTACAGGACATCCGCGAAATTGCCGGAGACACTAATTTGTGAAGATTTCAGGTTTCCTTCGCTTGCAGTTGCCGAAATGGCGACTTCGGATGCTGTCGCAAAACTCCACTCCGAAATGATCAACGACGGCACACGGGTACTCGACATGACCTGCGGACTCGGCATTGACACTTTTCATTTTGCAAAAAAAGCCAAGAGTGTCACGGCCGTTGAGCTTGACCATCATGCCTACTCAGTTGCTCTTGGGAATGCCAAGGCTCTGAAACTTGAGAACGTAGATATAGTCGAAGGCGACAGTCTCGACTATATTGCCGGCAGTAGCGACGTTTTCGACGTGATATTCGTCGACCCGGCTCGTCGCGACTCCACGGGCCGACATTTTGCTTTACGCTATTGCTCTCCTGACATCATCCCTGCACTTCCGCTCATTCTATCACACTGCGCCACACTGATTATAAAGGCCTCACCCATGATTGATATCAAAAGTGCGGTCAGAGAACTCGGACACGACTGCGTGGTGACAGTAATCGGGACAAAAAAGGAATGTAAGGAAGTCATATTTAAAATATCATCCGGCTCAGAGCATCTATCGAATCCTAAGCCGATAAAATTTGAAGCTCTTACTACCCAAGGGACAAATTTCAGTTTCACCCCTGAAATGGAAACGGATGCAATTGTCAGTTATTCCACTCCTAAGGATGGCGCTTATCTCTACGAGCCCTACCCTGCCGTCATGAAGGCAGGAGGCATGAAGCTACTCTCTGCAACGTACGACATCGGAAAACTCCATCCAAACACGCATCTGTTTACCTCCGAAAAGAAACTCGCCTCCTTCCCCGGCGAAGCCTTCGAAATCGTCAAAGTACTCCCCTTTTCAAAACAGACTATAAAACTAATTTCTAAAGAGTATCCGGACATCAATGTTGCCACCCGCAATTTCCCGCTGTCAGCGCCACAACTTGCAGCAAAGCTTAAAATAAAAGAAGGTGGCGACAGGATGATTTTCGGGACAACCGTTCCCGACGGCTCCCGTCTGCTTATAGTGACAAAAATGGGGACTCCTCTATGAGGACGGATATGTAGATTAACCTTGTCTGACAATAAAAAGCGCGCGTGATTCCCATCAACATGCTATCAGGAATCACGCGCGTCGCTCGTCTAAAACCTAAACGGTCATTTATATTATCTCCAGATTTGAAGCCAGACGCTGACGGACGACTTCATATATCATCACGCCGGCAGCCACTGATACATTCAGCGAACCGATGTTGCCAAACATCGGAATGCCGACACGTGTGTCACACTGCTTCATGACTTCGGGTGAAATACCCACATCCTCTGCACCCATGACAATAGCCACTGGATCGGAATACTTGCCCTCAGTGTAGTTCATATCTGATTTTTCGGTCACAGCTACTACATTATAGCCATTTTCTCTGAGAAATTTAGCGGCCCAAGCGGCCGACGAAACCCTGCACACAGGAATATGGTGCAACGCGCCGGCCGAAGTCTTGACAGCATCACCGCCAACCGAAACACTACCATGCTCGGGTATGACAATAGCATCAACTCCGGCACATTCACATGTCCTTGCGATAGCACCAAAGTTCCTCACATCCGTAATACCGTCAAGTATCACTATAAAAGGAAGTATTCCTGCCTCATAAAGCTCCGGGACAAGATGATCGAGGCGATGGTAGGTTATGGCCGACATCATAGCAAGCACACCCTGATGATTCTTGCGGGTTATGCGGTTTATACGCTCGACAGGAACCCGCTGCATTACCACACGGTTAGCTCTGGCAAGCGCTATTAGTTCAGACGCAAGATCTCCCTGAAGATCCTTTGCCATAAAAATCTTATCAATCTCTTTTCCGGCCTCAATAGCCTCTATTACAGCTCGAAGACCGTAAATATAATCGCTTTTTTCCACGTTTTCTTATTTCTTGTTGATGATTAGTAATCAATTATTTAAAATTCACCGATGCGCCAACAGACTTTTCGCGGCGGCTATCGCGGCATCGTCAATCTCAGAACCGCCGAGCATAGCGGCAATCGACCTGATTCTCTCCTCTTCGCTAAGAAGAGCGATACGGGTATGTGTCGAATTCTCATCATCCTCCTTATAGACCCGATACTGGTGAGCGCCCTTTGAAGCGACCTGCGGAAGATGGGTTATGGTCGTTACCTGAATATTCTTGGAAATGTCGAGCATCATCGCACCCATCCTGTTTGCGACATCACCCGAAACACCCGTGTCTATTTCATCAAATATTATGCTCGGCAACTGCATGCTTGACGCTATGATGGACTTTATCGACAACATCAGACGGGAGATTTCACCACCGGAAGCCGTAGCGCCGACAGGCATAAGAGGCTGATTCTTGTTGAACGCCACCATAAACTCGACCTCATCCATGCCGGTAGCACTCATGTCGGCAGGAGATACACGGATTTCACACCTAAGATTCTTCATACCGAGAGGCTTCGCCACTTCCGCAAGGCGCTTGCCAAACTTTTCGGCCGCCTCTTTGCGTGCCGCAGAAATCTCCATTGCACTCTCCTTGGCAAGAGCCTTGGCCCTCCGCGCATCGCGTTCAAGTTCCTCAATCGCATCACCCGAACTGTCAAGCGCCCTGAGCTTATCACGCAATCCGTCGCGAAATTCAATCAGAGCATCCGCGTCAGGAAGATGATGCTTGTGGCAGAGTGAATAAATCGAGCTGAGACGTTCCTCTATAGCATCAAGAGTCGAAGGGTCAGCCCCAAGATTCTCATCTATCGCCGACAGGGTCGATGCGATATCGGAAATCTCGATTCGCACCGATTCCAGACGCCCGGAAATATCGTCGGACGCATCAAGGACTTCATCCAGATCCTCGCAGGCTTCAGAGGCAAGCTCTACCATGCGCAAAGCGCCGCCCTCATCACTGTCAAGGGTGGAAATCGCTTTTGACAACGCCGATTTTATAGCTCCAAGATTATTGAGCACATCACGTTCACGTTCAAGCTCAGGCTGCTCGCCCGGCTGAAGATTAAGGTCGTCGAGCTGTTCGAGCTGATAGCGTGTAAATTCTTCATCCTCACGTGCGCGCTCGATTTTGGCTTTCATGATCTTAAGCCGCTTCACAGCCTCACGGAACGCATTGAAGCGCAGGCGGTATTCACGGAGGCGCACAGAGTTTGAAGCAAGAGTGTCAATCACATCAAGCTGAAACTCAGGAGTGGCCAGAAGCTGATTCTGATGCTGGGAATGAATGTCGATCAGATGCAGACTCACCTCCCGCAGCTTTGCCAGCGGGACAGGCGAGTCATTGACAAACGCGCGCGAACGACCAGCCGGCGAAATCTCACGCCGAAGTATACAACGTTCGTCATCCCACTCGATATCCTCACGAATGCAGAAGTCCTTGAGCGATGGATAATCGTCGACTGTAAACACGGCTTCTATAACGCTCTTTGCGTCAGGATTGGTCACCACACGGGTGTCGGCCCTACTGCCAAGCAAAAGGGAAAGAGCACCGAGGATAATCGACTTTCCGGCACCGGTCTCACCTGTAATGACATTAAACCCTTCATGAAATCTGATGTCTATCAGGTCTATGAGGGCGTAGTTTGATATATGGAGTGATTCAAGCACGATAATATCTGATTTTTGAGTGAGAGAATCTGTGGTCTTTATGTCTGCTTAGTTCTAAGGATTGTCCGCACCGCGTTTGATTTTCTCAAGGCGTGTCTGTTCGGTGGGGAACATGGCCGATAATAGTCCGTAGGCATGCTCGCGTTCGTCGGCAGGAGCTTTACTGTAGATATTGACAAGCTCATCGAGCTTCGCATCCTTAAACATTGAAAGGCCGACCGACATGGGTGCTACCTTGAACACTTCGCCAAGTATATCAAGAGAAGTATCGATTGTCTTACGTCCTTTATCGGGACTTACCGACATCTGGTCAAGCCCCTGAAGATGATAGCTGTAATAAAGGTCTCTTATAGCGCGTGTTGACGGGTCGGTGAACGACGCAAGCACAGCGGCTCTGTTTCTTGTATCTTCAAACGCTTTCCATCCGCTTTCACCCGATGACTGTCCCTGCTGGACAATGGTTTCAAGACGCTCGAAGAACGGCTCTCCGCCACGAGGTGAGAATGAATCGAAATCTACAGCGAGAATCAGATATATGTAAAAATTCAATATCTGTGTCAGCTGGCTTTCCATGCTCGTCTCTGAGTAAAGGAGCGGTTCTCCTTCGGTATAGGTAAACGAGATGTTGTTATCCTTAAAATTTATCAGTGTCGACGTATATGAAGAATTGTAGACAGGACGGACAGACTGCACCTGAAGTGTTCCTTCCATCTTGCCTGTCGATTCATCATAAGTACCGATAGTGAACAGCAAGGTGCATTCAATCTTTTCATTTGGCGAAAACTGAGCCGGAGACCATCTCGTAGTATTCACATACTCGTTAATCGCACTCTGAAGAGTCTCGAAAATGCTTTTGTTCGTACCTTCAAGCAAAGATGAATTGACTTCGACACGACAGTTCAACTCCTGTGCCGTGATAATCACAGGCGAGAGAAGGATGAAGAACAGGAGGGAGAGGATTTTTTTCATATCGACATAATCGCGTCGACTATATCGGCCGCGACTTCTCTTTTTGGTTTCAGGCCGAACTCCTCACGCGCGCCATCGGCTTTAAAAATAGTAACCTTATTTGTGTCAGTGCCGAATCCGGCCCCTTTGTCGCGCATGGAGTTAAGCACAATCATGTCAAGATTCTTGCGCTGGAGTTTTTCGCAGGCATTATCGGCCTCATTGTCGGTTTCAAGGGCAAAGCCAACAAGCAGTTGTCCCGACCGCTTCATTTTCCCAAGCGTCGCAGCAATATCCGGATTCTTCACAAGTTCAATAACAGGCACATCAGAATGCTCGCGTTTGATTTTATGGTCGGCGACATTCCGTGGCGCATAGTCGGCGACAGCGGCACACATCACTGCAACATCGCTTGAAGGAAAAACGTCCTCACAGGCAGCCAGCATTTCCCGGGCAGATTCAACTCTGACAAGTTTCACCGCCGGATTATGAAGCGACAGCGAAACAGGGCCGCTGACAAGCGTCACTTCAGCTCCGCGCGAAGCACATTCCTCGGCGAGAGCATAGCCCATTTTACCTGACGAATAATTTCCTATAAATCTGACCGGGTCAATTTTTTCGTGAGTCGGGCCGGCGGTAACAAGCACTTTCTTCCCTTTCATGTCGGCCTTCGAACTGAAGTAGCGTTCGAGTATTTCAGCAATCTTTTCTGGTTCTTCCATGCGGCCTTTGCCAACCAGCCCGCTTGCAAGCTCTCCGCTTTCCGGCTCGATTATGATGTTGCCGTAACTACGGAGAAGATTGATATTGGCAGTTGTCGATGGATGTGCCATCATGTCAAGATCCATCGCAGGCGCGACAAATACCTGAGACTTGGCTGAAAGATATGTGGTCACAAGCATATTATCGGCAATCCCGTGAGCCATCTTGCCTATGGTAGATGCCGTGGCCGGAGCTATGACCATACAATCGGCCCAAAGTCCCAGATCTACATGCGAATGCCATTCGCCGGTGTTGGCGGTAAAAAACTCGCTGACAACCGGCTTCTGGCTTAACGATGAAAGTGTGACCGGGGTTATGAATTCTTTACCCGCAGGTGTCATGACCACCTGCACCTCTGCACCGGCTTTGACAAGCAGCCGCAGAAGTGTCACAGACTTATAGGCGGCGATTCCGCCACAAATGCCTAAAATAATATGTTTTCCTGAAAGAGAACTCATTTCATGCGAAGTTTTATGCGCGTGAAGCAGTCTTTGGTATTCTGAGCGAAATCGCCCTTCATAATCCAGTCATAGTAACCGGAATCTTTCTTGAACACCTCGTCGACCGGACGGCCCTTATACTTACCGAAATTGATGATCTCACGATCGTTATCATCGAGGATGATACGCCCCATGAAATCCACATTCCGGCTGTTGCGGGCATATTTGCTCAGTTCCTCCATGTCATTCGGGAGATCTTCGTAGCGGTCAAGCTGTGCTTTCAGCACCTCGTAAGTGGCACGGGTATCGGCATTGGCCGAATGAGCGCCGTCAAGCTCCTTGCCACAGTAAAAACGGTAGGCCGCCACAAGCGTGCGCTGTTCCTTCTTATGGAATATGGTCTGAACATCAATAAACCTTGCTTTCGAAAAATCGAATTTCACGCCGGCCCGCTGAAACTCCTGATCCAGCATCGGGATATCAAAACGGTTTGAATTGAATCCGGCAATATCGCAGCCTGTCATTTCATTGGCCAGCGACCGTGCAATCTGACGGAAAGTAGGCTCACCGGCCACATCCTCATCTGTAATATGGTGGACGGCGGTGGCTTCCTCCGGGATGTGCATTTCAGGGTTCACACGACGGGTCTTTTCGATTTCCTCGCCATTGGGGAGCACCTTTATAAGCGAAATCTCAACGATACGGTCATGGATGATATCCACGCCGGTGGTCTCAAGGTCAAAAAAGACTATCGGTTTCTTGAGGTTCAGTTGCATTTCCTGATAAAACTTTGCTTAATTGCTTAATACGTCAAAGAATAATTAGAAATCGGTAACGTTCATCGGCATGAGGAGCATTGTCAGACGGGTGTCGGCCTTGTCCTCTGTCGGGATTATGACAGCAGGTTTAGACGGGTCAGCAAGCTTGAACACAATGTCCTCAGTCCAAAGCACTCCAGCCAATTCCGAAAGATATGACGAACTGAAGCCTACAATCATATTCTTGCCAGTGAAATCAGCTGGAAGAGTCTCGACACCCGATGTGTTGTATTCGTTGTCGGATGCCTTGATCGTCATGCGCTCCGGCATGATATTAAACTTGATAAGTCCGTGGCCTTCGTCGACAAAAAGACTTACACGACGCACTGCAGTCGTGAACGAATGACGGTTTACTGTAAGGGTAAATGGATTGTTTTCCGGGATGACACGTGTGTAATCCGGGAAACGGCCCTTGACGAGACGGCTCTCAAAAGTAAATGTATCTGTCTCAAAAGTCACGCCGGTCTGCGGTTCAAGTTTCACAGTCACTTCTTCGTCCTTGTTGAACACACTGCGGAATACATTCGTAGACTTGTTAGGCAGAATGAACGCTCCTTCGATTTCAGGCGACAGGCTTGCGTCCTCGAAACGCACGAGTTTATGGGTGTCGGTAGCGACAAAAATCAGTTTGTCAGGCTTAATGTCCCAATACACACCCATCATCTGCGGACGCAGCATATCGGTGCCGGCTGCAAATGAAGTGTATTCCAGACCACGGAGCAGAGCAGAGCCGGGAGCTTTGAACACCAGCATGTTGTCTGACTTGGCAGCACGGTCGGGGTGCGGATATTCAGAGCCTTTGAGTCCCATGAATTTATAAGAGCCGTTCGGATGCGACATTTCGATCGCAAGCGTAACGTCGTCGATTTCAAAATTCAGTTCCTGTTCGGGCATCACACGAAGGAGTTCAACGATACGGCGAGCGTCGATACAGAACTCACCTTCGCCATCCACATCCATGATGGGAATTCGTCCACAAAGCATATTTTCGCCGTCGCAGGCTGTGATAGTCAACACATTCCCTTCAATTGAGAAAAGGAAATTATTGAGTATGGTCAGAGCATTTTTGGCGTTGATAACCTTGCTGACCGATGAGGCAAAATTATGAAGCGTCTTGCTTGGAACTGTGAATTTCATTGCTGATTTACTTTATAGTTTTTATCCCACAAAGTTAAAACAAAATTCCACAATATACAATATGGCGATTAAATTTGGCATTATTTGACATTGTTCAGTCCCGGTAGCCATCCATACCTCCAAACAAGCCCAAAGCCATAGGACAAACCGTCGGCACAAACCGCCATGATTGCCGATTGGAAACTTTTTCGTAACTTCGCGGTCGCAAAAACAACTCATTCGCAATGATAAAAGCTATATTTTTCGATATTGACGGCACATTGGTCCCATTCGGCTCACATGGTATCCCTAAAGAGGTGACTGACGCTATCGCTCATGTGCGCAGAAACGGAATCAAGGTTTTTATTTCAACAGGACGACACCTGAACTGGATCGACAATCTCGGAGAAACTGAATTTGACGGCTATGTGACTGTTAACGGAGCTATATGCCTCCTCTCGGATAAAAGCACCTGCATATACCGCCGGACTATTCCCCGGACTGACGTAGAACGTATGATTTCCTTCTCTCACCAATCTGAAATACCGATAGTGGTAATTCCGGATGACGGAAAAATATTCATCAACAAGATTGATGACGGCGTGCGCCATGTCATGGGGCTTTTACGGGTCGCTCACATCGACGAACGCGACCTTGACACCATAGGTGGCCGGGATGTGGTGCAGATGATGGCATTCGGGACGGAGGAAGAACGCGTCGAGAGCCGTATTTTCGGTGAAGTGCTGACCGAATGCGAGCCGACAAGCTGGAATCCATACTTCTGCGATATAATCCCGCGCGGGAGCGACAAGAGTGTCGGCATCGACAAAATAATCCAACATTTCGGGATTCCACTCTCCGAAACAATGGCTTTTGGCGACGGTGGAAATGACATAGGGATGCTGCGTCATGTAGCAATAGGCGTAGCAATGGGCAATGCCGATGACAGCGTCAAGGAAGCAGCCGATTATGTGACCACAGAAGACACAAACCACGGAATTGTAAATGCCTTCCGCCATTTCGGACTTCTCTGACAGGTTTCATTCTAAAAAATAATCACAGACTTTTTCAATGGTTGAAATCCATAAAAAAGCCTGTGATTTTTTTCGTATCAATATCATCCCTGTCAGACAGAATGCCTGACAAGGAATAGTGACAAACTCTTATACAAGATGAGCGACGAGTTCTTCACGATCGCCGGGGAGAAGGTCAATGACAGGAATCTCAATCATCGTATATGCTCCGGGGGCAAGACGCATAGAAGCACGGGCCACACATACAAGAAGCTGGGCTGTGAGCGCTGGATTGTTGATCGACATGTTGAACTCAAAACGCTGGTTCTGGGTCTTGCCTGAAACGCCTTTACGCACCATGTGTACGCCATGTCCCATATCCTTCACGGCATCAACGCTCTCGACAGCCATGACGTGGGTTTCGTCGGATGCGAAATAAGGATCTTCCTTAACAGCCTTTGCGACATCTTCGAGACGTGCTCCTGGTTCAAGCTCCACGTACACCATGCGGCGATGCACACCATCGCCTAAAGGCATTGTCATTGAAAGTGCATTCTTTACTCCGGGCTTTGACTTCACACATACTGTATGTCCCATGCTCATGCCCGGACCAAAATTAGTAAATGTCAGACCTTTCGGTGCGGCGGCTTCCATCAGCGTGCGGACAATCGAGTCACTGCCCGGATCCCATCCGGCTGAAATCACAGCAACACGTCCGGCCTTACGCGCAGCCTCGCCGAGAGAACGACGGAGGTCTACAATAGAAGTATGAATGTCGAAGCTGTCGACTGTGTTGATGCCCATTGCGAGATATTCGAGGGCATATTTCTCAACTTCACGGGTAGGAGTCGCAAGGACAGCCACATCAACATGGTCAAGTTCACGGATATCAGTTACCACTTTGTAGCCTGCAAGCTCGGCAGGAATCTCGCTGATGTTACGGCGCACTACACCTGCAATCTCAAAATCGGGGGCAGCCTCAAGGGCTTCAACGGTGAAACGGCCGATGTTTCCATAGCCTACCACCGCAGCTCTAATTTTTGTCATATTTGCATTATTATTGATTGTAAATATATTTTCATTCCCTCCATCACATCAATACAGCCTTTTAATCAAAAAAAGCTTAATTGGCTAATGGCAAATTTATGAGTCATGCACAAGTCTCCAAGATGGAGGCAAACTAAAACAAAACAGTGCCAAAAACATCAAAGTTCCCGGCACTGTTTTATTATTTCTTAGAAACAATTGATTCGGTATCGCGGGCAATCATGAGTTCCTCGTCTGTAGGTATCACGACAACCTGCACTTTAGAGGCCGGTGTTGAAATGACAGCCTCCTTGCCACGCACGCCGGCATTGACTTCCTTGTCAAGCTCTACGCCGATGAAAGCAAGCGGAGCGCAGACAGAAGCACGAAGCGAAGTCTGGTTCTCGCCTACACCACCGGTGAAAACGATGATGTCCACGCCGCCCATCTCAGCTGCGTATGCACCGATATATTTGATGATACGCTGCTCATACATATCCTGAGCAAGGCGGGCACGTTCGTCGCCAGCTTTGATAGCGGCCTCGATTTCACGCATATCGCTTGAGATGCCTGTAATGCCGAGCATTCCGCTCTCCTTGTTGATGATTTTCTGAAGTTCGGTAGCCGACAGATTGTGCTTGAGCATGAGGAAAACAAGAGCACCGGGATCAACATCGCCGACACGTGTACCCATCATGAGACCTTCGGTCGGAGTCAGACCCATCGAAGTGTCAACACTCTTGCCACCGTCGACAGCTGTAATCGAACCACCGTTGCCGATATGGCATGTGATGATCTTCTTGTCTTTGATATCCACGCCAAGAAATTCGCATACACGCTGAGACACGTAACGATGACTTGTGCCGTGGAAACCGTAGCGACGCACACCGTCTTCCTCATAATACTTGTAGGGAAGCGCATAGAGGTATGACTTCGCAGGCATTGTCTGATGGAACGCAGTGTCAAAGACTGCAACCTGAGGAGTCGACGGCATCAGGGTGGTGATAGCGTCGATACCGGTCATGTTTGCAGGATTGTGGAGAGGAGCGATGTCGTAGCATTGCTTGATCATATCCTTGACCTCATCATTGATAAGCACACTTTCACTGAACTTTTCAGCACCGTGCACCACGCGATGTCCGACAGCATCAATCTCATCATAAGTCTTGATACAACCCTCAACCGGATCTGTCAGGATGTTGAGAATAGCCTGCACCGCTCCATTGTGGTCAACGAGCCCAAGCTCAACAACCGCCTTCGAGCCATCATTTTTTTTATATTTAAGAAATCCGTCGGGAAGTCCAATCTTTTCAACGCCACCTTCGGCAAGGACAGCATCGTTTGAAGTATCAATAAGTTTATATTTCACTGAACTGCTACCACAGTTCAACACGAGAATTTTCATTTCTTAATTCTAATTAATTGTTTATCGTTATTCCGACAGAATTCTGTTTACTTGTTCTCTTTAAGACCGATTGCCTGATTGCAAGTGATAATGATGGTCTTGTAGATATCTTCGGGGAAACATCCGCGCGAAAGGTCATTGACAGGAGCGGCCAGACCCTGAAGCACAGGACCGACAGCTTCTACGCCACCAAGACGCTGCACAAGCTTGTAAGCGATATTTCCGACTTCGAGTGACGGAAAGACAAGGACATTGGCACGGCCTGAAAGCGGGCTGTTGGGGGCTTTGCTGTTAGCCACGCCGGGGACGAGGGCTGCATCGGCCTGAAGCTCACCGTCGAGCACAAGTTCCGGATCAAGTTCGTGGGCGATACGTGTAGCCTCGATGACCTTATCGACACGTTCGCTCTTGGCACTACCCTTGGTAGAGAAGCTGAGTATAGCGACACGCGGTTCGATGCCGGCGATGTCACGCGCGGTCTTGCCGGCCGAAACAGCGATTTGTGCGAGCTGAGCGGCATCCGGCTCAGGAACAACCGCACAGTCGGCAAATATGAGGAGACCGTTGGTGCCATAGTTCATGCCTTCGGGAAGAACCATTACGAAAGCTCCTGAAACCACGTCAATGCCGGGCATAGTCTTGATGATTTGGAACGCTGCACGGAGCACATTGCCGGTCGTATTGAGCGCACCTGCCACCTGACCGTCGGCATCGCCGGCCTTTACCATAAGACAGCCGAGATACAGAGGGTTGGCAGAAGTCATGCGGGCTTCCTCCATCGTGATACCCTTCTTTTTACGAAGTTCGAAATAGAGGGGGCATACTTATCAATCACCTTTTCATCTGCCGGATTGACAATTGTTGCTTTGCCTATATTCTCAAGCTTGAGATCCTTGGCCATCGCCATGATTTCATTGGGATCGCCGATGAGGATTATATCGGCTACGCCATCGGCGATAATACGGTCGGCGGCTGTTAGAGTACGAGATTCTGTGCCTTCGGGAAGGACGATACGCTGACGGTCGGCTTTGGCCTTAGCGGTAAGTTTTTCAAAAAGACCCATAACGGTATGTTGATTTAAATTAAAGATTTGACAATTATATCTGCACTCGCGCTTGTCATCTTGTCAGGTCAATTGGCCGTGCGGAGGGGTGCGTAATAACTACGCAAAGATACAATCATTTCCCCTCTTTTCCAAAATAAAATATTCCCAACTTTTTATCGTTAACAATATATAATCACATCTCAGCCTATGGCAACTCGACATCACCTTTATTATATATGTATAACTCTCTGCCTTCTGATCCTCGCTTCCTGCTCAGGCGCGAAGATGAGTGTGGCCGACGAGCAACTGGCTCGCGGAGAATATTTCGACGCCCAGAAAACCTATCGCAAAATCTACAATAAGCTCAATCCGCGTGAAGAGCGTAAACTCCGTGGCGAGGTCGCAGCCAAGCTTGGAGAGTGCTACACGCAATTAGGCCAGAACGCACGCGCCGCTGCCGCTTATCAGAACGCTTTGCGTTATGGATATCCTGACTCCACACTGCTTCTCCAGCTCGCCAAGGCACATCACGGACAAGGCAGCTATCCTCAGGCGATAAAAGCCTATGAAGACTATCTGAATCTATGGCCGGATGACAAAAACGCAATTCAAGGTCTGTCAGGCGCACGCAAAAGCGCTGAAATCAAGCGCAACAAGACCCGTCATATAGTCCGGAATGCCAAACTGTTCTATTCACGACGAGCTGATTTCGCCCCGATGTTCAACGGCGATGTGCTTTACTTCACCACCACCAATGAAAAGGTGACAGGGACAAAGCGCAGCGAAATCACCGGCATGAAACGCAGCGATATATGGATGGTCCGTAAAAACGAGCGTGGCGAATGGCAGCGCCCGAGCCGGTTGAAGGAGAACTGAACACCGAATGGGACGAAGGTATAGCGTCATTCTCGCCTGACGGATCGACCATGTACCTGACGCGTGCCATGCGCGTGCCAGACAGGGATACCGGTGTAGACATCTATACATCCACCCGTTCGGACGCACAATGGAGCAGCCCGGTGAAGTTCGAAATCACACATGACACAATTTCAAGCTACGGCCACCCGGCAGTCAGCCCGTCAGGCGAGTATCTCTATTTCACGTCCGACATGCCGGGTCAAGGAGGAAAAGACATCTGGCGCATCAATCTCAGAGAACGCGCAGGAAGCCTTGAAAATCTCGGAGAAGCAATCAATACTCCCGGTGACGAGGTGTTTCCCTACATGCTGACCGACTCGATCATGTATTTCTCGTCAGACGGACATCCCGGCCTCGGCGGACTTGACCTGTTCAAAGCCACCCTCACCCCTTCGGGCGGATGGCTTGTCGAAAACATGGGAAGCCCGATGAACTCCGAAGGAGACGATTTCGGAATCACCTTCGCGACACCGGCAAAAGAAGCCGGATATTTCAGTTCAAACCGTGGCGACGGCCGCGGATATGACCATCTCTACTCCTTTGAACTTCCCGACCTAAAGATTCTCATTTCCGGGTGGGTATTGGATAAGGACGAAGAGCCTGTCCCCAACGCTATCATCCGCATAGTAGGCAACGACGGTTCAAACCAGAAAGCTGTGGCCCGCAACGACGGTTCATTTTCATTTCCTCTGGAGCGTGGAGTGAAATACGTGATGCTTGCCGGAGCGAAAGGCTATCTAAATGCAAAACAGGAATTCACATCCGACAGCGCTGAAGAGGATGCCGAATACGGGATAGATTTTATCCTTGCCTCAGTCACAAAGCCAAATATCGTCGATAATATTTTCTATGACTTCGACAAGGCGACACTACGCCCGGAGTCAAAAGAAGCGCTTGACGGTGTGGTGCAGATGCTGCGCGACAATCCCAACATCACAATAGAAATGGCATCGCACACTGACCGCAAGGGCTCTGACGAATACAATATCGCTCTGTCTGAACGCAGAGCCAAAAGTGTGGTCGACTATCTTATTGCAGCCGGCATCCCAGAAGGGCGTCTGCAGTATCAGGGCTACGGCGAATCACGCCCCATGACAATCACGAAACGCCTCGCACGCGAATTCCCGCAGTTCGCCGAAGGACAGACACTCAGCGAGGACTTCATTGTGACACTTTCCCCCGAGGATCAGGACACCGCCGACCAAATCAACCGCCGGACTGAATTTCAGGTTCTCTCAGTCGACTATCAGATGTATTAGAGTTATATTTTATTCAAGACAGGATGGATATAGAATCAATACGCAACTATTGTCTGTCTGTCGCTGCCGTTGACAAGCGAAGACACGGCTTTCGGAGAAGATTATCTGCTTTTCCGCGTATACGGAAAAATTTTTGCCTGCTACGGATTTAACCTTGAGGATTATTTCGTGGCCAAGTGCGATCCGGACTATGCTCTTGATTTGAGAGACCGTCACGATGAAATCACGCCTGCATGGCACTGGAACAAGAGATACTGGAATCAGATAAGTCTTCACGGCAATCTTTCAGACGACACCATAATATCACTCATACGCCACAGCTATTCGGAGGTGGTCAAAAAACTGCCTAAACGCATCAAATCCGACTGCCCGGAAATATGCGACATCCAATAGAAAACGCCTTTTCGGTCCGGTCGTAAAGACCGGACCGAATATATTTTCACAGCCATTTAAGCGACGATGCTTAGTTTACAATGTTTTTTCAGCACCAACACAGCGACGTTTGCAAAAAATTGAGTAACTTTGCAGCCGAAAATTTTTAAGGACAATGCAGAAGATTAGAAATATTGCCATCATCGCACACGTCGACCATGGCAAAACGACCCTCGTAGACAAAATGCTCTTGGCAGGAAAGCTTTTCCGCGATAACCAGTCGACGGGCGAACTCATACTTGACAATAATGACCTTGAGCGCGAACGAGGCATAACAATCCTCTCGAAAAACGTCTCCATCAATTATAACGGATACAAAATCAACATCATCGACACTCCGGGACACGCCGACTTCGGCGGCGAGGTAGAGCGTGTGCTCAACATGGCCGACGGCTGTCTGCTTCTTGTCGATGCCTTCGAAGGTCCTATGCCACAGACACGATTTGTGCTCCAAAAGGCTATTCAGATGGGTCTCAAACCTGTAGTGGTAATCAACAAGGTCGACAAACCCAACTGCCGTCCCGACGAAGTGCAGGAAATGGTGTTTGACCTCATGTGCAATCTTGACGCGACTGAAGACCAGCTCGATTTCCCGACCATATACGGTTCAGCAAAACAGGGCTGGATGAGCACTGACTATAATCAGCCGACCGACAACATCACCCCCGTACTTGATGCCATCATAGAATATATCCCCGAGCCCAAAGTGCTTGAAGGCGATGCACAGATGCTGATTACGTCGCTCGATTTCAGCAGCTATGTAGGACGCATCGCCATCGGACGCGTGCACCGTGGAGAACTTCGCGAAGGCATGGACATCGCCCTGTGCAAGAAAGACGGCACAACTGTACGTCAGCGCATCAAGGAGCTTCATACATTCGAAGGCATGGGTCGTAAGAAGGTGGAATCCGTGAAGAGTGGCGACATTTGCGCACTCGTTGGAATCGAAGGCTTTGAAATCGGCGATACAGTAGCCGACCTCAACAACCCGGAGCCACTACCACGAATCGCCATCGACGAACCGACAATGTCAATGACCTTCACCATCAACGACAGTCCCTTCTTCGGAAAAGACGGCAAATTCGTGACATCGCGCCATATCCACGACCGTCTTACCAAAGAACTCGACCGCAATCTCGCACTCCGCATCAAGAAAGCCGATCATGAAGACTCTTGGACCGTGTTCGGTCGCGGTGTGCTTCACCTTTCGGTTCTTATCGAGACCATGCGTCGCGAAGGCTTTGAACTTCAGGTCGGCCAGCCACAGGTAATCATCCGTGAAATCGACGGAAAGAAATGTGAACCTGTAGAAATGCTCACCATCAACGTACCCGAGGATTACTCATCGAAGATCATTGATATGGTGACACGTCGCAAGGGCGAGATGGTCTCAATGACAACTCAAAACGATCGCCTCCACATTGAATTCATCATTCCGTCAAGAGGCATAATCGGTCTGCGTAACAATGTGCTCACCGCATCAGCTGGTGAAGCCATTATGGCTCACCGATTCCATGAATATCAGCCGTGGAAAGGCGATATCGAACGCCGTACCAATGGTTCGCTCATTGCAATGGAAGGCGGAACGGCATATGCCTACGCCATTGACAAGCTTCAGGACCGCGGACGCTTCTTCATCTTCCCGCAGGAAGAAGTCTATGCCGGACAGGTTGTCGGCGAAAATGCAAAAGACAACGATATCGTGGTCAACGTCACCAAATCAAAAAAACTTACCAACATGCGTGCGAGCGGCGCCGACGACAAGGCTAGAATCATACCTCCGGTAGTATTCTCGCTTGAAGAAGCCCTTGAATACATCAAGGAAGACGAGTATGTCGAGGTTACCCCCCATCACCTCCGCATCCGTAAAATCATTCTTGACGAAATCGAGCGCAAACGCGCCAATAAAGCTTAAACAAAGCATAAATTAACGGATCAGAAGCTATGCCCCAAACAAGGCATAGTTTCTTTTATTCTGTAAGCAAGATCAATTTAGACCAGAGCCGACATACAAAAACAGTTCCGAGTTGTTCTAACACAAACAACCCCATTCTAACCCTTAAGACATGAATAATATCATAAACGACAAAAAAGATATACCTTCACTGGACAGCATAATCGAATGTGCCCGTAATGCCGGGAAAACAGCAATGAGATATTTCCGGCACAATGACCGTATGGAGATGCACAACAAACTTAACGACAGCGATATCGTCACCACAGCCGACAATGAATGTGAATCATATATCAAAGAATTCATAAAATCACATTATCCCTCCCACTCTATCCTATCTGAAGAATCCGGCGAGACCCAAGGAATAGCTACATACAGATGGGTAATTGATCCGATTGACGGCACGACAAATTTTTTCTCAGGCATCCCCCTATGGGGCATAAGTATCGGTGTAGAGCTAAACGGTGAAACCGTCATTGGTGTTGTCTATCTGCCGGCTACCGACGAACTTTTCTATGCCGAAAAAGGCAAAGGGGCATTTCTTAACGGTAAAAGAATCCACGTGTCTGACCAATCCAAGCTTTCCCGTTCTGTAATCTCGACCGGCTTCCCGGTGGACAAAGACTCTAATCCCGACAATAATCTCGACAATCTCGCAGCCGTACTTCCCCTCGTCAGGGACATACGCCGTCTCGGTGCCGCCACAGCCGATATATGCTATACCGCAGCAGGATTCCTCGGTGGATACTGGGAACTCAACCTTCACGAATGGGACGTCAATGCAGGGTTGCTGATACTAACCGAAGCAGGAGGCAAATCTACGCGTTTCCGCGATGACCGCAACATATCCATTGTCTGCGGATCGCCTGAAATACACGACCAACTTCTTCCTTTGTTAAACACTTCTCCGCGTAAAGTCTGACAGACCTTATTGTAAAGCTATCGGCAATAGGTTACCAATTACAGACATCCGGCATTCACAGACTGCAGAAAAGGCTGACGAGCAGAGGGACAATCAAATCAACGACAAAGCCATGATAGACCGACAGAACTGCAAACTTATTGCCGGAAACGGCTGTGATTATCGGCAGAGTCGTATCCATCGATGTAGCCCCGCCGGATGAAATCGGAGCAAGCGGTCCGAACAACCTGCACAACAGAGGCGCTCCGAGCAGCGTTATAATCTCCCTGCATATATTGGCAAGGAGAGCTATGACACCCAATTCAGCTCCCTTGGCATCGGTTATCAGAATGCTTGATAGCGAATAATACCCGAAGCCCGAACCGACAGCGAGAACTTCAGGTATGCTGCGAGACGGAATGAAAAAAGAAACAGCCAGAACCCCGGCCAATGTCCCGATAATAGTAACAAGCGGCAAAAATAGCATGCCCGGACTTAGCGTCCGCAGATTTTGTTTAAGTCCCGAGATATTATGGCCGATTCCTATGCCCACAAAAAAAATCAGCATTGCAAGAGCCACAAAGCTGATATCAAAACCGAAGCTACCGATGTCAACCAGACCTGTATAGCCGCATAGAATTCCAATGACAAAAAATCCGACTATTATAAGACTCCCCTTCATCGCCTGTCTCCTTTCCCACAGCCATTTTTACTTGTGAATCTCCAGAGAATCAATGACAGAACAGAGCTACCTGCCACACCTCCGAGGCTTATGGTAAATGCCTCCATACCCAACGATGCGATCCATCTGACAATCCTCTCGTCGCTTCCGGCTTCGACCCCAAGAAGAAACAGGAGCAGCCAGATGATACCCATCACAATATTGTCAAGATATCTCAATTTTCTCCGTCTTAGAAAATACCCGGCCACAATACCGAGCAATATCATACTTATAATAACCACCATATATGAGTAACCGTGTTACAGATTATAATTCTACTGAATATATCAGCCAATTCACAGTAGAGTCAGGCGACTGCAAAATTAAGCAAAATTTATGAGATGTAAGCATAAGACATATACGGCTGACACATGGCTGCAGCTTGTATTTCTAACGGATTTTTTATAACTTTGTATGTTACAATTGAAGGAATCCTAAAAATGCAGAAAGAAAACCACATATCTCCTCAGGAACAAAATATCATCGTCTTAGGAGCAAAGGTCAACAACCTCAAAGACGTTGATGTTGAGATTCCGCGCGGAAAGCTTGTCGTTATTACCGGTGTCTCCGGCTCTGGAAAATCATCGCTTGCTTTCGACACCCTTTATGCAGAAGGGCAGCGACGCTATGTCGAAAGCCTGAGCAGCTACGCACGTCAGTTCATGGGCAAGATGCCCAAACCCGAATGCAAGGCTATTCTCGGACTTCCACCGGCAATCGCCATCGAGCAGAAAGTCAACACCCGCAATCCGCGAAGCACCGTAGGCACATCTACTGAAATATATGACTATATGCGCCTGCTTTTCGGTCGTGTAGGCCATACCTTCTCCCCCATAAGCGGTGAAGAAGTAAAGAAACATACCATAAACGATGTTGTCAACTACGTCACCTCTTATCCCGAAGGCACACGCGCAGCTATCGTCGCGCCTATAATTCTTCCCGAAGGACGAAAATTTGCATCCCAGCTTGATGTCTACCTTAAAGCGGGCTACTCGCGTGTGGTCAAAGACAACGAATTTATCGACATTGAAGATCTTCTCCCATCTGTCAGAGAAGCCGGGGATTCCGACACCTTTAAACCTGCCGACTATAGTCTTCTCATCGACCGTCTTGTAATTTCGACAGAAGCTGATGAAATCAGCCGTCTTAATGATTCGATTGAAGCTGCATTTTTTGAAGGGCGTGACAGCCTCAAAACACTCTTATGGTCCGAAGACGGAATCATAGAGAAAGAATTCTCAAAAATCTTCGAGGCCGACGGTATCCGTTTTGAGACTCCGACCGACATGATGTTTAACTTCAACAATCCTGTCGGTGCGTGTCCCACATGCGGCGGTTTCGGAAAAGTGCTCGGTGTAGACGAGCGGCTTGTCGTCCCCAACAACACTCTTTCGGTCTACGACAATGCCGTGGCTTGCTGGCGCGGAGACAAGATGAGCGAATGGAAACGAATTTTCATCGCAGACTCTGCCCAATTCAAATTCCCCATCCACAAACCGTATCTCGACCTCACTCAAGAGGAAAGAGACCTTCTGTGGCATGGTCCGGCCGATATGTCAGGAGTCACTACGACTTACGGCGAATTCCCGTCTATCGACAATTTTTTCAAAATGCTTGACGAGAATCAGTACAAGATACAATATCGCGTCATGAAAGCGCGATATCAAGGCAAAACCGTCTGCCCGGAATGTCATGGCTCGCGTCTGAAAAAATCTGCGTCTTATGTAAAAGTAGGAGGAAAGACGATAGGGGAACTCGTGAGTATGCCAGTCAGCGGGCTGGTCACTTTTTTCCGTAACCTTACCCTTGATGAAAACGATTCGAAGATAGCCGGTCGTCTGATGCGTGAGATAAACAACCGCATCTCCTATCTCGAAGAAGTCGGTCTCGGCTATCTGTCATTAGACCGTCTGTCGTCATCACTCTCAGGAGGCGAAAGCCAGCGCATAAACCTCGCGACATCACTTGGAAGCAGTCTGGTCGGCTCGCTCTACATTCTTGACGAGCCATCAATCGGACTTCACTCCCGCGATACCGACCGCCTGATTGCTGTCCTCAAAAAACTCCGCGACCTCGGGAACACAGTCGTTGTGGTCGAACACGATGAAGAAATCATGCGAGCCGCAGACTATCTGATTGATGTCGGTCCGGATGCCGGGCGGCTTGGCGGCAAAATAATCTTTCAGGGCGAACCGTCCCATCTGATTCCTAAAGAAAAATCCGGCACAGAGACAAACGGCAGCTATACCGCCCGCTATCTCACCGGCGAGCTCTCGATTCCTGTTCCTAAACAACGGCGCAAGTGGAGAGATTCAATAAATGTAATCGGTGCGATGGAACACAACCTCAAGGACATTGATGTCAGATTTCCTCTCGGGGTCATGACAGTCGTGACAGGTGTCAGCGGTTCAGGAAAATCCACCCTCGTCCGCGACATTCTCTTCCGTGCGCTCAACCGTCACCTCGGAAATCCGGGAGATGCCCCGGGAACATTCCGAAGACTTGAGGGCGATCTACACCGGATTAAAAATGTTGAGTTTGTCGACCAGAATCCAATCGGCAAATCGACACGTTCCAATCCCGCCACTTACCTTAAGGCATTCGATGAAATCCGCAAGCTCTACGCTTCCACTCAAGGAGCGAAACAGATGGGCTACACTGCTTCGGACTTCTCGTTCAATTCCGACGGAGGACGGTGTGAGGAATGTAAAGGCGACGGTTACATAACTATCGAGATGCAGTTCATGGCCGACATTACAGTGCCATGTGAGTCATGTCACGGCAAACGTTATCAGAAAGAGATTCTCGAAGTCGAATATCGAGGTAAGAACATCTACGATATTCTCGAAATGACCATTAATCAGGCAATCGAATTTTTCAGTGAAAGTGACGGTTCGCAGGAAAAACGGATTGTCAAACGTCTGCGTCCCCTGAGTGATGTAGGACTCGGTTATATAAAGGTAGGACAAAACTCATCGTCTCTTTCAGGCGGTGAAAATCAGCGAGTGAAACTTGCATCATTTTTTGCCGATGAGAAAGCCGAGCCGACTCTGTATATATTTGACGAACCTACGACCGGTCTGCATTTCCACGACATAGCGACTCTAATGAAGTCATTCGACCGTCTCATATCATTGGGACACACAGTCCTTATCATCGAACACAACATGGACGTGATAAAGTGTGCCGACCATATAATTGATATAGGCCCGGAAGGCGGCGATGCAGGAGGCAACCTCGTCGCGACAGGCACTCCCGAAGAAATCACGGCCTGTGAGACTTCGTATACAGGCAAATTCCTAAAAGATAAATTGTAATCTACAAGTAACAAACTACCATAATCGAAATTA
The DNA here is from genome assembly GCF_004803915.1 of Duncaniella dubosii. Classification (NCBI taxonomy): domain Bacteria; kingdom Pseudomonadati; phylum Bacteroidota; class Bacteroidia; order Bacteroidales; family Muribaculaceae; genus Duncaniella; species Duncaniella dubosii. The sequence goes on from NZ_CP039396.1 coordinate 47,998, forward strand.
TCATGGCAAAAATAGGTGATCGTGTCCGCTTCCTGAACTCCGTCGGTGGCGGTATCATCAAAAAAATAGAAGGCAATATCGCATACGTCGACGACGATGGCTTCGAGACCCCTACTCTTCTCCGCGAATGCGTAGTGGTAGCTCCGGCTGAAGTCACAGAGAAGAAAGTGGCGGTCTCCCAAGATGAAATCACAGCGAAAGTACAGACCGCTCCAAAACAGACCTCGTCCACACCTGCCAAAGAGGATCTGCCAATCGAGGAAACACCGGAAGGTGAGAAACTCAATATCGTACTTGCCTACGAACCGGCCGACATAAAGCATCTGAATACATCGACTTTTGACACCTATCTTGTCAACGATTCCAACTACTATATTTATTTCACGTATCTCTCACGCTCTGATGAATCCGATGGCTGGACAACACGCTATGCGGGTGTCGTCGAACCCAATATTCAGGTATTTCTCGAAGAAATTACCGACACTGATCTCCCATCGATGGATCGGATTGCATTCCAGATGATCGCATTCAAATCGGATCGTGAATTCAAGTTAAAATCACCTGTTGCAATTGAGACAGCGCTCGATACCACTAAATTCTTCAAACTACATTGCTTCCGTTCCAACCCATACTTCGACAAGGAAGTTATTGCCATTGACCTTGTAACGAACGACAAGCCCCGCCAACGCATGATTCTTGACTCGTCTCAGCTTGAAAAAGGATTAAAGGCCAAGAAAGTCATAGACCGTCAGGTGAAGCGTCCTGTGCAGAAATCGCATCCAAAACGCGGCGAACGCATTGAAGTAGACCTCCATATAAACGAACTGGTCGACACTACTGCAGGTCTGTCACCGGCCGATATCCTCAACCTCCAGATTGACGAATTCCGCAAGGTAATGGACGAAAATCTGAAAAACAAAGGTCAGAAGATTGTCTTTATCCACGGCAAGGGTGAAGGAGTGCTCCGGGCAGCACTGATGAAAGAACTTAACCATCGCTACAAAGGACACGACGTTCAGGATGCCTCATTCCGGGAATTTGGCTTTGGTGCTACACAGGTCACGATTTAAGTACAGATACACGCGAAATCTTAATAAATTTCCACATCGAATGATTCTTTGGTTTTCAGGCACCGGCAATTCTCGTTTCGTAGCTGAATCCCTGTCTTCGCTACTTGGTCAGAAACTCATGGAATTAAGACCGGCAATCATATCCTCACCCGTCACTCTTGACAAGGATGACAGAACTGTCGTCTGGGTATGCCCCGTCTACTCATGGGGCATACCACCATATATACGTACCATTATCAAAAGAATAGAATTTAACGTATCAGGCAAAGGTGATGTTGTGCATCATCTTGTTCTTACCTGTGGCGACGACTGCGGGCTGGCACCTGAGATGTGGCGCAAGGACATTTCCGCCCGTGGATGGAAAAGCGCGAACGCATACTCCCTCACAATGCCAAACAACTACGTATGTATGAGCGGATTTGATGTCGACTCAAAATCCGTCGAACAACAAAAGCTTGACTCCGCTCCGAAACGCATCTCTGAAATTGCCGATGAAATCCGGGAAGTCTCTGACGACATAAAATGGCACACAGACGTAATCCGAGGAAAATTCGCATGGATAAAGACTAAGATCATCTATCCTTGGTTTGTACGTAATGCCATGTCACCGAAACCTTTCCATTACACTTCCGATTGTATTTCATGCGGGAAATGCAGTGCAGTGTGCCCTTTACGCAATATCGAGATGCGGCCATACTCGACAGCAGACCGCACAGGCCGCACCCGCAAGCACCCGCAATGGGGAGATAATTGTGCCGGATGTCTGGCATGCTATCATATCTGTCCACGTCATGCGGTCATGTATGGAAAAGCGACAAGAAACAAGGGGCAATATTTCAATCCTTCAGTGCGAACTCTTTAGGCTGGCCGGATGTTAATATTATGCAAACTATTTTGCCCGAATTTAACAACACACACTGAATCCTATGGAGAAAAAATCAATCAAAGGAACAAAGACCGAACATAATCTTCTCGCATCGTTCGCAGGTGAAAGCCAAGCCCGTTCACGCTACACACTGTTTGCAAAGAAGGCACGTGAGGAAGGCTACGAACAAATCGCACGCATCTTCCTAATTACTGCCGAACAGGAACTCAGCCATGCCGAGCTTTTCTTCTCGCGCCTTGAAGGCGGAGTCGTACAGATTGCCGCAGGTTACCCTGCCGGAGTCGTGGCCGACACAATGACAAACCTTCGCGAAGCTGCCGCCGGAGAACGCGAGGAATGGAGTGACCTCTACGCTTCGTTTGCAGGGACAGCCGAAGAAGAAGGTTTTCCCGACATTGCAGCCCTTTTCAAGATGGTGGCTAAAGTCGAGATTCAGCACGAGCAACGCTATCTTCGTCTGCTCGAACGCCTGACCAACGGACAGGAATTCTCAGGCGAAGAGGAAGAAGAATGGCAGTGCATGCACTGTGGCTACGTCCACAAAGGCAAGTCTGCTCCCAAACGCTGCCCCGTCTGCGGCAAGGAACAAGGCTACTTCGAACGCAAAGCCGACAACTACTAATCTCTCCTACTAATCTCTCCCAACAAACAATCCCTCCCGAATAAGGTAAATTGATTTTCAGGACCTGCACACCGCAGGTCCTTTTTTGTGCGCCGGACAGAGATACAAAAGAATTTCCGGTCGCGATTTTTAGTCGCAGCCGGAAATTTCGAAGAGTCTTTTCTGTCACTTCCGCGCCTCTCGGGCTGCTTCGGCAAGAAAATGGTCAAGAGCGTCTTTGGCAGACATCGTGTAGACTGAGCCGTCATCATGAGCATAGACGACAGACTGTCCCTTAACGACTTTGTCGATAAGACACTTCTCTACGGCCAGTTCCATGCCTCGTGCAAGTCTTTCAGAAATATTGTCAGTCAATTTTATATTCTCCATCTTTTTTAATTCGGTCATACAATTCTGGTGCTAAGGTCAATGTGTCATTGGCCACCACACGGGGGCGGCAGCAGGTATTGTCGATGATAGTCCAACTGTCGACAATAGGCATGAAAAGATTAAATAAGTTACTTATACCGTGGTGATAACGACGGATAATTACATCCGTCGGGATGTTATGGCCGCCCTCGCTCACACGCTGAGCCACACGTTTTATGGCAAGCTGTGGCGAAGATAGCCATATATAGAGTAGGTGTACGAGATACCCGAGCTTATGGGCTTTGGAAATCAGAGCGTGATAGCTTCGCGTGGCGAGAGTCGTTTCAATCGCAAAAGTGATGCCGTTATGCAACAGTTTCTCGATACGGTGAAGCATAATGCGCCCCGCCTCAAGGGAGACGCTTTCCGGATGGAAAGGCGACAGTCCTTTAGCAATCTCATCGGCATTGACAAACTGCTGGCAGTCAAGGACGTCAGGCAATATCGTGAACGAAGCTGTTGTCTTACCTGCTCCGTTGCAACCTGCGATGATGTATAAACTGGGCGATTTCATAATAATATTGGTTTTTAATTGTCAATTGTTTTTTTGACGGGGTGTGTTTTGTAAAGATTATAATTTTAAGTCATCATTCCCTGTAATAGACGCGTTTGACACGGCTGGAAACAGAGGTCAGCACTTCGTAAGGTATAGTTCCCAAGGTCTCGGCAAGAGTATCTACGGGAATGCTCTCGCCGAAGACCTCTACCCTGTCTCCGACACTCACATGCTCCACGTCAGTGACATCAATCATGCAGGCATCCATACAGATTGTACCGACAGTCGGACATTTGACACCTCTGACAACCATACACGCGTTGCCATAGCCGAGATGTCGGTTGATACCGTCGGCATAACCGACAGGGACTGTAGCTATCACAGAGTCACGCTTCAGGACTCCCCGGCGGTTATAGCCTATGGTAGTCCCGGCAGGCCAGTGTTTAATAGACAGGATTACCGTATGGAGCGACGACACCGGCCGGAGGTCGTCCTGCGAGCCGTCATGTAGCGTTTTTATGCCATAAAGCCCGATGCCGAGACGCACCATGTCAAGCTGATGGTCCGGGAAACGTGTGATTCCTGTCGAATTCAGTATGTGTCGTAGAATCTTTTGTCCGGGAAAAGCAGAAAGGACAATCCGGCAGCATTCATCAAAATATTCGAACTGGGATTTCGTGTAGTCATCCTCCATAGGATCATCGGCGGCACAGAGATGCGAGAAAATCGAACGTGGCGTCACACAGTCAGTGCTCTTCAGCATATCGATGAGCCGAGGAAGATCCTCCTTCAGAAATCCGAGACGGTGCATGCCGGAATCAATCTTAATATGGATTGGAAAGTTCTTTACGCCATAGTGGCCTGCTTCCCTGATCAGAGCTTCAAGAAAATCAAAGCTGTATATCTCCGGTTCGAGTCGGTCAGTGAAAATCGCATGGAAATTCTCGACGGTCGGATTGAGCACGAGTATGGGCATTGTTATTCCTGCACGTCGCAGTTCCGCACCCTCGTCGTGAACGGCCACGGCAAGATATGTAGCGCCCTGAGCCTGAAGCGTTCGGGCGAGTTCATGGGATCCTGCTCCGTAGCCGGATGCCTTTATCATACAGGCAATACCGGTGGTCGGCCTAATGCGCGAACGGAAGGCATTGAAATTATCAACCACTGCATCAAGATTGATTTCGAGCACGGTTTCATGCTGACGTGCCTCAAGGAGCTCACATATACGTGCGAACCCGAAGCGTGGAGCGCCCTTGACAAGAATCAGCTCCCGATTAAAATCGCGTACCGACATCTTTTCGAGAAACACCTCTGTCGTATCGAAAAATTCTTTTTCAAGATTGAAACATCCGGCATGGCGTTTCAATTCCGGCCCGACTCCAATCAACCGACTGATGCCAGCCATAGCAAGAAGCTCGGCCATTCTCGCGTAATCCTCATCCGTAGCACCTTCGCCACAGCTGAGATCGCTTATGACAGCCGTTAACGAACGGTCTGCCACTGCCCTACGGCGCATAAAATCAAGCGCCGGAGAGAGAGAATTGAAGTCGCTCGTGTAGCTGTCATGGATAAGCAAACAACCGTTGACACCTTCTATCACCTCAAGGCGTGTCCCGACAGGAGTCAGACGGGCCATACGCTCTGCAATCACATCGGCAGGAATATCAAGATAAAGCATTGTGGCAAGACAGTGGATAGCATTCTCAATATCATGCTCATTGGCAAAAGGAATCTCTACCGTCTGCTGCTCTCCACCGAGATAGCAGAATGTCAGGCGCGACATTCCGCCTCCGCTCTCGACTTTTTCAACGAAAAGGGGCGAAGTGCTGTCTATGCGAGACCATCCAAGTTTTACAGGAACATCAGGCATGCAGCGACTGATAAGTTCGTCATCACTGTTATATATGACACATCTGCAATCACTGAGCAAAGATGCTTTCTCACGACACTTATCCTCTATTGACAGGAAACCGCTGCTGTGGGCAGTTCCTATATTTGTAAAAATTCCAATTTCCGGCCGGATTATATCCTTGAGCCTCGCCATCTCGCCGGGCATTGATATTCCGGCCTCAAAAATAGCGAGTTGCGTTCTCTCGTTCAATTCCCAGACCGAAAGAGGGACACCAATCTGCGAATTATAGCTTCGAGGACTGCGTGTTATGACTATATCGTCCTGAAGCAAGCTGTTGAGCCACTCTTTGACTATCGTCTTTCCACGACTGCCGGTAATAGCGATGACCGGCACATCGAAACGATTGCGATGATATCCGGCAAGAGCGTGGAGAGCGACAAGAGGATTATCGGTAACTATGAAATTGGCATCTTCAAGGCTCTTCATATCGTCGGGGACAGCCGACACAACAAAACTCTTCACTCCTTTGTCGTAGAGCTGGCGCAGATAGCGGTGGCCATCACCCGACTGTGTGGTAAGAGCGAAAAACAAGGTTTCGGAAGGATATGTCAGCGACCGGCTGTCGGTCAGCAACCTCGATATTTTAAAATTGCCATCCCCGATCAGACTTCTATTTCCGGAGCCTATGATCTTTAATATTTCAGAAATATTATATTCCATCGTTAAATAAGCTATTTAAATAACGCATTGAAGCGTGTTTGAGTTCTGGAAAACGGCTGATAAATGCCTCGGCAACTGATATTTTTTCAGCCATCTCATCTTTTTGTGACACATCTGCCCCATTCAGTCTCCGATGGGCAAGCCTACGCGTAAAGGCAGCTCCTTCTGAAGCAAGTGCGAGCGTATCACTGTCAAAATATGTATCCTTAAAAAGTTGATAGATATATCTTACGGCCTGCATTGACGGGTGTTTCATGTCATCGGCATAGAAACGGTAGTCGCGAAGGTCGTCCATCATCACTTCGTATGCCGGGAAATAAGATGTCAGGCCGGATGAATCATTCCTTATTACACGGTCGACTGCAATCATCAGCGTTGATTTGGACAGCTGATTACCGTGAGCGCCCTGTTCATTATAGCGCAACGGACTGACAGTAAAGATAATCCGGCCACGCTGATTAACACTCCTTATAGTGGCGACAGTCCGTGTCAAAGCGTCCTCGACCTCATCGAGCGTCAGATAGCGTACATCAAACGCTGAACCGGGGAGTTTATGGCAGTTTGCCACGACATCGCCTGTCGCTCGGAGTGTGAACACACGCGTCGTTCCCAATGTGATAATAATGACAGATGCGTTTCTCAGATTGATGGCAGCCGCTTCAATCCGGCGGTTCATCCTTTCGGCGGCATCCTCTCGGTTTACGGCCGAATAGCGCGAATGAAAAAGGAAGCTATGCCATAAACCGCCGTTTTCTATGAGACTTTCCGACTTAACAACTGTATTATCCTTCAACACTTCAAAAGCCCTCTGTATCGACAAAGGATTGTAGATCGGACCGAACGGATTCACGTCGGCATCAAACAGTTCGTCTCTCAGACAAGCTCCGATATTGTCTGAAAAACAAGAGCCGACAAGCACTATGGGCTCGCCATGACTGACAAGTCCTCTCATCCCTGACTCGGGACGTATGACCGTACGAAATTCCATTCTTACTCCCTTTTGAAGAACTGATGATTGAGACAAAATTACTAATAATCTCAATACACCTGTATGCAAAATCGCAACAAAAAAATATGCCTCATGCCCATTTGGGACATTTGTCACATCCATTGTCGATTATTTTAATTAAATTTGCGATATTACAGATAATAGACTAATGGAGAAGCAACGGGCAAAGATCATCGGCATTGCGCGGCATCGCCTCTCGACTGACGGCGATGGCGTGACTACGCTCGTGGCTTTTCACGGCTGTACGCTCCGTTGTCGCTATTGTCTTAACCCGCAGTCGCTTGGCGACGGCGGACGTTTCCGCGAGTATTCTCCGGAACAGCTCTATGCCGAGACCCGCATTGACGAGCTTTATTTCATTGCCACAAACGGTGGCGTGACTTTCGGCGGCGGAGAGCCTTGTCTGCGCCCAGATTTTATCCGTGAGTTTCATGGGTTGTGCGGTCCGGCTTGGCAGCTCAATCTTGAAACATCGCTCAATGTGCCGACCGCCAACATCGAGGCGTTGCTCTCGGTGGTCAACACCCTGATTATCGACATCAAGGACATGAACCCCGATATTTACCGCAACTACACGGGGCAGAGCAACGCTCTTGTTCTCGAAAATCTCCGCCTGATTGCGGAAGCCGGACGGCAAAGCGACTGCATAGTCCGCATACCGCTGATACCCGGCTACAACACCGACACTGACCGTGAGAACAGCTGCAAGGCTCTTGAAGCCCTCAGCGTCACCCAATTCGATTTATTCACCTACCAACTCCGCAAACACTGACACTATGGCACGAGGAAAGCAGACCTGCAAGATATTGAAAGAGATACGTCGGCAGATTGCCGAGGCAAACGGCATCGAGTTCGCCACGTCGGAATGTCGCTACAAGAGCGACTGCCTCGGCACATGCCCCAAATGCGAATCCGAAGTGCGCTATTTGGAGCAACAGCTCCGCGCCCGCTCCCTCGCCGGAAAAGCCGTAGCCCTCGCCGGTATCTCTGCGGGCATGATTCTCATGTCGGGATGCAGCGGTACATCAACAAATCAATCGAGCGATACATTGCAGGGCGAGCCTATTGAATTAACCGATAGCATGGATTGGGCTGAAGGTGAGATAGTGGCAGATTGGGACGAATCTGAAGTTGATGAAAAACCTCAATTTCCCGGTGGCGACGATGCTATGCGTCGTTTCTTTGATGAATGTTATCGTAAAGAAAAAGATGCTATAATCGGTAGTGTTACTGTAGGATACGTAGTTGGCGCAAGTGGGAAAATTAGATACACAGAAATAATTGAAGGAGACTCTCTGCTTGGAGAGCAGATTATTAGAATCATAAAACAGTTTCCTGATTACGTTCCGGGGAAGAAAAACGGCAAGCCCGTTGATGTATATAAGACATTTTCTTTCTCGATGTCTTTACAGGTCGGGGTGATACAATCCGATGATTTATAATGAGTAGCGCGATGAAACAGATTTGGCCCATAATAGGTGTGGCGTGCGTCATGATTTCGGCAATCGGGAGAATGGCTAATTCCCTTACGGATGTGCTGATTGCTGTCGGTGCAATTGCCCTTGTCGCATTGGTTATATGGCTTTTCGAGACCGGGAGATTAAGGATTAACGAGCGTCTTGGCAAAGTATTGAAGAAAATCGGTGCTTTCATATTGGTGGCGGTCGGCATAGTCTACCTCGTAGCTATGTTCGTTTTTGTCACATACAAAGTGGCGACGGAGGGAGATTGGCAGGGAATCATGTTATTGGGTATCGCATCCGTGGCATTCGGCATTTCATGGTATATCAGCAGATGGCGCAGACGGTGGGTGAAAATCCTTAAAACTTTTATGCCCAAAGACAAGATACGTCATGGCGACTGGAAGATGCGCGAAAAGTATTTCCAGACATTTGACTATGCCACCAACGCCCTGTATGGACTGCGTACGGCTGGCGGCATTTTTGACGGACAGGCGAGAGTATGGCTCGACCCCTCGGATGTCGATAAGGATGCTTCCGCTCGATTGGATTCATTTGAGGCAATGTTGGCGAGGCGTGGCATTAAAGCCAACTGCGCTATAACCCACATCCCCGGATGTATCTACGCCGATATAGTTGCTGAAACCAAATACAGATCAATGAACAGCGACAAACAGGCAGCGTTCCGCGACGCATTCCACGAACTTGACGGCATGAATTATCATGGAGACTATTATGCTGAATATCACGGTGAATTAGGCACTATCCTTTTTGAATGTAACGCAGGAAATGTTATAATCCGAGCTATAAGAATTGAGCCAAGAGAGGAATATTACCTCGACTCGGATTGCGGTTTCCAGTCGGAAGAAGCATATTATTTCATAGAGCGTGGCGTGGATTGGACTGAGGGCACATACTCGTTGATTTCAGAAACGCAGTTCTTCACTAACTGGCGTGAGCGACTTGAATATGACGACAAAGATGATGCATATTCATTCTTTGTGCAGGCATCGCTGATGTATTTTGCAGCGGTTACCAATGGCGACAAGAAAGAACAGACCAACAGCCAATGGGATATTGAAAACGCCGCCAAATTTCTCATAATTCATGATGAAAAGGAAACAATGATTGACCTACTTATGGGGATGATTTATGAAGAAACTATGTATTGGGCGGCACGGCTGTTTAGCGACGTACTTCCCGCTGAGACTCATGATGCGGCAATTAGGTTAGTCGAAAACTGCGACAATCCCGAAATTGTCTCGCGTGCCAAAAGACTTCTAATCAAATAATATAATGAAAGATAAAAAGACGCTTTTAAGATACATAATAATCCTGATTTATTGTGCTATCGGATTAACAACGTTGCTTGCTTTGCCTGTGATGGCAATTGATGGTACGATTCGCTTTAGATGTCTACCAAAACTACTATTATTGGCGATTTATATCAGTAATGTAATCCTATACCTTATAAGTGGGACAATAGCGTGGCTTATTAATGGCAGAAATAAACAAGGAAATAGTAAATTTATGATTCTCCTGACATGGTTTATATATTATATCCTATTTTGTTTCGTGGCATACTGTTCTGATACTTATAAGTCTTGGTGGCCTTTGGCAGTTATCGGGTGCTTTATAGCCTCATTTTTGCCACAAATTGTTTTAATCCCCTTTATCAATAAATGGCTTGATAAGCAAAGATCAACGACATTATGAAGATTCTATTGAATATGATAATTGCTATCACGCTATTGTTGATAGGCGTGTCTCATGTCAATGCGCAGGAGCGTATTTTGCCCGAAGAAGAGCGTCACGCAAAACTTGACTCCATAATTGCTGAAACGGAGCGTCATTTTGGATGTAACGATGATGCTTATTCCGCCAAAGATAAATATGGTGCCAAAGCCTTCAAGAAAATGAAGTATGACGAAAACGGAGTAGCTACCATAACGCTACCAGTTATATATAGGGCATTAGGCAAAGCTGTTGAGCAGAGCGACAAAGACGAAATAGTTATAAAGGAACTGATTGGCTGCACCTCATCGACATCACTTGAATTCCTGTATCGTGGAAACGAGTATTACATTCCGTTATCATGTAATAACGATATTGAGGTAACTCCGGCAGAAAATGAACTGATTGAGGTAACAATCAGATTATTTAACCCAAAAGTGTTTCACTACTCTAAAAGGACAATACCTTATCCGTATTGCATTGTCGAATCCATTAATCTACTCAGATGAGATATGAAAAAGTGGCAGAAAATAGTAGGTGTTGTAGTGATTTTAGCCTTGATTGTTGCAAATGTCTGGGCTGTGATGGACTGTATCCATTTGGTCGATACAGCGGGAGCGTGGTGTGCTGAAATCACACAAAAATCATTCTTTGATTGCATCTTTAGTTTCAGACAGCATTTTTGGTTTTATACATTCCTATCAATAATTGATCTCGTTATAATAATAGTGTTGTTCATTTGTCTTTGGCGGAAAGGAGGCAGGCAATGAAGCAGATTTGGCCCATATTAGGTGTAGCATGCGTCCTGATTTCGTCAATCGGGAGAATAGCTAATTCCCTTACGGATGTGCTGATTGCTGTCGGTGCAATTGCCCTTGTCGCATTGGTTATATGGCTTTTCGAGACCGGGAGATTAAGGATTAACGAGCGTCTTGGCAAAGTACTGAAGAAAATCGGTGAGTTGCTGAAACCAAATACAGATCAATGAACAGCGACAAACAGGCAGCGTTCCGCGACGCATTCCACGAACTTGACGGCATGAATTATCATGGAGACTATTATGCTGAATATCACGGCGAATTAGGCACTATCCTTTTTGAATGTAACGCAGGAAATGTTATAATCCGAGCTATAAGAATTGAGCCAAGAGAGGAATATTACCTCGACTCGGATTGCGGTTTCCAGTCGGAAGAAGCATATTATTTCATAGAGCGTGGCGTGGATTGGACTGAGGGCACATACTCGTTGATTTCAGAAACGCAGTTCTTCACTAACTGGCGTGAGCGACTTGAATATGACGACAAAGATGATGCATATTCATTCTTTGTGCAGGCATCGCTGATGTATTTCGCTGCGGTAGCCAACGGCGACAAGAAAGAACAGACCAATAGCCGATGGGACATTGAAAACGCCACCAAATATCTCATAACTCATGACGCAATAGACGAAATGATTGAACTCATGACAATTTATGAACAGTCGATGTATTGGGCTTCACGACTGTTTGTAGATGTCATTCCGGAATACGCTCATGATACAGCCAATCGGTTGGTTGAATACAGCGACAATCCCTATATAGTCTCTCACACCAAAAGACTTATAGCACATGGCAGAAAGTCACTATGTTTGCATCAGATTAGCTGACGGGGCGCTCAACGGGGGCTGTCTGCCCCCTTGCCGCTAAGGCTTCCCCCGAGAGGAGTGAGGAGAAAAGATAGACGTAAGGGCAATTGCATGTAAATTTGTAAAAGCAAAATACATTAACAGCAAAACCGATACGTCTATGGTACAAAGTAACAAAAAAGATTTCAGCGGACAAAATATCTCTATTGGTATCGACGTCCATCTGAGAACATGGAGTGTCACGGTGCTCACCCCCTCTGGTTTTATGCGCACTCATACTCAAAAGGCTTCGGCCAAAGAGCTCTTTGAACATTTGAACAAGCATTATCCTAACGGTAGCTACCATGCAGCCTACGAGACGGGGTTTTCGGGCTTCTCGACCTATTATGCCCTGACTGAGCTTGGTATAAAATGCACCGTGGTACATGCGGCTGACGTTCCGACCACCCAGAAGGAAAAGGTCTCGAAGTCAGACCCGGTGGATTCAAAAAAGCTGGCCAAAGCCCTTATGCGCGGTGAGCTCGGCAGTGTGTACATTCACTCGAAGGACAGCCTCGACGACCGTGCGCTGGTACGCCACCGCGCCACTATTGTGAAGCTTTCCGGCGGCATAAAATCCAGAATCAAGCATCTGCTGTACAACAACGGCGTGGAGTACCCCGAAGAATATTTCCGAAGCAACCGCCACTGGACAAGATGTTTCATAACGTGGTTGCAGAATGACGTGCGGTTGCTCTCCGACACACGGGTCTCGCTTGACCTGCTCATTGCCGAGGTACTCCATTACAGGGAACGCCTCCTTGATGTGAACCGCAGATTGCGCTCGCTGGCGCGCAGCGACAGGTATGCCGAGAAATACGGCATCCTGATGTCGGTTCCAGGCATTGGTTCGACAATTGCCATGAGCCTGCTTACCGAGATTGACGACATCGGTCGCTTCAGTAACCAGCGCCAGTTCGCATCGTTCCTCGGACTCGTGCCGATGATGTCGTCAAGCGGCGACAAGGAATACGTCGGTGAGAAGACTTTCCGGGGAAACAAATTCCTCGGTCCAAAAATAGTCGAGGCCTCATGGATAGCCATACGGCACGACGCGGAACTCTCCGCAAAGTTCGGCGCATTGTGCACCCGCGGAATGAAGTCGCAGGAAGCCATAATCCGGATAGCCCGCAAGCTCTCCAACATAATATTTTCCGTACTGAAATCAAACCGCAGATATGAATGCCGTTAGATAATGCGACACTCAAAAGTCTTATAGGCAAATACAGTAAGACGGCTACTCTCGCCTCCTTGATGAGCCTTGGCTGCATCTAAAAGAAAGGTTGTGGCGTCTTTCCTATTATGCTGAATAAGTAAACTGTCAGCCCGATGGGGCGTGACTGATAGAAGTTTGCCTGATAGGACTTTTTTTACTACAAGGCATTTCGGGCTCTAACCGATTGCCGGTTATTTGATTGGGGCAGAGGCCTCGATCATGACTCTTTTGTGCCTACACAATTGGCACAGAAACATAAGCAATTGATTTTTAACGTTAATCTTTTCTAAATCTCAACGAGAATTTTGGAATACAACATAGAAGGTGGCAAGCAATGAAACTGACTGATAACCGATTTTGGATAGTATGGGCTATGACCGAACTGCTGCTGTTGGCGTCCTGCATAGATGTTGCTGTCAGATGTCAGTCGCTTGCTATGATATGTGTATTTGCTATAACACAACCGTTAATGATAGCTTTGGCTTTATTCAAAATCACTCATTATAATGCCGCGTTGGTAAATTTGGTAATCATAAGCTCGTACACGGCTTATTCAATCTATCTAAGAATGACGCATGAGGATACTGATGGCTGGGGTTGGTTTACCTTAACAGTTATGCTTCCAATTGCTCAACTCATACTGCTATTACTTTATTTGGGACTTGAACGATTCGCAAGAATCGCCCAACGCAAAAATCAATCATAATGTCTTTTGGTGACAGCCTCTAATATCAAAACAACACAACATGGATAATAATTCAATCGTTCCGCCTCCATATATCCACAAGTATCATGTAGTGTTTCGATGCAAGGTGGATAATAGGCTGTACAAATGGCCTATAATAATGTGGTGCATATTTGATGTAATCATTTTTATCGCAGCTCCGACTATCTTATGGGGATTGTTTGCCGTGCTTTGGAGCGGGGCCCCACTATTGGCAGTAGTGCTTTTAGCACGATATATATGGGGTAATGTCACTTATGCCATAGATGACGATGTATTACGCATATCAACACCTTTGAAGTCATTAGCCATCAATATAGACAACATCAAGAAAATACGACGTGGAAAATTCTGGGTTGAAAGTGGCCGAAATTACTCGGCGACTTACATCAAGCTCCGTATTATATACGACAGAAACAGTTACATTTACGTGTCGCCTGAAGATGAGGAATTATTCGTTGACACGCTGCAAGCTATAAATCCCAATATCGAATATAGCAGCGAACGCGGCTTGTAGTCGTAGGCAATACGGACGAAATGCGATAAATAGAACCGTAATACCCTCCAATGTTTTTATCCCGATTTTTGACGGTTTGTAGGGAATTTATTACTTTTGTGGTGACTGAAGGATTATTGCCTGATGTCACCGCTTATGGATTAGTGCATGGCTTACAAGGCCATTCCGATTCAAGAAATTGAAATGTAATCAATCAACCATGAAACAAGTTAAAGATTTCATCATTATTGATAACTGCAAGTCAGGCGACTCATACTGCAGGATGGTTCTTTCACCTGCCGACGGCAGCCGGCTCCCCGAGATGCTTCCGGGGCAGTTTGTCGAAGTCGGAGTAGAAACGTCCGGAGTGCTTCTCCGTCGCCCAATCTCAATCAACGATGTCGATTACGAAGCCAATACACTTACACTCCTTGTCCGGAATGCCGGACGAGGGACTTCGGCTCTGATGGACATGAAATCAGGCGACAGAATCAACCTTCTGCTGCCCTTGGGCAAGGGGTTTTCCACAGAAGCTCCACAAGGAGCGAAACTCCTCCTCATCGGAGGAGGTGTCGGTGTCGCTCCGCTTCTATATCTCGGAAAGGTGCTGAAGAATGAAGGTTTCGCGCCTGAATTCCTGCTCGGAGCACGCACTGCCGCCGATCTCCTCTCACTCGATGAGTTCAAAAGCGTCGGGACAGTACATGTATGCACCGAAGACGGCTCTGACGGAGTAAAGGGATTCGTGACCGCTCATCCGTGCCTTTCGGAAGCCTACCACCGTTATTATTGCTGTGGCCCCGCCCCGATGATGAAAGCTGTTGCAGCCGTGGCACGACGCAACGGCACTGATTGCGAGGTGTCTCTCGAAAACATGATGGCTTGTGGACTTGGCGCATGTCTGTGTTGCGTCGAGAAGACGGTGAAAGGCAATGTGTGTGTCTGCACCGAAGGCCCTGTATTTAACATTAACGAATTAACTTGGGAGTAATGGCAAATCTTTCAGTCAACATAGGCGGTCTGGAACTCAGCAATCCGGTGATGACCGCATCGGGAACTTTCGGTTATGGCGAAGAGTTTACACCCTTCATCGACATCGACCGGTTAGGCGCATATATAATAAAAGGTACTACCCTCAATCCACGTCAGGGCAACGACTATCCGCGCATGGTCGAGACACCGGCCGGCATGCTTAACGCCGTCGGACTCCAGAACAAAGGAGTGGATTACTTCATCGAACGCATCTATCCCCGCATCAAGGACTACAAGTCACGGCTTATCGTGAATGTATCCGGTGCAAACGTCGACGATTATGCCGAGACCGCACGCCGTCTCCACCCTCTCGACGGAATAAAGGCCATCGAGGTCAATATTTCGTGTCCCAACGTCAAGGAGGGAGGAATGGCATTCGGCACGACAACCAACGGAGCAGCATCCGTCACCCGGGCAGTCCGTCAGGCATACCCCGACAAGACCCTGATTGTAAAACTCTCTCCCAACGTGACATCAATTGCCGACATCGCACGAGCCGTCGAAGCCGAAGGCGCAGACTCCGTTTCGCTTATCAACACACTCATGGGCATGTCGATTGATGTGGAAAAACGCCGTCCTCATCTGTCGACCGTCACAGGAGGCCTTTCCGGACCTGCGGTGCGCCCCGTCGCAGTCCGTATGGTTTGGCAAGTGGCAAAAGCCGTAAAAATCCCGGTCATCGGACTTGGAGGCATCATGAACGGCCGCGACGCCATCGAATTCATGCTCGCCGGCGCACGAGCCGTCGAGATAGGCACTGCCAATTTCGTAGACCCCGCAGTGACAATGAAAGTCATCGACTTCATGGAAGACTACTGCCGGCGACACGGCATAAACGACATCAATGAGATTGTAGGCTGTATCTAACATGAGACAGCCTGCAATTAAATCAGAATGACACATCATTTTAACGCAATGAAATCAGCCCGCACCGCAATCCGCCTCTCCGTCATCGTCGCATGTGCGATGAATCTGTGTGCATGCTCACATCTGAGTAAAGAGGCCGAAGAAATCATCGGTACATATTACAATACCGAGCTATCGCAGACCGACCCCGTCATGGAGCTGCA
Organism: Duncaniella dubosii; assembly: GCF_004803915.1. Classification (NCBI taxonomy): domain Bacteria; kingdom Pseudomonadati; phylum Bacteroidota; class Bacteroidia; order Bacteroidales; family Muribaculaceae; genus Duncaniella; species Duncaniella dubosii. Next base: position 64,455 of record NZ_CP039396.1, read on the forward strand.
CAAAGATGCAAAATGTATAATCCGGGCAATAAAACCGGGAATCCTGACGTATAGCGTAGACGGAAAGTGGAATGTGGAAAATGATTCATTGATTGTTACGCTCGACCCCGAAAGCATGACTTTTGAAGGTGACAGCACTCTTATCGGACGAATACCGACACGCATTGCCCAGAAAGTTGTCAGCTATAATGATTTCTCACTACAGCTTGAGACCGACGGCATCACCTATCTATATCAGAGGCGTAAATAACGTGCCTGCTTCCTCCGAAAAGTTTAGTATCCTGATGTGTTTTTCCATTTATCCTCTTTTTAAACATTTATGAAACACGCATTTTTATTTAGTTGTATAATCTGCGGAGCGTTGTCTTTCAATTCATGCGGTGGCTCTGATTCTATAGCGGAGCGCATTTCGGCAGCCGAACTTGCATTAGCCAATGAAAACGTCGACGCAACACGCCAACTGTGCGGTGAAATCATCGGACAAAAAGACCGCCAGTCAGTTGAAGCCAAGCAGATGGCACGGCTGTCCATCCTCTATATGCAGCTCAACGAACGGACTGATGATCCGGAAGATGTGGAGTATGCCGTCCAATGCTTCCGCGAGGCATTCAAGATAAATGCCGATTCTGCAAAAGCCTATTATTCGTCACTGCCGGTCGAGCAGGACAAATATGCCATGACTCTTGCAACAATAGTCCATACTCTTGACAATCCTCGCGAGATACCTGCCGACCATGACTGTGACCCGACAACAACCGATGCTGATGAACTTCAGCAAATGAATGCTGAGACTGATAATTCTCAGCCGGAATAAGACGTGGCGGAGTCTAAACACTGTACACACTGAAAACAAATCTATGGACTGGAAAGATATTTTAGCGCAGAAAGTGAATGACGGAGAACTTGCCCGCGAAGAATTCGTCATTGAAGAAAAAAACGACAAGAAAACACCCGACGTTATCGATGTGTGCATTGACCGCAAAGGTCGCAACGGGAAAACAGCCACAATAGCCAGCGGATTTACATGTGACGATGACGAACTTAAGAAAATCGCATCGAAGCTGAAAATCTGCCTCTCGACCGGAGGTTCGGCACGTGGAGGAGAAATCCTGATTCAAGGCGAACGCCTCGACGAGACAAAAAAAATATTATCGGAACTCGGATTCAAGATAAAAGGCTACCGCAAATAGCAGACTGTCCATCATGATTAACATCTACAAGGCTTCAGCCGGTTCAGGCAAAACCTATACCCTTGCCCGCGAATACATAAAACTGATTCTCGGATATAAAGACGAGGAAGGTCGCTACCGCCTCAACCGTCGCGGAGGTCTTGCCCACCGCTCAGTACTCGCAATTACCTTTACGAACAAGGCCACCGAGGAAATGAAGACCCGTATCATACACGAACTGGCGGTGATTGCAGGTCTCGAAAAAGGATGGACAAAGGAGAGTCCGTATGCCGACGAACTTTGCACAACATTCGGCTGCTCGCGCGGAGAACTGAAGACCGTAGCGGCAAGAGCGCTTCGCGATCTGCTCTACGATTTCAATTTTTTCAGCGTCTCGACAATCGACTCTTTTTTCCAGACAATACTCCGCTCTTTTGCACGCGAGGCCGAGGTCGCAGGCAATTATGAACTTGAGCTTAACGACGAAGCCATAATCGGCATGAGCGTCGACAAACTCCTGCAGGATCTTAACCACGGCGAAAATAACAAACGCACACGCTATCTCATAAACTGGCTGTCCAGCTACATGACACAGCTCATCGAAGATGGCATGCCGTTCAATGTATTCAACCGCTCACTTCCGATACATCGCAATCTTATCCAGTTCATCAACAAGATAACCGATGATTTCTATCGCGAAAACGAAGCCCGGCTGTTGGACTATCTCTCCGACGAGACAAAATTCAATGATTTCAAAAACAGAGTCTATTCACAGCTAAAATCCATAAAGCACCAGACGGCCGAAGCCTGCACTGAAGCGCTCGACATGATTTCCACATGTGGCATGAGCGATATGGTCAAGACTCACGTCACAAACGGACTGCGTAAATGGGCATCCAAAGGTTATGTGTCTGACGGCTATTCGCAGAGCATGGCAAATGCGATGGACGACATCACCACAGCCTATAAAAAGCCTAAAAAAGGACAGCCCGCACCCTCCGACGAGCTTAACGGAATCATTGCCAAAGCCCTCGACATGGTAAGATTCTGTGACGGACAGGTAGGGACACTCCAGCTTATTGCAGCCAATCTATATCAGCTCGGTCTGCTATCGTCACTTGCGGAGTATATCGACAAGTACCGGCGTGAGAATTCCACAATATTACTAAGCGACACCAACGCTCTGATTTCAAGAATAATCGGCACTGAAGATGCCCCGTTTCTCTATGAGCGCGTAGGCGTATGGTTCAGACACTATCTCATCGACGAGTTTCAGGATACATCATTCAGCCAGTGGAGCAATATCCGTCCGCTTATAAACGAAAGTCTTGCTTACGAATATGACAATCTCGTCATCGGTGATGAAAAACAATGTATCTACCGTTTCCGTAACAGCGACCCATCACTCCTCCACAACCTGCACACCGACAGCATGGCAGAAGGACGGTGTGAAGTGCGTGGTGACAGCATATCGGAAAACACAAACTGGCGTTCATCATCAGATGTCATAAGATTTAACAATACATTCTTCTCCGCCCTTGTCAGGAATCTCGGCTATGAGGAAATCTATTCCAACGTAGCGCAACAGATTTCAAAAAAACACGCCGATCATCGCGGCTATGTCAGAGTCAGAATGTATGACGGTGATAAGAAATCTGACTGGTTGCCGGAAGCACTTGAAAATCTGACTCACGAACTGCGCCGGCAACTTGAATCAGGATATCGTCCCGGCGACATAGCGATTCTGGTCAGGAAACGCGACGAGGGCAATATAATCATCAGGCATCTTGAGGACACGGTAAAATCCGACCCACAGTTTCCTCCTTTCCGCATCGTATCCGATGCCTCATTGTTTCTTGGAAATTCACCGACGGTCGGACTCATCGTCAGCCGTCTCAAGCTTATCAGTGCTACGGATTTTGCCTCCGGCCCGCGAAAAAAGACAAAACGTGAGATTGCAACCCTGATTAACAGCTTCGAAAATGAAAAGAGCCGTGGAGCAAGTTCTTCGGAGTCTCTGCTAAAGGCTATCGCGATTCTTGAGTCCGGCTCAAAAGATGCCGGACATGAGGATGCTCCGGTAGCAGATGGTCAGGATAGCCGGACATCATCCGTGTCTTCCGCATCGGAAACTTCAGTCGATCTCATATCTCTTGTCGAAGAAATCGTCTCGACATACATCCCCGAAGCAAACCTGAAAGAAGAAAATCTATATATCAACGCGTTTCAGGACCTTGTGACGGAATTTGTCGGCAGAGGCCACGGAGACATCCGCTCATTCCTGTCATGGTGGGATGAAAAAGGCTATGCCACGCCGGTAGCAGGCGCTCAGGACGATTCGGCGCTGAATATACTCACCATACATAAATCAAAAGGTCTGGAATATCCCTGTGTCCACATTCCTTTTGCAGAAATGACCGAAAGCAATCGGCCTGAACCGGCATGGTTCGAACTCAAGTCGATACCCGGAATACCCGACGAACTCCTTCCCCTATGCTTCCTCTTGAACTGTCATCAGCCATGAGGAGGACACCTTTTGAGGATCGATACGATGAAGTCTGCCGGCAAAAGAAACTTGACACTGTAAACCTCCTCTACGTAGCATTCACACGTGCCGTTAACGAACTTTGCATAGGATTCCCCAAACCAAACCGAGAGCAAAAAATATTGCATCCGATCTGATAGATGCGATAGACATGTGCACACCCGAATTCTGCCATGAGCTTGAAAGCGGCGACAACCTGTCAGGCAGCATGTCACCCTACACCTATTTCTCTTTTGCAGATGAAACAATAACCATCGGCTCTCCGACAATTCCACAAGCTAAAGAAAAAAGCGAAAAGACAGCCCTGACTCCGGGTGAGTTATGGGATATGGGCGAATACTACACCCACACCCAACGCAATATCTGGGACAATACAACCCTTGAAGATAAATACTACAACATCGAGGATGCACGCGACCGAGGCATAATGCTCCACGACACGATGGCAAACATTCTGACCGTAAAGGACGTTGAAGTCGCAATCAACAGCCTGCGTCATTCTAAAAAAGCCAAGGAGCTGACAGCGGCAGACATTTCTGAAATCCATGCCATAATCATGGACCGCGTAAATGATCCAAAAGCGGCCGGATGGTTTGAAGGATATAAGAAAGTGATGATTGAACGTCCGATTGCAATCGGAGGCGACGACTCGCGCCGACCTGACAGAGTCGTATGGACTGCTGACGGGTATATCGATGTAATCGACTTCAAAAGTGGAAATCAAAAACCTCAGCGCTACATCAAACAGGTCAAGGAATACGTCGGACTAATGTCAATGCTCGGCTATAAAAACGTCAGAGGCTTCCTCTACTACCTTGACACCGGACAGATTGTGAAGATAACGGATTAAGTAGCCGTTTATCCGCCATTGATACCGCCACTCAATGCAGGATAGAGGTTGAAATATTCTTCCCGCCGTTCAGTTCTCCCGTCTGACTCACTTTTTTACCATAATTGATAGTGTAGGTCACATTCAGTGATATTCGGCGATGGAAGTCCGAGCCAAACCGGGTCATTTCACAGCCATACCAACGGGCTGTCAACGAATCTTTGCTGATTTTCCAAGACGATTGCAACAGATTGACAACCGATAGCTGGATATTCCATCCGCGAGAGGCCCATCCCGCACCTGCTGAATATGACATCGGCATCTTTCGAAGATAGGCCGTCTCCCCGTCAACATAACTGCTTCCTGAATCCCAGTAAGCGTTAAAGAAAAATTTTCCGAGATAGTAGTCAATATTTACACTGGCGTTAAACGGACAGTGAGAAATACTGTTGCTACCCGTCGTCTTGTAAAGCAATAGTCTTGGAGAAACGGATAACGAGAGTTTACCATTGATAAACTTTCCTGTCAGACTTCCTCCAATCTGTCCGTGATTATAGTCTCCGTCATTCTGATATTTTTTCAACATCATGCCGTCCGGTCCGTCGGGAGTATAGACCGGTATCTGGCGATTAATAATCCTGAACAGAACCGCGTATGCCGACATTTGCCAAGTGTTGCCGGGCAGAAAAGTATAGCTTATATTGGCTGCCACATGACGTGAACAATCCAGATCCGGGTTACCGCTTACATACATAAGTTCCGATTGCTGAATGACATTGGGATTCTTCATCGTTGCATCCGGCGACATTGTAGCATATTGGAACCACAGACTCAGCGAATTTTTATGATTAGGAGCATACTGCAAATTGATATGTGTAAACGGATAGCGTTCGTCCATCGTTTTACCGTTTATGAAGTTTGACTCGAAGGCATAACCGCCGTCAATACTACCGGAAACATGCCGGCAATTTAAAGATAGCCCCAGAGACACACCCGTGAATGTCTGGCGGAAACGATTGACTGCGACACTTGAACCGGAATAGTCAATCTTTGTACGCCCTCCACCTGACGACACACTTGAAAACAGTGTGATCTTATCAGTCAAGTATTTGTTAGCCTGAACCGTAGTACGCAGCCACCAAGAATCTTCGTCCGCATGATTTTCAATCGATTCGTCTCCTGCCGAATAATTGGACATTGTGTTATTACCTATGAATTCGGCTTGGAAATTACCATTGACCGACCATCCATTGCCAAGAGCGGCATAAAGTTCGCTGTCCCAACCGAGAGCATTATTTGCAGAAGGAGATTCTGTGTGAAATGCCTCCGACGGATAGAGACTTGAAAAATTTACATATCCCGAAGTACTATATTCCGGGATTTGGATTCGACGATATGAGACAAGATTTCTAAATGAGAATTTATCGTTTCTGTTCCATGATGCCCTGAAAGCGGAATAGAAACCTCTCTGGCGGTATCGTGCCGCTTCCGTCCCGTGCTCACGTCGGACAGTCTGTGACTCCAACCTGAATGTTTCATTCGCGGCTGAGCCTATATGGGAATTATAGTCATAATCACCGGATACCATAAGGTCATACTCCATCTTTCGGCAAGCGAACTTTGAATACACTGAAGCCTCTCCACTGTGTACCAGAAATCGTTCTTTACCATTTAATTTAGTATAACCTCCGTATGTATATGAGTGTGTGATGAAGTTTACAACATGTTGCGAACGCTGAAATCTCGGATCGACAGGAAAATCAAGATATTCAACCCGTTTTACATCTTCCGGATTAAGTCCGCTAATATCCTCGTCGGTGGCGGGATGATAATTTATAAACAAACGTACCCCTTGATTATCAACTGTCTTCACAGTTTCTGCAATAGGATTTACACTCAATTGCGGAATATTCATATGGGAAAGCAGCGAAATGCCGCCGGATGCTGTTGACTTCTGGTTTACAGACGGGATATAGACCGTCTTGGTTGCGCTTGTGCGCTGTGCATCGGCGACAACGGTTACTTCTCCAAGTTCTTTTACGGTCACAGTATCCGGCTCGGTGATCTGTCCGTGTGCCACAAGAGGGAGCACTATCAATGGTAATATATAATGTTTCATGTCGCGAAATTACCCTGTTATGTCTTAATCAATCCTTATGCTCCCTTATTTAGTCTTAATCTTTCAGTAAGAGTGAATCGGGATTGGCTGAATTTTAATAAATTTGCACTGAGATGAAACACTTTAAGCTAATACTGGCCTCAATCCGTATACTTGTTTCGCTGCTCTTTGCGGCCAACGTTATTTTTATGGTGCAGTTATACGATTCAATAAAAGAGCGATATATAAATGATGTGGAGCAATGCCTCGGAAGGGCAGACCAGATAGAAATGGTCGACCGCATAATTGGAGCCGGACTTGGAGAGGATGATGACGTGGTATGGATTAAGCTCGGTTTGCAGAAATCGGATATCGGCTCGACAATGAGTGCAGAAAAATTACGTGAAATGGACTACTCTCAGGGATTCCGCCGTTTCGACAAGCAGATACTATCAATAATTGCACAATATCTTCATGACAATTACGACGACTGGATTGGAAAACCAAATATATCAAAAATAGAAGAAGCATTTCGCCGCGACCTGAATTTCTCGGGATACTATCCGGAATACGTCCATATCACATGCCCGGGCGATACATTCGAATATCATTCCGACTTATGGAAAATAGAATATAGAATTAATGGAGAAATGACATATTATGCCTACATAACTCCGTTGACAGAAAACATATTGAGCGAAATGAGGGGAGTCATCGTGACTTCCGCCCTGATTGCTCTTGTCCTGACCTTCGGATTCTGGTATCTCCTTCATGTCATAAAACGTCTTCGCACTATAGAGGAGATGAAAGATGACTTCACCAACAATATGACTCACGAACTAAAGACACCAATCGCAATAGCCTATGCGGCAAATGATTCATTGCTGCAGTTTCCAGACCCGCATGATGAAGAACGGACAAAAAAATACCTCTCAGCATCTCTTGAACAGTTGTCAAAACTTGCAGGATTGGTCGAGAGTATCCTTGCCATGAGTATGGAGCGGAGAAAGCACCTTGTCATGGAAAAGGAAAAGATTGAACTTCGGTCCTTTCTGAGCTCTATAATCGAGCAGCAGAAGCTAAGAGCCGAAAAGAATTGTGAAATAACTTTTATTTGCCCGAAGGATGCCTCTGTCGATGCTGATCCGACCCATTTTTCGAATGTAATCAGCAATCTGATTGATAACAGCATAAAATACTCCGGCACGAATGTAAGAATAACGATAAGTGCCGATTCAACCGGTATGTCTGTCTCCGACAACGGAATCGGCATTCCTGAAAAATCTTTACCTGACATATTCAATAAATTCTACCGTGTGCCTCATGGCAACACGGTAGAAGTCCGTGGATATGGCATCGGCCTGTTCTATGTCAAATCAATTGTCGAGAAACATGGTTGGCAGATAAGTGTGGAAAGCAGAATAGGAAAAGGAAGCAAGTTTAATATTAAATTCAACAAACAATGAGCAATGTTAATCGGACAGCCGTTTGCACAGCAAGAATTTTATTGGTGGAGGACGACTCCACTCTGTCGATGATAATCTCTGAAACGTTGCAACGCGATGGTTTTGAGGTTGAGACAGCATGCAACGGAGTGGAAGGTCTGCAAAAATTCACAAAGTACGGAGCCGACCTTATAGTAGCCGATGTCATGATGCCTCGTATGGATGGCTTTGAAATGGGGCGGAAAATCCGACAGATCAGCCGGACTGTGCCGTTATTGTTTCTCACAGCCAAATCAGGAATAGACGACATTGTTGAGGGATTCGAACTGGGCGGTAACGACTATCTCAAGAAACCGTTCAAAATGCTGGAGCTGATAGTAAGAATCAAAGCATTGTTGCGTAGAAACATCAATGAAGAAGACCATAAATTTGAAATCGGCAGATATGTTCTGGATTTATCCACGCAGACACTGTCATATCCAGACAAAGACAACATAGAGCTTTCACTGATCGAAGCAAAACTGCTAAAGGAACTCGCAGTAAACGTCGGACAAACAGTGGAAGCCTCAACAATGATGCAACTTATATGGCAGCGTGATGACCCTTACAGCCGAAACTCTCTTCACGGATTCATCCACAAACTCCGCTTCTATCTTCGCCACGACACATCCATATCTCTGTTGAATCAGCGAGGCATAGGGTATATGCTCACGAAAAGAACATGAAATTTTCGTTCCGTTGCGCTGTCAATGCAGCACAATATCCATCAAACTAAGTCCAACGCTGTCATAAGTCATTGCAAACCATCAACTATCATAATAAACCTACTCAAAATACATTATATTTTTCGACGGCATTTATTTGAATAGTTTTAATACAAAAAAGTCTTATAAACTTAAGTTTATAAGACTTTTTTGCTCCTCTGCGGAGAGAACGAGATTCGAACTCGTGGTAGGATTGCTCCTACGTCAGTTTAGCAAACTGGTGGTTTCAGCCACTCACCCATCTCTCCAATATTTTCGGACTTTAACTCTTCAAATCCGAACTTTCAAGATTCTGCCACAATCAACAATGCGTTTCTCTTAAAAGCACTGCAAAGTTAGTGCTTTAATTGGAATCTACCAAATGTTTTTACTATTTTTTATCACACAAAAATATCATTTTTCAACAACAATGACTAAACATGTTGATTACCAATCAAATCTACACATTGCTTTTTTTATAATATTATAATTTGGCAAAATATGCTAACATTTCTTGCAGAAAGACCAATTTATCAACTCCTCTGAATTGATAGACACATATAACCAATAAGTTTTTTTATTTCAATAGTTCGGTAAAATTTGCATATTCAATTGAATATCAATAAGATGCAACAACAATTCAATATCAATGCAAACTATTGTGTATCAGTGCGATACAGCTATGCCTGCTCAAAAATTACCGAACTGTTGTGCATAAAAAATCGCTGTTTTTGTTTACCTTTGCACAATCTTATTTCTAAATGAAGACTTATGAATTTAAAGACCAAGGCTATCGCCCTTACATTATTCTCGCTGTTTGCCGTTAACTCACGTGCTGAATTCAAGACATTTCCCGACGGAAGCGCTGTGCCCGCATGGTTTAACAATGCGGAAATTCCCCAGATTGATAAATTAGGCAAAAAATATGTAGTAACTGATCATGGAGTGATAAATGACAGCACTGTCATCCAGACTCCGGCTTTACAAGCTGTCATCGACAAAGCCGCCGGCGAAGGAGGCGGAGTGATTGTCATTCCTGAAGGAACATTCCTAAGCGGATCACTATTCTTCAAACCCGGAACCCATCTTCACATTCAAAAAGGCGGTAAACTCAAAGGCAGCGATGCGATTACCAACTATGAGATTGTCAAGACCCGCCTCGAAGGACAGACAATCGACTATTTCGCCGCTCTTGTCAACGCCGACAGATGTGACGGCTTCACCATTTCAGGCGAGGGGACGATAGACGGAAACGGTCATCGCTTTTATGACGAATTCTGGCTTCGACGCAAAGTCAACCGCAAATGCACTAATCTTGAAGCCCTGCGTCCGCGAATGGCCTATATTTCTAATTCAAAGGATGTGACTGTCAGCGGAATCCACATGGTCAATTCCGGATTCTGGACTAACCACCTGTATAATTGCGAACGAATCAAATATCTCGGAGTCACCATACTTGCCCCGACCGACGGCTATCCCAAAGGCCCAAGCACCGATGCAATCGACCTTGACGTGTGCAACGATGTGCTCGTCAGCAATTGTTACATGAACGTAAACGACGACGGAGTCTGTCTCAAAGGCGGCAAGGGCACATACGTCGACACGATTGCAGGAAACGGCCCTGTCGGACGTGTGATAATCGACCGCTGCACATTCGGCAAGACAAATGCAGGTGTGACCTTCGGAAGCGAGGCATGGGACTGCTCAAATGTCATTATGAAAGACTGCAAGTTTGAAGACACCTACCATGTGCTGCTATTCAAAATGCGCCCCGACACCCCGCAGCAATATCGCAATGTATTAATCGACGGAGCGACAGGTCGCGTGCGCAATGCTGTCGAAGTCCAAACGTGGAAACAATTCTTCAATAAAGTAGACCGCGATCCGATGCCGGCATCAGGGGTCGACAATGTGACTTTCAGAAACGGCAAACTCGAATGCACCCGCGATTTCTATAAGGATAAGAAAATTGACGAATACACTCTTACCAATTTTACATTCAAAGATATCTGGGCCATAGACCCGTCGAAGTCATTCGACACCAAAAACATCGAAAACTGTGTGATTGAAAACGTGGTTCTCAAATAATCACATCTCTATACTATCCAAGAATAGGATATTCTTTCCGACCGCAAATGCTCAGGATTCAGGAATCTGCCTACAGATACCAGATCCTGAGCATTTTGTAAATCATAAGCCAGACTGACACATTACAATGAAAAGCACAATAAAAATTTATAGTATCTCACCGACGGCATTAGAAAAAGAATCCTTATCTTTGCGACATTGTAAAAATTTAATTTGGACGTGTAGCCACACATGGGTTCAACCACACTCAAATGTCTAACTTGCAAAGTTTAAAACATGACTGAAAAACGCGCACAGTTTGCAACCCGTCTCGGAGTCATAGCGACGACCGTCGGTTCGGCCGTGGGGCTCGGCAACATATGGCGCTTCCCTTTCGAGGCGGGAGTCCACGGAGGAGGCGCATTCCTCCTCATTGACCTATTTTTCATATTTATAATAGGTGTGCCGGTAGTCTGCGCCGAATTCATTATCGGACGTCATACAGGGCTGAATATCCGCGGAGCATTCCGCAAACTCGCGCCCGGAAAATCGTGGGGAATCGTCGGCTATCTCGGACTGCTGGCCTCGATGCTTATTCTAAGTTTCTATTCCGTCGTTGCCGGATGGACTCTTGAATACATCATTCAGTCAATGTCAGGCTTCGGTGGAATCACGTCTGTAGCCGGACTACACGGGCAGTTCGACTCATTTGCCACATCCGACATCCGCCCTGTCATCTGGACACTCGCCTTCCTTACCATAAACTATTTCATCCTTGCCCGCGGAGTCCAGAAAGGCATTGAAAAGATGTCAAACATCATGATGCCAATGCTTTTTGTAATACTAATCGTATTCTGCATAAACTCGCTGCGCATGGATGCCGCCACCGAAGGCCTTAGCTTCCTTTTCAAACCGGATTTCTCGCAGGTGACACCGTCGGTTATGCTTGGTGCAATGGGACAAGCCTTCTTCTCGCTAAGTCTCGGTCTCGGATGCCTTATCACCTATTCAAGCTATTTTAAGAAAGAAACCCTGTTGCTGCGCACCGCAGGGATAATGGCTTCGCTTGACACTCTCGTGGCCATACTCGCAGGAATAATAATTTTTCCTGCGGTATTTTCATTCGGTTTAGAGCCTGCCGCCGGGCCAAAACTCGTCTTCGAGATACTCCCTTCCATATTCATGCAGATGCCCGGAGCAATGCTCTGGTCCGCGCTCTTTTTCATACTCCTGTTCCTTGCATCGCTGTCATCAACCATATCGATGAGTGAAATCACCATAGCCTACATGACAGATGAGTTCGGTTTCTCACGTCGCAAGGCAACTGCAATCAATATCGTCATTGCAATGTTATTCGGGACACTGTGTGCCCTCTCCTTCGGCTCGCTCTCGGAGTGGACCATATGCGGGATGACAATATTCAACCTATTTGACTACGTTTCGTCCAACATCCTTCTGCCGGTGGGAGGCATGATTATCTCCATCTTTGTCGGATGGGTGCTTGACCGCAGTGTGGTCTGTGAAGAGTTAATCACCCGGACAGCAGTGTCAGGCCGTGGATGGTGACAGCTGTCATCACATGTCTGCGTTATATAGCCCCGCTCTGCATAGGTCTCGTTTTTATTTACGGATTAATCTGACCACCCGGAAAGAGGCTGTCATCAGCCAATCGGAATAAAAATTCGACTATTATAGCTGACTATTCGAAAATTATTGTTAAGTTTGTAGAAACAAACCAAGCGATGAGCAGGTTTTGTTTATTGGTAAAGCATATTCAATTCCGACGTGCCTGAGACTCTGACACAACGCCACTTGCAACAGGCATTCAGAAATAATCTCTATTTTCTCCCCATGAAAAAGAAGACTCTCAACATCATTAAAAACGATCCTTGGCTTGAACCATATACCGATGCCATCGTCGGACGTCACAATGAAGCCCTAAACAAAGAAGCTGAGCTCTGCGGGCCGGACGGCACTCTTGAAAGCTTTGCAAACGCCCATAACTTCTTCGGTCTTCACCACACAGCCGACGGAGGATGGGTGTTCCGCGAATGGGCACCGAATGCCACTGCAATCACTCTTATCGGCGATTTTTCCAAATGGAAGATCATGAAGAAATATGCCCTTAAGCCAAAGAAAAATGGTGTCTGGGAAATAAAGCTGAAGCCTAACGACATCCACCACGGCGACCTCTACAAGATGATGGTCAGCTGGGACGGCGGACAGGGCGAACGAATTCCCGCCTACGCGACCCGCGTGGTTCAGGACGAACAGACCAAAGTTTTCTCGGCTCAGGTATGGTCGCCGGAACCTTACAAATGGAAAGTGCGCCGTTTCCGCCCCGACACTCGTCCGCTCATGATCTATGAATGCCATATCGGCATGGCACAGGAAAGAGAAGGTGTCGGCACATACACCGAATTCCGCGACCTCATCCTGCCGCGTATAGCAGCCGACGGTTATAATGCAATCCAGATTATGGCCATTCAGGAACATCCCTACTACGGCTCGTTCGGCTATCATGTGTCGAGCTTTTTTGCTCCATCAAGCCGCTTCGGAACTGCCGAGGAACTGAAAAGCCTCATTGACCGCGCCCATGAACTTGGCATTGCAGTCATTATGGACATCGTACACTCTCATGCCGTAAAGAATGAAGTCGAAGGTCTCGGCCGCCTTGATGGCAGCTATAACCAATACTTCTACGGAGACTCGCGTCGCGAACATCCGGCGTGGGATTCGCTCTGCTTCGACTATGGAAAAAACGATGTGCTCAACTTCCTTCTTTCCAACTGTAAATATTGGCTTCAGGAATTCCGTTTTGACGGTTTCCGTTTTGACGGAGTGACCTCGATGCTCTACTACAGCCACGGACTCGGACAGGCATTCAACGGCTATGACGACTACTATAACGGCGGACAGGACACAAACGCAATCACCTATCTTACCCTCGCCAACAAGCTCATCCATAAAATAAACCCCAACGCTATCACCATCGCCGAAGAAATGAGCGGCATGCCGGGTCTCGCTGTACCCATCAAGGATGGCGGCATCGGATTTGACTACCGCATGGCGATGGGCATACCCGACTACTGGATCAAGACTCTCAAGGAGAAAAAAGACGAGGACTGGCATCCGACCTCTATTTTTTGGGAGCTGACCAACCGCCGTGCCGACGAAAAAACCATATCGTATGTCGAAAGCCATGATCAGGCTCTTGTCGGTGATAAGACTGTCATCTTCCGTCTTATTGACAAAGAAATGTACTGGCACATGATGCGCGACGATGACAATATGGTCGTTGCTCGTGGCATGGCTCTCCACAAGATGATTCGTCTTGTGACAGCATCGACCATCAACGGTGGCTACCTTAACTTCATGGGTAATGAATTCGGCCATCCCGAATGGATCGACTTCCCGCGCGAAGGCAATGGATGGAGCTATAAATATGCACGCCGTCAATGGGATCTCGTTGACCGAAAGGAATTAAAATACATGCTGCTCAACGCATTTGACAATGCAATGGTACATCTAATTTCAAGTGTCTACAACTTCCAGTCGCTTCCTGTAGTGAAACTTTGGGAGAAAGACGATGACCAAGTGCTTGCCTACATGCGCGGTGACCTCGCGTTTGTGTTCAACTTCAACCCGTCCAAAGCATTTACGGGCTACGGCATCCTCGCTCCCGCCGGAGAATACGACGTTGTGCTTTCAACCGACAATCCTGACTTCGGGGGCTATGGCAACATTGACGAAAGTGTCAGCCATCTGACACAGAACGACCCGCTCTTTGCGCCTTCAGGCAAGGAATGGCTCCGCCTTTACCTGCCACCGCGTTCGGCTCAGGTATTGCGTCTGCGTCGTGCGACACCGCCGAAATCCTCCAAAAAAGGATTCAAAGCATAAAAAACGGTACATGCATTCAACCATACACCACCGGGGAGCATCCGACATTGAAATTGCCGGAAACTCCCCGGATTTTTTCCCGGTCTCTGCAATCCGATAAAAGCCACAATAACGCAACTCAAATGCGATTTGCTTTATTCATGGCATTTCACTAATTTTGCAATCGGTTGCAACCAACCCGCGCAACATTGTTTCAACTCCATAAATCACCAACAACCATGTCAACAGAAAAAGTTATGACCCCTGAAGAGGCCCGCGAGTGGATGGAAACCCGCGAATGGGCAAACGGATGGAACGTCAATCCCGACGCGACCATCGACGCAGTCGAATTTGCGACACAGTATCACCGCAACAAACCTCTCTGGGACAAGCTCTTCAAATTTCTTGCCGAGCATGACCCGATGACTCTCGAGCCCGGAAAAATAGAGCTTGAAAAAGGCCGCGTATGGATTAATGTTCCGGAAGAATACACTCCGAAATCGATTGAGGAAACACGCACTGAAAACCACCGCAAGTACATCGATCTCCAGTACACTTTCGTCGGCGATGAACTCTATGGCCTCGCCGACCCTGACAAAGTGACCCCGACAATGGAATATGATCCGATAAAAGACCGCACATTCTATACACTCGACGCTCCCGCATCATACGTCCACGCAGGAGCTGACCGCTTCTTCCTCTATTTCCCGAAAGACCTTCACCAGCCTTCGGTCAAGGCTTCGGAAAATCACGGTATTTCGCGCAAACTCGTAGGCAAGATAGAATACGCTGAATAATCCGCCTGAAAATCACAATAAAAAGACAGATGCCACAGAAATTTTTGATGTCTGTGGCATCTGTCTTTTTATTAATACGCTTTTTCGCAAATTCACTTCTTCACGTAACGAATTGCATTGGCAGGCATATTCTCACCGTCATGGCCGAAACTTTTCATTGCATCATGCGGCTCTATCGTCACCTTTGATTCATCGAGTTTCGAACGGTCAAGCCCGAAAACTTCAATGAAAAAGTCATAGACAGCATTGCGCTTGCTCGGGCCGAAGTCATGACCTTCGTTCGGGAGATGGATATTCGAGACCTCATCCTTTGCGCCATAGAATCCATAGACACGCTGAAGATAGGGATATTCATTTTCAGGCACAATATTGGTCCAGTCCTTGCCGTCGGAAACAATGCACATCGGACGTGGAGCGAAAGCGGCTGCAAGCTCGGCATTGGTAGTACCACCGCCGGCACGCATTATAGGCATACCGCTTTCACACGGACAGCCGCCATCGAAATAAGATGACAGGCTCACCACCGGACATGAAGCTGTATAGCGCGGGTCGATAACCGACAGGAGCACAGACTGCGAACCGCCGCCCGAACCACCGTTGACACCGACGCGTGTAGAGTCCACATCCTTGCGGGCAATCATGAAATCGAGTATCGAGATTCCATTGAGAGCTTGTATGACATGAGCTTCAGGTTTGTGATGACCTTCGCCACCAACCTGCAAAGCGGATTCACCCCATCCATAAAGGTCATAATCCACACATATAGCTCCCATACGCGCAAGTGAGGCAAGGCGCTGCTGCTGAGCGTCGTTGTAACGGCCGTTGCCGAAATGTCCGTTCGGACAGATAATCAGCGGGTGCTTGCCTTTTGAATCAGGAGCATAAATCGAACCGCACACATAGAGACCCGGAAGAGTTTCAAGATAGAAATTCTGAACGGTATATCCGTCAAATTTACGCACTTTCGAAAAGACCGGTCTTGCTTCGACACGCTTTGCAAGCGCATCGTCAATGGTAAGAAGCTCACGGACTTCCTGACGGATAGAGTCTCGTCTCGCTTCCCAAGAATCCTTGTCGGAATAGAGCGAATTGAGCCATGCAACCATCTTGCGACCATCGGCTTCAGTGCGACGCGGATATTCATAACGTTTCAGTTTATAAGTCTTCTCATTCTGCTTCACGAACTTAAAGTCAAACGGCATAAGCACATTGGCCAGAGATTCCTCTACCGAATACGGACGGATACGAGAGTCGGCATACGGTAGTACAAGACCGGTAGTATCAATGTCATATTTCAATTTGACCTGAAAACGTTCGCTTATCTCTGTGAGCACTTCTCCCAAAGGACGGCGGAACTGGTTTTCATAATTATTCTGAGCCATTGCCGGCATGGCTGCAAGCGCCATGCCGAAAATGATAGTTGCTGATTTCATCTGTTACTTTATTTTTGAAGAAAAGGTATATTTACCGGATTTGACAGTCTTTGCCTGAGTTTCACCCGGAATAATCACGTCTGCCGACACATTGGCCGGAAGAGTCAAATCCAAAGTAAAATCGTCGCCATTGCGTCGCCAATCGACCTCAACGTCGCCGTAGAGGGTAGCGGTACGTCCTCTGACACTCGTCAGGTCACCCACAACCGAAGGCTCGATTATGAGATGCTGCATTCCGGGACGGCTCTCGTCAATCCTGATTCCTGCAAGCGAACGGAAAAGCCATTCGTCAATCTGCCCCATCATGAAGTGATTCCATGACGAACCCTGACGGGGATCCCACTGCTCGGTGAGCGTCGTAGCTCCGAACTGAAGCTGGAAACCATAGCCCGGAGTGTCGTAATGGTTATGCATTCTATACATGATTGAGTCAAGACCGTTGTCGGCAAGAGCACGGAAGAGATAGCGGTTACCGACGTCGCCTGTGGTAAGGCGCACGCCGTGCTCACGGATGTCGCCGACAAGATTATCAAGCACAGCCTGTTTCTTGTCTTCAGGAATCATGCCGAGGAAAAGCGGAAGGGCGTTTGAGGTCTGGCTACCCGTACCATAGTCGGATGTAGCCGGATCAAAATATTTCTTGTTAAACGCATCGTGCACCTTGTCAGCAATGGCCTGATAGCGCGCTGCATCATCCTTCTTGCCAAGCAGCTCGGCAGCCTTTATGACGTGGATAAGATCCATGTAATAATGAGCCGATGCGACAAGGCCGACAGGCGTGTTGCGCGAGAAGCCTGCACGGAAATCACCATAGTCATACCAGTCGCCGAGACCGAAGTCTATCAGATTGCCGTCTGCACGAGTGCCGAGATAGTCGACATAGGCAAGCATATTGGGATAGTATTCACGTATAAGACTGTCGTCGCCATAAGCTTCGTAGTACATCCACGGAGCAATAATCAATGTAGCTCCCCATTCGGGTGACTCGGCGAAATCATCCATACCCGGGCCTTCAAACACAACATATTGCGGGGCGACAGTCGGCACCATGCCATCGGCTCTCTGGCTGTCAGCTATATCGCGGAGCACCTTCGGATAATACGACGTGAGGTCGTAGTTATACAAAAGCCCCGGCCGTTTAGATGAACCTGCTCAAGCCATCCGAGCTTCTCGCGGTGCGGACAGTCGGTAAACACTGACTGCATATTACTCCTGACAGCATTGCGTATAAGACTATGGGCGGCTGTCAACACTTCGCTTGAACATTCAAACTCTCCGCCTTCAGAAGCCGAGTTATAGATGAAACATGATTTGATGTCCTCGATGACAGGCAACCCTTCAGGATTCGGTTCTCCGGCAAAGACCGCACCCTCGACCTGTATGTAGCGGAAACCGTAGTATGAGAAACGTGGATGCCACGTCTCCGGTTTGTCGCTGCGGAGTGTGTACGTGTAGTAATGCTGACGGCCGGTCTGTCGCTGATTGGCGGCATTATCGTCAGTGATACTTTCACCTACGACCATCGTAACTTTCTGACCCGGCTTGCCCTTGAGCGTGATTTCTGGGAATCCGGCAAGATTCTGTCCCATATCAAGAAGAATGGCAGAAGGATCGATGGTCCGCTTTGTAGCCTTGTTTCCCTTCTCAATTTCATCGGCAGTCAGCTTATGACGGCTTTTGACCGGAAAACGTTCCATAATCTTCACAGGAGGCGCAAGCTGAGGAGTCAGTTTGCCTTTAGGTGACTGCTGCACTACTACAGGATGCCATTTGCTGTCATCGAAACCGGCTTTATCCCATCCCGGCTGTTCAAGACGCGCGTCATAGTTCTCTCCTCCATAAATTGAATGGAAAGTAATCGGGCTTAGGTCATATTTCCAATTGTCGCCTGTCTCTATGATTTCTGACGAGCCGTCGGTATAGCGCACAAGCATCTTAACCCATAAGGTCTCAGGACCGAAACCAATCTGAAGTTTGCTGTAACGGTTACCGCGCACCACATTATAGAAACCGTTACCGAGCAAAACACCCATAGCGTTCTCGCCGGAATGGAGCATGTCGGTAACATCATAGGTGTTGAAATAGACAGTCTTGTCATAATCGCTCCAAAGCGGAGTGAACTCACCATCACCGACTTTCTCGCCATTGAGTGAAAGTTCATAGTGCCCGAGACCGCAGACATAGACTGTCGCATCAGCAATCTTTTTCGGCAAATCGAATTCTGTGCGGAGTATGATACTGCGCGATGCCATTGAGTCGACACGCTCCCAAGCTTCCTTCACTTCAGGTTTCTTCCATTTGTCGTAAGTATAATTGCGACCGTCAGGGAGATTTGCCTGCTCATAGCTGACAGCGCCGATCCATTTCCCATCAAGAAACTTGCTGTCGGGGGCTATGCGGAACTCAGCAGGATTGCTCCATGCCGATGCCTTGCCCTTCTCGTCCCAGACCTTCACACGCCAGTAGTAGCGTGTCATCGGTTCGAGACGCGGCCCGGAATA
The DNA here is from genome assembly GCF_004803915.1 of Duncaniella dubosii. NCBI lineage: Bacteria > Pseudomonadati > Bacteroidota > Bacteroidia > Bacteroidales > Muribaculaceae > Duncaniella > Duncaniella dubosii. Next base: position 83,964 of record NZ_CP039396.1, read on the forward strand.
GGCCACAAGCTGGCTCTGTGGAGATTTAATTTTGCCAGAATTCCATACCTTGGAAGTTTTCTTACCGTCACGCGTGAAGAGCTCAATCTGATAAGCAGACTGCATCGTCCGTTGTCGCCTTTGAGCTGCCAACCGAAACGTGGGGTATCGGTGTCGACTGCTAAAGGAGTGTCGGTCATTTCGCATGTCATCCTGCCGACCTCGATTCCCCTTAACGGGAGCGAGGCCAGCAGAAGAATTGCCATATAAAGTATTCGCTTCATATAATTCTGTATTGATGATTAGAGGACATCCTTGCAGACAAGACGCTCAAGCGACGGTGCATGGCCGACTTCCTTGCCGTCGACATAGACACGCAGACCGCTGCCTTTGTGATAGCGCTGACCGTCCTTATCCCAGAGGATAGTGACATTTCGGCCATGATAGGGGACATTGTCAAGGCAGAACCAGTCCCATTCGCCTTCGGGGACAAGGGGATTGACCTCAATGGTATTGTCGTTGCGCGGGCGCAGACCGACGAGACCGGTTATGACGAGGTCGTTGAATGTCGAGTGATTATAGTAGCGGCTACGCTCCTGATCACCCTTCAGCCAATAGCCTGTAACCTCGTCGAGATACTCGCCTATATAGGGACGGCCACGATGGTGCTGCGACTCGACGTAGCGTTTCATCTGAGCGAAATAAGTGCTGTCGGTGACGACCGGATTCTCTTCGGTATTCAGATAGTTGGCAAGTGCGGTCAGAGTTTGGGCAGAGGCAAATGGCCAGATTGCACCGTCCCATTCGCATTTACCCACACCGCGCGTGCGGAATTCAGGGTGACGGCGCTCGGCAGTCGTAAGACCATAAGGAGCTGAGAAGCCATTCTCATCATTGAGCTGAAGCCAAGCCTCATCATATTTACCCTTGTCGGGAAGATTGAAATACCAAGGAATATAGCCGATGGCCTCGCGTGCCTGTGCGCAAGTGTCGCCTCTGACTGTCTCAAAGAAGGCGTGATCCTTATTCCATAGACGTGACTGCACAAGTTTTTTGATTTCTTCAGCTTTCTTCTCGTAAAGTTCCTGTTCATCCTTCTTGCCAAGCTTTTCAGCTATGGAGGCAAGAGCCTTGGCATTGCCATACATATAGGAGTTTATGGTCGGGCGCGCATATTTCTTCTTGCGGCCGCCGCTGATGCTTTCCTCCATACCGTCCTGCACATCGCCCTGCCAGTACAGTCCGTTTGGCAGACGGTGTTGCTCTTCCCATCGGGCATATTCGGCCTTCAGGTCAGGATACATCTTGGCGAGTGCGTCAAGATCACTATCGACAAGGTAACGGTTATAGACTGCATCAGGATTCCACGAGCTGAACTTCATCATCTTGGCCATAGGCTGACCGTCGTTGCCATGATACCATGTGTTGATGATGCCGTCGAGATACTTAGGGTCGCGCAGCCAGCGGCTTTCATAGATATGATGGCCGATGGCACATGCAATCAGGTTGTATTTGTCTGCATAGCTACGATCAACGAGGAATTCCGTCATTCCATAGCCTACAGGAGTATTCTTGATGTGCTTGCGCAGAGTCCACCAACGGTAATAATACATCTCTTCCATATCCTTGTCGGGACATTCGAACAGAGGTATGTTTTCCTTCATCCACTCCGACGATTCCGAATTGGGAATTGCCTGTGCGATGTTCTCATCCTCCATGTCATTGAAATAATCGGCATGATGTGAAAAATCATCGTATTTCAAGACAGATGCAGTGCCGTCAATGTCACGCGACGAGCTCTTGAAGTTTGCGATACGGTAGACGGCCTCCTTGTCTACGTCATTGGCACGGAGCATGTCGTTGTGCTGGTCGGCCTCAGTATCGACATTGGGGAAATTAGAGTGTGGACCTGTGCGGAATACCACGCGCTCAACCTCCTTGACAGGAGCGAAAAGCATTCGTGTAGTCTTCTTTTCTCCGTTGATATAGACTGTCGAATTGCGGTTGTCGAGCGAAAGGTCGACTTTCACATGATATGGCTTTCCGGGTTCGTAGTTGAGGATTTTGCCGTAGCGCGCTCCACCCTTCGAACGGAATTCTCCTTCCGGCGTGAGGTCAAGACGTGCGCAGGCTGTTCCCTCGTCATCAACGAACTCGATTAGCAGGTTGCCATAATCGTTTTGATCGGCCATAAGGTCAAACTCGACAGAAAGCTCACGTGTCGGCGGAATCTTTCGTTCCACTTTCGATATGTCAAACGGATCTTTGTCCGCAAGAGTCAGCCATGTTTTCCCATCTTTCTCCTGAAGCGAAACGGGAGCCCATACGGGTGAATAGATGTTCCACATCGTGAGATCGGAAAGCGACTTGAAATTGCCGAAATTCTCATCGGCATGTCCCGTAGCCACAAGCTCGACAGGGACAGGCACGCGTGCCACCCACATGTCTTCTTTACCGACGCTGTATGTCACCCAAAGGTCACCGTCGGGAGGATTCCCGTTGCCTTCCTGAATGCCTCTCACATATTGCGGACCGAACGACTTGTATTGGCCGGCATAGCGCATAGGCGGCACTTCACCGTGAACAAGATTAAGCGTAGTGTAGTCAAGACCGTCGGAACTGAGGGAGATTGCGAGCGGCCAACGGAATTCCGATGGATTATATACGGTGGCATAAGTGCCGTCGCTCAGTTTCTGTCCCCAGATTTTCGCGTTGCTGTTGACAAATCCTTTGGCGCGCTCCACAGGCTCGGCCCATGTATTGCCTCCGTCTTTGCTCACAGAAGTCAACGCATGTTTCCAGAGTGATGCTATGTCACCGTTGGGGAGCGTGTACCAGCAGAATGCCTTGTATGGTTTTGCAAGAGGAATCATCGGATCGTTGCGGTCGGCCTCCTCGACCCACTGCATGCGGTAAAGCGGATTGGCGATGATTTCCTCACAAGCTTCACGAAAACCCTTGTCCTTACTTTTCTTATAGTTGGGATAATTTGTATTCTTCTCGTTGAAGTCGTGATTGTAGTAGATAAAATATATCGGGCCGAACGAGCCGTCCTTATAGATCTCACGTACCACGCGTCCGATTCCGTTGCCGTCGTTTGGATCATCCTTGTGATGAAGGGCGATACCATAGTTGCCGATTGCAAGCAGACGGCCTGATTTCGACACATAGAATCCGACACGCTGGTGCATAACTGCGTCCTGACCTGAAGCTACGGCATCGATTCCTTCCTTCTTAAAACCGTCGGGGACGGGGTAGACAGGGAAAAGAATCTGAGGAGCACTCCAGTTGTAACCGTCTTCGGAGGTCTGGAGCAGAGTGCGGCCTCCGCCTACGTGTTCGTCGACCGGATTGGAAAGATAGTGCATGTAGAACTTGCCGTTCCAGTATGCCATCATCGGCTGATGATTGTAGGTCCAGCCGTTATCGTTCGGCGAATAGAGGTCATAGCGACGGTTGGCACGCATAGTCTGGATATTGTGCACGCCGACAGCCGGCGAAAGTGCTCCGTCGTGACGGTTGGGATTCGAAAGTTTTGTCCCTGTATAATGTATGCGTTCCTCGGCAGTAAGCCCGAAGGCTGTCAGACAGGCTGCCGATACGAGGACTAATTTTGTCAGCTTCATTTTTTATTGCTTGCTTCAATAAGGTTTTTGACTACCGAACGCGGAGCGCGGAATATAGTGCCGTGCTTGTGGTCCTTTGGTACGCTCACACTGTCTGTAACATCAGTGAATGTCACAAAGTCCTTTGTCTTGTGGGCGCTGTAGATGAATTTTCTGTAAGTATCATAATAGATGTAGTAGTCATCTCCGACTTTGGCTACCGACGGGCCTTCGGTGAAAGACTCTGTGAACGGCTCTGAAGCAGGAGAGTAAGGACCTTCGGCCGACTTTGCAAAAGCCACCTTGATGTTGCGGTTGGGACGAGTATTGTCCTTGACCACCATCACATAGTCATCAGTGCCACGCTTCACGAGTGTAGCGTCGATGCAGCTGAATCCCGGATCATAGAAAAGTTTCGGCTCGGAGAATGTATTGAAATCTTTTGTGGTGACGTAGTAGAGACGATGGTTGTTTTTCTCATCCTCGATGCCAACATCAAATCCGGCATCAACGACACATGAGGCGTATATGATCATGAACTGATCCTTAACATCGTCATAGAAAAGTTCGGGCGCCCACAGATTCTGGGTAGATGCAATCGAATCCATTGCCGGAATGCGACGCTGCTCGCTCCAATTGATAAGATCCTTGGAGCTTGCATAACCGAATCCCGTATCACCCTTCCACGCAATTGTCCACACAAGGTGATAAGTGCTGTCAGGACCGACAACAATCGAAGGGTCGCGCATGATGTTCATGCCGATTTCTGGCTTGAGCCATGTGCCGGCGATACTGTCCCAGTGAATACCGTCCTCACTGTAAAGGAAGCGCAAACCTTCGTCGGCTGGTTCGTGGAACGATGTGAACATATATAAATCGTTTTCGGGCTGCGTTTCAGTCTTGTTAGCACCCGAACTACACGAATAGAGGCCAAGACCAAGCCCGACTGTCGCTATAGCTGCTGCAAATATTTTCATGATGGTTAAATTCTGTAGGGACACGGCGACACCGCATCCCTACTGTTGATTATTGTTGTTATGAGTTTTTTATAAATCAAGTCCCGCGTATTTCACACGCTGACGACGCCACGTATATATTGCATGCAACTTGCCGTCTTTACCCTGTATGATACTCGGATAAGAATACTGACTGACAGGGCTGTCTTCAAGCGTCATGACATTCTCCCAATGGATTCCATCGTCTGAAACGGCCACACAAAGAGGATTGCGGACACCTTTAGGTGTTCCCGGAAGAGTTGCGAAATCATTGTAGATAAGCACATGGCGACCGTCTTTGAGAGTCACGGCATCAGTTCCCGAATTATTGTTGGGCATATCGATGAGCGTGACGGGAGTCCAAGTGTCACCGTTGTCACTGCTCCAGCTTGTCGCAATCTTTGAGTTGCGTGTGCGGCAAAGAATCTGCAGACGGCCGTCGGAATGACGCAGGATGCTCGGCTGAATCGCATAGATTGGTTCGGGCTCTGTACGGTCGGTGCGTATTGCCGAATCCGAGGGAAGCGCTCCGGCTGTGTGCCACGTCTTGCCTTTGTCATCGCTGATTTCAATCCATGCACGCCAGCCGTTGCCTTCACGGCTGCTCGGCGAAATGATACGTCCGTTGATATATTCCGGCTTATTCTTGATCGGACCAAGGATGCCTTCGGGGAGAGGCTCGCGGTCACTCCACGTTTTTCCCCCATCGGTCGACCGGACTACCCATCCGGTCCAGTCACCCACGCTTGAACCTATCTTATAGAACAGCATCAGTTCCTTTTCACCGGGAATCTGGAAAAGCACCGGATTCCAGCATGCCTTGCGGCGCGCATTGTTGATATCGCCCTTGAAATGCGGACCGACAGGCCCGGCTGTAGCCGGAGTTGTCTCGGCGTTGATGCCTGAAAGACCTGCAAGCTTGATATTGGGGTCATTGAGATCGAATACGCCATCAGCTGCAATCATAGGCTCGCTCCATTCGGTAGCACCTTTTGGTTTACGGCATACCCAGATCACGCAATCTGGATTGCGCTCCTTTGTTCCGCCAAAAAACGAAGCCACAAGATCGCCGTTGTCAAGCTCTACGATGGTAGCGCCATGACATTCAGGGAATGAGGCGGTTTCATAGAGGAACTCGTCATTGAGAATACCTTTGCGCTTGTCGCCCAAGGAGGGATCAACCTTTATGTCAAGATTATATACTCCAGAGCCTACACTCCAGTATGAATTCAGACCTTCAGAACGCATATATTTCGCTCCCGGGGCTTTCACAGCCTTTTTGTCGGGAGTCGGGACACAAAGCACAGCCGTGGTGTTGCACGGAATCTCGACACGCCATTCTATGTGCATCGGAGTCTTGACCCAACGGCTTGCAAGCAGGCCGTAAGGTGTGCGGTAGGATGCGTTCACGCTGTCGAGCTGCTGAATCGAGAAGTCGGGTTTGAGAAGAATCTCCTTGTAGCCCGGCTTAGCAGGATTGAAACCTGCGAGATCCTGATAATACCAGTTCAGATGGTCTCCGAGCATCATGACGTGGTTGTTGCTGTTCATCTTCCGGCTGGCGGTGTCGCCGTTCCAAAGTTCCCAGATAGTAGTAGCGCCCTTTGAAATCTCGTAGCCGTAGCTCGGATAGGAAGTGTTGGAGGCAAGCATAGCCGCAACATCGCCGCGTCCGATGCGCGATAGTTCACGCATGAGCCAGTTGACTCCGATGACACCGGTAGATATATGCCCTTTGTTGGTTTCGATTATAGTCTTTATCAGATTATCGGCCACCGGCTGGCGATATTCTTCGGGCACCATGTCAAATGCGAGCGGCAGCACATTGGCTGTAGCAGTATTGTTGCCGTAGAAAATGCTGTCGGGATACAGGATATGTGGAGTCTTGACAGGCGAAGTCCCTTTCTTGACAGTCAGGAACTGCCTGTTGAAAGCATCCTTTACCTTGTCGGCATCGCTTTCCCATGCTGAAGCCTCGGCATCGAGCCCCTGTATGCGGGCAAACTTGGCCATCAGCTGACACATCTTATAATAATAAGCGGAAGCTATCAGAGTGCCGTCAGTCTTGCGGGCCGGATCCTGACTGTGGATCATATCAGGCTTTTCAGGCGGGACACACCAGTCGCCATATTTGTCGGCCGTGATAAGACCGTCCTTGTTTGTAAAATCAGTCCTGATATGGTTCATCCACTTCTTCATCGCATCATAATTGCGGATGATTGGCTGCGGATTACCGGTCTGTTCATAAATCATATCTGACACGACGGGCAGTGTTGATGACCATGTCATATCGGAAGTGTAGTAATTATAGAACGCCGGAGCGATGTCGGGCAGACAGCCGTCCTCGCGCTGCGACTCGCGCATGTCGTCCATCCACTTGGCATACATATTGGCATTGTCGAAAAGGAAGTTTTCGCCCCATGTTCCCATGTTGTGGTCGCCTGTCCACGGCTGACGCTCGTCGCGCTGGGGACAGTCCACGGGCACACCTTTATAATTGCTGGCTATACCCCACCATGCGTTGCGGTGGATAGCATTCATGGTCTTGTTTGAGCTGGCAAAAGAGCCGTTGTCAGGAAGAGCGTCGTAAACGAACTCTGCCACGATGTCTTCCGGCTTAAGGTCCTTGACACCTGTAACCTCAACAAACTGGAAACCGTGATATGAGAACTTCGGACTCCACTTCGCTCCATTTTCAGTGCCGTTGGCTATGTAGCGGTCGGTGCTCTGCGCATGACGGAGATTCTCGACATCAAGCTGGGTGCTGTCAGGCGAGATACGCTCGGAGTAGCGGATAACGACAGTGTCGCCCTTGGCAACATCTGACACTGCTATCTTGACCCATCCGGCCATATTCTGGCCGAAATCAACCATAAAACGGTCACCGAGCTTGCGGACACTCTTGGGAGTGAGAGTTTTCATGACCTTCATGTTGGGGGCGGTATTGCCACGGAGTGTACCGAAAGGAAGCTCCGCGCGCTGAGCCTTCAGCCATTTCGAATCATCGTAGCCCGGCTTTGTCCAGTCGCCGAGATCGAGGCGGGCATCATAGATTTCACCGTCATACTCATTGTTGCTGCGGATAGGCCCTTCGGCTGTGAGACTCCACTTTTCATCTGAGTTGACACGCTGCTTTGTCCCGTCGGTGTACTCGATAATCATGTTCATGCGCATCTTCGGATAGCCGAACGTAGGAATCTTGTAAGGCTTATAGTTCTGGCGCATTGTATAGAAACGGCCGTTGCCAAGAGTCACGCCGACGGCATTTGCCTCACCGTTGCCTTTAAGAAGGTCAGTGACATCGTAGGAATTATAGAGTGTTGTCCGGCGATAGTCAGTCGGAGCGGGCGCGAGCACATCGTCGCCAACTTTCTGTCCGTTGATATAGAGCTCATAGAGACCGAGACCTGAAATATGGGCGGTTGCACGCTTGATTTCCTTTTTCTCGCTGTTGAACTCCTTGCGGAGATAACGGGAACTCATGCGGCTGTGGGAGTCTTCGATATCCCACTCGAACGGGCCTTCCCATCCTATCCAGCGTCCGCCCCAATGTCCTTCGCCGACAATACCCATCCCCCACTCTGCCTGAGGGCTCCAAGACGAGTCACCACGTGTGGTCGATACTTTCACTTTCCAGTAGCAGCGGGTATTGTCAGCAAGTTTCGGGCCTGTATATTCGACCCACACCGAACGGTCGGAAAAAACTTTTCCCGAATCCCAGATGTCACCCTGACCAGCTGCGAGCTTTTCGGGCGACGAGGCAACGAGAATATGGTAGGCTGTCTGCATCACATCTCGGTCAGACGATGTGATTATCCAGCTCAGGCGCGGATTAGGCGTCTCGACATTGAGAGGACAGACAAGCCCCTCTGTCGTCAGCGAACCGACATTCACACCTGCGCTGACACCTGTGACGATGAGCAATGCAAGAAGCAGGGTTGAAATCCGATACATCATAATGAAAATGTATTGTTAATAGCGTGAATATGCTAGGGATTAGTTCTTGGAAGGAAGATTTTTCCAATCTTTTCCGATGTAGTCCTTGGCGGAATCCACCGCTATGAGCACACGGTCATTACCTGCACCGTGGCCACCGTCATACTGGAAAGGTGTAACCTTGCTGTCAAATTCACCGATATACTCAAGATTTCCGTCTTTCGGGTCATACCACCATGCGTTTTTCTTTTTTCCTGAAATTTTTGTGAGATCAATCTCCATCGGACGATTTGTATAGTTGTAGACAAGCAGATAGTCATTGCCACGGGTGGCAATGAGACGGTCGTAGCGAGTGCCGTTCTCACCTGCGATTATGCTCTGGTCGGGGACACGCTCAAAAAACGGGAAAGCAAGGATAAGATTCTTAAGGTGCTTCATCTGATTGAAACCGGGATCTTTCATACCTTCATACCATGTCTTGACAGCTCCGTAGCCACCGACGTTGGCCGGTTTGAGCATCTGCATGATTGAATTGTGTCCGTAGGTATGGCCGAAAGCCCCTGCAAAAACAGCCCAGTATGCGTAGCGACGCACATCGGGAGCTTTCCACCAAGGCTGCGAAGGATCATGTAGACCCTGAGGGATTTCCTCGTAACTCGGTTCGGCATCAAATATAGGCTTGCGGGGCTTCATGGCAAGACCGGCTTCAACATAACGCCAGTTGTCCTCAGCCTGTGCAGCCTGTGCGGTATCGTCGCCGTCGCCACGCACTTGGTCATAGCGGCGATGACCGCTCTGGAACATATTGAAGTCAAGCCACTCTGCATTGTGAAACCAGTTGATTGACGATGTGCGGCCGAAAGGATGGTAGCTCATGAGATGGTTCTTGTCAATCGACTTGATTGTACGTGCCATCGCATTCCACTGGTCAGGATTTATGTCGCCCTTGACATCACCGCCCATGACCCAGATGATATTTGGAGAATCCTTGTAGCGCTCGGCAAGGAACTTGCCGTATGCCTTGGCATCGTCTACGCTCATGAGTCCGGCTTTCACAAGGCCACCCCAGATAGGGACCATCGCGATGTATATACCCTGATTTTCAGCCTGCTTGATGATATAGTCCATGTGATCCCAGTAACCGTAGACTCCTTTTTTGTTGATTTCAGAGAAGTCCCAGCCGTCGGGATTTGAAAGCTGTCCATAGAAATTGATGGCCGGTACACCGTTGATGGTCTGCACCTGCACCACATTGTAGCCGGCCTCGCGGCAACCATTCAGATAGTAGGAAGCCTCGGAGCGGTCAAGACGTTCAGGCAGGAGCCAGCCTGTCTCACCCATCCAGAAGAATGGAGTGCCGTTTTCATGCTGAAGATAAGTTCCGTTGTCGGAGACACGCAATTTTCCATTGTCCCAAGGCTTATAAACTTTCTTCACAGGGTCCTGTGCATAGATGCCTGACATCGCCGCAATGAAGAGACAGATGAATAAGCTTAATTTTTTCATGATTCGCTGGTTTATTATTCGTTGATTTTAGATTATTCGTTGATGATTCATGCCGGATTCTTACCGACGAAATTGCAGGGACAGCCTTCAAAACGCCTCCATCCCCTTGGACTCAGCCTCAGAGACGGGATTGACGTTGATTTTGATTGACGCAACTGATTGACGTAATTGAGCCTGATTGACGCTTACGGCGTTTTAAAGCGTCCCTGCAAAGCCGTCGTTATTTCACTTTCCGAACAGCGTATAGGTTTCCCCAGCTTTTGTGGGGAGATCGTAGAGATAGGTTTTCTTCAGTTCGACAGGATTGAGCTTTGCTTCCGGGCTGATAATAGGCGCGAGACCTTCGTTGACAGCAAACATAACATTGCTGTTGCCACCTTTGGCAGCCTTAAGTCCCTTACCTTTGAGTGGAGTGAGTGTGCGCAGACGGCAGTTTCCTCCAAGAGTCGATTTGACGGTTACTTTTTCGATACGGCCGTTTTTCCATGACATGTCTATCACAAATCCGCCACGGGCTACGAGACCGGTAATCTCGCCGTCGGGCCACACGGAAGGAAGAGCGGGAAGAAGATAGATGAATCCGTCATGGCTCTGCATCAGCATCTCGGCGATACCTGCCACACAACCGAAATTTCCGTCAATCTGGAACGGCGGATGCGCGTCAAAGAAGTTGGGATATGTCCCTCCCTTTTTCTTTTCATTACGCACGAGAGTCAGCTGGTCGGTGATCAGTTTATAGGCATGATCGCCGTCAAGCATGCGTGCCCACAGACAAACCTTCCAGCCCATGCTCCATCCGGTCGAGGGGTCTCCACGATGAATGAGCGATGTGCGGGCCGCATCAAAGAGTTCGGGAGTTCGGAAGGGAGAAATCTGATTCGAGGGGAACATGCCATAGAGGTGTGAGACATGACGGTGGTTGTCCTCGGGATTATCCCAGTCTCCCATCCACTCCTGAAGCTGTCCCCACTTGCCTATTCGCATCGGCGAGATTTCGTTGACACGCTTTTTAAGATGATTGGCAAATTCTTTGTCTGTATCAAGGATCGTAGAAGCCGTAATGATATTGTTCCATAGCTCGGTCACAAGCTGATTGTCCATCGTAGCGCCGGCGGTAGTTGTCGCGTTGTGACCCTTGGGCGCATTTTCCGGCGAATTGCTCGGAGCTACGACAAGCATTCCGCTCTGTGGCTCGTAGACCATAGTCGCATCAAAAAATTCACCGGCACCCTTCATGATAGGATATGCCTCACGGAGAAATTCAATATCGCCGGTGTGGAGATAATGTTCCCAAAGGTGACGGCAGAGCCATGCGCCTCCACTCATCCACATGCCCGAAGGAGCATTGTCAATCGCACCGGTGACGCGCCAGATGTCAGTGTTGTGGTGGAGCACCCAGCCCGGAGCGCCATACATGATTTTAGCAGTCTCTGCACCGGTCTTGCTCACTTCCTTGATGAGACGGAACAGCGGTTCGTTTAGCTCTGTAAGATTGGTGATCTCCGCTGGCCAGTAATTCATTTCAAGGTTGATGTTGCAGGTATATTTGCTATCCCACGAAGGGAACATCTTGTCGTTCCATATACCCTGAAGGTTCGCGGCCTGACCGCCCGGCTGAGAACTGCTGACAAGCAGATAACGGCCAAATTTGTAATAGTTGGCCACAAGTTGGTTGTCATGGGTATCCTTGAATCGTTCGATGCGGATGTCGGTCGGAACATCGGCATACTTGTCAGGACCGAGGTCGAGAGTCGAAGTGCCTATCTGCTTCTGATAGAAATCGACATGCTCTTTCTTCGCCTGTGAGAAAGGCTTGGTGACAGCCTTGGCAAGATAAGCCTTGCTGCGTGCTTCCTCATCTCCTGTGATGTCAGTATAATCGTTAAAATTTGTAGCGATTGAAGTATAGATGACAGCCTCATCGGCGTTCTCGACTGAGATCACCCCATCGCTTGTCGACATGCGGCCACCCTTCGGGACAGCAGTTACACGCCCCTGAAACTCTACTTTACCTTTGAGGCCCTCGTGGTTCGAGCTGACTCCGCTAAGAGTGATATCGTTGCCTTCGGAGGCAATCATCACATCGGGATGGGGTGAAGTGAGTGAGGCGTTGAATGTCACACTGCCGGGCTTGTCGGCAGTAATGCGGGTAATCACGACCTGATCTGGAAAAGACGTAAAGGTTTCACGAGTGAAATTCACACCGTCGACCTTATATTTCACAACCGTGCGGGCCGAGTCAAGACTCAGTTCACGGTAGTAGTCTTCATAGCGCGTATGACCGGGGAAAGTTATACGAAGGTCACCGAATGGCTGATATGGCATACCTTGATTTTTATGAGACTTCACATGAGCTGTAGCCATGTCCTGAGCCTCACGATACTTACCTTCAAACACGAGCTGGCGAATCTTTGGAATCCACTCCAGTGCATCGGGATTGGCATTGTTGTTCGGCTGGCCGGCCCAGATTGTCTCTTCGTTGAGCTGAATCTGCTCTGCTCCCGGATTACCATAGACCATGGCTCCGAGACGACCGTTGCCAAGAGGCAATGCCTCGGTCCAGACCTGAGCCGGTTTGTCGTACCATAACTTGTGTTCCTGCGACGCTGAAGCATCCAGCGCCATCATTGCGATTGCGGTGATGATTAGTTGTTTCGAAAGTACTTTCATGGAAGATAATTTTGGGTAAACAAAGATAGTGTTTTTCATTCATTCCTACAAATCTTATTGTAAAATCATTTCGCTGTAATATCCAAGATTATAAGGCAGAAACAAATTTCAATAGGGTAATCAGTCCATCGTCCGACAGACACCCGCAATCTAAAGGCGTGGCTTTTAAGTGTATATTTTACACTTTTATTCTCAATACCCGTATTTTTACCCTTCACAATCTATCCGGCAATTTTTGACGGGTATCATTTTAACCATCTCTCCCCCTCTTATTTTGCTTTTAAACCTTTTTTAGTTTTATTTTGTTTCTATAAGTAGCTATAACCATTTCATAACTACGGTTTTATTATGCAGAAAATCAAGAATCCGACTTTAAATCAACTGTGCTTGCTGTTGATACCCGTATTAATCGCCTATGCAGTCATGATAATACAAAAATCTTATCTGACATGGGCTATTGTAATGGCTATTGCATCAGTGGCAGTCTTTGTCATAGCTTCAGTCTATTTTTGCATCCGCCAGAAATGCTACCAACAACTGGCTATAACTTTAATTGTACTTCTCATCTGGGGATTGGTATTACTGTCAAACCATACTATATCTTCCATTTGACAGATAGAAGAGACATCATGTAATAAATACTCCGCCGCAGTTCAGAGTTACCACGACGGAGTATTATCCTGTTGTTGGAATTTTCAGGTCTTATTCAGCAAGCTCATTGGCATACACCTCAATCCATGTGTAGCCGTTGCCCGAATCCTTTGCTGAGTCAGTCGGGTTGTTGGGATTGAGACCATGTTTCTTCTCCCATGCGTCGGGCAGACCGTCGTTGTCGCTGTCAACGCGGGGTTTACCCTTGTATTCGGGAAGTCCGCCAACCTGACGCGGATCGGTGATAATACCGTTTTTATAAGAGTCGGAAGGCAGACGGCGCTTCACGTAGGGAGTGGAGCTGGTGTACTTGTCGGCATCCTTCTCATAAATAGCCTTACCGGTCTTCACGGTCTTAATGACACGCGCGTCGACGGCATCGCGCTTGGGCTTGGTAGCTCCGGCATTCTTAAGCACATATTCATAGGCGGGAGCGGTCTCCATAATGGTCACATCGGCCATAGGGAAAGGAGCGTCGGCCTTAAGCTCTGCAATGCGTTCGGCGGGCACTGGGCCATTGTAGATCTGCACACCTCCAGCCCAGTTATCGGCAGTCACCTTGTCGTTGCCCCACACCTTGTTGCCGCTGACATAGGCCTTGCCAAACTTGTCTTTGAAAGCCTTGTCGCGTCCGGCTTCCATCTTGACAATGCGGTAGCGGATGGGAGCGTTAGCCGAATTGGTTTCGGTGATAGGTCCGGGCTTGAAATTATTGTTGATAATGTTGAGCCGGCTCGTGTGGTCACCGCCGTCAACCGAACGATTCCACCAGTTGTAGGTCACGTTATTAATGAAGTTGAAGTCTTCGTCCATACCTATCGAGCAGTTGCGGGAGATATTTGAAGCAAAGAGGTTGCGGGCGAAAGTGCTGTTGTGGCCGCCGATAGTCGCACCGAAGGCGTGATTATAGAGGTCAAGCGCCTCAGAGAAAATCGAGTTCTGGATGGTGATATTTACTGTAGGTAGTTTCTCTCCCTTACCGGTCTCGGAATCTCGGTTGTAGACATGACGGTAAATCGACATGTTCTCATCAAGCCCCAAGAACCTGACACATGGTCAATGATTATGTTGCCGACGGCATTACCTCCGAGAGCATCGTCACGGAAAGCGACATCCTGTGCGCCTCGACGGAAACGCATGTGACGGATAATCACATCATGAGTATCAATAAGGAATGACGCACCGGTCACGCATACACCGTCGCCCGGAGCAGTCTGACCGAGGATGGTGATATAGGGCGCGCGGACAGTGATTGGCGAATTCAGTTTGATGACACCTGCGACATTGAACACGATTGTGCGCGCACCACCCTTCTCACATGCCTCACGAAGAGTGCCGGGGCCACTGTCGGCAAGGGATGTAACCACATATACCTTGCCACCACGACCGCCGGGAGTATATGCGCCTCCACCTTCAGCCCCGGGGAATGCCACGATGTCAGCCTTTATCAGATCTTCGGGTTTCGATGCCCACGGACGGTATGGACGGCCGTTTTCAGCCTCTTCTTTCATCACTATGGGATATGCTTCTGCCCAAGCCTTGTCGGAATGAGCGTCCCATTCTGCCTCCTGACGAGCCGCACGAGCCTTGATTGAATCAGGAATTGTGGGATACTGGGCAGCTATGTCCATCGTAGCCATAGCTGCAAGCACTAACACTGCTGTTTTCTTCATATTAATATATGTTTCTATAAGATTTTTATTTCTGAATACCGAATTCCTGCTGCTGGAGGTCGACTTCCTCAAGGATTTTGCGCTTCTCTTCTTCCGACAGCGACGGAGCATTCACATCGGCATTCTGACGCTTTGCAGACGAACCGATTTTGCGCTGATCGCTATAGAGCGCCGGGATTGTGGAAGGAACGCTCTCTATTTCAATCTCAGCAGGTGTTGGAGCATGAGTACCGGGAGCTTCAACACGGGCCTTTATCTTGATTTTGCCGGGAGTACGGGTCGAACGGATAAGCACAGGAGCTGATCCCCATTCAACGGGACGGGGATTGGCATGGATAGAGGCATCGCCGATTATCTCACCTTCACCCTCGACCTCAAACACGATGTTTTCCTTGGCAAGACGGCGCACATTGCCGTTATCGTCGGTTACCTCGGCAACAACAACGATGAAATCAGAACCGTCGGCAACAAGGGGCTTGCCATCCCAATCAGCATAAAGACGAAGTTTGGTCGAACGACGCGATGGCATCTTCTTTTCAGTAGCGACTACCTTACCGTCGACAATACCCTCGGCAACCATATTGACAGCCTGCCAGTTCTTGTTGGTATAGCTATAGTTGCGGGCTTCCCAGAAATCCCACACATTTTCAAAGACAACAGGAGCGGACGGCATGCCTCCTTCGCGATGAACCACCGGAAGTGTCCATGACTTGGCACCGTCATAAATTGAAAGACGGACTGAATCACAGTTACTGAACACGACAACATCAGGATCGGAGAACTGTGTCATTTCGTGCATGATATAGACCATCGGGCCTGACTCGGCTGTAGGATGATTAAGGTCGTGGGCTGTCTGGCTGCGGAACATGTGGTAGGCATACTTGGGCTGACGGAACGCGTCGTAGATACCGCCCCAGTATGGATCGGGATGATAACCGCGCTGATGGTCAAAAGGATGCCATTGTGCACCGCCAATAAACTTACCCGTAGTGCGGTAGAGCCCGTCGTAAGTCTTGGCAAGCGAAAGAGCCTGTACCTTCATCGGGCGTTCACCCCAGCTGCGCGATGCACGGTTGTCGTTGTTATGCGCATACCAGTCGTCGACATTCTCACCAAATTCGCGGGTAAAGATATTCTGACGCGGAGCATCTGCCTTCTCATCGTCGCCGGGCCATCCGTAGACAAGATCATAGTTTTCCTTCACCCCTGCCGAGTGCATGTCGGCTGCGGCAATCGGTCGGCCCGGATAAGGATATTCATCCTTTGTAATCTGAAGGGCCTCAAGTGAAAAATTCTCAGGATAGCGGGTCTCGTTAAGAATCGGTTCCCACATAAGCACTGAAGGATGATTGCGGTCGCGACGGATAATCTCACGGGTGTTCTGATGGACTTTTTCGGCAAACTTCGGATCTTTGTTCCAGAACTGCCAGCCGGGAGTAGCGACAATCACAAACATTCCAAGTTCGTCGCAAGCATCCATAAACGAAGGGTCTTGAGGATAGTGAGCCACACGGATGATACGGCATCCTGCATCACGCAGACGCTTTGCATCGCGCCACTGCTGCGAATTAGGGACTGCATTGCCGACATAGGCGAAATCCTGATGACGGTTTGCGCCGACAAGCTGACCGAAAGGCTTGCCATTGAGTATGAATCCTTTGTCGCCGTCAAACTCGAAATAGCGTATGCCTACACGTGTCGCACCACCGTCGACAGTTTCTTTACCGTCCTTTACACGCGACTCTATGCGATAGAGCGTCGGGCTGTCAGGGCTCCACAGCTGCGGATTTTTCACATGGAAAGTCTGCATCACAGTTTTTGTCTGGCCGGGCTTGAGTGTGATGGCCGAAGCACTGCTTTTCTGTATGAGCTTACCTTCAGGGTCAATCAGCGAAGTCTCGACATAGACCTTGCGCGACTTGTCGCCATTGTTGGCAACATCGGTATTGACCATGACTTCGGCACTCTTGTCGGAAACCTTGTCGAAATGCACAAATACACCGCCGCCGGCCACGCGGTTGGCCTCGACGGCATCAGTGATGGCTACAGGTGATTTGACAATCATCCACACATCACGGTAGATGCCTCCATGATAGGCAAAGTCGAGTGAATGCTGTGGCTTGCCGGGAGGGAAACTCTTGTCATCGCTGTTATCTGCCATGACTGCTACGACACAGCTGTCGCCTGGCTGCACACCGGCTTCTGAAAGTGAAATGGTTATGGAAGATAACCACCGAAATTCGCCTTGACTTCCTTGCCGTTGACAAAAAATTTCTGTTTGCCCATCACGGCCTCAAAATGGAGCGAGACATCCTTACCTTTTGTGTCGGAAGGCATCACGAAATGTTTGCGATACCACGCCACACCCTGATAGTTGCGACATCCGCTTCCTTCGGCCGGAAGAAGTTCTACTGTGTGGGGCGTAGACACGACTTCCCACTTGGAATCGTCAAGTCCTACGGCCTGGCCATCGGTCACGTCGCCGAGATGATAACGCCAGCCATTGTTAAAGTCATAGACCTGTCGGCCGGAATCCTCGATTGGGAAAAATCCGGCGACAGAGATTTCCTGCGGAGTCACTTTTCCCGTGTTCTCAGTAGCGATAGCCACTGTCGGAAGGAGCAGGAATGATAGGATAGTTGCAAGTATTTTCATGTTAATAGTCAATTTTTATTTCAGTTCGGTTGGCAACACGATGTCGGATGCTCGTGTGGCCGGAGTCACGACAAGCTTTGTCAGCTTCCCTTCCTTCAGCTCTGCCTCGACCGTCGTATTTGCCGGGGCATGGAGCTTGAAGCTTATATCACGGCCGAGCGGCCACGCAGGGAAAAGATAAATCTTATCGCCATCTGTCTGCATCAGCATTTCTTGAAAGCCGATCATGGCACTGCCGCCCCAGTTGTGGTCGGGAGTCCAGTCGTAACCCGGTCCGAGGAAAGCCGGGAAGCGGTGAGAACCGTCGGCCCACTTCTGCGAGTTGAGTTCAAACGCCTCGTCTGTCAGCCCGAGACATGCAGCCCAGATGTTATCCTGCTTCCAGCCCGTAGTGGAACGGAATCGCAGTGCATCCGGATCATACAGATATGTATTTCTGGCAATATCGAGCATAGCAGTGTCGCCGACAGTCGCACCGTAGAAGCGCCAAGGCCACACGGGATATAGCTGCGGTGTCTCCACATTGTTGATGCGCTCCCACGTCTTAGCCGGAGCAATCATCATACGTCCGTCGAGATAACGGTGAGGAATTTCAGGAATACGGGAAAGGAGATCATTCCATTTTGACACAGCCGTGTCGCCCTGAGTCTTCATGTAATTGACATAGTCGCCGGTGACACGACGGAGTGCTGCCACAGTCGAGGCGGCATTGTTGGTCATTTTGTATGTCTCGCAACCCGAACCGGGAAAAAGAATCAGTTTCCCATCGCCATCAAGACTCTTGCTGCCACGGCGCGAGGCAAGATAACGGTAATGCTCATCAAAAAAAGTGAGCGAACTTTCGATGAGGGGCCGGTAGGCAGAAATGTCTGTCCCGTGATAACGGGCGCTTTCAAGCATCATCTGGCAGAATTCAAGCACCGTGTCCCATTCATATTCAAGCCATGCGTTGTATTCAACGCCGGGATCGGCATACGCAGGACGTTTAGTGCCATATTCCATCATGTTAGGCAGACCGAACAGCTCGATTTGCTCGGCGAAGCATGCCCCGTCGTGATTCCAATAGACGCGCGACCTCAATTCTGCATTTGATAACATGCGGTTATAGAAATCAAACTGAGGCTTCATCATGTCAAAATCACCGCTTTTAAGCATCGGCCAGTAGACCAGACGCTGATTCTGCGCAGTCATTGTGCCACCTCCCCAGTTACGGTAGTCAGGGGTAAAAGCCTCGGTCGACTTGACATGGTGGGGATCAAAGGTGAAAAGGCCACCGTTGAACTTTGTCGGTTCTTTTCCGTAGGCATTACACCCTAACATATAGCGGAAAAGCGTATAGTTGCGCGCCATCCGGCTGACTACGCTGTCTGCATCAGTCGGCGAGGCGATGTAGCTACGCTTCCAGTAATCACGCCACCAGTCGCGGGAGGCTTTACGGTCTCGGCTGAGGCTGACTGTGCGCTCAAGACTGTCAAGACCATTCTGCCATTCAGCGGCTTCAGTGGTCTGACGGTTATGGAGGGCTATTGTATAGTGGTGTTTTTTTGACGGTCTTACACTTTCGAAATTCCATGCGCGGAAATCCGTACCGTCATATTCACCGTCTGAAGTGCCTTTGAAACGCAGATTATCACCATGAAGACGGCCACCTGAAATCAGATTGGCAAGCGGATTCCACAGCTTGTGTTTCACCGAATCAAGCCCTTCGCGCGCTACTGTCACATCAAAAACCGTCGACTGTGGATTCCGATGGAAAAATGTCACCTTGTTTCCATCGGCCATAATCGAATCGCGTGTCGTCACCAGATTCTTGGGTGATGACCATTTCCATGAGTTCTGCCGTCCCTCCCCTTTCTTGAAAGGACGGTCGGCATATCGCCAACTCTCATAGCTAAGCTCAGGCGAGATAGCCTTGGGGCTCTCAACCTCAACATGGATCACAGGCCGGAACACATCAGCCCATACCTCAACCTTCGAGCCGTTCACCAATAGTTCACAGTATCCCTCATTAAGCTTAAGACGCTGTGAAAAAGGCGAAGACTTGTCGCCGGGAATGTGAAGGCGCAGACGCCCCTGCTTCAAAAGAGTATTATTTTCGTCGTATGCGCCGCTACGGCTTATATAAAAAAGCACATCTCCGTCCTCGGTCCACACATTCATTCCGATGTCGCCACCACCCACCGGCATAGAAGCCGATGAGTCGTGACTCATGCTGTTCCACACATAATCGGTAGGGACATTGGCAGTCATCGTTATGGCTGAGGCCAAAATGACAGGCAGTAGCACTCGTCTTTTCATAATTAAGTTATTTTTAAAGGCTGTTGTTAAGGCTGATAAACCGGATAGAAAGACCATGCGCTATTCTTTAATCGGTCTCTCATCAGGCCAGTCATCGGAACGGAATGAGGAGACAGGGAGTCCGTCGGTGCTGAACAAGTCTCCTTCCGAAGCATTCTCAAACGCATAGCGCACAGCGACAGGATGAGGAACCTTGTCACTCTTCACCATGACCTTGCTACGCGATATCCAAGCCTTTGCAGGATAGAACACACGGTCCTCGCCCGCAAGCTTAAACTGTTTCGACTCGAAGCTCTGCTTTCCGGCAATCCATTCGGGAGCACGGTCAAAACTTACAATCACGGTATCGCCTTTCACCTCCATCGATTTGTAGACGGGGCTTTCAGCACCTATGCCCTTTATGCCGTATGTCTTGTTGAGAGCAAGAAGCGCGAGGCGTTCGCCGGGTATCTGTTTTTTCGGAGGATGGATTCCCTCAGGCCAGCCGGCATCCATCAGCACTGCCATACCTGTGTTCGGTACGATATGCTCCACACGAGCCTGTGCCTCGCGAAGATAGGCGGAGTTGATAATCTCTTTTCCCGATTCGGTGATAATTGCATAATCATACGGGGCTATCTGGCAATAGTAGAACGGAAATTCGCCCTGTCCCCAAAGGTTGCGCCAACCCTTGATCATGGTCGAAAGCATGTCGGTGTAGGAATGGGCACGGTTCCAGTTGTCCTCGCCCTGATACCAGATGACACCACGCATCGCCATGCCGATAAGCGGATTGAGCATGCCTTTGAAAAGCACACTCGGAGTTCGGTTCTTGGATGGAATCTCGCCGTTGACAGCAGGTATCTTGGCAGCAGCTTCGGGGAAAGCCTGAAGCATCTCGTCGTTCATCCATGCCTCGCAGGCCGAACCACCCCACGACACAACTACAAGTCCGACAGGGACATCGAGAAGCTCTTCAATCTCACGTCCGAAAAAGTAGGCGGTGGCACTGAAGTTTCTCACGCTTTCGGGCGAAGCCTCAGACCATGAGCCGGTCACATCGTCGACAGGGACAGTGGATGAATTACGCTTGACGGTAAAAAGACGGATATTAGGGTTACGGCTTTTCAGTGTGGCCATGTTCGCACCCTCTACCGGCTGGTTCTTATATCCTTTCATCGGCATCTCCATGTTGCTCTGTCCTGAACAGAGCCACACTTCGCCAAGCATCACATTGTTGAGCGTCAGTGGAGTGCCGTCGCTGACAGTGACAGTGTAAGGCCCTCCGGCCGCAGGGGTCGGGATAGAGATTTTCCATTTTCCATCTTTTCCGGCTTTTGTCTTGTAGACTTCCGATGTCCATCCGGGTGTGACAGTTACGGTTGACGAAGCTTTGGCAGTGCCCCACATATTTGCATCCGTATTCTGCTGCATCACCATGTTGTCGCCAAAAAACGCAGGCATCTTGACCTCTGCCTCTGCCATCAAACCAAAGGTCAGAAAAGCAGCGAGGCTTAAACCTTTATACAAGGAACGATTATTATTTTTCATCTGTGAAATATCTATTTGTTTTATTTTTCTGAAATCACACTCACCGAGACAGGACCGATCAGACCGGCAGGAATCAGCGTCGTGTCAGGCCGACGATACTTACCGTTTGTCCAAATACCATCGAAAGGAGCTTTGCCGTTATCCGCACCAAGGAGTGCGTTTGCCCATGTGTTGGTAACATCGATGGTCAGAGTATTACGGCCTTTCTTAACTGCATCGGTGATATCTACGGTATATGGCGCAGTCCAGACTATGCCACATTCCTTACCGTTGACCTTGACTGTAGCGACATCGCGGAGACCGTCAAGATTAAGCACCACACGGTCACCCTTGGAAAATTTCGGGGCTTTAAATGTGGTTAAATAGACAGCTGTGCCAGAATAATATCGGATGTCATCATCCGACGCTGAAGTCCAGTCAAATAATTCCGTGTTCTCAATCTTACGCCCTGTGGTTTTGAACTCGACAGTCCATTTTGAACCGTCGAGCATCCAGTCAGTCTTTCTGACTGCCGGAGCTTTCCCGGAAGTAGTCTGTGTCGGCTCGCGGAACACAATGAAGGCGGATTCCGCTCCGTCAAGATTCATTTTTACATCAGTGCGGCCATTGTCGCTAGTCCAGTCAAGATTTCTGTCAATACGGCCGGTCATAGGATTCCATAGCTCGGGGACACGGCCCGACACACGGAATGAGGCAGTAAATTCACGAGGCTGTTCCTCCTGATTCGAAATGAAATAGAGATCTACGTTGTCACCATCATGACGACGGTGAGTCCACGCAACATTTTCCGGCACTTTTACGTCACGTTCAAGTCCGTAAGCCGAGAAATCATCATTCACATAAGGCAGCTGCGGAACGACGACACCCGCCTTGACAAGCTCGTCGACTTTTGCTCTCACCTCAGGACTGAGCGTAGTGTCCGGCATAAGCGGATGTGCCATCGGGAGCACCAGCACACGGTAAGACGCGCCACCCGGGAGAGTCAGACATCCGTTTTCAGCCTTCGCAAGACGCAGAAGCGCATCCTTGTTCATTGAATCATAGTTGTAGCCACGCATCGGGTTAACCCATTTTTCAGGATCGGCCATATTTGCCGAATGCGACACGCCTACAGGCTTGGTACGCAGCGGTTGTCCCACGTTGGCCAGACGCACACGCTCTGATTCGACAC
This sequence comes from Duncaniella dubosii, assembly GCF_004803915.1. Taxonomy (NCBI): domain Bacteria; kingdom Pseudomonadati; phylum Bacteroidota; class Bacteroidia; order Bacteroidales; family Muribaculaceae; genus Duncaniella; species Duncaniella dubosii. Next base: position 106,633 of record NZ_CP039396.1, read on the forward strand.
GTTCAGCGCCAAAAATTCCCGGTAGCGACGGCACAAGACGGTCGGGCAACACGGCTCGGCGCGGAATCTCCTCACCCGTAAACACGGCTATGTCAGTCACCGGCGTTCCATATTGTAAAAGAGCCTGCGCACGGCGCATATAGTCTGTAAGCCCCTTTCCTCCGTCGGCAAACCATGTGTTGTCACGCTGGAAAAAGAGACCGATACCATCGAGGGTCATGCCCGGCTTCTTGTCAAGATAAGGATTATGTGTGTTGACGTGATAGAAAATTCTATTGATTCCGAGTGCATAATTCCTGTCAAGCAGAGTTTTAAGAGTGGCTGGAGTCTCATCCCATGTCCCGCGCAACTCGGTGAAACCTTCGGCCTGAATGATATTCTTGCCATACACATGACCTCCGTGAATAGCGTCGATCATATCGTTCGGCTTGTCGTGGGTAGGACTGTTAAGCCAGAATTCACCCATAGGAAAGTCTACAGCCTGATAATGGAGCATACCGTCGCTCACCATCGTAGGCGACACACACTCGGCAGAAAAAAGACAGTCGTATTCCTTGGCTTTCCCGGCAAGAACTTCGTAGAACACATCAACCACAAGTTCGGCAATGGTAGTGCGAACATCACGGAGCACTTTCTCGGAAGTCTCAACGTTGTCGACAGGCACACCGGCAAACAAAGGCAGATAAGGCATGATATCGTAGCCGCGACGACGCTTGAATTCGTCAGCGAAATTATCGCTCCAGTTCTGGCTTCCGCATTCCCAGCTGTCGACGTGCATGTATTTCAACACCTTCCGGGCGATTTCAGGATTGACCTTTTCAAATGCCTTGCCAAACCAGTTGTCAAACTGCTTGGCGACAGCCGCACGGCTGAATTTATCGGCTTCAAGCCCCAGCCCTGCTCCGCCGGTGGCATTGGTGTGGCCGGTGGCGGTGTGGCCTATACGCATAATTCTCCATTCTCCTTCAGGCAGTGAGGCCGACAGAGAGCCGTTGCGCAGTTGTGAAGTCAGGTCGATAATCTCCTCCTTTTTAACACACAGCTCTGCAGGAATCTCTGTCGAGGTGGTCTCGGGAGCTACACGCCAAACAAGCCCTGCCTTTCCTTCCCATTGGTTGAGTTTTGGCTCTCCGCTGAGCACTATGTCCTTTATCTTCAGATTGGGTTTCCATTTTGCAGCATCCATGTCCTCGCTTCCGGGTTCACTTCCGGCCGGAGTCCAGTCAAAACGGAAATACTTCGCTTTTGTCGGAGGAATCGCATGCGTGCTCTGGGCATCCGTATTCTGCCAGCCCTGACGTGCAGGCTGCAACTGCTTTACTTCCTGAAAATATTTCCCGTCGTTGCTCGCGTATATTTTCAGACGGTGAGCCTGATAATTGTTGCCGGAAAGAATTATTTCCACATTATCGACATCAACCGACTCTGAATACTCATATTGTATCCAGCATGGCACCGACGAACGTATCACTCCCTTGTCGTCAATGTTGACACCCTTGCCTTCAGGGACAGAAGCATCGACATTCCCGACTGTGATTTTAGGTCTTTCAGCAATCTTTCGGCCTTTGACCGGCATCGCAAGAATCGCTATATCCTCATAATATCCTTTATAATTTTCAGGTATCGGAAGTATGAGATTTTCGACTTTCCCACCTTTAATAATAGTATCGGCAGTCACGACTTTCTGCATTGACTCAGCCGGACTGATCCACGGACCGCCGGCAAGTGCAAAACCGTCGCAGATGTGCATGCCGAGCTTCAGTCCGAGACTGTCGGCAATCTCCATGCTGCGCCCGACCAGACGCCACCATTCGGGCGAAAGCTGAGGGGCTTTTCCTTCATACTGCGCACCGGCCTCTACCGATTTGATAGGCATGAGATACGTTCCACCCAGCCCGACCTGTTTCATGGCCTCAAGGTCAGCCTTTATGCCTTCCTCTGTAACCGCACCATACATCCAGTACCAGAAACACCACGGATTGGCCTCGAAAGGAGGATTGGCAAAAGCCCGCTCAAGTGTCGGACCGGCCGACACATTGAGAGCGAGCATTGCGGTTACAGATAATAATATGCTGCGTAATTTCATCTGTCTATATTTTAGCTGCGACTATTCGAAATTAAGAAGGATGCGGCCGGTGCGCTGTCCGGCGACCCATTTGGGCTGAGATGACGGGCCGATAAGGTCAGTCGTGTTGACCTTGTTGCGGACGGGAGGAATCACCTCCATGATTGCGATGCCTGTCTTTGGAAGTTCATAGAGGATGTGGTCACGTCCGTCACGTGGTTCATAGACACCGACATAGCTTTCAGGAGTCTCGTTGACGATGCTGATAGTTCCATCCTGAGTCTTGATGTCCATCCAATCGACATTTGCAAAATAACCCTTGAATTCCGGATATGTGAAACTTTCGGCAGGGATGGGGTCGTTATAGTCATTCTCCCATACACCATACTGCGGACCGTGGAGACGGTTTTGCCATACGCGATAAGGACCGTCGCCTACCCAACGCTTGCTGATGACCTTATTTTCAGGAAAGTCAAACTTTACACCCATAAGGTCAATGACACCGTTGAAATTATAGGCGAAGTCAAGTGCCGCGCTGCCGTCGGGAGCGATCGTCCACTTGGCGTTGTCGAAGTTTCCGAGTTTATAGTCGGCGGTCACGACAACATCATTGCCAATCTTCTCGGCCTTAATGCCGGTGAACTGGCCGGCGTCATCAAATTCTGTATATTGGGTTTTCTTCTTCTCGGCTTCCTTATCGTCATGATTGTAGAAACCGTCCATCGAGCGGTCAGAACGTTTTGCCACGATCACACGTGGACCGTCGGTCAGTTCGATGCGACGTCCGTTGACATCGACCCCCATGAGTCGGCCATTCTTCTTGCTGAAATGATATGTACGACCATTGGCGCTGACTATTAGCTCATCGGCTGTCTCGTTCCAAGAAGGAGCGACACCTGATTTAACCGTCTGAGCGGCCTTTGCCTTACCCTCCACCGGGTGAGACCATGTGAAGAGGTCTTCGCCATTGTTATCGGTTACAGTAAGTTCGAGCGCATCAGTTTCAGGTTTAAGAGCGGGAATTTTTACCGATCCGTTGCTACGGGCAGGTATATCCGGGAATGCAACCTTGCCTTCAGCTACAACCCGCGCATCGCCCTTTGTTCCGGCAGCAGGCATGGCAAGCTGACGCCATGTGAGCGAACAATCCCTGAGGTTGGTGAAGTCATAGCGGTTCTCAACGTTGAGCACTCCGTCAAAATCGGGAGTAAACGTATCGTTCATTATCTGGATAGGGTTCCAGACCTCCTTGACTGTCCAGTAGCTACCCTCCTTCTCGTGGTGAGGACCGACGATGCCGTCCGCACCATAGTTTCCGCAGTTGTCGATAAAGCCGTCCATGTCCACTCGCTTGACTCCCTCGTCGGCCAGAACCCAGAGGAAACCACCGGCACAGCGCGGATAATTGCGCATCATTTCCCAATAGTCATAGAGACCTGCACCGTGACCGCCGTCATAGAGGCCGTGGAGAAATTCGGTAGGCATGAAGATTTCGGGAAGACGCATGTAGTTCTGGCTTTCACCATACGAACGGTAGTGCATGGTCTCGAATCCGCCGAAATTGCCCTGCGGATGAAGCACCGGGCGCTTCTGCGGGTCATATTTGTGGAATTCACCGTTGAGTTCGTCGTTCCAGCCCTTTTCGTTGCCGTTACTCCACCAGATGATTGAAGGATGGTTGACATCGCGTTCCACCATCTCCTTGACAAGCTTCTGACCGTTGATGGTCTCATGCTTGCCGTGCCAGCCTGTAAGCTCATCCATCACATAAAGGCCGAGCGAGTCACAGATTTCATAGAACTCAGGGTCTGCAGGATAGTGTGACAGACGGACGGCGTTCATATTCATAGACTTGATAAGCTTCACATCTTCCAGATTCATCTGTCGGCTGAGAGTACGGCCGCTTTCAGGACGGAAGCTGTGACGGTTGACACCACGGATGTTGATTTTCTTACCGTTGATATAAAGACCGTCGCTTTCACGGACCTCGATTGTACGGAAGCCGAATTTCTTGTTTTCCTTGTGCAATACTTTGCCTGAAGCGTCGGCAAGTGTAAATTCAGCCTTATAAAGTTCAGGGGTTTCCGCGCTCCAAGTCTTGGGGGTATCGACCTTTACCTCAACCTGAGTGTCGCCCGCACCGGGACGCAGCGCTGTCACCGACTCTCCTACCTTCTTTCCATTTCTATCGGTAATGACAGTTGTTATTTTTCCACCCTCGACAGGCATGCTCAAAGTGCAGTCAGCCGTAAATTTTCCATCGGCCTTAGCGTCAATGGCTATATGCTTGAGATTGAGAGCCGGACGCGCCTGCATGAAAACAGGACGCCAGATTCCACCGAAATTCCAGTAGTCGGCACGACGTTCGGCAAGATTGACACCAGCATTCTCGCTCTCTTTTTCGACCGTCACCTCAATGCGGTTTTTCTTCTTCGGGCCGAAGAACACACGGTCGCTCACGTCATAGATGAAACGATAGAAACCGCCTTGATGCTTCGAGCCGGCCTTACGTCCGTTGATAAGCACATAGGTGTCGGTCATTGCCGCTTCAAACACGAGTTCAATCTGCTTGCCGCGCCACGACTCCGGAAGTTCGAATTCATATTTATAAATACCTTTTTCGTCGGCAACCCCTTCGGGGAAAGCTTTGCCGTAAAATTTCATTCCATACTGATATGTGCCGAATCCCTGCAATTCCCAGCACGACGGCACTCCGATTTTAGACCATTTGCCTGAATTGTTACCGTCGGTACACATGAAGTCCCATTCGACCATATCGTCTGCACCAGTTCCTGAAAGGTACTGACGCTCGGTGTTGACAGACTGTCCCATCAGCGTCATACCTGCAAACAATGAGCAGATAGTTACTACAGATTTTTTCATTGTATCGTTAGATTTATTTTCATTAGACTGTGTTTCGGATTGTATATTATGTCAATTCAACGGAGTAAAACGTACTTTCAGTGTATGTGCTCCATGAGGAATGGCATATTTCTTCAACACACCCGGGCCGCAACTGCTGTTGCCAAGCCCCATCACGGCTGCATCAAGATTTAGATAGGTTTTACCGCTATTTGTCAAATCGCAATCGTGAGAAACCGCATAGATGTCACTGACAGAGTAAGGAAGTGCCGATGCTGAAATTGTCGAACCTATGGAATTGACCCTAAGACCTCGTCCGGCCTTGTCGGTTATCGAAATTTCAGCTACCGATTCCAGATTTCCTGAATCCTGCGGACGCGGATAGTGGACATATTGGTCGCCGACCTTACCCTTCCATCTGCCTATCGAAGAGGCTTCAAGACGGTCGGGATAATTTTCTGTCGGGCCATAGCCATACCATTCGACATTATCGAATGTCTTATCGGCAACAAACACACTTCCAAGACGAGGAAGTTCCGGCAGATTCCCTTCCGGCGTATATGTCTGGGCGAGATCTATTGTCCCGTCAGGATATACCGTATAGTCGCTCTTGACATCTATCGAACCATCGGCGTAAGAGTATTTCTGAGTTGAAGTAACGATTACTGTTCCATTCGCCTCACGACTGTCAAAAGACACACATTTCACGCTCGGTGAATCAATCTTGTTCTTTGTCCAGTCCTTTGCCAGCCAATTGCCGAAACTCTTGTCGTTGTCGGTCGGGGCACGGAAGGCTTGGAAATAGGAATCTTCAATTATTTTCTTACCATTATACGTGAGAGCCACGAGATTTCCTGAGCTGCGGTCCCATTCAGCCGAGAATTTTTTGCCTGCGACTTCGAACATTCCTGCGGACTCGGTTACGTCAAGACCCTTTCCTGATTTCGGTTGAACATTGCCGCTTCCAAGGAGATTTTCATGAAGCGCAAGCTGACGGCTGACAATTTCATGGCCGGCAGAAGCCCAGTCTGTGTCATGACGAAGTGTGACACAGACATTGAGACGCAAATCGGCATTGTCGGCCACTTTAAGTTTTTTCAGATTGACTGTCACATCACCGCTCTTGCCCGGTGCGAGCGAGGGAAGAGTGAGAGCCATTGGTTTACCGGCCACCCCGTCGACAACAGGTGTCCACGTGCATTCATAGCCCGAAAGGTCGACATGGTGGTTGCGGTTTATGAATTCAATTACAGCATCGCCTGTTGCAGCGTCGTATGATTTGAGTCTGACAGCAACGGGGCTGTAGACTGTCTTGACCTCATAATATTTCGGATTGAGCGAACGGTCGGCAAACACCACACCGTTCATGCAGAAAGCTTTCAGATTTGGCTTGTCGCCGAAATCACCGCCGTATGACATTTCTGTCTTCCCGTCAGGACGGACACGGCTGATTCCTTGGTTAACCCAATCCCAGATGAATCCACCGGCCATACGCGGATTACTGTAGATTTCATCCCAATATTCTCCGAAATTGCCCATAGCATTACCCATAGCATGAGCATATTCGCTCGTAAGCACAGGACGATTGTCGTTTGTGCGCTGCGCGATTGACAGCAGACGTTCCCATCGTGCATTTTCGGCTCGCTCTTTATCGTCGCCCTCTTTTATACCGGGGTTGAGATACTCATCCATCACGCGCGGATAAAATCGGCTGATAATATCGACTGTGGCAGGATCTGGATTTCCATCTACACCCTGAGCGCCCTCGTAGTGAACCGGACGTGTGGGATCAAAATCATGAAGCCACGCCGAGATAGCAGCGAAATTAGGCCCGTAACCGCTTTCGTTGCCCATGCTCCAGAACACGACTGAAGGATGGTTCTTGTCGCGCTCGGCCATTCTTACAGCCCTGTCAAGGAAAGCCGCATGCCAGTCGGGAGTGCTGGCGAGAGTCCCTCGCAATCCGTGTTCTTCTATGTCGGCCTCATCCATGACGTAGAGTCCGAGCGAGTCGCAAAGTTCATACCATCGTGGAGTATTCGGATAGTGGCTCGTACGCACGGCATTCACATTGGCCTGCTTCATGAGCTTGATATCCTTTATCATAAGTTCGTCGGTCATAACGCGGGCGGTCTTCGGATCGTGCTCGTGGCGGTTCACACCACGGAAACGAATCGGCCTACCGTTGACCAGCACTTGCCCGTCCTTGACCTCAACGCTCCGGAAGCCGACCTTGCAGTCAGCACGCTCAATGACCTTCCCGTCAGCGTCGCATAATTCGAGTTCGAGATTATAAAGCACCGGGGTTTCAGCAGTCCAGAGATTCGGAAGACGTACAAGACTTGAGATTCGTCCCATCTTGCGCGGGCCGCGTTGCGGATACCATTCGTTCATCACCGAAGCCTTGTGGTCAAGGTCAAGGATTTCATTGATGACAACTGTAGTGTCGACAACCGGGGCAAGATTCTTTTGACCGAGCTTTACATGAAGCTTATAGTCAGTCCCGCGCTCACCGTCGTAGACCGAAAATTGCGGGTCGAGCTGAAAGACAAAGTTACGGTAATGCTCGTCGGGAAGTGTGCGCACTGCAAAATCCCGCAATCTTACATCGGGTGTATGGAAAAGCGTCACATCGCGATGTATTCCGGCAAAACGCCAGAAATCCTGATCTTCGAGATATGAACCGTCACTATACTTATAGACTTCGACTGCGATTTCGTTATTTCCGGCATGAAGATAGGGAGTCACATTGAATTCCGACGGTTCCATGCTTCCCTGCGAATAACCGACGCGCTTACCGTTGATCCAAACATAGAACGCGCTCATCGCGCCGTCGAAGCGCAGGAACGTCTGCCCGTCTTTCAGCCATGTTGCCGGAACTTCAAACGTGCGGCGGTATTGACCTGTAGGATTGCGTTCGACATATGCCGTATAGTTCTCCTTAGGAGTGTCCGTCACGAAAGGAGGATTGATTTTGAACGTATATCCGGCGGAGGCATATATAGGCGTACCATAACCGTTGACCTCCCAGACGGCGGGGACAGCAAGCTGCTTCCACGACGAGTCGTCGAAGCCGGTCTTTTCAAAACCGTCTACCCTGCCCTCAGGCGTAGGCGACCAATGGAAACGCCATTCGCCATTAAGCGTCATGGCTCTGTCTCCCTTGGTGTCGCCGTAGGGAATGAACGCCGCACGGGCAGGTTCGCGGTTGATCTGCAATATGTGGTGGTTCTCCCAGTCATGAGCCGGACGGGTGTCGGCCATTGCTGTGGCCGATGCCATCAGAAGGAGAGCGCCTGTCAGTTTTATCTGCATTCTTTTTTGTCTTACTGTATTTCCAATGAATCGAAAGCCACTCCGCTGAGATTAGGGGCGGAAACTATCACTTTATATGTTCCGGCATTGATATATCCGCCGGTAGTGGTGCTCAGCATACGCCATTTTTCCGGTGTATCGGGAAGATTTATGGTGTCATCCTTCAGCACAGCACCGTTGGGAGCAATAAGCTTGAGGTTGACGGCCACAGGCTGCTTGTTGGTGTTCATGAACTTGAATCGAAGCGCATAGACCTGCGCGAGACCTGTCGAGATAGTCCATTCAATGCTGCCTTTGCCCGAGAAGAACACACCGTTCTGCTTCTTAAATTCCTTGACCTGATATTTGCCTTCACACTTTGCATCCTCGGCCTCGTATGTCACAGCAGCACGGGCATTTTCATCTTTTGGAAGCATCTCGGCCGGCATTTTCTCAATCACATCCTTGTCGGCAGCCTTCCAGCTCCAGTCTGAAGCCTGAAGAGTGACCGGGACGTTGACTGTCTGGTCAAGCGTCGCAACTGCAATAGCCGACAAGACAGCCTGACCTGCCTTGACCTCCGGGAAATCGATTGTCAGTTTTCCGCCTTTCACATTGCAGTCAACCACCTTTTTCAGCAGCCTGTCATGACCGGCCTCGGCCCAGATGTCGAGATCGTCAATCACGGTTGAGTCATTGACAGCAACGTCGAAGATACGGAGGCCCTCGCAGTCAGTGCCTTCTCCACCGCCTGTCCCGTGCCAAGGTTCGATGAAATAGAGTTCCACTCGATAGTGGCCGTCAGGCAACGGCAGTTTGTACGATAGTTTGTGGCGGCCGAAACGGAAGCTTTGCAAAAGCTCCCAGTCGTTTGTTCCGGCAATGTGGTCGTAGGTGACACGCTGGCTTGCAAGATAGGGAGACAAGCCCTTGAAATCCTGCGCCCACGAACGTGAATAAGTCGTATCGTCGGCAAGCCAGTTCTGACCGAATTCGTCAGTATACCCGTCTCCGCCGCAGTTGATGCGATATACATAATTATATCCTTCCGCACCTTTCAATGCTGTCGAACCGGGCGAACGGAGCGACGCGAAACCGGGAGCGACCTCAAGATTATCAAGTACAATCACATCCTCAGCCACTTTTTCACCATTGTGATAACCTACTGCGCGGAGCACGTTGCAACGCACATCTACATTTTCCCAACGGTGATGAGTGCCGATGCCACCCTTTGAGCGAGCCCCGAGATAATTAGCGTCGAGCGCATCGTTATACAACAGGACTGAATCACAGTTGCTGTAGACATCGATAGTCGCCTTGCGGGGCGATTTGAAACGGTCGGGCCAAGTATGTGACGCAATGTAGACAAACGGATCAGTCGCCGCATCCACATAGTTTGCCTTATACATATAATATACGTCGGACGGTTCTTCCCACGGGCTGACGAGTCCCTTGTAGTTAAACGGACCAACCTTGTCAATCTTCCTGTATGCTTCGTCCGGCTGACGGCGACCGGGATTGTCATGACTGCTGAAAATCCACTGATAGTGACCGCTGACACTGTCGCGCGCCTGTTCGGCCAGACGGATTTTAGTCTCCATAAGCTGTGTCATACGCTCCTCGCTCCACGGACCGTTAGGCTCAAACGCACCCGGTTCGGTGTGGAAGCCAAGAGTACGCCATGCACCATACTCGCCATTGAGAAGCTGGTTCGGACGCGCAAGTTCCTCGTTATACTTGAAGACATCGCCGCCATACGTACCGCTCCAATTCTGAATCACATTCCAGTCCGTACCCTCACCGCCGTTGCAGGTGGTAATCACACGCATGTCGCGTGCCATCGGATCCATTTCGCGTATAATGTCGGCACACTCCTGTGCGAAATCGCGCGGAAGAGTGCTTTCATTCTGCAGCCCCCACATCACTACCGAAGGTGAGTTTCTGCGTTCCTTGACCCATTGGCGAAGCAACTTTTTGAAATTCTCACGGAATTCCGGGGTGTCATACCATATATGTGCTGAGAACTGAGGCCAGAAGAGTATGCCTTCCTTGTCCCAATACTCCTGATAGCGAAGATTGTGAGGCTGATGTGCATCGCGCACAGAGTTGAAGCCGGCATTCTTGATCTGCTTGACACGCGCCTCAATCTGTTCGTCGGAGAAGGCATGCGAAGCGCCAAACTGGTGCTCATATTCACAGACTCCGTTGATAAATACAGGCTTGCCGTTGATAAAGAAGCGCCCGTCGCCGTCATTTCGCTTGACAGGCCACGAGAAACTGAGGATACCGTAGGGAGTGGTCACCTCTTCGGTTGTCTTGCCGTTGCGCTTGACCATTGTGGCGAGTTTATAGAGATACGGGCTGTCGGGACTCCAAAGACTCGGATTCTCAATGGCTGAAGCCTGTTTCACGACTTTGCTTTCACCCGGGGCAAGTGTCATTTTGTCGGTAAGACGGAATATCTGACGGCCATCAGCATTGCTGAATTTGCTTATGAAATCAAATTCGGCCGACTTCGAGCCATAGTTTTTCAATTCGGTCTCGATAAACACCGAGTCACACGCGGCATTGTTCCAGATGTGGACACCGAAAGGTTCGACACGCACTTCGTCGGTAATCTCAACCTCTACGGGTCGGAAAATGCCGAGAGGCTGCGAGCCCTCGCTGAAACCCCACTCAGACGAGCAACCGCCACATACCCAAGGCATGTCGGCAATCATCTCGGGATGCTCCGCTATGACTTCGAGTGTGTTCTTGCCGTCAAAATTCAGATAGTCGGTCACATCAAACGTAAGCGATGTGCGTCCCGAAGGATGGCGGCCGAAATCATGACCGTTGAGTTTTATACCGGCATAAGTCCCCACTCCCTCAAAGTTGATGAAGTAGCGCTTGCCGTCGACACGCCCGGCCATGTCGAACACCTTGACATAACCTGCATTGCCGTGGAGATTGCCGTGGGTCAGCTGGCGATAGCCATAGTAATCATCCCAGTTGTGGGGCACATCGACTGTCTTTGCAGAATCCTTGTCATCGTTGAGCCATGTTGTCCAGCCCTTGTTGAGACTGATGTGACCGCGACGGCCGGTGGCCGGACGTTCGGGGAAACGGACTGCCGAGCGACCCATCGGTTTGCTTGTAGCCACTGCGATGCCACGCTGATCCGCATTGTTGACAGCACAATAGAAATGATACACCACTCCGTCATGCTTCACAAGGTAGCTCTTGTGGGCAAACAGTTCGTCGAACTGCTTGGTCGGATAAATCAGATCATCCCCTTCCCAGTCATCCCATGTAACAAGATCATAGCTGCATGCGAAAGTATTGAAAGCCTTATAGGGACGCGACGGGTTGAAAGCGGAGAAATAGAACATCACATAGACGTCGCCCATCTTGACAATCTGTGCGTCGCCTGTGATTGTGCCTTGCGCCTCGTGTGTGAACACAGGATTCCCGGCATAACGACGCCATTTTGTCATGTTGTCAGACAAAGCTATTCCGATACGCTCACCCTTCATGCCGGTTTCGGGATTGACACCTCCGGCATTGTAATACATGATGAAACGCGAACCGAGTGTCTTGTGCGGATCTTCATAGACCGTGCTTTTATATTCAGTAAGAGCTTCCCACCACTGCACGTCCTTATCGTTTATCGATAGAATCGGACGGTCGAGCGTATTCCATTCATGAGCAGTGGCCGGACTTCCCTTGGTCCATGCCAGACCTACAGCAAGCGGAGCATTGACGGCTTCATAGCCCGTCCCCTCGCCTCCGATGTAGGTCATCCAGCATTTTCCTTTGTAACGGTTGATATTGTAGCTGCCACCCCACTCCATGTCTATCAGACCGGGGAAGCCACCACGCTGATTGCGGTCCCAGCCTGTGTCTGAATAGGCCAGAATGCGTCCGAGTGTCTTCCATTCGAGCAAATTATCGCTCTCGGCAATCCATGTTTCATATCCACGACCGTCCTGTCCGCTACGTCCGTTGTAAACAACATACGTCATGTACCACTTCTCTCCTTCGCGGAACACTGTCGGACAGTCGATTTTATGATTATTGTCGGTCGGAGCTACGACAAGTCCGTACTTATATGGAGTGCGTGCCTCGCGATACACGTCGGCCATACGCTCCTGACTGACATGGCGCTGAGCGCTTATGCCCGACCAGCAAGCGATGGCTGCGGTGATTATTAAAAACAGTCGTTTCATGTATGGGGATTGAGTTTCAATTATCCGTATTATTAATGTTAATAGAACAGCCAGTCCATAGCCTCGTCAGCGCCTGCGAGAGCGACATTTCTCGGACTGATTTTGTCGGATGTCATACCGAGAACAAGCGCATAGCCCTTCGGAAGATTCAGCGAATGGCTGCCGGCCTCGAAATTATAGGCATGCACATTGGCCAAAGGCATCTTGTCGAGATGGATGGCATTGGTAAGCACAGGTTCTGCCTGACCATATTCGTTTGCAGTTGCGTCGGTTTCAAGTTTTGGAGCCTTGGCATACTTTTTCTGGTCATCCTTGAAATATGCAACGAGAAGTTTCACCGGCTCTGCACACTCGAAATCAATAGTAGTTCCTTCCTTGCGCTGCACGTCTCCGTTGACGGTGAAGGCTGTCAGACCCTTTAGCTCAGGAGCAAGCCCGACAATCTTTGCTTCAGGCATGTTTGCGAGCAGCACCGCACCTTCATCGAGGCGTGTGCGGTTCCACTGACCCTTAAACTTGACAGCAGCATTATTCAGTGATTTTATGGCAACATCTTCTGTTGAAATCTTGCCGGCGGCCTTGTCTTTAAGCATGGCTATGTTATTCTTGAAATTCTCAAGCTCAGCCTGATAGTGGACAAGCAGCTCGCCCCAAGTCTTGTTCTTTCCATCGTCTCCGGCAATAGGAATACGGCGCATGGTCGTCTGCATACTGTTGGCATACAGATAAGTTCCTTCTGTCAGACCTACCAGTTTTTTGTAGTGTTCGAGACTTTCCTCAAGCAGAGGCACAGCCTCATCAAGATACTTCAAATCCTTTGTCCACTGATAGTTCAGAACCTGCTGCGCAGCCTTTACCTTACGGTCAAAGAAGTATGCGAAGGTGCGGTAGCAGTTCATATCGTTGACAAGACGCTCGAATTCGGCGCTGTTCGACTTGACCTTGCCCACTGTTTCGATGGCAGCGACAGCCTTGTCGCCATGTTCGACACATTCCGCAGTGATGTCAAGAGGAAGTTCACCGACATGAGCCTCACCCTTGTGCTCACGCTCTACAAATTCAATCAGTTTCTCGCCTTCCGGTCCACAGCTTTCATAGAAACCGGGATAGATGGTGTATTTGTAAGGATTGACAAGCTGGCTCATAAACATTCCGAGCAGAAGTGTCTGGCGGTTACCCTCCGTGATGCCGAAACGGCGAAGCAGTTTTGGTGCGATTTCACCCGACTCCTCGAATGCAGTGCGGATTGCCCCGCCCTTGTCGTCACTGAGACCGTAAGTGCGGGCAAAACGGTGATTCCAATACTTGATTTCATCTTCACGGTCACGACGGCAGTTCCAAGCATAGCGTCCCCAGCCTTCATACCACGTACTGTCGCGCACGAGCTGAAGCTGACGCTCGCCTCCTGCTATGCTGTCGGCCGAATAAGGCCAGTCCCAGTAAGATGCCTGAGGATAGAGATGGAGTGCGTTCGCTCCATGTACATCGTGCATGGCAGTCACGGCTTTCTGAGTGAAATCGGGCGAACTCCAGCGCCACGGTTCAAGATTGGCAAGAATATGGACATTGCTGATATGCACACTTCCGAGTGAGCTAAGGCCGCGATGGATTTCTGTCCACGGTCCGCGAGGCTCGTATGTGGTGAGCGACTCTCCGTTATACTTGTGCATGGTGTAGAGATTCTTATAGAGCGGAAGCGCAGCATCCATAACGGCCTTGCAGTCTGTGTCGTGGGCACGGAGAAGTACCGGCGGCTCGTCATCACGGCCGAGTTTGGCAAGACCGTCCTTGACTCCGGGAATAATAGTCTTTGTAAACCATTCAACATCATCCTCGTAGGTATCCATAGCCTCGCCAAGACACACGAGCAGACCGACATTGGGATATTTTTCAATAAAAGCGGCCACGCTCTTGCGCGTATAGTCGCTCACGAGAGGAGTGATGGGACGGTTGCGGTCCTGAGTCTTCATGCCGTAGTGTTCGGCGAAAGGCTTTGAAAGCAAAATGTTGTAGAACATCTGAATCACGAATATACCGCGCTTGTCGGCTTCAGCTGTCAGAAATGAGAACATCTCTTCATTTTTCTTAAACGTCTCGTCATCGACCTCTACAGCAAACGGATAGTCCTCAAGCTTTACAAGAGAGGCAAACGGGTGACCGTTCCATAGATATAGTGAGTTCATGCGGTTGGCCACCAGCATGTCAAGATACTTTACCCACAGCTCCTTGTCATAGAACCACGGAAAATTCTCCGGAGTATAGGGATATTCGTAGACACTGCGCCCGGGAAGCAGGTAAGGTTTCTGCACACCGACACAAGCACCGCGAAGCACCATTTCGGGGGCATCCGTGAATTCAGCAGGCAGATTGTCAAGATTGCCGTCCATTTCCAGACGGTCGGCGAGTTCACGGCAACCGTAGATCACGCCTGACCCGTCATTTCCCTTGACATCAATAATATTGTCTGCCGAGCTGATTGTGAATCCCTCTTTCGGTCCTACACTGTCAGTAGCCTCCGACAGACGGATTATTTTGTCACCTTCAGCCGCTTCACTGACATCAATGACACGGTAGCCCTTGCCTTCAAGCACTCCTGTCAGATGTTCGGCAGCAAACTTAACACGGTTTGAGGCATCATCGGGATATTGCAGGGCTATATTTTCGCGACCGGCGCAACTCCAGACCATAGTGGCTACCAATGCCACAAATACATGTCTCAGCAATCTCTTCATCCTATTTCCTTATATTTAATTGTGATTTCCTTATCTGTATCTATATAGAGACGATAGCTTTTATCGCCCGTCTTCTCGACTGTGCCGTAATCAGACTTAGGCTGCGATTTCGACTTGATGTTGATATATCCCTTCCCTTCGGTAGCCTTCACCTTGATTTCCTTGTCGTTGACATAGAGAGTGATTTCTCCGTTAGGAGTCGGAACTGTACCCTCCATCCATTTCAGTCCGCCAAGATCCGGTGTGATTGAAAATTCCTTGTAGCCGGGTTCGAGCGGCTTGACACCGAGATAGTATTTGCCTATGAGATAAATCGGACTTGCACCCCATGCGTGACAGAGGCTCTTGCCGAACGGACGTCCGTACATGGCAAGATGCTGTGTTCCCGAATCAGATGGATTATATTTTTCCCAGAAAGAAGTCGCACCCTCGCGGAGCATTCCTCCCCAATAATCCTTCATTTCCTTGAGCACCTGTTTCTGAAGTCCTTGGTCACAGAGCGATTCAAGTTCATAGAAACGCATATAAGGAGTGGTGATTGCCGGAACTTCAGGATTGAGCATCACGTTTTCCATCACCGATTTTGTAGTCGGCTCGTTAAAGTAGCCGTAGTTTATGGCAAACATGTTGGCGAATTTATTGACCTGTTCGCTCTTCTTACCATTCTCGACATTATGGACAAGTGCCTGACGCTCCTCATCCCAGAATGTCGGGAGAAGTTTGTCACGTAGCTCCTTTGCAAGACGGCCATATTTCACTGCATCAGCCGAGTCACCGACAATATCCGCACAGAGTTTCATCGTTTCAAGGCTCTTACAGAACAACACCTGCTCGAATGAAAGTGCGCCCTGTTTGCTCATAGGAAAATCAGCCCAATCGACAAATACCCAGTCGCCAGTCATGCCCTCAAGCATTCCGTCCTTGTTGGTACGGCCGAGAACATAATCCATGAGACTCTGCATCTTGGGATAGATTTCCTTGACAAACTCCTTGTCACCGGTATAGAGATAGTAGTCATAGATACCGTTGAACCAATAGAGCGTATAGTCCATGATGGTGTTGATGTGAGCGGTAACTGGGTCTTTTCCACGCAGCAGACGGGTCGTGCGCTTCACCGTAGGGCTGTCGAAGAAGAGATAGTAGTTCATGAGGTAACTCTGAACCGCATCACCGCTCCATACCCAACGGTCGCGCTTGATACCGTCGATAAAAAACTCACGTGTAGTCAGGTGCATAGTATAGGCACCGACATCCCAGATTTTATTCAGTTCGGGATCGCTGCATTTGAACTTGCCGCGATATTCCACAGGCGCATACTCATAAAGCATAGCCGCATCTCCAAAGTTCACTCCGGCTTCAGGAGCTACATAGACATAGCGGAACGCCTTGGTGTTGTCAAGCGTGTAGTCGCCCTCGTTCTTACGGACAGCGTTAGTTGCAAGGTCTGTGACCTTATCGCCGTCAAACAAGATTTTGTCAAGCGTTTCGCAATGTTCGAGGTCAAGAGCTTCTTCGGGGCTTTCACCATAATATATATTCACCACACCGTCACCGACAGGCTGTTTCAGCACTATACGACCGAAAGTTTCCTTTCCGAAATCATAAAGTCTGCCTCCATCAGCGGTTTTCTGCTCCACTGCGACATAGTTCTTCGGCTCAAGGTTGAGACTGTAGGCCGACGGCGGATTATTCATGTCGTCGAAGTCCCAGTATCCGGCCAAGGCATAGACCGTAGCCGAAGTGTCGCTTGCCTTACCGCTCTCGTCAATCCACTCCTTGTCCTCGTTGGTGACCTTCCATGTCGGATCAGAGTTGACCGTCTTGCCTTTGACATAGATTGCGGGAGGAGTCGACTGATTCCACACCTTTATATTAAGCTTATGCTTTCCGGCCGGAATAAGGAATGTCGATGGCTGTCCGAACTGAAGCTTACCGTCAAGTTTCACGTTGTATTTTCCTTCTGCCTTGATGACAATCTCCTCGGCTTCGGACAAATCGAGATCTTTACTGAACTCGACAGTAACAAAATGGCTGTCCGTCTTCCAGAACGGAGGAAAGAACGCCCCTCGTTCGGTGCGGTTGTTGTTCATTCGGTTTCCAAGCCATATCTCGTAATCGCCGGGATACCATATCCATGTCTGAGCCGAAGCGGCAAGGCCGAAAGCCGCTGCGGCAAGGAGGGTAGACACTCTCTTTTTCATTTATGCTTAATGTGATTTAAGGTGCTACGGTTTATAGCAACCTGTGTGATGATGGATGATATTTAAGTGTTAAAACGTTGGTGAGGAGGATTCGCGTCAGAGCGATTTCAGATATAGGAAGTCTTTTGTCAGGCCGGCGTTCTGACGAATTGATTCGTCTACATTCGGGCCGTTGTTTTCCCATACATTACCCGGGCCGTTGGCATTCTGGAGATACTTTTCTCCCTCAGTCCAGTTATCCTTGACGTTGATGAACGACGAGCCCTCGTCAGTGTAAAGATAGAACCAATGGTTTGGATCATGTGCATAGCCGGGGACATAGATGTCACGCACACAGTTTTCAGTTACCCAGCTGTGAGGCTGAGAACCAAGGGTATATACACCTGCCACGTCATACATGTGCTTGGCGTAGTGGTGGATAAGATTAGCATGCACCCGGTTGTTGCGCATGCAGTTGACGGTGCGCGTCCATCCCCAGCCGAGATTGATGCCGCTATATGACACATCGTTGATTTCATTGTGCTCGATGTTGATTCCTTTGACATATCCTGCACAGATGCCGAGAGTGCCCCAATCCTCATTGGTCACATCAGTTATGAGATTGTTAGCAATCGTAAGATCGGCACATACCTCACGTCCGTCAGCCGGATCGTATGGCAAATGGGTTTCATGGGAAGCAGGGCTGAAACTGCCGACAACGATTCCATTTCCGGCGATGTCGCGGAACAGGCATCCCTCAATCAGTCCTCCTTCGGTTCCCCACTCGTAGTCAAGACCTGAAGAACCGAGATGTTCGAAACGGCATTTTAGGAAATCGACATCATTCGCTCCCTTTACCGTCACGGCAGCCTCGGGGCGGCCAAGCCATCCCTGATTGTCAAGTTTATGGTTCTGCGGACGCTCCATTTTAGGATTTATCTTGTAGCCGTCGGTCATATACATGCCGGCCTGGAGAGGGACATGCCCTTTAAGCGACGGACGCATCCATGTGGTGTATTCAAAACCGATATTTTCGATTCTGACATTTTCCACTCTGCGGTCAAGAGTTCCTTCGATATTCATAAGCGTCTCCACTGCAGGGACAACGGCTTCAGCCACCGTCTCTCCGGGAAGAGGATAATAATACAGTTTACGTGTATCGATGTCATGATACCATTCACCCGGCACATCAAGCAGTTCTTTGGCATTGGTGAGGTAGAAAGCTGAATTGTGTCCGTCGGTAGTCACCATAGGGCGTGGCCACGGATGTTCAAACTGAATCCGGCTTTCAGGATTGTGAAATCTCACAGCGGCGCTGTCGCCTTGGATATCAATTGATTTAATACGCAGATTGGCTACACACCACATTTCGTGAAGCACCATTTCCGCGTATGGCGACTTTACAATTTTCTTTACCGCTTCAGCAGGCACCCAGAGCACTTCGTTTGCAGGGTCGTTGTTCAGAATACGATACATCTTTTCAAAATCCTCGACATCGCGGGCCCGCACGGCCTTCTTTCCGTTGACATAGAGCTGACGGAAATCGAGCGGACGGCCGTTGAACTGAGGGACATCGGCCACAAGCAGTTTGCCTTGACGCTTCCAGCCATCAATCTTAACACCACCGCTCAGCCATGCGCCGCCCTCGGAGGTGATTACAGTCGGCGACGACGGAGTACCGCTGTCCTCAGGACGGATGAACACCGGCTCATATACATCGTAGACACCCGAAGCCATATGAATAGAGATTCCAGACCCCACTCCTTCGACTGCCTGCCGGCGCATTTCGCGAGCCTGACGCAGTGCGGAAGTCAAAGTCGCCTTCGGTGAGTTTTTGCTTCCGTCGTTGGCATCGTTACCGTTAGGCGACACATAGACATCGGCCGCTGAAAGTGAGAATGCAGTGAGGACAAGCCCCACTGCCATTATTTTTTTTCTCATGATGTTGATTCGAAATATTGGAAAAAATGAAAGTTCAGACCGCTTTATCAGCGTGCGAGAGGAAGCCATACACTCATTTCAGACTTGTCGCGGTTACCCCATGCGAAATACGGGATGAGTGTCACTTTGACTTTCTCGTCTGCGCTTCCGACCTCACGATAGAGCTTGCCGGTCCAGTCTCCGCCGTCGACAAGACGTGCTTCAGTCTCAAGGGCAGTCATGTGGCTGCCGTCGATGGTGATATCCTTGGTTGTGAATTTGGCATCGGCCGGAATGAGTATATCGTCAAGAGCGTTGCCACCTTCAATGTCGATACCTTCGAGGCAATATACGAGCGGACCGCGCTTGACGGCTGTATGATTACGGGTTTCCTCGACAAGAGGATTCGATTCAAGAAGCTTGGTCTTCATTTCCATGTCGAATGTCACCTCATCGCCCGGCTTCCAAGTGCGGTCGAGAGTGATATAGCTGTCGGGGGTTACTTTCACATCTTCCTTAACCCCATTTACAGCCACTGTCGCATTATCGCACCATGAAGGAACGCGGAGTTTGAGAGCGAGTTTCTGTTTCTTGGGAACTTCGACAAGATTTATGACCACCTTTCCGTCGTAGGGATAGCCGGTGTGCTGTGTCACCACAAGGGGACGCTTCTTGCCGAGCGACGTGCGGAGTTCGCTGTCACCGTAAAGATTGAACCAGAGAGTGCTGTCATTTACAGTATAGGCATAGTTCTGAGCCTCGCAGATTGTACGGAGAGTGTTTGGCGGGCAGCAGAAACAACTGATATATTCCTCGCGTGTCTTCGGCCAACGGAGAGTATATGGCAAATCATCGCTCATACGGAGCGGATTGGTGTAGAAGTAACGTTTGCCGTCAAGACTGACACCACTGAGCACACTGTTGTAGAGAGCTGTCTCCACTATGTCGGCATACTTGGCATCGCCGGTGGCTTCGAGCATTCTCCAGTTGAAAAGCATATTGCCGATATTGGCACATGTTTCGTTGTGAGCGGTGCTGTTGGGGAGCTGATAGGGACGGCCATAGCTCTGATGAACCTTCTGGATGCTGTCAGGCTCATAGCATGTGCCGTCGGGGGAAGTGCCGTCGTAGAGAGCGCCACATGCGCCGGTGACATACATTTTGCGGTTAACGATGTCGTTCCAGATGCTTGTGAGATTTTTCATCAGCTGCTCTTCGCCTGTCTCTGCATAGAGGTCGGCCACACCGGCATACAGATAGTTGGCGCGGACAGCATGTCCCATCGCATTATACTGGTCGCGGAAAGGTATGCGGTCCTGATTGTCGTCAGTTCCGTTCTCCACGAGACCGCGGATGTTGATGAGATTGTTTGCAAGGTCGAGATAACGCGGATTGCCTGTTTCTCGATACATTTCCACCACACCCATATAGTGTGACGGACAGATTGCATTGCGTGCAAGCTCGGCAGAAGCTGTCTCATAGAAATTACACAGGAAGTCTGTGGCCTTTACGGCAGCATCAAACAGAGTCGTCTTCCCGGTGGCTCTCTTGTGGATGATACCGGCCATCATGAGGTGGCCGAGATTATAGGTCTCGAAATTCAGACGGTTTGCAAACGCCCCCTTCTCGTCCGCGCTTCCGACCTTAGTGCCGATGACGGTCTGTTCCTTGTGATGGGCATGGGTATCCACCCCACGGTTGCGCTCGTCGATGATGACAGGCGTATGGATATATCCGTCGGCACGCTGTGCTTTGACAACCTGCTTGATAAACTTATCCATCAGAGCATCGAGCTTGGGGTCTTTGTTGACCGCATAGACAGCAGCCACAGCCTCAAGCCACTTATACATGTCACCGTCATGGAAAGGAGGGCCCCAGTGCTCACCTTCGCATGTGCCGGCTGCTATTTCGAAATTACGGAAACCGTGTGAAACATCAGGATTGGCCCATGTCTCCCACATGCTTTGCAGGGATGTCCCGCTATAGACATCGAAACGCTCACCCCAGAATCCGCCGGTCCATTTTACAGAACCGATAGGTGTATTTACCATAACTGCATGCTTGCTTTCTGACATGTCAGTAAGTCCACCACCTTGGGCAAATGCGCTCAATGAAATCGCTGCACAGGAAACAATGGCATTAAATCTATGAAACATAAGTAGTTGGATTAGATGTAAGAATTTAGATTACAAAGTTAAAGAAATAATATCATACTTACAACTTTCGACCTCTTTTAATTTGAATTTTACAATAAGTACCGCCTTTTTACTGTCAAAAATCCATTGTTTTGCCATATTCGCTTGCCAATAAGCTGTAAATTTCAAAAATTATGCGTAAATTTACCCGTCGACCTGATTACATCACAAACTTAAACCAAGGCCATGAATCTAAAAATCAAAATAATCTCATGTCTGCTGTCGGCGCTAAGCCCGATAATCATGACTGCCGCCACGACCGACAGCCACTACACTCCTTCGCCTGAAGTTATAAATTCACAGAAGGAATTCGAGACCGACCGTTTCGGCATTTTTATTCACTGGGGTATTTACAGTATGTTCGCCCGTGGCGAATGGTATCTTAACTACGGACCGAAAGCCGATGAGTATGCCAAAGCGGCCAAGGGTTTCTATCCTGCCGACTTCGATGCGTCAGCATGGGTTTCGGCCATCAAGGATTCCGGAGCACGCTACATATGTTTTACAACCCGGCACCACGACGGCTTTTCAATGTTTCACACTGCCGAATCGGACTATAATATAGTAGACGCGACACCATTCAAGCGCGATGTGCTAAAAGAGCTGTCCGACGAATGCCGGAGGCAGAACGTAAAACTACACCTATATTATTCACATATCGACTGGACACGCGACGACTATCCGTGGGGACGCACCGGAAGGACAACAGGCAAAGATTCGCTCAAAGCCGACTGGCCTCATTACTATGCGTTCATGAACCGCCAGCTCCGCGAACTCCTGACCAACTACGGTCCGATACGTGCTGTGTGGTTCGACGGATGGTGGGACCATGACGAGGACAAGACACCTTTCGACTGGGAACTGCCGGAACAATACCGGATGATCCACGAACTCCAGCCGGCATGTATGATAGGCAACAACCACCATCAGACGCCGTTTGAAGGTGAAGACCTACAGATTTTCGAACGCGATCTGCCGGGCGAAAACACCGCCGGACTTTCAGGACAGGCCATCAGCCGTCTGCCTCTCGAAACCTGCAACACGATGAACGGCATGTGGGGCTACAAAATAGAAGACACGGATTATAAAGATACGCGCACGCTCATCCACTATCTCGTAAAGACAGCAGGCATGGGCGCGAATCTGCTCCTGAACATCGGCCCGCAACCAAACGGCGAACTTCCGGCTGCCGCACTCGAACGTCTGAAAGAAATGGGTAAATGGATGCGCGAAAACGGCGAGACCATCTATGGAACGTCAGCAGGCCCGTTTCCGGCGCAGGAATGGGGCACCTGCACACGAAAAGGCTCACGCCTGTTCGTCCACCTGCTGACACCGAAGTCAACCGACATATTTCTTCCGGCAAAGCTGAATATCAGAAAAGCGACAGTCCTCGCCGACGGATCAAAAGTCAGGTTTTCAAAAAATGACAACGGTGTGACACTACATCTCGATGCCATCCCCGACTGCATAGACCATATCATAGAACTCGAAATCAACCAGCCCGTCAAATAGTCCGGCCATCATGACAACCGAATTTCAACACCCAAAACCGATTCTTGAAGTCTGCTGCGGGGACATACAAAGCATATATGCTGCAAAAACAGGTGGCGCACACCGCATAGAGCTGTGCAGCGCATTGTCGGAAGGAGGAGTGACACCCTCAGCCGGACTCATACGTGAGGCCGTCAGCTCAGGCATCCCGGCCGTTCATATACTCATCCGTCCGCGCGGAGGAGATTTTCTATACAGCGAAGACGAAATACGCCTGATGGAAACCGATATCCGTTGCGCCGTCAGCTCAGGAGTTGACGGGGTGGTAATCGGAGCATTGACATCAGACGGCGATATAGACATGACAACATGCCGACGGCTTATCGAAACTGCCGGAGATTGCTCAGTCACTTTCCATCGTGCGTTTGATCTCTGCCGAAATCCTCAGAAAGCCCTTGAAGACATTATCAGCCTCGGATGTGACCGCATACTCACCTCCGGGCTTGCCCGGTCGGCTATGGAAGGAGCCGAAACACTCCGACGGCTCAACCGCCAGGCTGCCGGACGCATAACCCTGCTGGCCGGAGGCGGTGTCACACCAGATAACGCACGCGAAATCCTCTCGTCAACCGGGTTAAACGAACTTCATGCCTCGGCGAAAACATCAGTAGCCAGCGCCATGACATTCCGTCGGCAATCAGTCTGCATGGGCATACCTGATAAAGACGAATATATCCGCACAATGACCGATGCCGCTACCGTAGCGGCTATAATATCTGCCATTTCCGGCTGAGCGCAGCAATGAAAAGAGAACCATAATGACCACCGCCATCATAACACATCATGAATCACAACAAACTTTTCAGCATAATATTTTCAGCCACTGCCGTTTGCCTCCCAATAGCGGCAAACGGCACCGCTATTGGGCATGACACCGTAACTGAGACAGATTTCAAAACCAAGGAAGCCTATACAGGTGACAGTCTCGCAACCGCCTGGCTCAACGCTCAGACAGGACTCACGCCTGAAGAAAGGGATGCGATAAAATTCCTTTACGCCTACATGCCTCTTGCCGACCGCAACGGCTACGCGCCGGAGTTTTTTCTTGCCAATGTCCGCTCGTCACTGCGAGCTGCCGAGGAAATGCCGTGGGGAAAGACCGTCCCCCACCGCGAATTCCGCCACTTCGTGTTGCCGGTGCGTGTCAACAATGAGAGTCTTGACCTGTCGCGTCCCGTTTTCTACAAAGAGCTGAAAGACCGCGTAAAGGGTATGAGTATGGAGGACGCAATTCTCGAAGTGAACCACTGGTGTCATGAAAAAGCTACTTACCAGCCGTCAGACGCACGCACAAGCAGCCCGCTGAGCACAGTCAGTCAGGCCATAGGCCGCTGTGGAGAGGAATCTACTTTTACTGTAGCAGCCCTGCGTGCGGTAGGCATCCCGGCACGTCAGGTCTACACTCCGCGATGGGCGCACACCGACGACAACCACGCTTGGGTAGAGGCTTGGGCCAACGGAAAATGGTATTTTATAGGAGCTTGCGAACCTGAACCGATATTAAATCTCGCGTGGTTCAACTCTCCTGCATCACGCGGTATGTTGATGAATACCAAAGTTTTCGGACGCTATGACGGCCCGGAGGAAGTGCTCGAACGCAAACCGACCACCACAATCATAAATGTAACTGAAAACTATGCCCCCACACGCACAGTCGAAGTTGTAGTAAAAGACATCAATGGAAATCCTGTAGAAAACGCGACTGTCAATTTCTCGCTTTATAATTATGCCGAATTCTATCCCGTAGCAGTCAAGAAATCCGGCCTCAACGGGCACGCAAGTCTCAAAGGCGGCATAGGCGACTTCATAATATGGGCTTCCGACGGCAAAAACTTCGGCATAGTCAAAGCCGGAGGTTCAGACACAAATGTGCAGGAGATAATACTTGACAAGGCTTCCGACTGGACCGGCACTCTTGAGTTTGACATCACTCCGCCGGCCGCATCGGCCTCACTCACCTCTCCGACTCCTGAACAACGCAGACTCAACGACCTACTCACAGCACGCGAAGACTCTATCCGAATGGCCTATGTAGTCACCTTTGCAACCCCGGAAAGCGCGTCAGCTCTGGCCAAAAGTCTCGGAACAGACGAAGGCAAGACCAAAGAAGTTCTTATCCAATCACGCGGCAACCACTCAGGCATAAGTAAATTTCTAACCGGCATTCCGGCAGATCAACGCGACAAAGCCCTCCGTCTGCTTCTCGCCGTTTCAGAAAAAGACCGCCGTGACATATCGGCCGAAGTACTCACCGACCATCTTGCGACCCCGGAAACTGAGAGTCCTCTTTTTGACCGATACATAATGAACCCACGAATCGAGAACGAGCCTCTGACAGCCTACAAGGCATTTTTCCGCTCAAAAATCCCGCAGGAAGATGCCCAGCGCTACCGTTCCAACCCTAAAGAATGGGTCAGTTGGTGTCGCGACAACATTGCTGCCGATACAGTCTGGAATCAACCCGGCATACCGATGTCGCCTGAGGCAGTCTGGAACCTCCGTATGGCCGACAGCCGTTCACTCGGCATATTTTTTGTTGCCTCAGCCCGTAGCATGGGTATCGCCTCGCGCATTGATCCGGTGACGGGGAAGACGCAATACGCCGACGAAAACGGCAACTGGAACGATGTGAAGTTCACTGACGAAACACTCTCTCCGTCATCGCCAAAAGGTCGGCTTAATCTCTCATTCGCCCCCTCGGCAGAACCGTCGACCCGAAATATTACTCACAGTTCACATTGTCAAAAATTGAAAACGGACTGCCAAGACTGCTCGAATATGAAGAAAGCGACACGTACAAATCGATAACCGGACGCGGCCCGGAACTTGACGAGGGGCGCTACGTCCTCATCACCGGCCAGCGTATGGCCGACGGTGGCGTGCTCGCGAGGGCAGATTTCTTCAACATAACAGCCGGAACGACTACTGAACGCCCCCTTAAAATCCGACAGGACAGCACAGAAATTCAGGTAATAGGCTCATTCAATTCCGAAAACATGTATCACGATCTCGAAACCGGCACTGACAAGAGCCTGCTTTCTACGACAGGACGAGGCTACTATATCGTCGGACTCATCCAGCCGAATCATGAGCCGACAGCCCATAATCTAAACGACATATCTGCAACAGCAGCCGAATTCGAGAAACGCGGCAATAAAATGATACTCCTGTTCGCTGACGAAAATGAGGCACGAAGGTTTGACCGAGGCCGTTTTCCGTCACTTCCGGCAAACGTGGTGTTCGGCACAGACATCAATTCGACAAATCTCAATGAAATCACTACCAATCTGAACCTTACGACATCAGAACGCCCGATTTTCATCGTGGCCGACACATTCAACCGCGTCGTTTTCGTCTCTCAGGGCTACACAATCGGCCTTGGCGAAACCCTGACCGACATCCTCCACCGCATAGACTGACTGCACTGAAATCCATGTAAAGATATAAATCCGGCAATCACCCGAATGGGAGATTGCCGGATTTATATGTATCTACTTGTTTTTACACCTAAGTTTCCCGGAGGGAGCTTACTTTTTCTTCTTTGCCGGATCGCAGGTAAGACCTACGCCGAGTTTTTTGAATATCTTATGGTCGACCTCGCCAAGCATCACAGTAGAGTGTACCTGACAACCGTTGAGTTCAGGGAGTTTTTCAAGCGCGCGACGGCAATTCTCGTCATCGGTGCTCAACACAGAGAGAGCCACGAGCACCTCGTCGGTGTGGAGACGCGGATTGCGGCTGCGCAGATAGTTGATTTTCGTATTCTGTATCGGTTCGATCATTGCCTGCGGAATAAGTTTGACCGAATGGTCTATGCCGGCGAGATATTTCACGGCATTAAGTATGAGAGCCGCACTTGGTCCGAGCAGAGAGCTTGTCTCAGCCGTGATGATAGTTCCGTCGGCAAGTTCGATGGCCGAACACGGCACACCGCTACGCTCGGCTCTTTCGCGGGCAACAACCGTCGGGCGGCGATAAGAGGTGTCAATCTTGGCCTGCTTGAAAAGAAGGGCGATCTTGTTGACCTCACCTTCATTGTCGTCCCCCTGTGCGAAACGATTGAGCGCAGTGTAGTAGCGACGGATAATCTCATCTTTCGAAGCACGGCAGCAGACCTCATCGTCATTGATACAGAATCCTACCATATTGACACCCATATCAGTAGGCGACTTGTAGGGATTTTCGCCATAGATGCCCTCGAAAAGAGCATTAAGGACAGGGAATATCTCAATGTCACGGTTATAGTTGATAGCAGTCTTGCCATACGCCTCAAGATGGAATGGATCTATCATATTGACATCATTGAGGTCGGCCGTAGCAGCCTCATAGGCAATGTTCACAGGGTGCTTGAGCGGGAGACTCCACACCGGGAAGGTTTCAAACTTCGCATAACCGGCCTCTATGCCACGCTTGTGCTCATTGTAAAGCTGACTGAGACATACTGCCATCTTACCGCTGCCGGGACCGGGGGCGGTGACGATGACAAGCGGACGCGAAGTCTCCACATAGTCGTTGCGTCCGAAACCGTCGTCAGAATCAATGAGATCGACATTGGTCGGATAGCCCTCGATGGTGTAGTGATAATAGGTGGTGATGCCGAGGCGTTCGAGTCGCTGACGGAAAGCATCGGCACTGCTCTGGCCGTTGTAGTGGGTAACAACTACCGACCCGACAAGGAAACCGCGTTTCTGAAACTCCTCGCGCAGACGCAACACATCCATGTCGTAGGTGATGCCAAGATCATTGCGCACCTTGTTTTTTTCGATGTCAAGCGCGCTGATCACAATCACAATCTCTGCCTGATCGCTGAGCTGGCTGAGCATACGGAGCTTGCTGTCAGGCTGAAAACCCGGAAGCACACGGCTCGCATGGTGGTCATCAAACAATTTACCTCCAAGTTCGAGATAAAGCTTGTTGCCGAACTGGGCTATACGCTCCTTAATGTGTTCGGACTGAATTTTGAGATATTTCTCGTTGTCAAAACCGTATTTCATAACGGATTACAAAAGTACGACATTTCCACGAACCGACAAAATTCCGACCGCTCAAAATTATCCTAATTTATTTCCGGCTGTTACAGCATTGGAGAATAAGTGGCGATTATTGACAAAACTATATGTATTCGCAACCCTTATCAGCAAATCTTCATAAAACTTTTTAGACACAAAACTTCTCCCGGCAAAAAAGAAAACCAGACAGTCAGAGCATTTACTAACCATCTGATTTCCAACATGAGCGGCAAACGAGGCTCGAACTCGCGACCCTCAGCTTGGGAAGCTGATGCTCTACCAACTGAGCTACTGCCGCATGTATTTTTTCCAGCCTTCTTCATGAGGATTGCATCACGATACCCAGTGTCCCGAACCAAATCAATGGCGAAACCGGCCTTTGGCTGTTTTTGTGAGTGCAAATTTAAGTGTTTTTTCTGTTTTATGAAATTATTTCCAACTTTATTTTCAATTATCCTACTCAAATTATATCCGCGAATTATATCCATTGTTTCCTCCAAATAACTTAACTTTGCACTACAATCAACAGGCGTGCATGGCAGGATCACCCATTCCAGACATGCCTTGACAATAAATGGAACTATTTGTAAAACAACTAATCATGAACCGAAGACACTTTTGCAAGATAGCATCACTCGCAGTCGGGGCTTTAGGCATGAACGGCGTTTCAGCTTTCGCAGCCGGAAGGTCTGACAACAAGCACACAGCCATGACGATGCCTCCGGCAACGGATGCCGTGTGACGGTGTTGCGACGTGAATGCCATCTTGACCTTCAGGCTCTATTCCTCGACGACCCTGACTCCGGGCCTTGCGGATTGTTCAAATCAGGTGACGACTTCACATTTTCAGCCGGTGAGAGATGCCCTGCCGGATTCTGTCCTCGCCTGTGGGAAATGATATGCACGGCAATGACAAGCCATCTCAAATGCGCCACGCCCAACGATCAGTCGACTGTCATATTATCATGCCCCGACGGAACACGACCTGTAATAGTCCGTGTCGACAGCTTTCATGAACACCCATAAAAACCCTGACTGCAAAAACGCATAAACCAACCAATTTCAGCTATATCATCAAATATGAAAAAAATCTCAATCCTCGCAGCTTCAGCTGCACTGTCAGTAATTGCGGTTGCCTCCTCTTGCTCCAACAATAAGACATGCCAGCAGGCTTCCTCGGGCACCGATGAAGCAATCGCAAACATCATGACCCGCACGAGTGTCCGCGACTACACCACCACACCTATCTCTGAAGCAACCATCGACACACTCCTCCGTGCCGGCATGGCCGCGCCAACAGCCCGCAACAAACAGCCGTGGAAATTCATTGTCGTCAACCAGCGCGAACTGCTCGACAGCCTCGCTAAAGGCAACTGGCGACCTGCAGCCAAAGCTCAGGCAGCCATTGTGGTATGCGGCGATGTCACAGACCCTCTGCCCAGCGAAGGCAAGGACTATTGGGTGCAGGACTGCTCGGCTGCCACCGAAAACATTCTTCTCGCTGCCCACGCGGTAGGACTTGGCGCGGTATGGTGTGGTTGCTATCCTATCTCCGAACGCGTGGATATGGTCAGATCGGCCTTTGCCATCCCCGACTCAATCATTCCGCTCAGCGTCGTGATGCTCGGATATCCCACAGGTCCACAAGAGCCCAAAGACAAATATAAGCCTGAAAACATCCACTATAACAAGTGGTGATACCACACTGACCTACACGTACTAAAATCATGATTATGCCCGGCCGCCACTAACGACAGCCGGGCTTAATCATATTGCAATCTATTGTAGACTGTAATGTTAGGTTTTTCGGGAAATATTTACTACTTTTGCAAAAATTTTTGCCAACCATACCTACAATTAATAAATACCGTCTCGAAATGTCAAAGAGATTCCCTGAATATAATGGCTTAAAGCTACCAGAAATCAATGATTCAGTCCTTGAACAGTGGGGAAACGAAAACGTGTTTGCCCGCACGATGTCCGAACGTGAAGGCTGTCCCTCGTTCGTGTTTTTCGAAGGACCACCATCCGCAAACGGCAAACCGGGCATACACCATGTGCTTGCCCGCACCATCAAGGATATTTTCTGCCGCTACAAGACTATGCAGGGTTTTCAGGTGAAGCGCAAAGCCGGATGGGACACCCACGGTCTCCCCGTCGAGCTTGGCGTCGAAAAAAATCTTGGTATCACCAAGGAAGACATCGGCAAGAAAATCTCGGTTGACGAATATAACGCCGCATGCCGTCGCGAAGTGATGAAATATACAGGCGAATGGGAAGACCTCACCCGTCGCATGGGCTACTGGGTCGACATGCCAAACGCCTACATCACATACGACAACCGATATATCGAGACTGTATGGTGGCTGCTCGGCCAGCTCTATGAAAAAGGCTATCTCTACAAGGGTTACACCATCCAGCCTTATTCTCCGGCAGCAGGTACGGGTCTCAGCTCCCACGAACTTAACCAGCCGGGATGTTACCGAGACGTGAAGGACACTACATGTGTCGCACAGTTCCGTGTGCTCGACAACGACAATCCCTCGCTCGCTCCCTACCGCGAACTTCTGTTCAAATGGGGTACACCCTATTTCCTCGCATGGACCACTACACCGTGGACACTCCCTTCAAACACAGCTCTTGCCGTAGGCCCGGAAATTACCTATAACATCGTCCGTACCTACAATCCATATTCAGGCAAACCCATCACGGTTGTCGCCGCCGATGCTCTCATGGGCTCGCTCTTCAATCCAAAGGCCAAAGACCTGCCTCTCGACAGCTATTCGAAAGGCGACAAACTGATTCCATATGAAGTAGCCGCACAGGTGAAAGGCCTCGATCTCGTAGGCATCGACTACGAACAGCTGCTCCCGTGGGTCAATCCCGGAGAGGGCGCGTTCCGCGTAATCCCGGGCGACTATGTGACTACAGAAGACGGTACGGGTATCGTACACATCGCCGGTACATTCGGTGCTGACGACCTCCGTGTGTCTCGTCAGAACAACATTCCCCCGCTCCACCTCATCGACCGTGACGGCAACATCCGCCCGATGGTCGACCTGACAGGCCGTTTCTACCTTCTATCTGACCTCGACCCGAAATTTGTCGAGGAAATGGTCGACGTAGAAGCCTATACCCCTTGGCAGGGACAATATGTCAAGAACGCCTACGATCCAGAAGCCACAGCAGAGACCGAGACTCTCGATGTGAAAATCTGCATGGAGCTGAAGGCCACCGACAAGGTGTTTAAAATCGAAAAGCATACCCACAATTATCCCCACTGCTGGCGTACTGACAAGCCCGTGCTTTACTATCCGCTCGACTCTTGGTTCATTAAGACCACAGCCGTGCGCGAACGCCTTATGGAACTCAACGAAGGCATCAAGTGGAAACCCGCCTCTACCGGAAGCGGACGTTTCGGCAAATGGCTTGAAAACCTTCAGGACTGGAATCTCTCGCGCAGCCGCTATTGGGGCACACCGCTTCCGATATGGCGCACGGAAGATGCTAAAGAAGAACTCTGCATCTCGTCTGTCGAACAGCTCTTCAATGAAATAGAGCGTGCGGTCGAAGCCGGAGTCATGACTGAGAACCCATATCGCAAAGCCGGCTTCGAACCCGGCAAGTTCGACAAGGAAAACTACGAGAAAATCGATCTCCACCGTCCTTATGTCGACGATATAATCCTTGTGTCGCCTTCAGGCAAACCGATGCGCCGCGAAAAAGACCTCATCGATGTGTGGTTTGATTCCGGCTCTATGCCCTACGCACAGATCCACTACCCGTTTGAAAACAAGGAAGCGTTTGACAACCGCGAAGTATATCCGCCGATTTCATAGCAGAAGGCGTGGACCAGACACGCGGGTGGTTCTTCACCCTCCATGCAATCGCCGGAATGGTATTTGACTCAATATCTTATAAGACCGTCATATCCAACGGGCTTGTCCTCGACAAATATGGCAACAAGATGTCAAAGCGTCTCGGCAACGCCGTCGATCCCTTCGGCCAGATCAGCCAGTATGGCGCAGATCCTGTACGCTGGTACATGATTTCAAACTCATCTCCTTGGGAGAATCTTAAATATGACGAAAAGGGCGTGCTCGAAACCTCACGCAAACTTTTCTCTACCTTATATAATACATACAGCTTCTTCGCTCTCTATGCCAACGTCGACAGCTTCGATCCTGAAGCGCCCCAAGTGACTGTGAGCGAACGTCCCGAAATCGACCGCTGGATTCTCTCGCTTCTCAACTCGCTCGTCAAGGAAGTTTCTGAAGCGCTTGATGACTACGAGCCGACACGCGCAGCCCGTGCCATCGGTGATTTCGTCGGTGACAATCTCTCGAACTGGTATGTACGCCTCAACCGCAAACGCTTCTGGGGCGGCGAAATGACCACCGACAAGCTTGCGGCCTACCAGACACTCTACACCTGTCTGAAAACCGTAGCTCTCCTTATGGCCCCCTTCGCCCCCTTCTATGCCGACCGTCTCTACCGCGACCTCACCGGCTCGACAGAGTCAGTCCACCTCGACCGCTTCCCCGTGGCCGACGACACTCTCATCGACAACGAGCTTGAAGCGCGCCAGAAACTCGCTCAGGACATTACCTCAATGGCACTCGCACTCCGCCGCAAAGTCAATCTCAAAGTGCGCCAGCCACTGCAGACCATCATGGTTCCTGTGGCCGATGAAAGCCGTCGCAAAGCACTCGAAGCCATCATGGAACTCGTCAAGAGCGAAATCAATGTCAAGGACCTTAAAATCGTAGGCAACGACGAAGGCATTCTCGTGAAGAGTGTCAAACCCGACTTCAAGAAACTCGGCCCGAAGTTTGGAAAACAGATGAAGGCCGCAGCCGAAATCATCAAGAACCTTGATGCCAAGGCCATAGCCACTCTCGAACGTGACGGTAAGCTGACCTTCGACCTCAACGGCACACCCGCAGACCTCGATATTGCCGATGTCGAAATCATCTCCGAGGATATCCCGGATGGCTCGTGGCCAACGAAGGCAACCTCACCATAGCCCTCGACGTGACAGTCACTCCCGAACTGCGACGCGAAGGCATCGCCCGCGATATCGTAAACCGTATTCAGAATATACGCAAGTCGCGTGACTATGACATCACCGACCGCATCTCGCTCACTTTCGCTCCTGCCGATGCGACCGACGATGCAATCCGTGACTTCGCCGACTACATCTCGCGTCAGGTACTCGCGACTTCACTTGAAATCGCACCGATAGCCGACGGCGACGAGGGCGTAGAGGAACTGAACATGGACGATATTACAGCCAAAGTCCGAGTCTCACTTGCTACATCTTGAACACAAAACCTAAATAGAAACTATCACCATGAGCGACAAGACCCGCTATTCCGACGAGGAACTCCAGGAATTCAAGGAGCTTATCCTCCAGAAACTTGATAAAGCCCAAAAGGAGTACGACTCTCTCCGTGGCCTTATCAACAACACCGACGGTAACGACACCGCCGACACATCGCCGACTTTCAAAATTCTCGAAGAGGGAGCAAGCACTCTTTCAAAAGAGGAAGCCGGCCAGCTCGCACAGCGTCAGAAAAAGTTCATCCAGCATCTGCAGAACGCCCTTATCCGTATCGAGAACAAGACCTACGGCATCTGCTGCGAGACAGGTGAGCTGATTCCGAAAGAACGTCTGCGCGCTGTCCCCACGCCACCCGCAGTGTCGAAGCTAAAAACGCTCAGAAAAAGAAGTAACAGACAATTCTCGCTGTCAGACGACAGCAAAAACATATCACAACCGACTGAACAATGCGTAGCAGAGCTACACTCGTCCTCGTCATCACAATCCTCGTGGTGATTCTCGACCAAGCATCGAAGATCTGGATCAAGACCCATTTCTATCTCGGGGAAGATGTCAAAATCTTCTCATGGTTCTATCTGTATTTCATCGAAAACAACGGAATGGCCTTCGGAATGGAACTTGGAAGCAAACTGGCGCTGACTCTATTCAGGATCGTAGCCGTAGGATTCCTTATATGGTACGTAGTCAAAATCTACGCACTGCGCACAATCCCGCGCGGCTATCTCGTCTGCTTGGCATTCATCATCGCAGGCGCAGCGGGCAACATATTCGATTGCGTCTTCTACGGACTCATTTTCGATAATCCCGCGCCTCCGCAGGTGGCCTCTCTTTTTCCTGCCGGCGGAGGCTACGCCCCGATTTTCCTCGGACGTGTGGTCGACATGCTCTATTTTCCTCTTTTCAGTTTCATCTGGCCTTCATGGATACCATTTGTCGGCGGACAGCAATTCCTTTTCTTTCAGCCGATTTTCAACCTTGCCGATGCAGCCATTTCGTGTGGAATAATAGTTCTGATAATCTTCTATCACAGCTATATTCTTCCGCCAAAGGCTCTTGCGGAACTTCCTGAAAGATGACATCAGTCCAAACGGAATACTATTATCACTTTAAACGTTCTGATATTTCACCATATGCGCCGTCTTTTCCCTGTCGTAGCCTCGATGATGGTTCTTGCCGCCTGCAGCAAGACACCCGGCTATGTCATTTCAGAAGGCAAGATGGCTGAAATCATGGCCGACCTCCACACAGGCGAAGCCGTGGTGGATGCCAACAGCTCGACGTTTCGTAAGGACTCCGTAAAACAAGCTTTCATGCAGTCTATATGTATGCGCCACGGTGTCACCACTCAGCAGCTCGATACATCCCTCTATTGGTACGGTCAGAATATACAGGAGTATATAAAGGTATATGACAAGACCATATCCATACTCGAATCTCGCATAGCCGAAGCCGAAAAAGCCGGAGGAAAGAGCAACGACCGTCCGCGCAGCATCAGTCTCGACGGAGACTCCGTCAATCTATGGCACGGACCGGCCTCACTCCGCAACAGCTCCAACAATCCGTCGGAATTTCTCACTTTCACCTTCAACACTGACAAGAACTGGGAACGCGGCGACCGCTACACAGTCTCGGTGACACCCATCAATCCCCGTTCGGCTGTTTTCATGACCATTGTAGCAACCTACAACGACGGCACAGCCGAATATGTCACGCTCAATGAAGGATCTGAAGGCAAGAAGAGCCTCACGCTCGTGCTCGATTCCGCAAAGGCAGCCATAACGGTCTACGGCACGATACACTATGCGCCGAAACCGGGTGAAGTCTCATATCTCGACTCAATATCGGTCGTAAGGACTCGTGGACGCAATGATAACGCAGCAGCCCGCCGAGGTCAGCAGACAACAAGGATGCGATAAGCCATATAAACTATTCACCCAATCTCCTCAGCACTGTTTTAACTATTTGACACAACACACACTTTCATACCTTTATAAGCTGTAAAAACAATGGAAACCAAAGTCTCCGTGCGTGCTCACGCCGTGATTTTCGACAAACAGGTCTACCGAAACTGCATCGTCAGCTACTCTCCCGAAGACAATACTGTCGTTCCACATATCATCCCATTCTCTACCGAGGTACATTCAACCACTTCCTACAACGGCATCATCATCTTCGCTCCGCTCGGCTTCACACTTCCTCCCGACCTCGACATGCCGCATGCCATTGCCGCTCCGGGGGGCTACACCGCATTTCTCAACCATCTTGCCGAAGCTACCCCTGCCTGTGGCCAGTCTCCACATTCAGTCATCCTTCTTCCGCTCTGAAACAGTAAACCACACAATTTTTAACGGCCTAATGACGTTATTATATCGTAGAATAAGATAATAACCGAATCACATGCAAGGCCGTAGCCACCGTCATATATCCCTTCTTTTCTTTCTGTCGCCTCTGTTTGCCTTAATTGGCTACTCACAGGTGAAAATCCACGGTAAAATAACCGATGCACAAGGCGAACCAGTCGAGTTTGCAACCGTGCGTATAGCCGGAACTGCCATAGGGACAACCTCAGGACTCGAAGGCGACTATTCGCTCTCATGTCCGGCATCTGACACAATCACCATCCATTTTTCGTGTATCGGCTTCCGGGAAGAGACCCGCAGGCTGATAGACGCATCAGGCGACGTGACACTCAACATGCGCCTGCAGCTCACCACCGAAATGCTACAGCAGGTCGAAGTCACTGAACTAAAAAAACAGACCGGCTCAATCGCGACAATCGATGCCTCCGAACTGCGTAAGAATCCGGATGCGTCTGGAGGAAGTGTCGAGTCGCTTATCACAACGATGGCAGGTGTAACAGGCTCAAATGAAATGTCGTCACAATATTCTGTCCGCGGCGGCTCTTATGATGAAAACTCCGTCTACATCAATGGTATAGAAGTCTATCGTCCGCTCCTCGTATCCTCAGGACAGCAGGAAGGGCTCAGTATCATCAACCCTGATCTTGTAGGAGCTATCGGATTCTCGACCGGCGGTTTTCCGGCCGAGTATGGCGACAAAATGTCGTCAGTCCTTGACATTACCTACCGTCAGCCTGAATCATTCGAAGGCTCACTGTCGGCAAGCCTCATGGGAGCGTCCCTCTCCATCGGTCAAGGCTCTAAAAAATTCTCTCAACTCCACGGCATACGCTACAAACGCAACTCATCACTCCTGAGTTCAATGGACACAAAGGGAGAATATGACCCAACATTTTTTGACTACCAGACCAGCCTCAACTGGCAACTCTCGCCGAAATTCAAGCTGTCGTTTCTCGGCAACATAGCCCTCAACAACTACAAATTCACACCTCAAAACCGCACAACGACTTTCGGCACATCAATGGATGCGAAGCAGTTTACCGTATATTTTGACGGACACGAAAAGGACCGCTTCGACACATACTTCGGTGCGGTTTCGCTCGACTACCGTGCAAGCCGCTCGACCAATCTCGGTCTTGTCGCCTCGGCCTATCTGACAGACGAACTCGTTGCCTACGATATTTCAGGCGAATACTGGCTTGATCAGGCGGGCGACTCAAACGTCGGCGGCGAACTTGGCGTAGGACGCTATCACGAACATGCCCGTAACCGACTAAAAGCATCCGTGCTATCTCTTGCATTCAAAGGTCAGACAGCCATAAACCAGCGCCACACACTCACATACGGACTTTCCGTACAAGGTGAAAACATAATGGACCGTTCACGCGAATGGGAACTGCGTGATTCAGCCGGCTTCTCGCTACCGTCCGACGGAATAAACCTGCGGATGATCTACAATCTCGATTCTCATCATGACCTTTCGTCAACACGCCTTGCCGCGTTCGCACAGGACGCATGGAAAATCAACACCTCGGCCGGATTCCTGACACTTAATGCCGGACTCCGCCTAAGCTACTGGAGTTTCAACAAGGAACTGCTTCTCAGTCCGCGCATGACCGTAGGTTTCATCCCTGAAAAATATCCATCGTGGGCATTGCGCTTTGCCACCGGCCTCTACTATCAAAGCCCCTTCTACAAAGAATACCGCATGCCCGTAAGCGATAAAAACGGCAACCAGACCATAAATCTCAACAGCGACATCAAATCGCAGCGCAGTTTTCACCTCATAGCGGGTACGGACTATACATTCCGTGCCCTCAACCGCCCGTTCAAACTGTCGGGCGAGATTTACTATAAGGCTCTTTCCGATCTCGTCCCTTACGAAATCGACAATCTGAAAATCGTCTATTCAGGGCTCAATGAAAGTTCGGGCTACGCGACAGGAATCGACCTGAAACTGTTCGGACAGTTCGTACCGGGAAGTGATTCGTGGGTCAGCTTCTCATTGATGAAAACCAGCGAGACCCTCCACGGAGTCAAAGTGCCGCGTCCGACTGACCGAGGCTACAGCCTTGGGCTTTTCTTTACGGATTACTTTCCGAAATTCCCCAAACTGAAATTCGCCCTCAGAGGCATATTCATGGACGGACTCCCAGCCACAGCCCCGCGATCGACACGCGACAAAGGCTATTTCCGCATGCCTCCCTACAAGCGAGTCGACATAGGGCTTTCCTACGCACTCCTATCACCTCTCAAAGAGGGCGAAAGCCGGAGCGGTTTTGCAAGACACCTAAAAAGTGTGTGGCTCGGTTTTGACGTGTTCAACCTCCTTGACATCTCAAACGTAGCTTCATATTACTGGGTGACAGATGTCAACGACATCCAGTATGCCGTACCCAACTACCTGACCCGTCGTCAGCTCAACGTCCGTCTGACAGTCGATTTCTAATCCGACAATATTCCGCCCCATCTTCCATCATGTTTGCCGAACAATGAAAATCATCAGCCCACGTTTACTTTCGCAAGTGACACTTATGCTCCTGCTCTTCATGTCGCTCTCTACAACAGCCTCAGCACAGACACAGGATATAGAAGAGCGTATAGAATACATTAATTCCTATGTCAACACCAATCCCGACAGCGCACTGATACTCTGCGAAAAAGCCCTTGCCGGAAAACTCGGCAAATACAACGAGGCTCGTACAGCACTCCTCACCATAAGCGGCAACGCATATTTCACCCTCGGCGACAATGCTAACGCCATCCGTTATTTCAAGCGGGCTGTCGATACGGCCATAGGTGGAAACGATACGATCGGCTGTGTCAACGCACTTTCGGATCTTGGTGTGGCCTATCGGGTCAACCAGCAACCTGATTCAGCACTCATCTGCTACAACCGCGCACTCTCTCTGCTCGCAAACAGCGACGACCCTTTTCTCGAATCAAACATTCTGATATCCATTTCAATCCTCTTCGGCAACCAGCGCCGTTATGGCGAAGCAATCTCGTTTGCTGAAAAAGGCGTGGCCAAAGCCATGATGACCGACGATATCGAAACCCAGATATATGCCGTCTCTACTCTGGGGACAGTACTGTTTCTCGACGGGCAGAAAAACCGCGGGCTCGCCGAACAGCGCAAAATCATACAGGTTGCCGAGCGCAAAGGAGTCCCGCGCTACATACTCAAGACATATGCGTCAATCATATCCATGCACCACAGGCTCGGCAACCAAGATTCGGTCAGATATTATATCAGACGCGGCGAGGCGCTGATGCCTAAAGTCCCGGCGGCCTCGGTCGAATCAATCGGATTCATGGAACAGAGTTTCATGCTCCTGACATCTATGGGAAGATACAAGGAGAGCCTTGACATACAGAAAAAGATTCTTGAGATGAACGATTCGAGGCCGTTCCTTCCGCTAAACCGCCTATGGCAACGCATAGCGCTCAACTACAAGGGACTCGGCGACATCGAAAACACGGCCGATGCCTATGAACGATCCATAGCCTTTACCGACAGCATCTACGACACACGTCTCGACGAGCAGATGGCAGAATTCAATGTCAAATATCAGACGGCCGAGAAAGAAATTCAGATTTCGCGTCTGGAAACAGCAAAAGCACGTCGCGACACCATTCTCACAATCATAGCCGCGATCCTGACGATAGGCGCAATCGCGTTCTACGTATGGTCGCGCAACCGCCGTCGCAAAATCGAACTCCAGACTGTCCGCGCACAGCTCGACGGCATCGAGCAGGAACGCGCACGGCTTGCCCACGAGCTGCACGACGGTGTATGCAACGACCTTCTCGGCCTTGAGCTGATGACAGCCGCAAAGAACTATGACCATGACGAGTTCACATCTATGCTCAAAGCTGTGCGCAAGGAAGTAAGATCGATTTCCCACGAACTGCTCCCGCCGCGCTTCAACGGACTGTCACTCTCACAGTTGCTCTATGCCTACGTCCGGCAGAGCGACGGGCTGATGACATTGGAGACATCAGCCGGAGACACCGAACTGTCACCGCTTCAGTCTGTCAATCTCTACCGTATCGTACAGGAATGGACAGGCAATCTACGGACACACAACAATCCGACATCCATCGAAATCAAACTCTACAGCGACCAAAACCTGACCACACTTGAAATCACCGACAATGGAACACCGTTTGACCCGGATTGCAGCCAAAGCAGAGGACTCGGAATTGAAAACATCAAACACCGAATAAAAGCACTGAACGGCATCTGGACAGTCCGACATGAGGGTTCAACCAATGTAATGACCGTAAAAATATCGACAAATCAAAGCTAAAAACACACCGCATCACGGAAATCCGTGATTTATATCTCATCATCATTGCCTAATTTTGTGGTGTGAATCCTCATTCCCCCGACCAATGGCTAAATCTGATTTAAAAATCCTCCTTGTCGATGACCACGAAATAGTGCTTCGAGGCATGCGCCACCTCATTGAGGACATTCTGGATTCAGAATGCCGGGTCGATTGTGCGAAGACCGCGGCCGAAGCGCTGTCGGCCACCTCAGCGCAACACTATGATCTCTGCCTGCTCGACATCGAGCTTCCTGACTCGCCGGGCATAGAACTGCTGCATAAAATCAGGGAAAAATCACCCGGCATCAAGGTTATAGTCAACACAATCCATGAAGAATTGTGGGTTATGAAGGATTATTTTGATGCCAACGTCGAAGGCATACTATTCAAAGATGTCCTTTCATCTGAAATCGCACAGGCAATCCACGTCGTCACCGACGGTGGAACCTATTTCTGCAACCGTGCCAACCGTCTCAAGCTTTCTCTCGACAGGAGCGATTTACCCACTCCAAAGGAGCTTGAGGTACTCCACATGCTCGCCAACGGCAAAAAGACCGACGATATCGCTGCCGAAATGCACCTTAGCACCAATACTATCGAAACACACCGTCGCCACCTCCTAAGCAAGCTAAATGCAAGGAATTCAGCCGAACTGGTGCTGAAAGCAGTGAAACAGGGACTGATACAAACTACACGAAAATAAAAAATAGCACACCGGCTTGGGAATAAACGACTGTGCAACAAACCATTTATATATATTTACAACCATTATAACACAGCAGGAATCTTTGAAAACGGATTTCTTTTCACACCCGGAGGACAGCTCTTTACCGACGATGACTCCGAGTGGGGCATCTGACAACCTCTTTCAGGCATCATCACTACCGGTGTCTGAAACATTCACCTCATCCATTTCCTAACTTTTAGAGGGTCGTACATTTGTACGGATAAACATACGACCCTCTTTGTTGCTTTTTCCGTGATTCTTCCATGCCGGCTTAGAGGCATGGAAGAATTTTTTTATGCAAACACCGATCCGTCAAACCAATAGGTCTAAAGGGGTGTTGTGATTTATAGATACGTGTTACGATTATATCACAGAGCTTCTGATTTTTTCTTATTTTTGCAGCGTAGAAACGAAAATGTCATAATGAAAATCATAATTGCAGGCGATGGAGAGACAGGCACACACCTTGCCAATACCCTCTCGGTCGAAAATCAGGATATCGTATTGATGGGCACTGACAGAGAGCATCTTTCAGAGCTTGATGCAGTGAGTAACTTCATCACGTTCGAAGGCAGCCCGATGTCAGTAACAAATCTCATGCAATGCGGTGTTGACAACGCCGACCTGTTTGTGGCTGTCACACCCGATGAGACGGTCAACCTTATATCCTGCGAACTGGCAAAAGATTGTGGAGCACGGAAGTGCGCCGCGCGAGTCGACAATCCCGAATTCGACTCCGATAAAGTCAAAAGGATGTTCCGCGACAGAGGCATCGACATGACTATTTTCCCGGAGAAACTCGCAGCAGCCGAGATAGCGGGCTTTATCGACCATAACTGGGTGAGCGAATGGTCAAAGTTCAACAAGGGTGAGTTATTTGTGGTCGGTGTGCGCATGGAATCCGGCGGAGAGCTCTGCGGAAAATACCTGAGCGAGGTGCCAAACACACCTCGAATGTTTCACGTATCCGCAATCAAACGAGGCAATGAAATCATAATCCCGCGAGGAAGCGACAGACTCC
Organism: Duncaniella dubosii; assembly: GCF_004803915.1. Classification (NCBI taxonomy): domain Bacteria; kingdom Pseudomonadati; phylum Bacteroidota; class Bacteroidia; order Bacteroidales; family Muribaculaceae; genus Duncaniella; species Duncaniella dubosii. Next base: position 148,438 of record NZ_CP039396.1, read on the forward strand.
TCGAAGGTGATACGATCTACTTTTCAGTACTGCCACAGAATCTCGACCTGCTCCCTGCGCTTTGCGGCAAAAAGGTCACGCATGTGAAGCGTATCATGATTTCAGGAGCCGGCCGAGTGACCGAACATCTTCTCGAACTCATCGAGTCGAAGTATGACATCACTGTGATTGACCCCGACAAGGAAAGATGCCGGATCATAGCTTCACGCTTCCCGAAGACAGTGGTGATAAACGCCACTGCCAACGATGTCGTCACGCTTAAGGAAGAAGGCATAGACGGCTGCAATATGTTTCTTGCACTTACAGGCAGTTCCGAGAAGAATATCGTTTCGTGTATGGTCGCACGCGAACACAAGGTAGCCAAGACCCTTGCAAGAATCGAAGAACTACAGTATGTCCCTGAAGCCAAAAGTCTTTCAATCGACAAGATAATCAACAAGAAACTCCTTAACGCCGGCAGGATTCTCAGTCTGCTCCTTGATGCCAATGCCAACACGACTCAAAGCTTTGCGTTTGACAATGCAGAGATCGCCTGCATGACAGCACCGGCGGGTTCTAAAATAGTATCACGCCCCATCTATCAGCTCTCACTCCCACGGGAACTTACCATAGGCGGAGTCATACGCAACGGAGAGGGGATGCTCGTCGAGGGGCGCACTCAAATTCTTCCGGGCGACAACGTGGTGGTGTTTTTCGTTACTGGTGCACTCGGCAAAGTGGAACGTCTGTTCAGATAAAACGGCACACTCATGAAAAATACGTTAAAAATCAAGCCTATCATCCGAATCATGGGCCGTCTGGTGCTGATTGAATCGCTCATGCTCCTTATTCCGCTGGCAGTCTGTCTGTGCTATGGAGAGAGCGAGTGGAGAGGCTTTGCAATCGCGGCTGCAGCCGCAGCCGCTGCAGGAGGAATTGCTGAACTTGCCACACGCCACGTGTCGACAGCCATCCATGCACGCGAAGGCTTCATCATCACCGCGCTAATCTGGATTGTGTTCGGTCTGTTCGGCCTTATTCCGTTCATGACCGGCTCACATCCGATTGGATTCACCGACGCGATGTTCGAGACTATTTCCGGCTTCACAACCACAGGTGCAAGCATGATCACTGATGTCGAACAACAGTCACACGGCATACTTTTCTGGCGTGCATTCACACAATGGATAGGCGGCCTCGGTATCATATTGTTCATGCTCGCGGTGCTGCCTGAGCTCAACAAGGCTGTAGGCATCTCGATGTTCAACGCAGAAGCCACCGGCATCACACACAGCAAACTCCATCCACGCATCCGCCAGACAGCGTTGTCGCTATGGGGCATCTACGTGATACTCACCGTAGTCTCCATACTCCTGCTGTGGTGCGGACCGATGAACTTCTTCGACAGCGTATGCCAGACATTCGCGGCCGTTGCAACAGGCGGCTTCACCACACGAAACGCCGGGCTGGCCTACTGGGACTCCGACTATGTGCTTGTGGTGCTTACCGTAGTGATGTTCATCGCAGGAATAAATTTCATGCTGCTATATACCACATGGAAGAACGGCATCCGTGAACTCCTCTCAAACGATGTTCTGAAAGCATTCGTCGCAATAGTGTTTATCTCCTATCTGCTACTCCTGCTTTCATCACTACTGCAAGGCGGTAACACCGGCATCGACCGGCTGCTTGTCTATCCGCTTTTCCACATAATGTCGGCCATCACTTCGACAGGCTTTTCAATCACCGGCGCAGAGGACTGGGGTTCATTTTCGCTGTTCCTGACAATCATGCTCATGCTGTGTGGTGCTTGCACAGGCTCTACGTCAGGCGGAATAAAAATCGACAGACTCATCGTGTTGCACCGTAACTTCCGCAATGAAATCAACAAAACAGTATTCCCGAAACGCACCTATGTTGTAAACCTCAACGGCAGCTCGCTTCAAAGCAGCCTTGTTTCCCGCATATCTGCCTTCGTGACCCTATACATACTTACGGTCGTGATTTCGACAGCCGTCATAACGCTTTTCGGCTACACATTCACCGATTCCCTTTTCATGACATGTTCCTGCATCGGATGCAACGGTCTGGGCTACGGAGCGACAGGAGCCGAGGGTTCGTTCACAATGCTCCCCGAAGCCGTCAAATGGCTGCTGATTCTCAATATGCTCGTCGGACGACTCGAACTTTTCACCTTCCTCGTCTTCCTTCTGCCGTCATTCTGGAAACGCTGATCCAACGATTCGCCAACGCCCTCTGAATTATTGTTAAATATGCCGTTTGACCTTGTGTCTACCCATAGCAAAATGAAAGCATTTTAGAGTCGCCAACGGAATATTGCCATTAAAATTCAGCGGTTTAAGTTTTTTTAACCCATGATTGATTTTCTTGTCAATTTTAGTTGGTAAATTTGCATGCTATATAACATAGTTGCACGGCACAGGTCATGATTAAAAGTACAATTGACAAAATCCTTACCGAAGAACTCACGGAAATCTGGGCGCTCCTCTCCAACGAGGAAAAGCGCCAGATTATTGATAATTTCACAATCCATAAATACAAGAAAAACAAGATTGTCTATGCCGAAGGCGACGAGCCTGAATTCCTATGGGCTCTGATTGAAGGCAAGGTAAAGAAATTCAAAGACGGAGTCGGTGGCCGTGTGCAGATTCTCCGCCTTATCAATCCGGGACAATATTTCGGTTACCGCGCACATTTTGCAGGCGAACGCTACGTGTCGAGTGCCGCGACTCTTGAAGAATCCGTACTCGGAACCATACCGATGACTCTGGTCGACGAGATGATTACAAAAAATAACCGTCTCGCCATGTTCTTCATCCATGAGCTTTCTCACAACCTCGGAAATTCCGATACAAAAATCGTCAATCTTACCCAGAAACATATCCGTGCCCGTCTCGCAGAGGCTCTGCTCGTACTTCGCGACAACTATGGTTATGAGGAAGACGACAACATGACGCTCAAAATCTACATGGCACGCGAAGACCTCGCAAATCTCTCCAACATGACCACTTCAAACGCCATACGCACACTATCAAACTTCGGCAGTGAAAAAATCATCGTCGTCGACGGACGAAAAATAAAAATCCTCAACGAACCGCTGCTGCGCAAAATTTCAAAATTCGGATAAACATACAGACCTGCGACACTCACATTCGGTATAATTATATCTTACACTATATAATCTGCCGAATTTTTTATTTATCATCAATTCTTGCATCACCCGAACAAACACTATTTCAAGTTTGTTCACATTTTGGCCTGACAGTCGCATCTCTCTTTCAACTGACGTACATAATGTAATGGATTTTAATACATGTCACAAAAAGTAAAATTCGGATCCAAGATAGGATTGATTGCCGCGACAGTCGGTTCGGCTGTCGGACTCGGCAACATATGGCGCTTCCCGGCTGAAACCCAAGCCAACGGAGGCGCGGTCTTTTTACTACTCTACATTGCCTGTGTATTCATCCTCGGCATACCGGTGATGACAGCTGAATTTTCGCTCGGACGCGGAGGCAATTCCGATGCGACAGGGGCATTCCGCAATGTCACTCCTGACAAAAAAGGCTGGTGGCTTGTCGGAGCGCTCGCAATCCTCGCATCCTATCTCATACTTTCGTTCTACATGGTAGTCTCAGGATGGACGCTTGAATATATGATCCAGTCGCTCACAGGCAATCTCTACGCGCCGACACCTGAGGCCAGCATAGCGACTGTCGCCGGCGGGGAAGCTCTTTTCAGTCAGAAAATGGCATCGTATGTCACCGGTACCTACCGACCGCTGGTGATGACATTCATAATGATTGCAGCCAACCTTGTCGTCCTGCTTAAAGGCGTACAGAAAGGGATTGAAAAAATGTCAAACATAATGATGCCTCTGCTGTTCGTGCTCCTGCTCGTGTTCTGCATCGTATCTCTCACTCTACCTAAAGCAGCCGACGGGATAGCATTCTTCCTCAAGCCTGACTTTTCGGCTATGACACCGAAAACAGTTGTCAACGCACTCGGTCAGGCATTCTTCTCGCTCAGCCTCGCAATGGGCATTCTCGTCACATATTCAAGCTACTATCCGGCCGACACCAAACTGACCCGTACCGCCGTCACTGTCTCTCTTCTCGACTTAGGCACAGCCATCCTGATGGGACTCATAATCTTTCCTGCCGTGATGACATTCGGTCTCGCCGACCACAACCTTGCAGGGTCGGCGCTCGTCTTCATCACTCTTCCTGAAATTTTCGCACAGATGGGTGGCACGCTGTTCTGGTCGACTCTGTTCTTCCTGCTTCTTTCGGTGGCCGCTTTTACCTCTACAATCTCGCTTGCCGAAGTGTCTGTAGCATTCATGGAATGTCACTTCCGCATGTCGCGCAAGCGTGCGGTAGTTACCGTTGTGACACCTCTTTTCCTTCTAAGTTCAATCTGTTCGCTGTCAGTCGGTCCGTGGAGCGATTTCAAAATAATGGGCATGACAATCTTCGATTTTCTTGACACGATGGCCACAAATATCATGCTTCCAGTAGGCGGAATTCTGCTCTGCATCTACATGGGTTGGGTAGCGCCACGGTCGTTCTTCCGCAACGAGCTGACCAACAACGGCACATTGACCTCTCATGCGTTCTGGCTCATAGCCTTCATTGTAAAATGGGTCGCACCCGCACTAATCGCTCTGGTGCTTATCGGGCAGTTTATCTGAGCTAAAGCCGTTGGAAGCGAATACATGTCGCCATCAACATAGATAGCAACAACTAAGAATATACAGCCACGGCCTCATTCACTTGTCGGAATGAGGCCGTGGCTGTATATTGCAGCATTCTGTCAACTACATCTATAATGATATACCGGTGGCGGCGAAGATGTCAGCCTATTTCTCTGATATGAACGAGTCCTTGAATCCGAGAAAGTATAGCACTCCGTCAAGACCGATTGTCGAGATTGACTGCTCGGCAGTAGCCTTCACTTTAGGTTTGGCATGGAAAGCTATGCCAAGTCCGGCTGTAGAAAGCATCGGAAGGTCATTCGCACCGTCGCCCACTGCTATTGTCTGGGCGATATTGACATTTTCAACCTGTGCGATAAGGCGCAGCAATTCCGCCTTGCGCCGTCCGTCGACAATCTCACCGAGATAGCGTCCTGTCAGTTTCCCGTCGACTATTTCAAGTTCATTGGCATAAACGTAGTCAAAGCCGTATTTCTGTTTCAGGTAATTTCCGAAATAGGTGAATCCGCCCGAGAGAATCGCAGTCTTATAGCCTACACGTTTCAGCACCTGCATCATGCGGTCGAGACCTTCGGTTATTGGAAGACTTTCGGCAATCTCCTTCATCACACTCTCGTCAAGTCCTTTGAGAAGCGCCACACGCTCTTTGAAACTTTCGTTGAAATCAATCTCACCACGCATCGCACGTTCGGTGATAGCCTTTACCTCATCGCCGACTCCGGCCCTTACGGCAAGCTCGTCGATTACCTCCGTTTCGATAAGCGTCGAATCCATATCGAAACAGATCAGACGGCGACAGCGGCGATAGAGAGTGTCCTCCTGCATGGAGATGTCGAAATCCTCCTCCTGCGAAAGCTGCATGAACCGTTCCTGCATGGCAGAAGCGTCGCGCGGCATGCCTCGCACCGAAAACTCCACACATGACTTTGACAGCGGCTGTTCCTCCATGTCGAGAGGCATGCGGCCGGTCAATCGCTGGATCGAATCGATATTCATACCCTGCGAAGATATTTCAGCGGTCACGTGTGCTATCTGACGCGCGGTCAGACGACGGCCGAGAATCGTGATTATCCAGCGGTCTTTACCCTGCATCCCGACCCACTGCTCATATTCACCGATGCTGACAGGAGAAAAACGAATGGTCACATTAAGTTCCGTGGCCTTAAACAACAGCTCCTTCATTATATTACCCGACACTGACGAATCAGTGCGGATAAGTATTCCGAGCGATAGAGTGTGATGGATGTCGGCCTGACCGATGTCAAGTATTCCGGCATTGTATTTCGCAAGAATCTCAGACAAAGCAGAAGTGACACCGGGATGATCCTGACCGGATATATTGATCAGGATAAGTTCGAGCTGCGCTTTTTCCATGACAAAAAGAACTATTTATACTATTTTGATTTCTTATTTTCCAAGACAAAGTTAAAATATTTATCCGTAAACCACAATAAGAGGTTGTTTAAAAACAAATGTGAAAGCCGGAGTCCATTCTCTTGAGATGGATTTTGTGATGAATTGAAGGAACAATGCTGTAGCATTGTGACTGAAATTCATCACGAAAGACGTCCAAGAGAATGGATGCGAACAAGCATTTTTTCAACTTCAATAACGCAAATTTAATATATAACAATATTAATATAAGTTACTATCGCCTGCATGGATGTCTTTTTGGCTCCTCTGTTCCTAATCTTCAGTCACCATGCTACAGCATGGCTCCATCAGATTATGAACAGATTAGCTCAAAAATACATCCACTCTGGCTTCACATTTGTTATTAAACAACCTCTAAAACATATTGACATTAATTCCCGAAGCCCTGCTTATCATACTATCCTGTCTGCAATTATTCAAGCGATTTTTTTAGATACGCTGAAACTTATCTGCCGAATCAGCGTCTAATGCTATATAACATGACATCATCCTTAATTCCTAATAAATATGCTAAGTAACCGTGTAAAAAGAAATATCTGGCTGGCATTATCAATCATGTCATCAGTTGTAATCATCGACCGGGCGATCAGATTTGCCGATGGCTCTGTCGAATGGTGGTCTCTGCTTTCATCCGTGATTATTTGCATAGCTTGTGTGAGATTCTATCTGATTTTCCGGCGCGAGGTTAAAGAGGGAAAACTTTTCGGCAGACAAAATCCGTTTAAATGATTCGTGATTCGGATTGTGCTTCTCTGATTTTTCATTAATTTTGTGGACAGAAAACAATCCTAAAATCATTATTCCACGATGAAAAGAGAATGGAAACCAATCAAAAAGTATGAGGACATACTTTTCGAACAATATGGCCGAATAGCCAAAATCACAATCAACCGTCCGCGCGTCTACAACGCATTCCGTCCACAGACCAACAAGGAAATGCTTGATGCAATGGCCTATTGCCGCAACGCTTCCGACATAGGTGTCATCATTCTTACCGGGGCTGGCGACAAGGCGTTCTGCTCAGGCGGCGACCAGAACGTAAAGGGAATCGGAGGCTATATCGACGAGCAGGGAGTGCCCCGCCTCAATGTGCTTGACCTCCACAAAGCCATCCGCTCGATCCCAAAGCCTGTCATAGCAATGGTCAACGGCTACGCAATCGGGGGCGGAAACGTGCTCAACGTGGTCTGCGACCTCTCGATAGCATCCGACAACGCCCGTTTTGGACAGACAGGCCCGAAGGTCGGCAGTTTTGATGCAGGATTCGGTTCGAGCTATCTCGCGCGTTGCGTCGGTCAGAAAAAGGCACGCGAAATCTGGTTTCTCTGCCGTCAGTATACAGCCGAAGAGGCCGAACGCATGGGCATGATCAACAAAGTTGTCCCCCTTGACCGTCTTGAAGACGAGACCGTAGAATGGTGTGAGACAATACTTAGCCGTTCACCTATGGCCATCAGAATGATCAAGCGCGCTCTGAATGCCGAACTCGACGGACAGCGGGGTATGATGGAATTTGCAGGCGATGCAACCCTTATGTACTATCTCATGGCCGAGGCTCAGGAGGGTAAAAACGCATTCCTCGAAAAACGTGACCCGAATTTCGAACAATTCCCCAAATTCCCGGGATAAACCACGCTCAGCCATAATCCACTCTCCTCATAATCCAATGTTTTTCCATCATTCCATACTTCATTGAAAGCAACATGGTGTAAATATCGTCTCGATTTCAGGTTCACCGCAATCACGTCGCGGGAACAGATGAGACAGAAAGACACTTATTATATACGCCTTGCCGACTCCGAGTCCGACAACATCTGCGGACTCGGAGAGGCAGGTTTGTTTCGCGGACTGAGCTGCGACGACCGCCCGGATTATGAACAGAAACTTGCGGAGGTATGTGAAAACATCGACCGCTATGCAGCCCGACCGTCGCTGCTTGCCGACTGGCCGTCGATACGTTTTGCTGTAGAAACCGCCGTGCGCGACCTCTCAAACGGAGGACACCGTATCATCTGCCCGTCACCTTGGACTGCCGGCAAAGAAACAATCGTTATCAACGGGCTGGTGTGGATGGGTGACCGCAATCTGATGCGCGAGCGCATCGCCACGAAGCTTGCCGAGAGATTCGGCTGCGTGAAAATCAAAATCGGAGGAATAAATTTCGATGATGAAGTCGGCCTGCTGCGGTTCATACGCCAAGAAGCTCCCGGCATACAGCTAAGGCTCGATGCCAACGGCGCGTTCACTCCGGCCAATGCACTCGACAGACTCAACCGGCTTGCCGAATTTGACATCCACTCGCTCGAACAGCCGATCAAAGCCGGCCAATGGACAGAAATGCGCAGCATCTGCCAGTCGTCACCAATACCGATCGCTCTTGACGAGGAACTGATAGGAATAACGACCAAGGCACGAAAAGAAATGATGCTCGATGAAATCCGTCCGCAATTCATTGTCCTGAAACCAACGCTCACTGGTGGCATAGAATCGTCGGAGGAATGGATAAGGCTTGCCGGAGAACGCGGTTGCAGCTGGTGGGTCACATCGGCTCTTGAATCAAACATCGGACTGAACGCAATAGCCCAGTGGACTGCTACCCTTGACAGCAAAATGGCTCAGGGACTCGGCACAGGGCAACTTTATGACAACAATATCCCTTCACCATTGACACTGCATGGCGAACGTCTCTCTTACTCGCCCGAAGATGAATGGGTGATTCCACCACTGCAATGGCACTGATTCTCACACCCCAAGCTGAAGATTTTATTAACGAGTGGACCAATCCCCTCCCCTATGTCATAGCCCATACCTCCGGGTCGACAGGAACACCAAAGGAAATCAGGCTGCTGAAATCGGATATGCGGGCATCGGCACGCGCAACAATCGACTTTTTCGGTTTATCGTCAAAATCAACTCTCTATCTGCCTCTATCACCCGGCTATATCGCCGGGAAAATGCAGATTGTCAGGGCGCTTGAGGCTTCTTGTGACCTTATTGTCGAAAACCCGTCAAGCCGACCGGCACTTCAGCCGCTCACCGACGGGACTGAAATTGATCTGCTCCCCATAGTGCCATCACAGTGTGAAGCCATACTCTCCTCTCCTTACCGCCGTCAGATAAAGAATATTATCATCGGAGGAGCTCCATTACAGCCAAATGCTGAAACCGATATAATCGGCGCAGGACTGACCGCCTATGCCACATACGGCATGACCGAAACGTGCAGCCATGTGGCCCTCCGCCGACTCGGCGAAGAACAGTTCTCGGCTCTGCCCGGTTTCTCCTTCTCACTCGACGACAGAGGATGTCTGACCATCGGCAGCCGTACACTATCGTTCGGCACACTTGTCACAAACGACATGGTCTCACTCACTTCCGACCATTCCTTCCGCTGGCTCGGCCGCTATGACAACGTGATAAACTCCGGCGGGATAAAAATCTTCCCGGAAGAAATAGAAAAGCTCATCGCTCCGCTATTTCCGCCTGAATCACTTTTTTATGTCACATCACGGCCATCAGAGAAATGGGGCGAAGAGGCCGTAATCGTATCTGATTCACCCTCATTGCCTTCCGACATTCTCGACCGGATCAAACTGCTTGCCGGACATCGGAAAACCCCAAAAGCAATCATTTTCGAGCCGGAAATAAAATTGACACAATCCAATAAGATAATAAGGCATAAATTTTTCAGTTGATTCAACCGATAGTACGTCCTAAAACGTTATATTTGCATCAACCAAGCCATTTGTGCCATATTCTCACGTCAACTATTCATCTATGAATCCTGATTCTGAAGGAAAAAAATACTACGGATTGTTCAACGACAGCTTTACGCCTGTTCTTGACGGAGTGACACTCACAGTCGAGAACTACTGCAAATGGCTTAAGCAAAGCGGACGCGAAGTTTGTGTCGTCACACCTTGGGCGCCTAAATTCACCGGGACTGAAGACCTGAAGCTTTTTCGCTATTTTTCTCTACCTATCTACAACCGTCATCCCTACCGTTACGGTTATCCGCGTTTCGATCCATTCATCTGGCGACACATGCGTAACACCCGGTTCCGTCTTGTCCATGCCCACTGCCCGTTTTCGTCCGGACGGCTTGCCGCCTATGCCGCACGCAAACAGAACATCCCGCTAATAGCCACATTCCATTCAAAATACCGCACAGACCTCGAACGGTCACTACCAGCACCGATGGTCGCCTACCAGATGAACCGCCTCCGCAAGTTCTACAGTTCGGCAACCGAAGTATGGATTCCACAGGCAGCTGTCGAGGAAACCATACGAGAATACGGCTACAAAGGGAAAGTCGTTGTGGTTGAAAACGGCAACGACTTCTCAGAGGACATAGCCGACATAGCCGACTATAAACAGAAGGCCCGCAAAGCTGTCGGACTCGCCGATGATGAAACAGGACTGCTATTCGTCGGTCAGCATATCCTCGAAAAAGGAATCGAGATCATAATCAGGACACTTCCTCTGCTCGACGGGATGAAATATCGAATGAACTTCATCGGGACAGGCTATGCGCTCGATGACATGAAGGCACTCGTCAAGGAACTCGGACTGACAGACAGAGTGACATTCCACGGAGTCATCAACGATAGGGAAAAACTCCGGCAATACTACGCCGCCTCCGACCTGTTCCTGTTTCCATCGTTCTACGACAACGCACCACTCGTGGTGCGCGAGGCGGCCGCTGTCGAGACCCCGGCTATACTGCTTGAAGGCTCTACAGCCGCCGAACTTGTCAGAGACGGCGAAAACGGTTTTCTGACACAACGCAGCCCTGAGGACTACGCGCGCGCAATCCGACATATCGCAGTTAATCCATCACTGAAAACAAAAGCCGGAAAAGGAGCGAGCGTTACGCTGGCCCGTCCGTGGTCAGATGTAATTGACGAAGTTATCCAACGCTACGACGAAATCATTGCCCGACATGAACACTCAACAAAAAAATAAGAAACAGCAGTCACCACGGCGACAGGCCCTGAGCCTCGCATGGAAAATCTTCCTGCCTATAGCCATAGGACTCGCAGTAGTGGTGTGGCTGTTCAAACGCGAGTTCAACCCTGAGGTATGGCATTCGATACACTTCGACGGAAGGGTTATCGGATGTATTCTCCTTGCATGGCTTTTCATGCTCGGCCGCGATTTCGGGCTGACATGGCGTTTCCGTACACTCACCGACAGGCAGCTGTCGTGGACAAAAGCTTGGAAAGTCGACATGCTGTGTGAGTTCACATCATGCGTGACCCCCTCGGCTGTCGGAGGCAGTGCCCTCGGTATGATATATCTCAACCGCGAGGGCATCGAGCTTGGACGGGCGACCACGCTGATGATGACAACACTGTTTCTCGACGAACTTTTTTTCGTGGTCTCGCTTCCTATAATCATGCTGATAGTCCCCTATCACGAACTTTTCGACTTCGGACACGGCGGATTCACAGTCGGACTGCAATCTGTTTTCTGGGGAGTCTATGCCGTGATTTTCGTCTGGACCACAATTCTTTTTCTCGGAATCATTGTGCGTCCGCATGCCATCCACCGCTTCCTCAACTGGCTCTTCCACTTCCGTCTGCTCAACAAATGGGCCAAGCAGGTCGACAGTCTCGGCACAAATATGGAGACTACAGGCAAGGAACTCCGCACACGGCCATTCATCTGGTGGCTTGAGACTTTCGGCGGCACTGCCCTCTCATGGTCTTCACGCTATCTCGTGGTCAACGCACTTTTCCTCGGCTTTGCACCGGCAGCCAGCCAGATTGTGGTGTTCGCACGCCAATTCATCGTGTGGGTGTGTCTGATGGTCAGTCCTACCCCCGGAAGCGCAGGCATAAGCGAATGGCTTTTCACAACATACTACGGTGACCTCATCCACTCGACGGGCATGGCTCTCGTAATAGCCCTATTCTGGCGTATCATAAGCTATTACGTTTATCTTCTCGTCGGCGCTTGTATCATGCCCGGCTGGATTCAGCAGGGCATACGCAACAAAGAGCAAGACAAACATTGATAAAAAATCACACAGGCATAATCACCATTCATTATCTCCCTTCAAATGTTTCCACTCCACCGCACAATCATCATGTTGCTGCTCCTGACTATTTCAGGAGCGTTATTTCCGGCAAACGCTGAAAAACTCCACAACATATACATGCTACGGCTTGACGATGAAATTGGTTCAAGCTCTTGGCGCTACACACGACAAGCTCTCAACGAAGCCGACCGTCTTGGCAGTGACATGCTCATTGTCCACCTCAACACCTACGGCGGTTCGGTGGTGCACGCAGACTCCATACGCACCGCACTGCTCAACTATCCCGGACCGACAGTGGCTTTCGTCGACAACAACGCCGCCTCGGCAGGCGCGCTCATAGCGCTCGCATGCGATTCTGTCTATATGCGCAGGGGTGCTACTATGGGAGCTGTGACAATGGTCAACGGTGCAAACGGGATGGCGATGCCTGACAAATATCAGTCATACATGCGCGCCATGATGCGCGCCACGGCAGAAAACCACGGTAAATATGTCGACTCGACCGGCAACGAACAATGGAGACGCAATCCGCTCATAGCCGAAGCGATGGTCGACAGCCGCGTAACAGTCCCCGGACTCGTCGACTCGACACGTGTCGTCTCGTTCACGACAGACGAAGCCGTCAAGTGGGGCTATGCGGACGGCAGAGCCGAATCGGTCGACGAGCTGATGAAGCAGCTCGATTATAGACCCGAATCATATTCAATAGAGGAATATCGTCCCGACTGGCTTGACCACCTAATCGGTTTCTTCACCAATCCGGCGGTACAGGCCGTGCTCATAATGATAATCGTAGGCGGAATCTACATGGAGCTTCACTCGCCCGGAGTCGGATTCCCGGCAGCGGCATCCATCATGGCCGCAGTGCTCTATTTCCTTCCCCTCTATATCACAGGAATCGCAAGTTCATGGATAATACTCCTTTTTGTGCTCGGTGTGATGCTCGTGGTACTTGAAATGTTTGTTGTTCCCGGATTCGGTATCACCGGCATCACAGGCATATCCTGTATGTGTGCGGCTGTTATCCTCGGGCTTATCGAACACTACACTTTCTCACTCTCCCACCTCAATGCGGAGGCCGTTTGGAGTTCGATGGTCATCTTCCTCGCTGGAATAACGCTTGCAGTAGCCGTCGTCTGGTATCTGACATCAATACATGGTCCGAAATGGGTGCGCCGACACACTGAACTTATGCTCACACAGCAGGTCAAAGACGGCTATATCGGTGTCGATATGTCACCGGTCGGCTACATCGGTCTTGAAGGCGCAGCCGTAACCGACATGCGTCCTGCCGGCAAAGTCGAAATCAACGGCGAGACTCTCGATGCCGTCGCCACACAAGGTTTCATCCATGCAGGCGCACGCGTAAGAGTCATGAAATATGAAAACGCCCAGATTTACGTAAAAGAAGTCTGAGACAATCAACCGTGTCGGATAACACCTGTTGTCTTACTGCTCAATACGACAATCCCATAAACCGTCTAAAAAGCATCCCCTGCCCGGACTTCACAGCCCGACAGGGGATTAATAATTGTGTATCAAAGCGTTTATTGTAATTACAGCTAAAGCTGAAAAGAGTTTTCAGATGAGTTTCTTCCCTGATTGGGAAAGAGTGACTTTAGAGGATGCCCTGAGCCATCATCGCACGGGCAACCTTCATGAAACCGGCCACGTTAGCTCCACGCACATAGTTGATATATCCGTCGGGCTCTGTGCCATACTTGACACACTGCTTGTGGATTTCGGCCATGATGCCTTTGAGCTTTTCGTCAACCTCTTCGGCACTCCATGAAAGCTTCTGGGAGTTCTGAGCCATTTCCAGACCGGAAACCGACACACCACCCGCATTGGCAGCCTTGCCGGGAGCATAGAGGATGCGCGCTTTCTGGAATTCACGGATTGCATCGGGAGTCGAAGGCATGTTCGCACCTTCACTCACTGCGATACAGCCGTTGGCAATAAGTGCGCGGGCATCATCGCCGTCAATTTCATTCTGTGTTGCAGATGGCATAGCGATGTCGCATGAAACGTGATGCCAAGGACGTTCGCCTTCGAAATACTGACATTTGTATTCCTCAGCAAATTCACGGATACGTCCACGGTATATATTTTTAAGTTTGAAGATATAGTCAAGCTGCTCACGTGAGATTCCGTCTGGCACGTAGATCGATCCGTCGCTGTCGCTCATTGACACCACCTTTGCTCCGAGATCAAGGAGCTTCTGTGCGGTATAGGTCGCAACATTACCTGAACCTGAAATCGCGACACGCTTGCCTTCGATATCGAGACCACGGGTTTTGAGCATCTCAAGGAGGAAGTATACGTTACCGTAGCCGGTTGCTTCGGGACGGATGAGCGAACCACCGAATTCAATACCCTTGCCGGTAAATGTACCTGTGAATTCACGGGCCATCTTCTTGTATTCACCGAACATATATCCGACCTCGCGACCACCGACACCTATGTCACCGGCAGGCACATCGGTATCAGGACCGATCTGACGCCAGAGTTCCTGAATGAATGCCTGACAGAAACGCATCACTTCCATATCGCTCTTGCCTCTGGGCGAGAAGTCGCTGCCACCCTTCGCACCACCCATAGCGAGCGTGGTGAGTGAGTTTTTGAATGTCTGCTCAAACGCAAGGAACTTGAGAATAGACAGGTTTACCGACGAGTGGAAACGGATGCCACCCTTGTAAGGGCCGATGGCATTGTTGTGCTGCACACGGTAACCCATGTTATTGTGAACCTTACCCTTGTCATCAACCCACGAAACACGGAATGCGAAAATACGGTCGGGGATACAAAGACGCTCGACGAGGTTATAACGTTCAAATTCAGGATTTTCATTATAGACATCTTCAATAGAGGTCAAAACCTCTTCCACTGCCTGAATATACTCCGGCTCATTCGGGAAACGACGTTTCAGTTCGTCGATAACTGCTACTGCATTCATACCTTGGAAATTGGAAATATAAATTTTACTATGATTATTATCTAATACCTATTGATTCCACAACAATTTGAAAGCAAAATCAATCTTTTCGCTACAAAGTTATACGTTTTACACGAAAATTCAAATTTTTTGCCACAAATCGGCAATATTTTTTTATTATTAGTAATTTTGCACCACCAATCAGCATCAATTCAGAATAACCTTTATGAAACTTTACAACATCAGCTTTTCCCCGACAGGAACATCAGCTAAAGTCGCGACTGCAATAATACATGGAATCATGGCGAATATTGACTGCCGGACAATCACGCTCGATGCGACACATCAGAGCGTGACATGCGAACCAATCTCAAAAGACGATCTGGCCATAATCTCAGCTCCTGTCTATGGCGGTAAAATGGCATCTTTGGCCAAAGAGCGGATGAAAACACTCACCGCCGACGGCACACCGTGCATACTCGTAGCCGTCTATGGCAACAGGGCTTTTGAAAACGCACTCAACGATATGTCGTTTTTTACAAGCACGCTCGGCTTTGTCACGACAGGAGCTGCCGCCTTTATCGGCGAACACTCCTACTCCACTGCCGCGACACCTATCGCCGTGGGGCGCCCGGACGAGAGCGATCTTGAGTATGCAAAGGCATTCGGACTGGAAATCGCCCGGAAAATCTCACTGAAATCCCTATCGGCAATCGACACAACCGAAATTACCGACGAAGAGTCGCCGGCCGAATCTCTTGCAAACTTCAAGTCATTTGTAGCCGACTATATGCGCAGTCAGAAGGAATCGCCACGCAAACTTGTGCCTGAAGTGAACACGGCAATCTGCAACACGTGTGGAATCTGCCTGTCAGTCTGCCCGACAGAAGCCATAGCAAACGACTGTGCCACTATAGACAGCTCGAAATGTATGTACAACCATCCGCGATAGCATATTGACGAACTCCGAAAGAGAGTTGTATCTTTGTCGACAAAAAGAATCATGGGTTATAACAAGTCTTTGTCCGATGTCTATTCAGAGACATGGACGCGTTACAAGAATCAATGCGAGACAGACGGCTATATCGCATTGAACCGTTTCTGTGCCGGTACCGGCGTCAACGTCCAGCGGCTTTATGAGTGGCTTCGGCGCCGCAAAATCAGCATAAGCGATTATCAACGCAGTCTGCCGGAGAGACCGGATTCGTCGCGGGAAGGTGGCGGGCCGTTATTCCGGGAGGTTAAGGTTCCCGGTATTCAGGTTGCGGATGAGAGCCGGGATGTCGGTGCCACCAGTGTCGTGCGTGACGTGCACATCGAACTCGGTTGGGGCCGAGGCGTGAGTCTGGGAGAGATAAGCGCGGAGGGGCTGGCGCTTCTGGTGGATGTCATGACACGCAGGAGTGATGTGGAGTCTTGAGGCGGATATGCGGCTCTGGGTATGCCGGCAGCCGGTATCGATGCGCTACGGCATCCGGGGTCTGGCCCAGATGGTGTGGTCGTGGAAGGGGCATTCTCCGGCATCGGGCGATGTGTATGTGTTTTTCTCAAAGGACCGCAAGACCATGAAGGCGTTGAAATGGGATGGCGACGGATTTTTGATGTACACAAAAAGACTGTCGCGAGGCCGTTTCCGGGAGGTGCTCAAAAAGGGCGATGACGGCGTGCGCAGGCTCCAATGGGACGATTTCTATATGCTGATGAGGGGCCTCACGCCTGTGAAGGTGATGGTCGAAAATCGCTTCAGAATGGCCGTAAAATAAGGCTTAATAATTTGTTAATCAAATAAATAAATGGCGTGGAAAGTTGCAAATGTCAGATATTTTTTGTAACTTTACACCATGAAAAAGAACGAGTTGATAGAGTTTCTGCAACGTCAGATCGAGTTCCTTCAAGGGCGGCTCGACGAGGCGTTGGCCTCTGTCAGCTCGCTTACTTTATCCAATGAAAAGCTGCAGTCGACCAACGAGAAGCTTGTGGCGACTGTAGATGAACTGCGCAAGCAAATGGCCTCAATGGAGGAGGCTATGAAAGGCAAAAGTGCGGAACTGAGCAAAGAGAAAGCCGCGCGTCAGGCAGTGCAGCGTCTGCAGGGCTCGCCGTCGGAGCGTCAGAAGAAACCGGTGACGACTCCTGCCACATCCGAAACTCGACAGCAGAAGCCAGAGAAGAAACGTACCAACAACGGCGCCAAAAGGAAGACGCATCCGGAGTGTGAGGTGGAGACCATTATAGTGGAGCCTGACAGTCCGGACTTCAATCCCGAGGCGGCGACGTTTATCGGCGAGTGCGATGTCGTGCGCTACGTCATGGAGCCGATGCGCTTCAAAAAAATTATCTACAAGGTCAGAAAATACGTGCAGGACGAGAAAATATACAAAGGTTCCGCACCCGCCACACCGCTGCTTAACTCGCAGTATACATCTTCCTTCATAGCCGGACTCGCCGAGCTACGCTATCTCCACTGCATGCCACTTGAAAATGCTGTCGAATACTTCCGTGCCCACGGCTTCGACCTTGACAAAGGCACCGCACAGAAGCTCGTAAGTAAGGTAAGGGTACATCTGGAAAATCTATACAAGGCGCTGGGTCAGGCAATAGTCGCGGACAATTATATCTGCGGTGACGAGACCTATCAGAAAGTGCGGCTGCAGGTGGCAACTCCTTCGGGAAGAAAGATCAAGAAAGGCTACATATGGGTGTTCGTCGGCATGACAACCGGGCTTGTGTACTTCTTCTATGACGACGGCTCCCGCTCGGCCGAAGTCTTCGAGCAACACATAAAAGGCTTCAACGGAGCCTTCCAGTGCGACTATTACTCGGGATACCGGCATATCGGAATCGGTGGGATGAGCGGGATAAAACGCTTGCCATGCCTGCAGCACATCAAGCGAAAGTTTCTCGATCTGAAAGACAATCCAAAGGCGCAGGAAATAGCAAAGCTCTTCGGACTCCTTTACCACTTCGAGCATCAGCACCGCATAGGCAAAGACGGATGGACGGCGGGAAAGCACCTTGAGTGGAGACAACGATACTCCAAGGTGATGCTCGAGAAAATCCGCATGAGACTGACAGCAGTCAAAGACCGCATCGGCGTGCCACCCGACGACCCGCTGCTCGCCGCCACCGAACATGCACTCAAACAATGGGACGAGATACCACGCATCTTTGCCTCACCCACCTACAGACTCGACAACAACGAAGTCGAGCGAATCAACCGCTACATATCCCTGACCCGTCGCCGACTTACAATCGGCTCCCACTCCGGAGCCGAAGCCGCCGCCCTGTACCACTCTCTTGCGATCACCTGCCACCGCTGCGGAGTCAACGTCTTCGACTACTTCTGCGACATAATCGACCGATGTGCCGCATGGCCGCCAAACACCCCGATCGAAAAATACCGCGACCTGCTTCCCGACCGCTGGAAACTCTCACAAAAATAGCCGCCCAAAACCTGGACGGCTATTTTTTTAAGCTATACCTGCTGTCGCGGACGGTTGTACAAATGTATAAAATGCTGCGCATGCGTGAAGTCGTGTCCTGAAGGTGCGCGCTCACTCTCGTCGCCATTCGCCCCGGTGCTGTCTGCAAACTTCAGCCTCCGAAAATCACCTATCATGAAAGTATAATCTGAAACGATTCAGAGCGTGACGGAAATTTCCACTCCCGGCACGCTCTGAACAGTATGAATTTACGGGCGTAGCACCGCCATATAGGATATAAGCAATCATAAACTTACGCCTTACTCAGTTCACTCAAGGATTATATCGCCAAACGATTCCGGACGCAGAAAGTCAGGTTTTTTTGACTTGACAGGCGACCAGCTGAGAAAATGAGGCTGTGAAGTTCCCGAAGCACATTTGAAAAAATTTCCTTTCAACTTCAACGGGCAACCGTTGTATTCTGCACCTATAAGCTTCAGCGGGACAGCCACAAGAATATCCCATGTGAACAGCCCCTCGATCTCGCGGAACGGTCTGCGCCCACATGACGGGAGCAAGGATATGCTCGCTATTTCCTCGTCGGTAAATATTTCGGAATCACCTGATCCAAACTGTCTTACAGCCTTGACAGTGCCTATACAGTTGAATTCAAAACGAGAATAATCCTGAGAATCAAAAGGCTGCACGTAGAACATCACGCATGAATCCTCATAGACAGGTGAATTGTTTTCATAGTTCACCGCACGGAGATAATTGCAGCGCACAAAAAAGTTCACATATATGTATCTGGCCGAATGCGCGATTGTAAATGTGGTCAGAGGATGATATGGATATTGTTCCTTCCAGTTCAGTTCGCCGATGCTGTGGCGCACGCCCGTCGATTCGAGACGATTGAAAATAGCGTCCGTATTCAGGAAATCGAGGTCTGCAATGAAAGGCACATTTAGTGTCTGTGGCATGGAGAAATAGTATAGATGATTTGATGTTAGTTATTCAAAAAACAGATCCATGATACCAGTCACGAATCCTACCGCGCCCATTATCATGATCACGCCCGCAAGAATGCGGTTAAGAAGCCACATCGAACGGATGTTGAAATGGCGTCTCACCTTGTTGACAAAATATGTCACTCCGAACCACCAGAGGACAGCTCCAAGAAAGATGGAGATATATCCGCAACATAGTGATAGGCCATGAACTCAGGCGCGAGGAAATTGAAGCGCGCGAAAAGTCCTATTATAAAGAACAGAATGAGCGGATTGGAAAAGGTGAACAGGAATCCTGTTCCGAAATCCTTCCAATAGCTGCTTGGCTGCATCGCCGAAGGCTGAAGCGCCCTCGATGGATTTGACATGAAAAGATAGGCGGCATAGACTATCAGCACTACCGACCCGATAATCTGAAGCTCACTCTGGTTAGACTGGATAAAGTCTGTCACAAACGACAAGCCAAGTCCTGTCAGCAGACAGTAGGCCAGATCACTCACTCCAGCTCCTACACCGGTAAAAAACGCAGGCCAACGCCCTCGGTTAAGCGTCCGCTGTATACACAGCATGCCGATCGGTCCCATAGGGGCTGACACAAGGATGCCGATAAGCAATCCGCGAAACATTATGACAGGTAGGTGTATCACAATCTGCAAAATTACAAAAACACTTCGATGCCACAAAATTTCTCAGTCACGAAACACGAAACCAAGCATGAATGAATCAAAAAAACAATCGGCAGGAGACATGGAGGAATGAAAACGTCCCGGAGACATCAAGGGTGACTCCGGGACGGCCAAATGTGTATTGTGGCGGATTTTGACTATAGTCTTTAAATCCGCAAATCGTTTTCAGTTCATGAATTTACCGGAGTCGCTTCCTTTGCGGGAGTTGCAGCAGGTGAGGCAGGTTGGGCAGCAGGCGTTACTACAGGTGAGACGCCAGCAGGAACTTAAGCAGGGTTGGTTGCGGTTGTCGTAGTCGTGTCGGCAGGAAGCGCCTGAGGTTGATATTCGGGTGTCCCGTCAAGAATAAAGGCAGGGACTCCGGGCACCTGTCTGACAGGACTGACAGTAACATCAACCGACTTTTTGTTTGACTTCGGCTCAGGCTTTTCGGATTCAGGACTGGAACTCGTTTCTCATTGCTCTTAAGCGGCAGTGTATAACAGTCAAGGAAAAGACCGGCCAATCAGGGAAAACAAACCTGTATTACTGCTCAGGCAGACATGAATTCTGGTACAGGAAACTCGACCCCTTTTTCAGCCGCGAGAATCTTGAATTGAAATTCAAGGCTCGTCGAGAGAAACAGCAAGCGGTAACGCCCGACCCCAAAAGCATTCAGCAACCTATCCGTGAATCGGCATCAAAGCGAGTACAGCAAAAGTCCCAGACCACACGTCCATCTGTTGCACCAAAGCGACAGGAGCAACCGAAACCGATTGTTATACCTCCATTGCCGGATGGGTATATGGGAGCGCGGATTGCTCCACACGAACTCGCCCGCTATCAGAAGGGTGATGCCGTTTGCGCCTACATCTGCAATACCGATGAAATTGTCGGCAAGCATTACTGGATATGGTATGATTTCAAGACAGCCCAGCCTCGATGTGAGCCTACACCGCCACCCGCAGACCGTTATATTCCTGAATCTTTCAAGCAGCAGATGACAGTCACACAGACAACCTCCGTCAACAACTCACAAAGAGCCGGAATCACATTGGCATCTCCGTCTTTCGGAGGAGCACCGATTCATGACGAAGGCTTTGCACATGGTCCAGCACTAACCGATGATTTCAAATTGTGGTTAAGCCGCCATCCCGGACTTACTATTGAAGAGGCTCTCCACCGCTATCGCGAAGAGCAGAAGACAAAACAACGCCTCCAAGGTCCCAAGATACACTAACATAAACTGCTACCGAGAGAAACATTAGCCTCCCTCGGTGGCGTTCTGCCTATGTACATTCATTAAATTTAAGTAATGTGCTATCCGATATTTTTGACTGCAAAATTTTCATCAATTCCTCTAATCCTAAATTTGCACTAGCTTGTAATCCTAATAATTTCGATATGCCGATACTGTCAGTACTATGCCGACTTTTTAAGAATAATTTAAATGAATTCTCCTTCGTCAACACACCATAAGAATGAATATGCATAGAATCTCCAATAGAGGCAACATAATGAATATGAGAAAACGAGAATTCATTCTTGATATATTCTAATAAGCAATCTTGAACAACTAAAACCAAATGTTTATTAATTGACTGGAATGTCTCAACTTTATGGTGTAGTTGAACAAGAATTGTTTTGGCTGTCATTTTCCAATTTATTCCAAATGACTTTATTTTTTTAGGCTCGCATGTGTTTATGCCAAGCTGGTATAATGCATTTTCTCGTTCAGTCCACACGGATCCCGTTGTATCCATGGTTTGGAGTTCAATCCCAACAAAGTCTTTAATATTCCGATTAGAGTCCGTAGACACCAAGAAATAATCAACATTACCTCCTGGAATAGAAACCTCTGGAACAATATGCAACTCATTGCCCGGCTCATGAGTGCTTAACAAGTGAATGCAATCAAAGAAAATTTGATTGTTCTGTAAAAGTCGATGTGGACATATAACAATATTGTTATAGTCTTTACCGACTTTTACTATACAGGTTCCAATCGATATCGATGGCTCGCTCTTACGAACTTTAAAACATCTCTTTTGCGTATATTTACAAAATTGGTTTTGTACGATTGACTCCCAATCCAGTTTATAGTTGGTTACAGGAAATGTAAACAACTCTGAAATGCGTGACATAATCTATCTTTTGCCAAATTTACGTATTCTTCTGATAAATCAATTCCAATTGACTTTCTATTTAGTTGTCTTGCGACTTTCATTGTAGTCCCTGTCCCGCAAAAGGGATCCAGCACTATCCCATTGTCAGGACACGTTGACTTAATGGGGATTATACATAAATCTTCTGGATAAGGAGCAAAATGAAGTTTCCTCTTCTGAGAATCTTCGGGTAAAATTTCCCAAACATCAGTTGGTAAAGTGCCATTAGGATTATAAAACAAGAAATAATACCCTTTTTCTTTTAGTTCTTTTGCCCTTCCGGATAGTTTGATAGAGTCCGAATGGGTAGTTCTCTGCTCATTCCTAATTATCATTCTGAAATCCGAAACTTCTCCAGTCTTAACTTTATTCAAGACTATCTCAAGAGCGACTAAGGCATTCTTTTTTTCTTCAGGTGTAAGATTTGTAGATAATTCAATTTTTCTTTTATATGAGACACCTGTAACTCCTGTGGCAGATATCACTGTTCCATTGCGAACTATCGCTTTTCTTGGCGTTGAACGCACAGAGTCAGAATCGAAATAATATTTTTCTTGTTTAACAAAAAAGAAAAAATCTTCATAAATAGATCCAAACCGATCTTTCTGAGGATTTAATGCGCCTTTTTGCTTGTTCCATATTATATTATTTCTTAGAATCCATCCATAATCAATCATTCTAATTGCGATTCTCCATGGTATACATTGGAGCGATTTATTTACATATGAATCACCTATATTTAGCCAAAAAGAACCTGTCGGCTTCAGTACCCTATGAATCTCTGCTATGATAGCAAACAAATTATCTATAAACGATTCCGGCGAGTCCTCCAACCCGATACCTCCATTTTCATACTGTCTCTTTTGCCAATATGGAGGACTTGTGATACAACAGTCAACAGATTCTGCTGGAAACTGCTTTAATATGTTCAAAGCGTTTCCAACTAGAAACATAGGATTGATATCTTGATTAACCAAATACTCTGTTATCCCGTACATTATTCAAAAGATTTAATTGAACAATATGCTTTGATCCCCATTTTTGATATTGTTGTTAGCAATAAGGCTACAGAAGGAACAAGCAGTACAGGGCTAAGACCGATCAAAGGACCAATCCATGTTGATATAGCTGTAATACCAGCAAGTCCAATCGTCTTACTAGTACCTACAAATTTCTCTCTTTCAATTTCATAATCTTGATGTCCACATAACAACTTGTCAAATTCATACCTGAATCTTGACCAATAGTCATTTTGCTGTTTATCATCTTGTGTTACCCCTCCAAAAGTAGATGTCTGACAAGGTCCTTTCGCAAGCAACCATTTCTCGGCTGCTCCTTCGATGCCATATTTTTCAACAAGCTTCTCTACTATTCTTCTCTGATATGGTTTAAGAATTGAATAGCAATCCTCGAGTGTTATATTTTCAATTTCTAAAGTCATAACATTTCTGAGATATATGAAGCAGATATACAATAGGAATCCTGATTCAATTCATGAGGATTAATGCCAGCTATAATTACGCCGCAAGAAGGAGCATAGGTGCCAATCAGCATGCCAACAATGTTGCCTGTCCTAAGGCTTAATACTAATGAACCAGATTGCCCTGGACGTGTCTGCATGTTTAGTGTCGCATACTTAGACTTAACACCGGAGGTCTCTAAAAGCATTTTAGCTCCAATTTCAGCTTCTCGATATGTAAGCACTCTCCTACCCATTACGCAATGGGGAAAGCCAAACATTCCTATTTTTTCACCGACTCTTACGTTGTCGAGACTGTCCAATTTGGGCAATATACCATCAAATTCCAAGCCCACACCTTGTAGTATACATATATCTGTTACCGGATTTATGTCTTCCACAATGGCTTGAATCGGTCGACAGCGATTGTCTGCAACATCTTGATAAGCATTCATATCTGAAATATGTGGCATAAGAATGCACAGCCCTTCAGTAATATTACCAACAACATGTCTTGCTGTAGCTATTTTACCATTGTTAGTAACAAGGAATCCCGTTCCTAACATATCTATTCCATTTGGGGTTATATGCCCAACGATAAGAGTATTCTGAGTGAAGTTCATTACAATCTTTAATATATTGCAAAGTTAAGAAAATTTTCTGAGATCTTAACCATTAGATGTGGTGACCCAGTGAAATTTTGACGAAGGTCACCACATTTGACTCGGTCGAGCCTCGTCGAGCTAAAGGTTTTATCGCTGTGATATGATTAAAGTCTGTTAAAATTTGGAATTGCGAGGCGGTGGTGTGGGGTTGAATGAAGTTGAATGGATTTGGATGAATTTGAAATATATGCTGAATATCAGCGTATTAAGTCGTCACAAAAAAAGATATACGCCTGTGCTGACACGCATAACAAACAATGTTATAGTGCGTTAGCGTGGGCGTGGTGACTTTTGTGGTGCCCAGCAGAACTTGAGCAGGATTGGTTGCGGTTGTCGTAGTCGTGTCGGCAGGAAGCGCCTGAGGTTGATATTCGGGTGTCCCGTCAAGAATAAAGGCAGGGACTCCGGGCACCTGTCTGACAGGACTGACAGTAACATCAACCGACTTTTTGTTTGACTTCGGCTCAGGCTTTTCGAAAAGCATCTCGAAGGGGTATTCTATCGAAGGACAGCCGACTTCAGTGATACGCACGACAAAAGCAAGTTTCTCGCGGTCGATGCCACCGATACGGAAGCCGTAATGGTTCTCGGTAATCTTGTTGAGCGGGATAGCATTAGCCTCGTTGGTGATAAGCTCGACGGTCTTGAAATAGTTGGTCTCGTCGTTGCGGGCCACATCTGTCTTCACAAGATCAAATTCAACGCTGATTGTGTCGTTTGGCGCAAGTGTGAATCTGTTGTTCGACAGAGCTACTTCATAATACTTCACATACCACTGTGGAATCTGCACCTTATAGTCTATCGATGTAAAGCCGTTATATTTCAGCGCATACGTATATTCCTGAGTCGAAAGAGTGTCGGTCAGATGTGGAGGTATCGACAGCCGGCAATCATAGGTCAGGGTGTTGCGCTCGATGTTGTCATTTTCGTGACGGCTCTCAATCTGAATCTCACAATCGTCTGATTTGGAAACAATAGTGGCGTTGTTACACTTGATATAGGATGGCATCGAGGCAGCAAGCTTGGCCGTATAATAACGATGATTGAATCCGATATGCTCGTTGTTGTTGAGACGGAGTTTGATCTGGTTGTCGGTATCGAGATGGATGATACCCCATTTGTCCTGAGGTTTTACCGCAGCAAACTGGCCTCCGAGAGGAATCACCTCGGCAAACTGCTGTGGGAGCACAACTTCACCTTTATATTTCACCCCGACCGAACCGTTTTCGCCGAAAGCGGAAAGGTCGTTCGGTTTATCGACTGTCTCTACTTTAGGTGCATTATAGACAAAGAGGTTGACACCTGCATTCTCTATTTTGTCGAGCTGCACCTGTTTGTTAAAGTAGAAATAGCCTGTTTTCGACCGAAGCAGATAGCCGCCTTCAACCGGATCAAGAGTGCTGTTCTTTTCAAACTGCACTATCGTCTTTTTGCTTGCGAGACTATCGGAGGCTACAGGGATAGAAGTCAGTGAATCAGTAAGGATGTAGGCTTTACGTTTGTAGACATACATGGCTCTCCCGTCGCGGAACGACGATATAAACGCCAAGTCATCCTTTTTCAATTCATCCTTCTTGTCATACTCCCTTATATGTACAAGGGTCTGGTTTCTGTTGATATAGGCATTATAGGTGTCTTCGGGTTTCTTTTCGACATCCTCATAGCATACCACTGCCGCATAACCGCCGGAATATGGCCTGAGACCTGCAAACGGGCCTGCGACTGAATTTCCGTCGGCGTCAAGGAAATAGTAGTGAGTACCCTTTTTCACGGTCAGGAATCCTTCGGAGAAAAATTCCATGTCAGGCACGAGAATATAGTTGGGATCAACCTCTACTTTTTTCCCTTCGGGATTTACAAAACCGACGAATTTAGATTCATTGAAAAGCAACGCCTGCCCGGAGTTAAAAGCGCCGATGCTGTCGTAGGCAACAGGAAGTAACTGAGCCCCTTCGCTGTCAAGCAGACCATGTTTGCCATTCTGGCTCACTTCCACCAGTCCGTTGTCACGCAGACGGATGGAGTCATACTCGGGCATAACCTTCCAGTTTGCAATCTGAGCACTCGACGTCACTGCCGTCGTCAGGAACAGAGCGGTTAGGATGTCGAATTTTTTCATTTTTATAACTTTATGTGTAAATTTTGTTTTTCGTTGAACGCGTGAGCCCTCTTTAATGTGAGAACTAAAGGTCTATACATATTATAATGTTCGTAGTCAACTATTTGTTTTCAGGGTAGTCAAATTTCTTGCGATAGAACATAAAGTCACGTCCGAGGTATTTTTCGCGGACAGTAGGATTTTCGGCAAGCTCCTCTGATGTGCCTTGGAAAAGAATCTTGCCTTCAAACAGCAGATAAGCGCGGTCGGTGATTCGAAGCGTCTCCTGCGCATTGTGGTCAGTGATAAGGATGCCGATGTTTTTCTCCTTGAGATGATAGACCACAGACTGGATATCCTCGACTGCAATGGGGTCGACACCGGCAAAAGGTTCGTCGAGCATTATGAACTTAGGGTCTATGGCCAGACAGCGGGCAATCTCCGTGCGTCGGCGCTCGCCACCCGACAACTGGTCGCCGAGATTGTGGCGCACTTTTTCAAGGCTGAACTCCGCGATAAGGCTTTCAAGCTTGTCGCGCTGATATTCTGCCGAGGTATTGGTCATCTGAAGGACTGCCTTGATATTGTTCTCGACAGAGAGTTTACGGAATACGCTCGGCTCTTGGGCAAGATAGCCGATGCCATTCTGGGCACGCTTATAGACGGGGTATTTCGTGATGTTTAGGTCATTGAGGAATATCTGTCCTTCGTTAGGGGTGATAAGCCCCACGGTCATATAGAAAGTCGTGGTCTTCCCGGCGCCGTTAGGGCCGAGGAGACCGACGATTTCACCTTGTGTAACGTTAATCGATACGTGGTTGGCCACGGTTCGCTTGCCGTACTTCTTGACAAGATTGTCGGTGCGGAGCACCATTTTGTCAGGAGTGCCGACAGGATAATCGCGCACAGGCTCCGAGTGGGCTGTTTCTTGTTGCTTTTCTTCCATAAATGGGACTTGGCTTAGAGACTGTGGATGTTTTTAAAGACTGTTAAACATTTTATTGTACCCGGCGCAGACGCGACTCTATATAGTCGGTCAGCAGCTGTATGGCAACAACATTGCTTCCACCTTGAGGCACAATCAGATCCGCATAGCGTTTGGACGGCTCGATATACATTTCGTGCATCGGCTTCAGAACATCCTGATAGCGGTTGAGAACCATTATCGGCGTGCGGCCACGCTCCACACAGTCTCTTGCAATGACACGGATGAGACGCTCGTCGGCATCGGCATCGACAAACACCTTCACGTCCATCATCTCACGCAAAACGGGGTCGGTCAACACAAGAATGCCTTCGACAATCACCACCTCGCGCGGAGCTACAGTCACCGTTTCCTCCTGACGGGTACAAGTCAGATAGGAATAAGTCGGCATTTCGATGTCGCGTCCCTCCTTAAGCTGACGGATGTGTTCGACCAGCAGACTCCACTCGATGGCCGCCGGTTCGTCAAAATTTATCTTACTGCGCTCCTCAACGGGGACATGACTGGAATCCTTGTAATAGGAATCCTGCGGTAGCACCGCAACCTCTCCGGCAGGGAGACTGTTGATAATCTTGTTGACGACGGTGGTCTTTCCTGAGCCGGTCCCACCGGCTATGCCTATTATTAACATATATAATTAATCTATTTTCTGCAAAGTTAACAGCCTTAGCGCGATTATCCAAATCGAGCCATGAAAAAATTTGTCATCCGATGGTGTCGATGCACCTGAATTTTATTGTCGGACAGGTCTAAAACACGCTCTTGATTATAACGCTGTTGGCCCTGTCGACCACTGATGTGTCAAGCGATGCGAGATAAATACGTGTGGTCGATTCGGAAGCATGTCCCATTCCGGCACTTATGACCGAAATCGGGATGTTTTTAGTCTGGGCTATTGAAGCCCACGAATGGCGGGCGCAATAGAGAGTGATGGCCGACCGGCTTCCGATCATTACTGAAATCTGTTTCAGACTCCGGTTGATCCTATAAGATACGTTACGGTAGGCCGCATAGGAATCAGAGCCGCCGCTACGGAAGACAGGCAGCAGATATGGACTTGTGGCAGAGGGATATTTGTCGACTATAGACTGCATCTCATGAGTCCATGCGACACATAGTTTCTGTCCGGTTTTACGGCGGCGATAAGCCACATAACCGTCACGAAGATCGGACTTGCGAAGATAGGCCATGTCGATCAGACTCATACCGCGCATATAGAAACTCAGCATGAAAATATCGCGTGCATATTCAAGATGTGGCGTTGATGCGAGCGACAGACGGCTGATACGACGTATGTCGACCAGAGGAAGGGCACGTTTGCGTGTGTGGTCAACCCCGGTATAGACCTTTCGGAACGGTGATTTCTGCTCTATTCCACCACGCTCGACCGCACGGTTGTAGACGGCGCGGAGTATACGCATATAAAATGATGTGGTGTTGGGTGTCAGCCCCCGGTCACGCAGATAATCCTCATAACCAATCACCACTTCCTGCGTAAGCGCGTCGAGCATAATGTCACGCCCTCCGCGAAAGCGGCTGAAACTCCTGAGCGCGGCCACATAAGTCTCCGCCGTCCGCATGCGACGGCGATGTCGCAGCAAAGATATCTGGGAGGTCATGAACGAAAACAGCGAGTAGTCAAGCATGAAAATCCTGTAAGCGTCAAATATCTCATCGACCGTATAGTCAGGCGACGACGCTTCAAGAACGGTGATAATTCTTTTAATCCGTGACAGATCAAGCATAATTGTCTCCCGGCAGGCGGCAACCGTCGCAAAACGTGAAGGGTCGTCGGGAATCACCGGGCGTTCACGCCGTCTGTCCCATTCGTCAGGGAGCAGACCATATCCTGTATTTATTGTCCTTGTACGAGACTTATGTGTTATCTGGATTGAAATACGGCCTTCAGCCTGATTGTCTGATGCGCCTTTAGATTGCTGATATCTGAGTCTTATTGAAGCCATGATTTCTATAGATTTTTTTGCCCCAAGTTACTAACAACTTCACATTATTAATGCGCATGAATCATGTCAATCCCTATCCCGACTGCATGCCGGGCGTTTGTTTATCCTGATACAAATCGCTACCTTTGCGAAGGTAAGCAAACTTCATGACAATAATTTTGTCATGACAATTTTACGGAATATGACTTTTTATGAAGCCTATCCACCAAATGAAAAAGTCCAATCTTCCTCCATTTTCCACACCGCTCTCATGCTTTACAAACTTACACGACACTCACTCCTGCTGATATTCCTCCTGTCATCATCGGTCAGACTCTATGCTTCATCCCCTGCCGACTCAACGGCAACCGAGACGCGTAACGCCTTGGAAATATCCGTTTCGGCGGCATCATCACTTGTCGTCAACGCAGCTCTTACAGAACTGGTGAAACGGTCGGTTGACAGGACACGTCCCAACGGTGAGGACAACCATTCCTTTCCTTCGCGCCATACATCGTGGGCATTCACAGCATCGACAATAGTGTCAAACGAGCTTTACAGCCATTCTCCGTGGTGGGCTGTCGGCGCACAGGCCGCGGCATCGGCCGTGGGCTTCCAACGAGTGGTAACGCGCCATCACTACGGTTCGGATGTCATTGCCGGAGCAGGACTTGGCATTGTCTCCACGCAATTCTCCTACTGGCTTTGCAACCGGCTGTTAAACCCAAAAGATAAAATGACATTGCCTTCATCCGATAATGATTTCAGACCATCAATCGCAATGACAAGTGAAGCGGTCTTCAACATCGGTTCTGATATTGCCACCGCATTCGGGGTATCGCTCAAAGGCCAGCTGCCACTCACCCAACGCTGGGGACTTGCAATGACACTTCGGGGAATCACAGCGCCGGTCATCGTCAACGACACATATATAAATCCCATCAACGCCTATGGCGCATCAGTGGGTGGTGTCGGCCATTTTCGACTGCCGGTCAAAGCATTGGCAATAGAGACATCGCTTTATGCCGGCTTCATGCGCCTTCTGCCGACCAAGGGATGGTCACACAACAGCTATGGATTTGAAGGCGACATCGAAACTGCGCTAAACTGGCGTCTGACTCCGTCATTCGCCTTTGCAGCGAGGCTCGGTTATCGGGTAATGACCACACCGTCAGCTGTCTCAGCAATAACATTCGGTCTAAGCTCTATCGCAGTATTCTGACCAAATCTCCTAATATCACAAATATGGACAAAGTCTTAGTAATCGGATGTCCCGGCGCGGGAAAAAGTACATTTTCCCGTAAGCTGGCACAAAAAACAGGTCTACCGCTCCACTATCTTGACATGCTCTGGCACAGACCCGACCGCACGACAGTAGGCCGCGAGGAGTTTGATGAGAATCTCCAAAAGATACTTATAACCGATCAGTGGATTATCGACGGCAACTATCTCCGGACCTTAAAAATGCGTCTTGAAGAATGCGACACCGTGTTTTTCTTCGATCTACCGGTCGACGTATGCCTTGCAGGCGTTGAAGCACGCATGGGCAAACCACGCGAAGACATGCCTTGGACTGAAACAGAATGGGACGAGGAGTTCCGTCAATGGATTCTGGAATTCCCGAAATATCAACAGCCTGTGATCGAACTGCTCCTTGAATCTTACAAATCAGACTGCCGCATCATCCGATTCACTTCCAGAAAAGATGCCGATGATTTTATAAACACCTTGTAGGATGGCCTCATTTATAAGATTTCCAAGACAGTGTTTCCGTTATAAGTCATACTGACTTCCTTATTTACAAGTATCCTATCTTTTCCCTGAAAAATACACCTTTCATAATCAACTAATAATCGGATATTTACAGCAGCAGACAGCCTAAAATGCGTATTTATTCAAAAATTTTTTACTTTTTTTGTTACAATCCGAAGCATGCTCCGTTAAGATAAGTGAAAGCCACTTAAAACGAGGTTTAAATCCGACATCGACGAGTGGCATTTTTACCAAGCTGAGATATCAGCCTGGATTATTTAACAGTTTAAATTCATCAGCAAAGACAAGTGCCTACAGATATTCTGACATCAACCTTCATGGCGTTCCGGGCAAAACTCCGCAGTATGGCTGCGGGTATTGCAGGCTCAGAGGAAGCTGACGACATCATTCATGATGCGTTCTGCCGTCTGTGGTCACGACATCCAATCATTGAAGATGAAACAGAAGCACTCAAACTAAGCTATACGGCTGTCCGCAACTCTGCTATCGACTCCTACCGACGCTCGACAAGCCGGCCGACAGTCTCAATCGAAGATTCATGCCATATAATCGAGCAGGAAGATGAAACGGAAACAACAAAGGAAAGACAACAGACATACGAAGCCGTTGTCAGTCTCAGCCGACGGGTTCTCAACAAACGGCAATTCGAGGTGTTCGAGCTCCACGACATCAAAGGACTCGGATATGAAGAAGTGGCTGAAACACTCGGCATGACACAGGAAAATGTTCGTGTGACCCTCAGCAGGGCACGCAAATCAATCAGAGAAATCTACCGTAAAACCCAGACAGTATGAAACAGCATGAAATAACTCTCCCGGAGCTACTCGAACTCATCGAACGCTTCTATGACTGCTCGCTTTCAGACGAGGAGGAGAGACAATTGCGCCTCACCATATCGTCGACCACCTACTCTCATCCGTCAATTGACGAGGCTAAAGCATTGATGGGATTCCGCCGGCCGGATGCGTCCACCCGGACAACCGCAATACCTACCCGACAGACCGACCGCCACAGCAACCGCCCGAACATCCGCATCACTCTCAGCATAGCGGCGGCACTGGCTCTACTGCTCACACTCGGCATCAACATTGCCGACCGACCTATTCCAAATTCCGGCAGCGATGGAAAATGTATCGCATACGCCAACGGAAAATGTATCACCGACGAAAGCGATGTCATCAGGCTACTCACCGAAGACCTGCGCGAATTTGACGATGCCGTCGATGACTCCGACCGCTCATTTGCCGACGAACTCGGCGACATAGCCCCTATCATCGAGACATACGAGTCACCAATCGATTTTTCCGACATCTGAGTCAGCGATCATCATTTTAACGTACACAATAAAATTCACTTTTCAATATGAAACGACTATTTATAATAATGGCAGCCTTATTAGCTCTCCGGCTGTGTGCCGCAGCGCAGTCGGGACTTGAAATCAGCCGGCTTTTCGGAGGAAAATATAGCTCGGATCCTACCGTAACCGAAACAATGATGAGCGGCGACCAAAACTTCCTTCGCAGCCACAAACTCAGCACATTCGCCACATTCAAGGGTAATGCAGAAAAATATGAACCTATAGTCCAGCCTCTTGTCGTGGCTGACGGATCGCATGCCACAGCCCGCAACGTACGTTATCGCGACGGCAAACTGCACTATGCGTTCTTCGTGCTTCCACAGATAAACTCCGACGGTAAAAAGCTTAACCGCTATCTCTATTACCTCAACAATGACAGAGCCAAGAAACCGACGGTCATGGTCATTTATTTCGACGGACCTATCAGCAACACAAAAGCTGAAGCACTTATAAAATCCATCGCGAAACAATAATCAGGACATCCGTCAATCCAAGACTCACATTCTATAATCTTAGTATCGACAGTGAAACGTCGTAAAATCACAAGTCATAATAATTCATACAGTAAATCCAAACAGAATCACGATATGCTACGCAAACTCCTATTCACAGCCACAATCATCGCTGCAACATTCTCGGCAAACGCACAGACCGACTCAACGCAGAGTGTGCCGTGCGACACTCTTCTCAATGCCTCTACCGCAAGCAGCATATATGTCATATCATCGGCATCTTCGACCGCAATAACAGTCAAAAACCTCAACGGCGGTCAGGATACATTTTTCTATAACTCGGGCAACCAGAAAAAAACATACGGTTCAATAACCCAGACACAAATAAATTATCCGGATATCAGCGACATTGTTGTGTGCGAAACGCCCAACGACGTTAAAATCCGATTCACCAGTTCGGAAGGCGAACCACTCTCCTACACCTTTACATTCGCCGACCCGGACAACCGCTCGATAAAATCATATATCGGTACCAAAGGAAGTGATTTCGGGTTTACGATTTCACATAAAAAATCGACAAAATGGGATGTCATTTCAGACGGCATCGGATTCGGATGGGGAACTCCGATAAATACCAATACTGACATGAATGTATCGATGTGGAAAAGCAGTGAATTCATATTCAACATGATTCTCGGTATCAAGATGACACACCGCAGGCATTCGCTTTCAATGGGTTTCGGTATCCATTGGCAGGAACTCACCACAAAAGGGCCGAACTACTTCAGCAAGAACAATGACGGCAAGATATCACTCATACCCTACGCCGACGGGCAGACAAACGGAGAATCACGTATCAATCTTTTCAGCCTGCAGATACCGTTGCTCTATGGAATAAAGTTCGGACATAAAAACTATTGCGGATTCAAGCTTGGACCGGTGCTCAATTTCAACACAGGTGCGCACATCGAGACAAAATATTCATTTGAAGGAAGCGACTACAAGATAAAGACAGGCGACATCAACCAGCGAAGAGCGACTTTGGACGGAATGGCAATATTCAACTACCGTTGCATCGGAGTCTACGCCCGCTATGCCCCAATGAAACGCCTCAACACATCTACAGGACTGGAGTTCGGAACATTCTCGACAGGTGTCATGCTTAGCTTCTGATACATCAGCAATCAGATTTCCATACAAACACAAACATCACCGGGACGGCTGCATCACGCAGTCGTCCCGGCTTCATTCTTATTTCGAACTTAACTTTACTTTATTCAAGACTGATTCACAGTCCCGCTGAATAACAGGTATATAATGTTTCACATTTCAATCCATTGTAATAATGGCAAAAGCTACATTCCTGCTCAATAATTCTGAGTGAGCGATGAATTGTAGAGCGTAGCGGTCTTTGGAAATGGGGTAATCCATAAGGGAGAATCGGGGCTGACAGTAAATTTACCGTCCTCTCCACAATCATGGACAACCGTCTTGCGATAGGCATCCTCGGTGTTCCAGCGCTTACGGTCAAGGAAATTATAAATTGTGGTAAACATTTCCTGACGTTTGTTGCGCTGAAGAATCTCCATAGCCTGCGCCTCGGTTGAGATATCAGTACGGTCAAAATAGTGAGGATTGTCGCCATATATACGACGGTCGCGCACCTCATCGACAAAACGGAGACCTTCGCGGTACTGACCGGCACGTATCATACACTCGGCAATCGTATAGTACATGTTTTCGGTACGCAGTCCATAGGAGTTATAGTGCACATCCCAGCTACCACACATATAAGAGTCAGCAGGTCCATAGCCCGATGTATCGCCCCAGCCGTCCTGAGTAAACTGACCGAGCACCATAAGCACGTCATCAGGGTCTATCTCAGAGGCATAATCCGGTGTACAGATGACACCACCCCATTCACCTATATTTGAATTGTTGTGGTAGCAGAGCAGATAGTTGTTTGGAGAAGCATGAGGAATAGTCCATGCGCCGACCTCAAGCGCGGCGAGACGGTCTTCAAGCGTGCTGTTGAACCTGACTGCCTCACGGGCATACTTGAGCGCCTCGTCATAACGTTTCATCTGCATCAGCACCATAGCCCGCACACCGTTGCCGAAATCAGCACCGATACGAAACGGGTTATTGACAGAACTTTGCGTAAGATCAGCGATTACATCGTCGCTACAATCATTCAATATGCACTCATAGACTTCCTTGATGGAGCGTTTGGTCTTCTGTTCCTGAACATTAGTGTTATCCACATAGGCCACACCTCCGAGTCGGGCTGCTGTGGTTTCATCATATTGCGCGGCGTAAAGATTGACCATAAGGAAATGAAACCATGCACGCATAATCTGAGCTTCGGCCTTTACACGCTTCTTAGTGCCGGTATCGCCGGAAACCTCATCGACTTTCGAAATGATGACATTCATGTAGTTGATATAGCTGTATGCCGATTCATAACTGCCGTCGGAGGTGGCAAGCTCGACACGGTCTACAGACTCATCACCGGCAAGAGCGGCATATTCAGCCGTACTGCGGTCTGCGAGTATAGAGGCCGGCGTTTTCCACAATTCAGGATAAGTGTTGCCACACATTGTCTCGTAGTAGGCGGTCGACGAAAGCATATAGCGCTGTTCGAGCAGAGTTTCAAGGTCAGAGATATTGTCGAGTGTGGTCTTCCCTTTCGGTACGATGTCAAGCTTATCGTCACATGACACAAAAAGCAGCAACATCGCTATGAATCCATATATTTTTTTCATTACAGACTGTTTTTAGAGGTTAAAGAAGAGGCTGAAAGTATAGCTGCGCGGCACTTTGTCGATGTGCCGTCCGCCTGAGATTGCTTCCGGGTCGATATTGCGGGAATTACGTGCCCATGTCCCGAGATTGTTGACCTGAAAACGCAGACGGATATCATTGAGACCTATTTTCCGGCAAAGCTTAGGATCAAAATTATAGCTGAGCATCACGTTGCGAAATTTCAGATAATCGGCATGGACTACGTTGGTGTTGCGGTATGACGCATAGTTCAGATATTTGTAGTCTTTCTGGAAATATCCGTTGGCGGGATATGATGTATCGCCGTGCCAGTAGCGGAGTGCGCTAGAGGAGACTGCACCGTTGCCGAATGTATTGCCGTAGCCGTAACCACCGCCGGCACTTTCCGACCATTCATCGTTTCCGACACGCATGTAGTGCCCGCCGTAATAGTTGAACATAGCAGAGAGCGAAAATCCATTCCAAGTGATTGTCGGGGTAATCGCCCCTGTGAATTTAGGAGTAGCAGGACCTGAATAAATAACATCGTCAATGGTAAACTCACTGTTGGAGATCGAAGTGGTATGCTCTTCGCCATTATGGTCACGCCATCCCATATACCAAAGACCGTCAACCTCTTTCAGACCGGTATAGTCGAACGAGAACAGAGAATTGATCGGATAACCTTCGTGGAGCAAAGCAGAGCTAAGATATTCCACACCACTGTTCACATGGTGTGAGACCGATGTCACCTCATTGTGGTTGTAGGCGAAATTGAATCCGAGACGGATTCCGAGACTGCGACGTCCATGCGACGGGAGTATCACACCGTCGAGCTGGAGTTCGACACCACGGTTAATCATGTTGCCGCTGTTGATTGTCAGGCTCGACCAGCCGGTCGTGCGGTCAAGGTCTGTGATTGTAAGCAGGTCAGAACCACTCTTGTGATAGTAGTCAAGCGAACCGTTGAGACGATAGCCGAGAAAAGCGAAATCGATACCGGCATTCCATGTCGCAGTCTTTTCCCAGCGGAGCTGGTCGTTGGGAGGAGTCTGAAGATTACCTTGCTTGCCACCCGTAATAGAGTTGGTGGATATTGTGGCGGTCAGATAGCTTGTAGAATTCGGATCTATATTGCCTGTCAGACCATAACTTGCACGGAGTTTCAGAGCGTTGAGCCAATTATAATCACGAAGGAATGTCTCGTTGTGCGCATTCCAGCTGCCACCCACCGACCACAGCGGACGACCACGGAATTCAGGATCAGCGCCGAAAAGGTCTGTCTTGTCTACGCGGTAGCTTGCCGAAACCGAGTAACGGTTATCATAGACATAGCTTCCTGTGACATAAAGCGAATAGTAGCGATGAAGGATATTGGTGGTTTTGAACGTTGACGGTGCGCCATATACTGGATTATCCGCACCGAAAACATTTGTTGTCGGATTATTTATATAGTCCCAGTCGGTCTTGAGGTTAAGGTTGGTCTGGGTAACCTCGTCATAGCCGAGCATCACACTGCTTTCGCTTGTTGTCTTGGTCTGACGATATTCCATACCGGCCACAGCATCAATGAAATGTTTTCCGGCAAAAGTGTTTCGATAGCCTGTCTGCGCCCTGAATGTATAGTATTTTGCCTCCTGTGTATAGGTTTCAAGACTACCGCCGTCGGGAACATGGTGTTTCGCCTCGGTTTTGGCGACCTGAGTCATGCCGTAATGCTCCGGATCAGCCATCCACGCATCGAAATCCATATCCGCGCCCCACCAGTCCTTGCTCGTATCATCAACCCATTCCATCACTGATGAAGCTGTAGTGTAGAGATTATATATATTTCTCATCATATAAGAATCAGCCTCGTGAACGGTGCGTGTACGGGCGAAGATATCCTCATACTGGAACTGGCCTGAGGCAGTCCAGCCGGGAAGGATGTTGAAATTCGCGTGAATGAATGTACGGGTGTTCGTGTAACGCCGTTTTGAGAAATTACGGTCCATCTCATCGGCGAGATTGAAAGTCGGATTTTTCAGTTCGTAGACAGGGTTGTCAAACGCATTGTGACCGGTATAGATCGCAGCTTCCATCCCGCGACGTGTACCGTCGGCATCATACATTGATTCGTAGGGAAGGAATGAGTTGATTGAGCCATACTCGCCAAGACTATGAGTCTTGCTGCGCGTATTAAGCACATTTACCCCGAATGAGAGGTCAAGCCATTTACAAGCCTTAAGATCACCACGATATTTGAAAGAAAGAGAATTCTGGTTCTCGTTCCGGACTCCCATATTGTCACTCGAATAGTTGACATTGAAGCTTGAACTGAGTGAATTGCCCTGCATTCTCATGGAAAGATTATAGAGCTGGGTGATTTGTGTGCGGTCATGCACATCCATATATTCCTTTCGGTAGTCATTGCGTGCCCAGTCACTGAGAGTCGCATTCAAATCTGCATCGCTCAATTCACCTTTGCGGTTCTGAAGCAGCATACGCATTACCTTCGAGATGTTTCCGCGACGGTTATTGTCATAGTCGGTCATAACACTGTTGAGACCGGCTTGCCCCGGTTCGGCAAGCATGGCATTGAAATTGTAGCGTTCAAGCTCGATCATCTCTGCTGCCGAAGCCCAGCCATAGT
Source organism: Duncaniella dubosii (assembly GCF_004803915.1). Taxonomy (NCBI): domain Bacteria; kingdom Pseudomonadati; phylum Bacteroidota; class Bacteroidia; order Bacteroidales; family Muribaculaceae; genus Duncaniella; species Duncaniella dubosii. Next base: position 186,953 of record NZ_CP039396.1, read on the forward strand.
TACTATAGTCCTGTTTCTCGCTTATGGTCAGGTCGGTGTTGAAGTCGATGGTCATGCGCTGCTGACTTGCACGCTTGGTAGTGATGACGATTACACCATTCGAAGCGCGAGCACCGTAGATTGATGCGGCAGCCGCATCCTTGAGCACAGTTATATTTTCGATGTCGTAGGGATTGACCGTAGAGATTCCACCTTCAATCGGCAGACCGTCAACCACAATCAGCGGGCTTGACTTGGCCTGAAACGTGCCGACACCTCGGATTGTAAAGGCATCCTCATCGGTCGAATTTTTCTTAGGATCCATCACAAGCCCCGGAACAGTACCCTCAAGGCGCGATGCAAGGTCAGTTGTCGAACGTTTGTCAAGATCATCGGATGTCAGAACCTGATATGAACCGGTGGCGCTTTCACGCTTGATGTTCTGATAGCCCGTTACGACAACCTCGTTCATCATGTTCGGTGCCGGCTGCATTCGGATTCTGATATATCGTCCTCCATTGTCGACCTTGATTCTCGCTGTTTTCATTCCGACATACGAAATCACCAGCGTAGGATTTTTCTTGCCCGACATAAGAGTGAAATTTCCATCAACATCAGTCGATGTCCCTTCCTTGGAATCCTCCACCAATACCGTAGCTCCCGGCAGAGGGTCTCCGTCTTCGTCAAATATAGTTCCCGAGATAGTTTTTTTCTCGATTTTCTCCATAGATGTCCTGACATTATCTTTTCCCGCCTGAGCGCTGACGCCGACCGGCAATGTCATGGCCATTGTCCCGGTCAATAAATATAAGATTGGTTTATACATGTGATAAATGGGGATTGATTGGTTAGTAAGACCTTCTTATTTATAACTCTATTCCTTGCCTATGGCAGCATTCAATATCTCCGCTATTTTTTCATTTGACGGACGCTCCGCATCAACTGAGATGAATTTGCGGTCTTTGCCGATGAGCAGGAAACGGGGAATTCCCGTTATGCTCATCGCATTCATGAATTCATCACCCGAACTCTTGTCAAATATATATTGTGGCCATTCCGGTTTGTCACGGTCAAGTTTCTTAAGCCATGCCTGACGGCTGTCATCTCGCGAAATGCTTATGAAAGTTATACCTTCGTTACCTTTGAACTGCTCCACAACCTTTTCCATATATGGAATCTCACGGCAACACGGACCACACCATGTAGCCCAGATGTCGATATAGACAACACTTTCTCCGAGAAGGTCGGAAAGATGACATTTCGAACCGTCGGGAGAGATGATGACAGGATCAGTCGGCACGACATCGCCGTTGCTGACTTTAGGCTTCATGCTTTCATAAACCTCCATGATGCGTTCTTTTACCATAGGGGCACGTGATAGCTGTGGCTCGACTGCAGCAAAAAAATCCTGCACATCATTTTCAGACGGACTATACATCATGAACATCGATCCCAACGTCATCCACAGGCTTTTCTTGTTTCCCTCATTTGTCAGCACGCTGTCGATTCCTGCAAACTGATCTTTCATGTAGTCAATAATAGAAGCGGCATTTCCTTTGCGATGGATATCAGACCGGTTATACCAATAGTTTATAATGCCGGTCAGACGCGATTCGTCAGCATTCGGATCTATCGTCGCTATTATTGAATCCATCTGAGCTTTATGATCGGTTTTCGAATATGATGAGTCCATGCCGAGAAGTCTGAGCAGCACTTCATTATAATAAGCATCTGTCATGCGTGAGTAGCGAGACTTACGAGGCTCTTTGACTGAGGCAAGGAGTCTTCTTGCCTCACCTGCATTCTTCTCAAGACGGTCAAGATAGTCGGAAAGGACAAATGGAAGATCGGGGCTCGGCTTATACTGCATGGGGTAGAAGCCACGGGTATAGGCGTTGAGAAATTTGTTTTCCGCCAGATTGTCACCACTGAATGCCACATCACCACCTTTGTCGATATCCATAACAGTGGTCTCTCCTCGTTTAAGATATGCTCCGAACGGTTCACTCTCGACATAGACCAATACATCCACAGCCTCGGCAGGAAGATCGAAATCAAAGACGAAACTACCATCAGCAGCGGTCTTGACAGTCTGGACATAATTGTCTCCGTCGTAATCATAGACGACTGCAACCTCCGTAGGCTCGCTGACATTTATTTTGCCTTTGAGCAACGGGGAACCATCAGAAGCAAAAAGGATATTCGAGAAAAAGCTGGATAAAAGAATTAAGGATAAAAACCTCAAGCACAAATTAAACATAGGAATGAGATATTGAATGGTTACTGATTATTATTTGCATTTTGTACTCGCAAATATAGAATTACAGCCTAAAAACCACAAAATTATTGTTTTCGGAATCGTAAAATTGAGATTTATGGAATTGAATTTAACTCTATTATTTAAATTTTCATAACAGTATAAAAATTTTAAGACACCGTAGTCAGGCATAATGCTTAACTGCGGTGTCTTTATAAAATCGGGGAAATAAAGCTTTCGGAATCGCGGGTCAGCCATTCATATCCCTAAGCTGCGCACGGTAGCGGGCAGGAGTCATGCCTGTCGTCGCCTGAAAAGTTGTATAGAATGTCGATAGAGAACTGAAGCCGACTTCCGCACAGACTTGTTTCAGCGGCATATTCGCGTCCAGATCGGAAATCAAAGATATTGCCTCACGAATGCGGTAATCATTGATGACCTGCGTAAAGGTCTTGCCCATCGAATCATTGATCGCTCTCGATAGATATGTCCTGTTGGTCGAAAGTTTCTCGGCCACAGCCCCGACCGTGATTGACGGATCTGTGAAAAGTTTATGCTCCGACATCAGAACAGTAAAACGCGACATCAGGTCATCGGCCTTGTCGCCGGAAAGACCGGAACTTCCCGGGCTCTTTGTTTTATCGGCTTTTTCAATCCGTTCGAGCAGTAATTGTTCCCGTGACATATATTCACGGTTCTGCGACACGATTGCCCGATAGAGTCTGTCCTTTTTTCTATAATTGAAATATGTAAGTCCAAGCAGCATAAGGATGCCTGCCACACAAACCGCCAGCAGCATAATCCGATGGCGTGTCTCCATAAGCTCAATGCGCTGCTCATCTATGATCCGTTCATTGTTATATACTTCATGACGGATACGGTTTTCATGCAACGCCCGTTCGCGGCTGAGCTTAAACATGCTGTCCTGACTAGCCTGATAGTCAAGACTGCAGTCAAGAGCTTTCTGATAATATCCGGCATTACGGTAGGCATATACAAGCTCTTTTATAATCTCCGGCAAATGAATTTTCATTTCCGATGATTTTACATAGCCAAGCCCATGTTCCAACACCTCTATAGCGGCCTTGACATTATTGTCACGTCTCAGCAGACTGGCGTATGAGAGATATGTAGCCGAAATTGACGAGCCATCGACATTGCCGAAGTTTTCCATCGCATTGGCATAGTTGCTGTATGCTGTCGATATGTCACCACGCTTCTCTGCAAGCTGCGCTTTAAGAAGATACAGCTCAGGTTCTCCTCCAAAACCGCCCTCTTTATGAAGCTCCTCAATCTCTCCGAGCAATTTTTCCACACGGTCGAGACTGTCTGACATAATATAGAAATGCGCCAACGCCTCTTTGGCATAATATAAAGGTATAGGCTCACCTCTTTTCTCAGCGATTTCATGAGCCTGTTCGGCAAGTTTCTGTCCCGACACATCGTTCATTGTCAGATATGCGCCCGAAAGGTTGGAAAGGACTATTCCGTAACGTCGCTCATCATTTATGGCCTTGGCATCTTCAAGAGCCTTATAGTAATAAGATGTGGCGGTATACATGTCATTATGCACAAACATATAGTACATGGCCATGCTGTTGTTGATTGAAAGCAGCGCGTCATGGTTATCGGAATTGTCGGCGATTATCCTCGCCTTTTCCAGATTACGGAAACAGCTGTCAGCATCCGTATCAAAATCTGACGATCCGAGCACTATCAGGCCGTAAAGCTCACAAAAATCCCTGTCGCCCGTAAGCTTTCCGACCGCCATAAGCCTTTCGGCATATTCCTTTGACCGTTCCCTGTCGCCTATATTCATATAATAAAATGCTATGGTCTTCAACAGTTCCTTGTCATTCGGATTGTTTTCAAGGGCTGAAAGGTAGGCTTTGATTGTATCTTTTCCGCCTATGGCTTCGGCACGAAGCATGAAAGGCGATGCCAGAGACATCGCCAATATCAAAATATGAATCAATATTTTAATTTTCATGCAGGAAATGCTATCGTATGGAGAGAAGGGGAGAATTTGAGATGACCGGAATGACTGTTTCCCCGCATCAGTCAAGTTTCAGCACTGCAAGGAAAGCTTTCTGCGGAACTTCGACCGAACCGATCTGCTTCATGCGCTTCTTGCCCTTCTTCTGTTTTTCAAGAAGTTTCCGTTTACGCGATATGTCACCGCCATAACACTTTGCTGTCACATCCTTACGCACTGCTTTTATGGTCTCACGGGCAATAATCTTTGCTCCGATGGCAGCCTGAATAGCGATGTCAAACTGCTGACGTGGGATAAGTTCCTTGAGCTTCTCGCACATACGGCGTCCGAAAGTGACGGCATTGTCGACATGGGTGAGAGTCGACAGCGCATCGACACTCTCTCCGTTAAGAAGAATGTCGAGCTTGACAAGCTTTGACTCGCGGAAATCGTGCAGATGGTAGTCAAACGATGCGTAACCCTTCGAGATACTCTTGAGTTTGTCATAGAAATCAATCACAATCTCACCGAGCGGCATGTCAAAAATCAGTTCCATGCGGTTGCCGGAGATATATTCCTGCTTCACAAGCTCTCCGCGCTTGGCAAGACAAAGGGTCATTATCGGCCCTATGTAATCGGCCGCCGTGATGATGGACGCACGGATATAAGGCTCTTCAATGTGGTCGATAAGCGTCGGTTCGGGCAGACCGGAAGGATTATGGACTTCGGTCATGTTTCCGTGTTTGTCAAAGACTCGGTATGAAACGTTCGGCACAGTGGTAATCACGTCCATGTCAAACTCACGGCCGAGACGCTCCTGAATGATTTCCATGTGGAGGAGTCCGAGGAATCCGCAACGGAATCCGAATCCGAGAGCCATCGACGATTCCGGTTGGAAAGTCAGAGATGCGTCATTGAGCTGAAGTTTTTCAAGCGACGAACGCAGGTTTTCGAAATCTTCGGTCTCTATGGGATAGACACCTGCGAAGACCATCGGCTTCACTTCCTCAAAACCGTCGATTGCATTCTCACAAGGAGTGTTGACATGAGTTATCGTATCACCTACCTTTACTTCACGCGAAGTCTTGATACCTGAAATGATATACCCTACATTACCGGCCGAAAGTTCCTGACACGGTTGCATGTCGAGCTTCAACACACCTATCTCATCGGCATTATACTCCTTGCCGGTGGCGACAAACTTCACGAAGTCATTTTTACGTATCGTGCCGTTGACAATCTTGAAATATGCGATAATGCCTCTGAATGGATTGAATACAGAGTCGAAAATCAAAGCCTGAAGAGGCTCTGCGGGATCACCTTTCGGCGCAGGGACTCTCTCGATGATGGCCTGAAGAATTTCAGGCACACCGATGCCGGTCTTGCCACTGGCACGGATTACTTCCTCCGGATCACATCCGAGAAGATCCACAATCTGATCCTCGACCTCCTCGGGCTTCGCACTGTCGAGATCCACTTTATTAATTACGGGGATAATCTCAAGATTGTTGTCAATGGCCATATAGAGGTTCGAGATGGTCTGAGCCTGAATGCCCTGCGAAGCGTCGACGATAAGAAGAGCACCCTCGCAGGCTGCAATCGAGCGCGACACCTCGTATGAGAAGTCCACGTGTCCCGGAGTGTCAATCAGGTTTAACACGTAGTCCTCACCGTTCAGACGATAATTCATCTGGATAGCGTGGCTCTTGATTGTGATGCCTCGTTCGCGCTCCAGATCCATATCGTCAAGCACCTGTGCCTGCAGATCCTTTCCTGCAACAGTGTTGGTATACTCAAGAAGACGGTCGGCAAGCGTACTCTTGCCGTGGTCGATATGGGCTATAATACAGAAATTGCGGATATTTTTCATACTGACTGCAAAGTTAGCAAATATTTTCCTCCTATTATTATATATAGTATATGAATTTTATAATCGACCCCTATGCGAACAACTATTTTCAGACTTAGCCCCCCATTTCACATAGTCAAATTGATAGATTTTGGATAATTTTTACATTTTATCAAAAAAAGTTTGCAAGAAATTTGGCAGTTTCAAAAAAACGTCCTACCTTTGCAGCGCAAAACCAAGAAACATGGTGAGCATAGCTCAGTTGGTTAGAGCGTCGGATTGTGGTTCCGAAGGTCGTGGGTTCGACCCCCACTGTTCACCCCTAAGTAATTTTGCCCAATAAAGGTGGCTCGGAATTTCCGGGCCACCTTTATTATTTTCACTTCTCAGTTTGTAAGATTAGGCAGATTGGACATTTATTTCAGATATCTGTCAGATTTCACTTCGAGCCTGCCTGTTAGTTCGAGGACTCGCGGAACGCCGGTCGGGATCTCCTCTGCGACAATCTCCTCCGGGGTTTTCCCGAGCAGCATCATGACCAAGGCACGGAGCGAATTGCCGTGGGCGGCGACAAAAACCGTATCATATAAACCAAGCGCAGGAGCAATAAGCTCCTCCCAACACGGTTTTACACGAGCCACCGTGTCTTTCAACGACTCTGTCAGCGGGAGAGAATCCTTCCCAAGCAGAGCATAGCGCTCCTCGATTCCGGGAAAACGTTCATCGTCGGCCTGAAGTGCAGGCGGAGCGACATCATAGCTGCGTCGCCATATATGAACCTGTTCATCGCCATATTTTTCTGCCGTCGCAGCTTTGTTGAGCCCTTGTAGCGCGCCGTAGTGACGTTCGTTCAGATGCCAGTCTTTCACTACAGGCAACCACATCCTGTCCATAGCGTCAAGAGCAATGTCGAGTGTCTGGATTGCACGCCTAAGATAAGAAGTGAAACAATAGCGAGGTTTCAAGCCTGACGCCGCTATCAGCTCGCCGGCATGACGGGCTTCTTCCCTTCCTTTTGGCGAAAGCTCAACGTCAGTCCAGCCTGTAAAACGGTTTTCAAGATTCCACTCACTTTGCCCGTGGCGCAGAAGTATGAGATTTTTCATAATCGAATATGTTTATTGTAATACCATAGAAACACCGGCATTCCTTTTATAGTTCAAAAAAAGAATGGTTTTTATTCACCTTCGTTAACACTTAAAGAGTCATTTTGACACCAAACAGTTAACAACAGTTAAATATACTGGAAATATTTGCACGGTACAGAATAAGTGCATACCTTTGCAACGCAAAACGGAAATGACACCGTTTAAACTTACCAAAAACGCGAAAATAGCTCAGTTGGTAGAGCACAACCTTGCCAAGGTTGGGGTCGCGGGTTCGAGTCCCGTTTTTCGCTCTAAAAGAGAACATTAACATAATTTCTGTCAAAGCGCAACAAACGCGAAAATAGCTCAGTTGGTAGAGCACAACCTTGCCAAGGTTGGGGTCGCGGGTTCGAGTCCCGTTTTTCGCTCTAATATTCTCTTCAAGTCGCTTTTGACAGTTTATTGTCCGGGTGGTGGAATTGGTAGACACGCTACTTTGAGGGGGTAGTGGCCGTAGGGCTGTGTGAGTTCGAATCTCATCTCGGACACCTCGAAAATCCTGATTAAGATTTTCTTAGTCAGGCTTTTTTATGAAAAATTACAGAAAGAGCGATGCTTTTTTAGCGTAGCAAGATAGCAACGGCGGTTTCTAATCTTATTCTGTAATAAAAATACAATAGTCAGACTTCTGACAGATTTATCGTCCGGGTGGTGGAATTGGTAGACACGCTACTTTGAGGGGGTAGTGGCCGTAAGGCTGTGTGAGTTCGAATCTCATCTCGGACACTTCGAAAAAATCCTGAATGCTTAAATTTAAGCATTCAGGATTTTTTCTTTTTATATCTGTCAACCGCATGTCAGCACGCATGCGCCTACAGTGTTTCTTCAAAACAAATGCGACTTGGGCTCATTGTAATAAACTTGTCCTAAATTTTAGGACAACGAATGGCATATTTATCCTAATTTTCAGGACAGCATTAACACTCGCGCATTGGTTTATTTATTGCTGGCGGTTCAGGTTTTCAGGGAATAATTCGTATATTTGCCAATAGTTTCTCAATGACGTAACAAAACTTCCGATTAGCCGTATGGAATTTTAGACATCCGACATGCCATATAAGGAAGTCCACGACATCAGGGCAAACGTTAATCCAGATATACAACCGACATACGATATGAAAGGAATAGTATTGGCAGGCGGCTCAGGTTCAAGGCTCTACCCTATCACCAAAGGTGTGAGTAAACAGATGCTTCCCATCTATGACAAACCGATGATTTATTATCCGATATCGACCCTTATGCTTGCCGGCATCAGGGATATACTTATCATCTCCACCCCTCACGATCTCCCGGGGTTCAGACGGCTGCTTGGCGACGGTTCGGATTTCGGTGTAAGATTCGAATATGCCGAACAGCCATCGCCCGACGGCCTTGCCCAAGCTTTCATTATCGGAAAGGATTTCATCGGAGACGATTCGGTATGCCTTGTGCTTGGCGACAATATTTTCCATGGAGCAGGATTTTCAAAAATCTTGTGTGACTCTGTCACAGCAGTTGAAAATGAAGGAAAAGCCAGCGTGTTCGGTTACTGGGTAAACGACCCCGAACGCTACGGAGTAGCAGAGTTCGACAAAAACGGCAACTGCCTCTCTATTGAAGAAAAGCCACAAAATCCGAAATCGAACTATGCCGTGGTCGGACTTTACTTCTATCCCAACAAAGTTGTGGAATAGCAGAGACAATCAGCCCGTCGGAACGCGGAGAACTTGAAATCACGACTGTAAACCAGACTTTCCTTGACAACAACGAATTAAAAGTCACCACCCTGCCACGCGGATTTGCATGGCTTGACACAGGCACTCACGATTCGCTTGCCGAGGCATCGATATATATTGAAGTGCTTGAAAAGCGTCAGGGACTTAAAATAGCCTGTCTTGAGGGTATAGCCTACCGCCGTGGATGGATTTCACGCGAAAAAATGATAGAAATGGCCATGTCAATGAGCAAGAACCAGTATGGTCAGTATCTTATGAAGGTCATAGAAGAACTTGACGGCGATAATATCTGATATAAAACGGTAACATGAAAGTAATCGAGACCGACATAGAAGGATTAGTCATAATCGAACCGAAGATTTTCACCGACTCGCGCGGATATTTCTTCGAAAGCTATTCAAAGCAGGAGTTCGATAAAAACATATGCCCGATAGACTTCGTGCAGGACAACGAAAGTTGTTCGACATACGGTGTGATGCGCGGACTGCACTTCCAGCGGCCACCTTTCACTCAATCCAAACTGGTGCGCTGCGTTAAAGGAGCTGTGCTCGATGTCGCAGTCGATATCAGGAAGGGATCGCCGACCTACGGCCAGCACGTTGCCGTCGAGCTGACCGACGAAAACCATAGGCAGTTCTTCATACCACGCGGGTTCGCTCATGGATTCGCAGTATTGAGCCGGACAGCCGTATTTCAATACAAATGCGACAATTTCTATGCACCTCAGGCCGATGGCGGAATCTCCATACTCAACTCAAGCCTCGGTATAGACTGGCGTATCGACCCGGCTAATGCGATACTTTCGGAAAAGGATACCCGACATCCTATGCTTGCCGATTTCGACAGCCCGTTTGATATTGATATTAACCTCTACAGCTAACAATAATCTCTACCTTAAATTACCAAATTCTTTAATAAACTTTAAAATGGTACACAGATTTATTCTCAATGAAGTTTCATACTTCGGCCCCGGAGCTCGCAAGGAGCTGCCTGAAGTTGTCAAACGCCTCGGCAAATCAAAAGCTCTCATCGTCACTGATGCCGGCCTCGTAAAATTCGGCGTTGCAAAAATGGTAACCGACGTGCTTGACAAAGCTGCCATCCCCTATGAAATTTTCAGCGATGTCAAGCCCAACCCCACTGTAACAAATGTAAAGAACGGCATCGAGGCTTACAAGAAATCTGGTGCTGACTTCATCATTGCAATCGGCGGCGGTTCGTCAATCGACACAGCAAAAGCTGTCGGAATTGTCATCAACAATCCTGAATTCTCAGACATAGTTTCGCTTGAAGGCTGCGCCCCCACTAAAAACAAGAGTGTACCCATCGTTGCGCTCCCGACCACTGCAGGAACAGCCGCTGAAACAACCATCAACTATGTGATTATCGACGAAGTCAATCAAAAAAAGATGGTATGCGTAGACCCCAACGACATTCCAGCCGTAGCTATCGTCGATGCAGAGCTTATGTATTCACTTCCCGCATCGCTCACAGCCGCTACCGGCATGGACGCTCTAACCCACGCAATCGAAGGCTACATCACCAAGGGGGCATGGGCGCTCAGCGACATGTTTGAAATCGAAGCCATCCGTATGATAAGCCGCAATCTCCCGACAGCTGTCGCCGAGCCTTCAAACGCGGTTGCACGCGATGCAATGGCTGTTGCACAATATGTTGCCGGAATGGCATTCTCAAACGTAGGTCTCGGCCTTGTCCACGGAATGGCTCATCCTCTCGGTTCACTCTTCGACATTCCCCACGGTGTGGCAAACGCACTCCTGCTCCCCACCATCATGGAATGGAACATGCCTGCATGTCTCGACAAATATCCTGCAATCGCTGAAGCGATGGGTGTCGACATCAGCGACATGACCCGCGAAGAAGCGGCACAGGCTGCATGCGACGCAGTGAAAGCACTCTCTATCAAGGTAGGCATTCCGCAGCATCTGTCGGAAATCGGCATCAAGGAATCTGACATAGATACCCTTTCCGAACAGGCTATCGCCGATGTCTGCACTCCGGGCAATCCACGTGACGTCGCCATCGAGGACATCAAGGCGCTCTATGCAAAAGTGCTCTAAACAACGTATCCAAGAACCATATCCCTTTCTATGAGAATACTCGTAACAGGAGGAGAAGGTCAACTTGGCAACTGCCTGCAAATGGCAGTTGCCAAGTCTTCTAACGAATATATATTCACTGATGTCGATGACATCGACATCACCGATCCCGAAGCTGTCGAACTCGGAGTCAAGGTAAACGACTTTCAACTAATTGTCAATTGTGCGGCCTTTACTGATGTGGACCGCGCCGAGCGTCAGGAAGATATTGCAGAGATGATCAATGCCACTGCTGCAGGCTACCTCGCAAAAGCGGCAAAAGACAACGGCATACCAATGATATGTATCTCCACCGACTACGTGTTCGGAGGCAATCTCGGCAACACTCCACGCAGAGAGGATGAACCTGTCAACCCGACAGGAGCCTACGGACGTACCAAGCTCCACGGCGAAGAGGCCATCATGGCAAGCGGCTGCAGCTATATGATAATCCGCACTGCATGGCTTTACTCGGAGTATGGCCGTAACTTTGTCAAAACAATGCTCCGTCTGATAAACGACCGTAAGGAACTTAATGTCGTGTTCGACCAGATAGGGACTCCGACCTACGCCCAAGACCTTGCCGACGCGATTGTCGACATCATCGACAACGGGAAATATATCGGTAATGACGGCATCTACCACTACTCGAACGAAGGTGTCTGCTCATGGTATGATTTCAGCAAGATGATTCAGGAAATCTCACAGCCGGATGCCGACGGAAAATCTAAATGCGACATCCGTCCGTGTCACAGCAAAGAATTTCCCTCCGATGCCGTGCGCCCATCGTTCTCAGTCCTTGACAAGACAAAATTCAAAGACACTTTCGGCCTCAGCATCCCTTTCTGGGTCGACTCTCTCAGAAAGTGTATTGAAAACATACAAAACCAGAATCATGAAGAAGCCTGAACGCAGCATTCTTATCACCGGTGGAGCAGGATTCATAGGCAACCACGTGGTTAGACTCTTTGTCAACAAATATCCCGACTATCTGATAGTCAACCTCGACAAGCTGACCTACGCAGGAAATCTTGCCAATCTCAAAGACATCGAGAACAGACCTAACTACCGTTTCGTCAAGGCCGACATAGCCGATCTTGACGAGATGCGCCGTGTGTTTAACGAATATGGGATAGACGGAGTGATACATCTTGCGGCTGAAAGCCACGTCGACCGATCAATCAAAGATCCTTTCACCTTCGCACGCACGAATGTGATGGGCACATTAGCTCTTCTTCAGGCCGCACGCGAACGATGGGAATCTCTGCCCGAACGCTATGAAGGAAAACTTTTCTATCACATCTCGACCGACGAAGTATATGGCGCACTCGAACTGACTCACCCCGAAGGAGTCGAATCTCCGTTTACGACCGCAGCCTCTTCGGAACACCATCACGCCTACGGTACAGAATTTTTTCTTGAAACCACCGGCTACAATCCTCATTCCCCCTACTCTGCCTCAAAAGCTTCGAGCGACCATTTCGTTCGCTCCTATCACGACACATACGGAATGCCGACACTCGTTACAAATTGCTCGAACAATTACGGACCTTACCAGTTCCCCGAAAAACTCATTCCGCTTTTCATCAACAATATCCGCAAAGGCAAACCACTCCCCGTCTACGGTAAAGGCGAGAACGTGCGCGACTGGCTCTTTGTCGAAGACCATGCACGCGCCATTGACCTGATATTCCACCGTGGGACTGTAGCAGAGACATATAATATAGGTGGCTTCAACGAATGGAAAAATATCGACCTCATAAAAGTCATCATACGCACAGTCGACCGTCTGCTCGGCAATCCGGAAGGCACAAGCGATAATCTGACCACCTATGTCACCGACCGCCCCGGCCATGACATGCGCTATGCCATCGATTCGCGCAAACTACAGCGTGAGCTCGGCTGGGAACCGTCATTGCAATTCGAGGAAGGTATAGAGAAGACCGTCAGATGGTATCTTGACAATGAAGAGTGGATGGACAACATTACCTCCGGCGACTATCAGCGCTACTACGACGATATGTATTCCAACCGTTAAGACACACTTCCCCACAACACATACAATCGCCTGACGGATAAATCCAAAATCCTGTGGCGATTGTTTTTATTCATAATCACTCTTTCCGACACTATTTTCATGACTGACGTGATGACACCCTACGAACGCAGTCGTTGTATGGCAGCGATAAAGGGCAGGAATACAAAACCGGAGATGCTGGTAAGAAAATTCCTGTTCGCCAAAGGGCTGCGCTATCGCGTCAATTCACGAAAACTACCCGGTTCGCCAGACATTGTTTTCAGGAAATATAAAACCGTTGTGTTTGTCGACGGTTGTTTCTGGCACGGACATCAGGATTGCAGACTTTCAAGACTTTCCAAAAGCAATATCGACTTCTGGCGACATAAAATCAACCTCAATATAGCCCGTGACTATCGCGCCGATGTCGAATTGCGGTTGCTTGGATGGAGAGTGATACGCGTATGGGAATGTTCATTGCGCGACAGCGCCTCACGCGAAGCCACGCTCACAGCCATCTACGAACGGATTGTCAGTCCTCACAAATGCGCCTCCTACACAATGATAGAGACCGAAAACGGGGTTGTAGCAGAGCCGACCGAAAGCTATGGCAAAAGATAAAATTTCCGAATTATATCATCAAAAAACGGGCAAGCACCATGTCTGACCAAAGTTTCACTTTCTATCGGCCATCACCGCAATTAGCTCCTTATATCAGATATTACTGGGCGCTGCGATTGCCCCGGTTCTCGAGCACACTTACGTTTCCTATAGGATGTCCGCAAATAATCTTCCATCGCAAGACATCTTTCTTCATCCCTGAACTTTCGGCCTCGCAACCACGCTTCACAATCAGCGGACAGGTAAATTTTCCATCACATATCCTGAGTGAAGGCGAACTTGACACAATCGTAGCCGTCTTCCATCCACATGCCCTGAGCATGTTCATCGGCCCTGTACTTCACGATTTCTACAACATGGAGATTTCCGGCCATGACCTTTCAGACCGGCAGCTTGACTCTCTTGCTCACGATGTAGGAAATTGCGAGGACATACCGGCATGCGTATCCATGATTGACAGCTTGTTGCTCGCACGCTTGAAAAGCATGCAAAGCCGGAAATACAGTGCAATGAAAGCCCTTAACTTCCGACGGCTCGACGCAGTTCTAAAACAGATTATGAATAAGCCTGATACACGTATGGACAAACTTTGTGAGTTGTCATGTCTCGGCAAAAAGCAGTTCGAACGACTGTTCAGGTCTCACATTGGCATGAATCCTAAGGAATATTCCCGCATCGTCCGTTTTCAAAAGACACTATGGCTCATGCAACGCCACGAACATTCCGTTGACTATGCAGAAATTGTATACTCTTGCGGATATGCCGACCAGTCACACTTCATCCGTGAATTCAAGCTGTTCACAGCTCATACACCAACATCACTTCTGACAGTTACAAAACCTTATTCAGACCTTTTCTCAAATCCATTTTATAGCACATCGTGAGATGTCCCTTTTGTTCTATCAGATTATTTCTGCCGGATGTAACTTTGCGGGAAAAACTGAAGAGTATGGACATAACACAACCTAAAGTAACAGAAATCAATCCGGCAAACACAACCAGGGCCTACGCATTCGAAATGTGGATGAAAGCTCCAATGCCGATGGTCACTTTATTCAAAACCCTTGATGTCACACGGTTGCTGAAAGTAAGCCGCAATAGAGGGTTGAAATTCAACATGCTGATGTGCTGGTGTATAGGTAAAGCCGCGAGTGGCATCAAGGAATTCTACATGCTCCCTGTCGGAGAGTCGCTTCTGCACTACGATTCAATTGCAGTCAATACCATAGTTGCAAACAGCAAAGGTGAGGTCAGTTCGTGTGATGTTCCTTTCAGTGAAAACATCGAGACATTCAATGACGATTACATCAACCTGACACGTCGGGTTGCAGAATCATGCGTCAACCACGACATTGCCGACCGTATGGTAATAGGCACATCAGCACTTGCCGCCTACGATATAGACGGCGCGGTGGGGATGTATAGCGGAATCTTCAACAATCCGTTTCTGATATGGGGAAAATACCGCCAGAAATTCTTTAAAACAACACTGACAGTCTCTTTCCAATTCCATCATACACAAATAGATGGCGCTCACGCAGCCCGGTTCCTCACCGAACTGCAGAACACCATCCATCGGATTTGCTAATTATTTCCTATTGCCTGTTATTCGGGAAGCACATCGTAGGAGATTGCTTCAAGATAATAGTATGAAAGGTAGGGCTTGCCTTCCTTTTCCTGACGAGCAGCAATCTTGGCACGGAAATCGTTGATACGGTCTTCGAATGTCACGAGATTGCGCTGACCTTTGGCCGTACGCTCTGTCGCGCATCCACTTTCAGCCTTGGTCGCAGTCGAGTCGGCAGCGAGATCGCCGTTCTCAGCGGCTTTGGCTGCTGCAGCGGCCTGAGCTTCTTCGTTACGACGGATCATCTCCTGAATAGCAGCCTCATCGACACGTTCCTCACGAAGAATGCCCTTGACCTGCATCGGACGACGGACAACACTCTTCGGGAACGGCTCACCCATCAGAGGGAAAGCCTCACAACGAAGCATTATGCTGTCGGCAGCCCCGGCGATGAATGCTTTCTTACCACCATGTGCGCAGAGATGTGAGCACACACCTTCAACAACTATAGTGTCGCCAAGCATATTGTCGGCATTGGCAAGCACTTCGTCAACACTGACCGCATTGTCGGCCGACGCTTCGGCGGCCGACTTTGACGAACCGCCACATGAAATCATAATCATGCAGAAAACTGCAAGAATGGAAAAGATTGATGTTTTTTTCATTTGTTTATTGTTTTATAATTGTTTTGTTGACTATAGGAATTCAATCTTTAATAATAATCAGAGGTATGAACGAGAAAATCCCGCAGACCAATGTCACTACCGACGCAAGCGCAATATTCCTCCCTGACGACCTGCGACGGCGGTAAACCACAAGTATGATCAGTGTAAGAACAACATTGAGAAAAACGGCACGCCACGAGACATCACTTATGCGCGGGAAGGCATAGCAGTCGCTAATGGCTGTAAACGAAAGCTCAAAGGGGAATATGTAAGATGCGATTACCTGAGAAACGGAGTGTGAATACGATATATTATAATCAGCAAGCTTTGAATAATCGTCAGAATCAAGAACTGTCCAACGCGCCCCGTCGGAATTGGAAATCTTCACTACCCAGTTAAACATATTCTTTACGACCGAGATACGGTCTTTCGTCGGGTCTACTTTACCGACCGCGAGCGGACAGATGCGATAACCCTCACGCTCGATAACATAAAGATTATCGTTGGCATCGGTCATAAGGCCAAGATGACGGGTATCGACATTCTCCATGATAAACACTTGCCGAGCATCGATTGAATCAGGCTTACGGATTTTCATCATGTACGGACGTCCGGCCTGCATCTTCAGATGAAATATGTCACCACGGTCATCGACCATCAGATAGCCTTCATCGTATGGCTTACGGCTTGTGACGTTTGCCGAAGCACTTCTTACCGGCAACCGGAAATCACGCTCTGTAAATATGTCGGTGAAACGACGTGTACGTCCTTCGACAATCCCGTTTGTTTCCATGTCGATAAACTCCACACGACCGTTTCTGAATCTGAACACTTCTTTCGGATCTTCAAGGTCGATTCGTGCCGGCATCGACTCCATCATCAGATAAACTTCAGGCTGCACTTTGTTGATGTCGCGAGGCAAAGAGGTAAAGACCCATTGTCCATGTTTCAGGGCAGGCACTGTGAGTTCGATGCCGTCAATAGAGTCAGGCATTTGCTCACGGGCCATGAGCTGAGTGAAATATATCTGTGGCAGAAGCGAGTCGCGCTGCTCTTTGCTGTAGAGACCCGGTATCCGCTTGCCTTCCGCATCAAGGGCATAGATGGCAGGATTCTTTTCCTGACCGGTCTCAGAGACTATCATCTGTCTGCTGACAGGCGAATAGGCGATAAACGGATCCGAGACTCCGACAGGAAAGATGATTGAATAAAGCCATGGCAAGAACCACGACAAAACTATGACGCTTAGAGCGACAAGTATAACTATATATGCTTTCTTCATGATTTTGAGGCTGTAAAAAAATTTATTTTTTTAATTCCTGATTGCAGGAGTTTGAGATAAAACGACAATTGTCGTCATCCATTCTCAAGGCTGTATCTTTATTAATCCATCTATCGAAAGATCAAAGAAAGACTATCAGCCTCTTAATCCTGCCGTCCCTCCTTAAACCTGATGACCGATCCAAACGAAAGAACGGTGAGGAGCAATGTCGAAACGATGACAATAGGCATCATGCCGTTGTAAGCCTCAAGAGCGGGTTGCAGAAAATAAATCATCAGCACGGCAATACCGAGAAGCGACAGAACCATCCGTCGACGCCATGTCCCCTCAAGACATATTGCGGTCACAAACAGATAGGCTGTGAAACCGGCAAAATACCACGGAAGGGTGGTCAGCATTACACGTTTCACCAGTTCGACAGGAAGAATACCGGCATCAAAGACCGCTATAATCAGAGCCTGCACAACAAAGATTACAAGCAGCTCGACTAACCCGGTGAGAAGCATCAGAGAGATGAGCCGTCCTTGTGGATATGGCAGATGCAAAGTCAGTTTCAACCGTTTCTGAGCCATTTCAGGTGCCATCTGGGCGACACCAAGAGCAACGCCGACAACGAGCGGTACATATTTGATTATATCAATAAATGTGTTGTCCTTCAGCAACAATATGAGCCACAGGTGATCCACACCTTTTAACTCGATAAGTCGTTTCATCATCAGCACGGCATAGAGAGCCACACAGATTGCAAGCGCGAGCGAAATAAAAAACACCATCCGTGTTTTCACCCATTCCTTAAATATGAGAGCTTTTTCCATGAGAGCAGATTAATATTTACCTGTTAGACCTATGAACGCATCCTCAAGAGACATTTCTCGACGTTCGAGTCCTCTGTAACCGATGCCAAGTTCCGAGATGTGTGACTTCACTTCATCAAAAGGCCGGAAGGTATAGAACTCAAGTTCGTTTTTGATTTTTCCGGGATTTACAAATACAGAGTCTGCCTCAAATCTATCGACAGAAGCATCGGTCTCAAGTGTGTAACGTGAGAAATCACGCAACAGCTCGTCGACCGGCATCTGGGTCAGAATCTTGCCGTAATCAAGGATTATGCAATCGTCAATAAGACGCTCAAGATCCTGAATAATGTGTGACGTCATGAACACTGTTTTCTCCTCTGCTTTAGCAAATTCACGGAGATAGTCGATAAACAGACGGCGATAACCGGGATCAAGGCCGAGCGAAAAGTCGTCAAGCACAAGCAGGTCGGCATTCTGGGCAAGAATCAGCCCCAACGCCACCTGTGAACGCTGACCGCACGACATTGACGAAATTTTCTGTCCGGGCGAAACATGAA
Organism: Duncaniella dubosii; assembly: GCF_004803915.1. Taxonomy (NCBI): domain Bacteria; kingdom Pseudomonadati; phylum Bacteroidota; class Bacteroidia; order Bacteroidales; family Muribaculaceae; genus Duncaniella; species Duncaniella dubosii. Next base: position 205,481 of record NZ_CP039396.1, read on the forward strand.
GTTTTGCCATAAGTTCATAGTATGCGTCGCGATTCCACTTAGGATAGAATTTCGAATAGAAACGCTCTATCTGAGCGATGGTCATGAAGGCATACTGCACATGGCCTTCAATGAGCAATGCAATGCGTGCCCGTGTTGCCGGAGTGATTTCAGTGATTTTCTCACCAAAAATCCGACACTCGCCCCCCTGAGGCCGCAGATAGCCCATCAGAATGTTGATGGTGGTGGTTTTGCCTGTTCCGTTTTTACCAAGCAGACCAAGTATGCGGCCTTTGGGCACTTCGAAACTCAGGTCGCTGTAAATCACTCGTCCCGTGCCATAGCGTTGGGTCAAGTTTTTTACAGATATTACAGATTCAGAGTCTTGGTTCATTATACTAACTCTTAAAATTAAACGTAATCTATTTTTTGCAACTCTATTTCTTTACTTATACTCTCAGGAATAAGTGGCATGAGTCACCTATATTCATTATGATATTGTAAATCAAAATTTAGCTGAAAGCGTCACTACCGCACAATGGCAGACACCTTCATTGCAATAATCCGTAAAGCCATAGGATGCTGAAAGCGACAATATGAAGCTGCTGACCGGACGTGATATTCCGATCATAGCTCCAAGCGATGTCCTGTCGGCACACAACATCGAATAGTTGGATAAGACACATTGTCCAAGAGCGGTATCCGTTTCGAGATCTGTCAATACCGGTGTTTCGGCCGACGCTTTAGCAAAAGAACCTTCAAGAGAAAAATTCCAAAGCCATATACCAGACGAAACAGCCGACAAATCAGCTTTCAAACCCGGAATCAGGTGACTTACCTGCAAATGACGGTATGGCTCGGAATAGCCTTCGGTTTCGTTCTCGAACGAGAGATTCGGATTCAGAGTGACGTATGTCGTACGGCCGAAAGCAATCTGCAACGGCAACGACAATCCGAAACGAGCATTGTCACAGGAATACGGCGAACGGCTGCCGATTTTATCGTAACTTGCTCCTGCCGATGTCCCAAACAGATTTTCAGTTCCCCTCCGTCGATGAATCATACCTTCAATGGAAGGACGGATAAGCAGTGTACGGGATAAACCGGCTGAATAACCGACGCAGAAATCAATCAGATCGTTGTCTGTGAATCCGAGTGTTAGATTATTGAAATTGCGCAGCTGCTGTTCCATGCGGTAGTGTCCGTATTTAACAGTAGCGCTCAATCCACGCTCGCCTTTAATCGGCAGGAACTGCAACCCTATCGCGTAGCCAAGTGAACTGTAACCGCTATTCTTATTGGTGTTACCCATGAAACGGCGATAATATGTTCCAAGCCCGGTAAGGGTATAAGTGTTGATTTCATTTACAGGACTATAGAAATCAAGGTCGCAATTCTGATTATAGACATTAAGGTCAGCGTCAAGTCCGATAACATGACCCGAATTCACCTCGTAGGATGCTCCAAGAGAAATATCCAGATCGGAGACTACAGTTTTGACACGCGGATCCCGATTGCGATAAGCAATTTCAGCACGATACCCGGCTTCAACACCCGCCGACCATCGTCCAATGTTCTTCGCATATCCGCCCGAAAAGCTGTAGCAGCGTGTACTCAGATTACCACCGGCCTCATCTCCAAGGACGTATGGTGCGATGCGACGATAGTCAATGCAATCAGACCAACGGACATCGCGATAAGAACCTGTCGTGAAGGCAGCATCGCCCCATACGACGCTCGATTGTCCGAGACGAGAGTATGAAGCGGCAGAAAGTCCGAAAAGCAAATGCCCGTCGCCAAGCTGCTCCATTACAGGTTTTTCTTCCTCCGTCCGGTCAGCAGAAAATGAAAGAGTCGACAGCGAGACTGAATCGCGGTAGAACATAGCTGACGGATTCGGTTCGAAATCAGCCAGACGCTTAGATTCGACCGGCAAAGCCAGCCTTTGCAATTCAGGGAGCAAAGATGCCGACTGCGCCATGGCTCCTGTTGAAAGAGTCACGGCCACAGCCAGAATCATATAGCGGTTATGTCGCAGTAGTCCGGACATCAATAGACATTACAGTTTCTTAGTGTCGTTTAATTCGCTGAAACCACATTGAAATCGTTTGCCGAATCGTTGGTATCCATCAGGACTGTGTTACCGGCAGCCGACACACCTGCGACTTTGCGGACAAATTTCTTACCGAAACGAGTCTTGTCAACCTTTGCATCGGCAATGGCAGCATAGCTTGCATCAACCGAAGTGCTCAACGCACCAAGCGTCCAGCCTTCTTTGGGAGAAAGATTTATACCGTCAAGAATCCATTCATACTTGATCAGATAGCATTTTGTTCCGGCCATTTCCTTGCCTGTCGCTGCATTGATATAGGAATACTCTCCATTCTGCTCGGAAAGGAACTTCTCAGCAGTCATACCTTCAGGGAAACGAACAATAGCATACGAACGGTTGCACTGGTTTGACGGAAGCCAGATGGTGTTCGAATAGCTGAACCACTTTTCAAGATTGGGGACTGCGGGTTATCGGTGTCACGTATAGTGCCGGTAGTCACTTCATCATACCACTCGAAATCTGCATCGGTATGATTGAGTGCGCCTGCAACCTGATTGCTCCAGTCGATAGCCTGATCGACAATCTTGATAGATTCACCCGGATTGATGGCCACATCCTTGCCACTTCCGGGAATGACATAGACTGTCTGGACAGTGAAATTTGCATCGCGCTGGTTGGCCGCTGTGAGAATCCGGTCGGTAGAAGCATTGGTTAACTTACTCTCGACAATAGCAATTCCGTCGGCATACTGCACTTCGTCAGTATTATTATAAATCGTGAGATAAGTATCGTAGAGACCGTTTGTACCTGCTGCATTGGGAGAACCTGCAAAGTAAACCTCACCGAAGACGAGTGTATTTTCAGGATTGTAGAAGAACCACTTGAGAGTCGCCGACTGAGATGTCGCACTGATTACCTGCTGTGAGACGACAGCACGCAATGCCTGCTCCACTTCCGCTCCGTTGGCACCGGTATATGTCACGACCATTGTTCCGTCAATGTCATAAGTCCCGGCAGGAAGCACATCGGCAACAGTCATCGGAAGATCAAATGTGGTCACGCGGCCTGTATTCAGCTCAGTATATGTCACAGAGCCGGACTTCATTACATAAGATGAAGGAAGTTCAGAGAGCAGATTCTCGATAATGGTCACAGGATAAGTGACTTCCGGTGTATTGTCGTCGTTGGAACATGAAGTTGTCACTGTCGAAAGTCCGGCTGTCAGCACTGCGCACATCAGCAGATGTTTGACCTGAATTCTGTTGAATGTCATAATTAGATTTTATGTTTGATTATAATATTATATCTTAAGATTTAATTCCATACCGAAATATGGAATAGAGTATCTTCGCATCGTAATTCCATAGCGCTCATAGTCCGGCTCAATAGCTATCAGCCTGTTTACATACAAAGCCAGCCCTATACAGTTATGCCAGAAATTTTTTGTGGCTTTGAAATTCACTGTGGTCGACGATGGAACTGTATACCGTGCAAACGAACCTTCGGTATAGGTCCTTATCAGCTGTTTGAGATAAGGATCTGCCATACTCTCGGCTGTGTAAGGGTGGATATCGCCATTCACATCCATATATTCGACCGGTACACCGTCGCGACGCAGAGTGCGGCGAGATGTGAACCACAGATTCTGTATACCGATTGAAAAATTCAAACCAAGACGTTTTATGTCTGTATCAAAAAGGATATTGGTGTTGAAACTGCGATATTCACTTCCGTCAAGGTCATCGTATAGCCCGACGTACTGCAGCTCGCGGTTATTGACTATGATGGTGGGTTTATACCAGAGAGGCTGACTGTTGCTGTTGGTGTTTTTGAAAAACGCACCTGTGACAGTCACACGGGTATGAATCCGAGGCAGACGGCGCGACTGAACCGTGTACTCCACTCCTTCTTTATATGTACGGCTGCCATTGGTGGTCTTGCTTCTGACCGCAAGATATGTTTCTGACGTGTAAGGCAACTCTTCAATGACAGGAGCACGGTCTGCGCTTTCAGGATCAAAGCCCGAAGCGTCGTAACGGTTATATGTGTATGAATGTACAAAACCACTGCTGCGGAAACCGTCTTTCATATTCTCGCGGAAATAAGTGAGCGACAATCTATTGCCTCTATAGCTTACATCCGCTCTCACCTCCCACTTGAAGTTACGAGCCGGACGCAGGGAATAATTGGTCATATCCTCTATGTAGGTTCTCACATTCATCACCCTGTAGGCTTCGACATTGTGGTAGTAGTTGAGCTGTTCAAAGTCCGAGTAAAGTTTATCAGGATAAAGATAGGCTGCCACCGGCATCTTTGTGTGCCAGCCCGCTCCTCCTGCAATCTCAAAGCTTAAAGGATAAGTCGCCACATAGACAGGAGGAAGATTCCACACACAGTTGAAACGTGGGTCTATATAGGGCTTACCGCTCAGTTCATAACGCTTGTTGAGGTGCAGGAGCTGTGTCTCACGCAAACCGGCTGTAAGGGTCACCGTGTTGCGTCCGGCATAGAGTTTTGTCTCGCTTTCAAGATAGGCGGAGAGAAGATGTATCGCAGGAATATCACTGAAAGCGCGAGGACGGGAATTGTTGCCGGCCACAAGCGGACGTGACAAATCATAGACAGCTCCACGGCCATAGTTCTTGCTCATATTCCATTCGATACCTGCTTTCATGGTTGACGAAAGCTTATTGCCGTCAAACCGAAGACGACCCGCTCCCTTGAGCGACGCTGTAAACGGACGTCCTTCAACCTTGTAATCGGCAAGATAGAGCATAGGCAGATACCCTGTGTAATTACTGCCTTCTGTGAGGGATACAGGCAATGGCATCACACGCGAGGAAGCCACATGTTTCTGCTGCGTCAGTTCCTCGTGTGAATAGCTTAATCCAGAAACAAGGCTCAGTTCCTGAAGAGGTGATGGATTTGCAGGCGAATAGACCAGACAGTTATCCCAACGGAAAGCATGCTTATCGTTCTGATAGAAATCAATTGTATTGTTGACGGCAAGGTCGGGATCATTGTCATCTTTCTCGAAAGTGGCGCTATAACTGAGATTCGAATTCCAACTGATGCGCGCCGATGTGTTGTCCCACCGCTTTACACTCCTGATCGAGCCGGTGACACGTTTAAAGTTTTCGCGATTGTTGCGCGGATCAATCTTTGAATCAAGATAATCGACACCTGTATTGATTACCCAAGACCTGTCGCCACCCACATCAAAACCTTTTCCGGCATAGAACAGCTGGCTTTGCGTATCGGCCTTGAAGCGGGCTTCAAAACGGCTGACTCCGCTTTTGCGCTTGATATTAACCAATCCCGAGGTAAGTTCGCCATATTCAACAGAAGGAATACCTCGCACGACCTCCACACTCTCGACATCATCAGTCGAAATCGACCGCATATCGACACCTTTACCTGATGAAATCCGGTCAGTACGGTTAGCGTCAGGAGTTGTCTGCATGTCGGCATCGGTGTTAAGACGTATTCCGTCAACAACGAAAGCCGTGCCAAGAGCCGAGGTCATATAGTCGGTCCCGGTCGAACTGATTCCATTAGCCTCACGCAGAGCTATAGTATTGACAGCCCCCATTTCAGGGTCTTTGGTGACACCTCCGGGAATCAACGACATGAGATCGGAAAAGCTCGACGGCTGCAGGTGGCGCATCGCAGTGGTGTCGATCAGTGAAGCAGATGTTGCATTACGGGCCTCGCGTGCAGTCACAACCACCTCAGCCAATGATTCCGCAGGTTCAAGGCGTATGGTCAGAGCCATGTCGCCTCTGACATCAACTGTACGCCTGACCGGCTTATAACCAACCATAGACACATCGACCAACCAAGAGGAAGGTAAGAGTGTTATGGCAAACACCCCGTCGGCATCCGTATATCCCCCCTTGATTTCGCCCCGCTCATTTTCACGCAGGCTTACGGCGACAAATTCGACAGGCGAGGAAGATTCTGCATCGACGACTTTTATTCTAAGTCCATTGCCATTAACCGATGCGAAAGCAGCTGTCGCACTTAATGCGACAGATACCAATACAAGAAACAGCGTAATTATCGGTGTAGTGTCAAAGGGCTTTTTTGCCATATATTTCGGATGTAATTCGCTCTGATTTTTTCAGCATGCAAAATTACTGTCTCCAAACTAAAGACAAAATACCCAATTTTGATGATAAAACCGACAAGCAGAACCTACCTCCTACCTACTTGCAGTTATTCAGCCTTGGACAACGCCCAGATATGAGGCTACAGCATCGGCCGCACGGTCACCGTCGATGGCAGCCGAGACTATTCCTCCGGCATAACCTGCACCCTCTCCACATGGATAAAGCCCCCTGAGACTCACATGTGAAAGTGTTTCCGCATCACGCGGAATACGCAACGGCGACGAAGTTCGGGTCTCAGCTCCGATAAGTACGGCATCATTTGTCAGAAATCCACGGTTCTTACGGTCAAAGTCACGGAATCCCTGCTGAAGTCTGCGGGCTATCCCTTTAGGAAGCAGACGGTCGATGCGTGCGGAATGGATTCCGGGTGCATAGGATGTCGCCGGAAGATCCGATGACTGACGCGAGGTCACAAAATCGGCCATCCGCTGTGCCGGAGCATTCTGTGTACGGCCGGCCTCTTCCCAGAATGCCTTTTCAATCATCTCCTGATAGCGCATCATCTTTAAGGTAGCATCGTCACCATCGGGCACATCTTCAGGCAAAATCTCGACAACCATGCCGGAATTTGCCCAGCGAGTTCCTCGGTTTGAAGGCGACATGCCGTTGACAACCAGCTGCCCTTCTTCACTCGCGGCAGGAATTATGAATCCACCGGGGCACATGCAGAACGAGTAGACCGCACGGTCATCCACACGGGTCAGCATCGTATATTCCGCAGCCGGAAGATATTTGCCTCTTCCATCCTTCGAATGATAACGCAGACAGTCAATTAGCTTCTGCGGATGTTCGAGACGCACTCCGATTGCAAGTCCTTTGGGCTCCATAGTCACATCGCGGTTGCGGAGCATCCGGTAGACATCGCGTGCCGAATGGCCTGTAGCCAGAATGACAGGACCTCTGAATTCAGAACCGTCGGCCGTCACGACACCCTTCACCTCATCGCTGTCAATCAGCAAATCGGTCACCCGAGTATTGAAGCGTACCTCTCCGCCACATTCAATGATGGTATTACGCATCGCTTTAATGACTTCTGGAAGTTTATCAGTCCCGATGTGGGGATGGGCATCAACCAATATATCCTCCGAAGCTCCATGCTGTGCGAAGATATGAAGTATCTTTTCGACAGACCCTCGTTTTTTTGAACGGGTATAAAGCTTTCCGTCAGAATATGCTCCTGCACCACCCTCGCCGAAACAATAGTTTGAATCAGCATCGACAACGCCTTCGCGTGCAATAGCCGCCATGTCCTTACGGCGCGAATCGACATCCTTGCCACGTTCAAGCACCACCGGCTTTATGCCAAGCTCAATCAGACGGAGAGCAGCAAAAAGCCCTGCGGGTCCTGCCCCGACTATCACAACACTCTTGTCGGCAGAAAGTCTGCGATAGTCCACTGGTTTGATGAGAGAAGCGTTGTCGGGAATCTCGTCAATATAGACTTTCAATGTCAGATTGACCATCACCTGACGCTGGCGGGCATCAATCGAACGCCTCACGACAGTGACATGCCTGATGGAATTGGCATCAACGCCGAGACGGCCTGACAGCTCGACTTTCAGCAACATCGGTTCTCCCGCAACTTTCGGGGTTACTCTCACTTCTATTGTTTCCTGCATTTTGATTAGGCTAAAATTATTAATATTCAAGGTCAGTCGCGGCTACTTGTTTCCTGTCTGTTCAGTCACAGCTCCGGCTGAAGCACCAAGCACCCCTGCATTCTCTTCCATGCGACGCATAGTGTGTCGCATCCACCACCAGAGAGTGACTATAGCGACAACAAAAGCGATAATATCTGATCCGGCCATAGATGCCCATACCCCCGGCACACCCCAGAAACGAGGGAATATTATAAGGAAGGGTATAAGGAACAACAGCTGGCGCGTCAGCGACAGGAAGATTGACATATGCGGTTTACCGACACTCTGGAAAAAATTCTGAATCACAATCTGACATCCGACAACCGGATATACCACGAAATATATCCTGAATCCTTCGCGTGCTATACGGATAAGGGTCTCATCGGTGGTGAACAGAGCCGACACCTTGTCGGGGAATCCTTCGCTCACAATCCATCCGAGCGACGTTATGGCAACGCCTATCCAGATGCCGAGACGAAGAACCCTTTTCACCCTGTCAAAATGATTCGCACCTATATTATATCCGAGGATAGGCTGCATTCCCTGTGTGACACCAAAGACAATCATCACGAAAAACATTGTGGTACGGTTAAGAATACCGTAGGCACCCACTGCAAGATTTCCGTCCGCACCGCCATAGTCAAGCAGCGCACGGTTGATGAAGATAACGACCACACACGCGCACACATTCATCAGGAAGGGCGACAGACCAATCGCGTAGATACGCTTTACGATTGTCCATGACAGCCATGTATTGCCACGTTGAAAATGGATGGAACTTTTCTTGGACAGAAAATGTGACATCACCCATACAAAAGCTGAGAATTGACCGCACACAGTGGCACAAGCCGCGCCCCTGATGCCCCAGTCAAGAACAAAAATAAACAGCGGTGCAAGCAGAAGATTGACCGCCACTGAAATCAGAGCCGAGGTCATTGCCTTGCGCGGATAACCCGTGGCTCGCATAAGATTGTTCAATCCGATAAATACAAAACCGATAGGTGTGCCGTAGAGAATCACCTCCATAAATTCCATCGCATAACCGACCGTGTCAGCCGTAGCACCGAAAAACAGCAATATCGGCTCAAGAAATATCAGCGTCAATCCACCGAACACAATCGAATGGATGAGACACAGAGTGAAAACATTGTTGACCACGTCTGTGGCTCGGTTATAATTCTTCTGCCCTAAAAAAATCGAGACTATAGTAGCGCCACCGGCTGCAATTAGCATACAGAAGGCTGCGACGAGGTTCATCAGCGGGAAAGTGATGGCCAGACCGGCAATAGCCATAGGTCCGACACCACGCCCTATGAATATACTGTCTATGATATTGTAGAGCGAAGTCGCAACACTTGCGATGATTGCCGGTACGGAATACTGGACGAGAAGTTTGCCGACGGACTTGACTCCGAGATCTTCTGTCGAGGTGCTTGCATTTACTGCCATCTGATTTTCCCTTTTTTGACTAACCTACGATGAAACGCGACGCAAAATTACACTGTTTGCGCTATAGGCTTATGATATTAAAAACTATTTAACTATATTATTGTTAATTACTGTCGGCCTTCCTCAGAAAGCTTACGTTCAAGAAAGAACCGACGTGTCATAAAAACAAGCAGAAGCGTCCCGGCAATCTGCGAGATTGAAGCCGACCAGAATGAAGCGGAAAAATCTATGTATTCGGCCAGCACTCCTCCTGCCAATATCCCCAGTCCCATACCGCAGTCCCATGAAGTGAGAATCGACGAATTGGCCGTCCCTCTCTGGTCACGCCTTGCAACGGAAATAAACATATTGAGAAACGCCGGATACATACGGCCATTGCCAAGTCCGATGAGAACGGCCGAACAATAGTAGGCCCATTGCCCCGGAGAGAGAGAAAACAATGTGAACCCGACGCAGCTTATCAATGCTCCCTGCAGCGCATTTTCCGTCAGCTTACCCTCTCGAAGAGACTTTGCCCCATAGAGACGGGAGATAAACAGACCTGTCGACAAAAGGGCGAAAAAGAGACCGGTCCCGTCAGTAATACCAAGTTCCTCCTTGCCATAAATAGCCACGTAATTACTCATGACACCCCAACAGAAGCCGAATAGCAATATGTTTATAGCCATAAGCCATGCCCGTCCAAGGAAAAAATGGTCAAGACTGAACTTCGGTTTATTTTCGACTATTGGTCGCGGAGGCTGTTTTATGGAACACGCCATGCAGAATCCGACAAAAGCCACAATGAGTGAAATCCAGAACAGCAATTGAAAATTACCGGTGACAGAGTAGACATAGATGCCGGCCGATGGAGCGATGGCCATAGCCAGATTGTTACTTAGACCGTAGAATCCGACACCCTCATTCCGTCGCGAAGAAGGCAGGACATCTATCGCAACAGTACTGTTGGCTACCGTCGTCGCTCCGAACGGCAATCCATGAAGGGTGCGGACTATAGCAAACATCAGGATTGTACCTGCCCCTATATATCCGGTGAAACATATGAAAAAAGTAAAAAAGCACAACATCAGAACCTTCTTGCGGTTAAAACTATCCACAATAAATCCGCTGAACGGACGTACAATCAACGCCGCGACGACATAGCCTGAAAGTACGAGCCCGATAAGATCCTTGTCGGCATGAAACTGTGCGTCAAGATAGATAGGAAGCAACGGAGTCAGGAGATAGAACGAAAAGAACATCATGAAGTTTCCTGCCATTGCCTTGCAGTAATTTGAATTCCACAGCTTTTCCTTTACGGAACCTGATGCAGCCTCACATCCTGCCGTATGCTTTGATTCACTCATATTTTCAATCTTTATTACCTCTATATACCTGAAACCCGGTGACGTTTTAAACAATCAGCGACACGCATCCTATGCGAATATAAACGACACCGCCATGAAAACGGCTGCAAAGTTAGCAAGTTTTTTGTCAACAGAACAATAATACCTGTTAATTGATGGCTACGACAACTTTTATGGCCCGTTTCATGTTATGCTTTAAAGAATGCGACATGACATTCAGAAAATGCCAGTCTCTACAAAACCGATGACCAATATATGCACATCTATAATGTATAATAAATTGTTGTTTTAATTAAATATACAAGCAAACATGAAATTTTTAACTGATGAGAAGCTGACCATCGTCGGCGCAGCCGGCATGATCGGATCAAACATGGCACAGACAGCAGTGATGATGCACCTTACTCCCAACATCTGCCTCTACGATCCCTACGGACCTGCACTTGAGGGAGTAGCCGAAGAACTCTTCCATTGTGGCTTCGAGGGTGTCAATATCACCTATACAACTGATATCAAGGAGGCTCTTAGCGGTGCGAAATACGTCGTATCGTCTGGTGGCGCAGCCCGTAAGGCAGGAATGACACGTGAAGACCTCCTTAAAGGAAACGCCCAGATTGCAGCCCAGTTCGGCAAGGATGTCAAGCAATATTGCCCCGATGTAAAACATATCGTCGTTGTGTTCAATCCGGCTGATATCACCGGTCTTATCACCCTCCTTTATTCCGGAGTAGAACCGTCAAAGGTAAGCACGCTTGCCGCACTCGACAGCACGCGCCTCAGAAGCGAACTCTCGAAATATTTCAAGATTCCAGCCGACGAAATCACCAACAGCCGTACTTATGGCGGCCACGGCGAACAGATGGCTGTATTCGCTTCAACTACCTTGGTGGACGGCAAGCCCCTCGTAGATATAATCGGCACGCCCAAACTTCCGTTGGAAGACTGGATTGCAATAAAAGAACGTGTCGTACAAGGTGGAAAGAACATCATTGAACTTCGCGGACGTTCGTCATTCCAGAGCCCGGCTTACCTGTCAATCGAAATGATCGCAGCTGCAATGGGTGGTGCTCCTTTCCGCTGGCCGGCCGGTACGTATGTCAACAACGACCGTTTCAAACATATCATGATGGCCATGGAAACCGTCATCAGCAAAAACGGCGTGGAATGCAAACCGATTGCAGGAACTCCAGAAGAAGAAAAAGAGCTTGAAAAGAGCTATCAGCACCTTTGCAAGCTTCGCGATGAAGTGATTGAGATGGGAGTAATGCCTCCTATCGCCGACTGGCACAAACTCAATCCTTATATGGAACGTAAGACCTGTTGAGAACTTGCCCCGATATAAAATCGGGGCAAAAAAAATTACTCGTCATCCCGACGAATAACTTTTTTACCTTAAATCTAATACCATGAAAAACTTGTCACAAAGGTATAACCTTTAGTCGTAGCCGCCAAATAAAACGGCATAAAAATTCACTATTTTAACAAGATTTAACCAAGTATTTCTTTTTTCACCATTTTTCTCCCTCTTCGGGAGGTGATTGTTGTGGATTAAGAAATAATTGGTTAAATTTGCATTTGCATAAGCCTTGACTTATGCCCTCACAGCATTAACAATCAATGTATGGGACAAATGATAGCCATCGTGGGACGCCCTAATGTAGGCAAATCCACACTCTTCAACAGACTCACCCAATCACGCACGGCCATCACAAACGATGAAGCCGGCACAACCCGTGACCGCCAGTATGGAAAAGTCGACTGGAACGGGAAGGAGTTTTCAATCGTGGACACGGGCGGCTGGGTAGTAAACAGTGAAGACATTTTCGAAAATGAAATCAACAAGCAGGTCTATCTCGCAATCGAGCAGGCCGACGAGATACTTTTTGTAGTAGACGCAGCCAACGGTGTCACTGACCTTGACGATAAGGTGGCACAGATTTTGCGCCGATCAACCAAACCTGTCATCCTCGTTGCAAACAAAGTCGATACAGGTGACTCGCTCTACAACATAGCCGAATTCTACAGTCTGGGTCTCGGTGATCCGATGGGTGTTTCAGCTGTCAGCGGTTACGGCACAGGAGACCTTCTTGACGAAGTAGTGAAAAAAATGCCGGAGAAGGATGATGACGAGTCAGAGCAACTCGACGATATTCCCAAAATTGCAATCGTCGGCCGCCCGAACGCAGGCAAATCATCAATCATCAATGCCTTCATTGACGAAGAGCGCCACATCGTCACCGACATAGCAGGAACGACACGCGACTCAATCTATACACGATATAACAAATTCGGTTTCGATTTCTATCTTGTCGACACTGCCGGCATACGCAAAAAGACAAAAGTCACCGAAGACATCGAATACTACTCGGTAATCCGTTCAATACGTGCGATTGAAGCATCTGACGTCTGCATCCTTATGATTGATGCAACACGTGGCATTGAAGCTCAGGACGTTGCAATTTTCTCGCTTATCCAGCGCAACAAAAAGGGACTTGTCGTAGTGGTCAATAAATGGGATCTTGTTCAGGACAAATCAAAGGAAGCCATCAAGCATTACGAGGACTCGATACGTTCACGCTTCGCCCCGTTTGTCGACTTCCCGATTATTTTTGCCTCGGCTCTCACAAAGCAACGCATATTCAAGGTGCTTGAAACCGCCCTTCAGGTGTGCGAGAACCGTCGACGCATAGTCCCGACCTCCCAGCTAAACACCGTCATGCTTGAAGCGATTTCGGCTTATCCGCCACCGGCAAACAAGGGTAAGTTCATCAAAATCAAGTATGTCACAATGCTCAAGGGTTCTCCGATTCCGACATTCATATTTTTCTGTAATCTCCCACAGTGGGTCAAAGAGCCATACCGGCGCTATCTTGAAAACAAGATCAGAGAGAATTGGGATTTCCACGGAACGCCAATCAACGTATTCATGCGCGAAAAATAATCGCACTTTCACGGCCATTACAGATGCTCTTGCAAGTGCATCCTGATTACTATTTATGAAAATTCTCTCTAATACCATAATAATAATATTATTGGTCACATGCCTCTGCGACTCCGCCTTCGGGCGAAGCGTAGAGCCATGGAATTTTGGATGGAAATTCAAATCAGGAAATACCCCTGCAGCAGAAGCAGTGTCGACCGATGACAGTTCATGGGCCGATATCAATCTTCCGCATGACTTTCAGATTTCACAAGAATGGGTAGAACCGTCGCCGGACGAACGTCCCGACATGACAAACCAGATGGCAAACGTAAAAAGCCGTCTTAGTCCCCGTGGATTCAAGGAAATGGGCATCGGATGGTATCGCAAGTCATTCGTACCCGATTCTGCGTGGATCGGGAAAAGAGTATTGCTCGATTTTGAAGGGATAATGCTTACCGGCGATGTCTATCTCAACGGGACCAGAGTCGGCGGCACCAACTATGGCTATCTCGGAACAGAAATCGACCTGAGCGCAGGCCTGAAATACGGACAAAAGAATACCGTAGCCGTCAAAGCTGATACCGGCAAGCCCGAAAATTCGCGCTGGTATACCGGCGGAGGGCTCTACCGCGACGTGAATCTCATAGTCACGGACAAAAACCACTATTTCACCCGCAATCCGCTAAGGATTACTACACCTGTGATCAGCGACACACTGTCGACTGTAAAAATCGAAGCTGAAATAGCATCACGTCACCGCCCTGACAGTCTCACGGTAAAAATTGAAATAGAATCACCCGACGGAATCACTGTATATGACTCAACAAAAAAACTGCGCAACTACCGCAGCCAGCGCATACGTGAATTCCTGATTGACAGTATAGCCGTCACATCACCGCAACTCTGGGACACCGGGCATCCGGATCTCTACACTCTTCATCTTTCGCTCATAAATAAAGACGGTTCTGTTGCCGACACCTACAGCGAACATTTCGGTATACGCAGTGTGGAATTCTCTCCTGAGTTTGGAATGAAGCTCAACGGACGCAAAGTGCTGCTAAAAGGCATCGCCAACCATCACACACTCGGCGCACTCGGCGCAGCTGCCTACCCGCGCGCTATGGAAAAACGTATACAGCTGCTGAAAGAGTTCGGCTTCAACCACATCCGCACATCCCACAATCCATACAGCAAATCATTCCTTGACCTCTGCGACCGCTACGGCATACTTGTGGTCGACGAACTGTATGACAAATGGAAACGCCAGTATTCAGGCGACCGCAAAGACTGGAGCGAACAATGGCAGCACGATGTGGAGGAATGGGTCAGACGCGACCGCAGCCACCCATCGGTCGTCATGTGGAGTCTCGGCAACGAACTGCAGATGATCAGCGACCTTCCGTTCAACGACTGGGGTGTCACACCATACCGTCTGCAAAAAATGCTGCTTGACCGTCTGGACGGCACACGACTGTCGACAGTCGCCATGCACCCGCGCGGACGAAACCACTTTACCGACAGCCTTCCCGCACCTCTCGCACTCGTCACCGACATCGCATCCTATAATTACAGGTATATGTATTTTCCCGGCGATTCGCGTCGATTTCCCGGAATGATATTCTATCAGAGCGAGGCCAACACATCGGGCATGGGGCCAAATTACTTCGACATGGACCTTAACCGCGTGGTCGGGCTGGCATACTGGGGCATGATCGACTATCTCGGCGAATCACAGGGATGGCCGTCCAAGGGATGGTTGCAAGGTGTGTTCGACATATCACTCGAACCAAAACCGATGGCCTATTTCCTGCGCAGTTTCTTCAAACCTGACGAGCCGGTGGTGCGCATAGCAATAGCCGATGCCGACGACAACTCCGAATGGAACGGAGTTACAGTCGGGACAACCAAATTTTCATCACACTGGAATCGTAAACCCGGTGAAAGCCTTAATCTCTGCACTTTCACCAATGCCGACGAGGTTGAACTGCGGATAAACGGCAAAAGCATCGGCAGAAAGCCAAACAATGTCAGCGACTCCAAGACACGAAACCGCATCCTGTGGGAAAACATACCCTATACCAAAGGCTATATCGAGGCGATAGCATACCGCAATGGAGAAAAGACTCCTGTCGCACAGCATAGACTCGACACCACCGGAAAAGCGACAAAACTAAAAATAGAAGGCGATAATCCGAAGTGGAAAGCAGACGGAACGGATCTCATCCATGTCAGAATCAGTGCCCGCGATTCAAAAGACCGCCAAGTTCCCGACGACTCCACTCCGCTGAAATTCCATGTTGACGGACCAGCAGAGATCGCAGGTGTAATCAACGGTGACATAACATCCGAAGAACTGACCACAGGTAACTCCCGACGGCTGTTTAACGGAACTGCGACAGTGATACTCCGTTCTAAGCGAGAGGCCGGAGATGTAAAACTCACCGTTACCCCCAAGGAGCCATGAAGCCGGTGACCGCCACATTCAGCACCTACTGATTATCCACAACCAAGAACATTCATAACAAAACAAAAGACATACTATCCCATGAAAGCAGACGAAAAAAACTATTATATCGCTGTCGACCTTGGTGCGACAAGCGGTCGAGTCATCCTCGCGTCATTCGACGGCGAAAAAGTGGAGACTGAAGAAATCCACCGATTCAAGCATCCGATGCTCCCCATCGGCGGCCATATCTTCTGGAATCTACCGGGTCTATACAACGAAGTGCTCACCGGTCTGCGCAACGCATCTGTCAAACTCGGAGAAATCGGTGCGGAAGCACGTTCGATCGGTATCGACACTTGGGGATGCGACGTGGCCTATTTCCACGCCGACGGGACTATCGCAGGTCTCCCCTACTGCTACCGTGATCCACACACAACCGGTGCGGTCGACAAATTCTGCGAGGAGATGCCCCGCGAGAAAGTCTATGAAAAGACCGGCATCCAGTTCATGGACTTCAACACATTGTTCCAGCTCCATACCCTCAGCAAAAAGAACGGCAACGCTCTTAAAATCGCCGATAAAATCCTCTTCATGCCAGATGCTCTCAGCTATATGCTCACAGGCAACGCCGTGACTGAACGTACCGTAGCATCGACATCTCAGATTCTCAACCCGACCACAGGTGAACTTGACGCGGAACTGCTCGAAAAAGCAGGTCTGACTCCCGACCGTTTCGGAAAACTTGTAAATCCGGGATATGTAATCGGCACACTCACTCCCGGCGTTCAGCAAGCCACAGGTCTCGGCGCTGTCCCTGTCGTAGCCGTAGCCGGCCACGATACAGCTTCGGCTGTAATCGGTGTTCCGGCAAAAGATGAAAAATTCGCATATCTGAGCTGTGGCACATGGTCACTGCTCGGCGTCGAATCACCCAAGCCCATTATCAACGACAAAGCCTTTGGCTATAACTTCACGAATGAAGGCGGAATCGACGGCTCAATCCGGTTCCTGAAAAATATCTGCGGACTATGGCTTCTTGAACGCTCTCGCACTGAACTCAAAGACGCACCCGAAAACATCGCTGACCTCTGTGCACTCTATACCACAACCGACATCGAAAGCACCATCAATCCTGACGATCCGGCATTTGCAAATCCGAAATCAATGACAGAGACCATCAAGGAATATTGCAAGCGCACGGGACAGCAAGTACCTGAAACGGCAGCTGAATTCATGCGTGTGATTTTCCGCAGTCTCGCTCTTCGCTACAAGGAAGTACTCGGTTGGCTGCGCGAACTTTCGCCCAATGAAATCAACACGCTGCATGTCATCGGAGGAGGCTGCCAGAATGCCCACCTCATGCAGCTCACGGCCGATGCAATCGGCCTCCCTGTCGTAGCCGGGCCGTCAGAATCCACAGCCCTCGGCAATGTACTCGTACAACTCCGCGCCGACAACCGAGTTAAAGATATCGCAGATATGCGCCGCGTAGCTGTCAACTCGACTGAGACCAAAACGTATCTGCCCAAATGACAGAGAAGACAATATCTCATGACCAATCCATATCTCAAACAGAACAGATAAACAAATTTATTAATACCACAAACCAAAATTTACCTTACATCATGAAAGAAGAATCAGTAAAAAAGGCTTATGAAATCGCCAAAGAACGCTATGCAGCAGTGGGAATAGATACCGACAAGGTGCTTGACCAGATGCAGGATTTCCACCTCAGCATGCACTGCTGGCAGGCAGACGACGTTGCAGGTTTTGAAAACCAAGGCGGCTCGCTCACCGGCGGAATCCAAGTCAACGGCAACTATCCCGGCAAGGCTCGCAATATCGACGAACTCCGCGCGGATATCCTCTATGCAATGAGCCTCATCCCCGGTAAACACCGTCTCAACCTCCACGAAATCTACGGTGACTTCGGCGACAAGTTTGTTGACCGCGACCAGTGCTCGGTAGAGCATTTCCAGAGCTGGATCGACTGGGGTAAGGCAAACGACATCAAACTTGACTTCAACTCAACCTCATTCTCTCATCCCAAGAGCGGCGATCTCAGCCTCTCGAACCCCGACAAGGGCATCCGTGATTTCTGGATCGAGCACTCAAAGCGCTGCCGCGCCATCGCACAGGCAATGGGTGAGGCACAGCAGGATCCCTGTATCATGAACACATGGGTTCACGACGGCTCGAAAGACATCACAGTGAACCGCTACATGTATCGCGAGCTCCTCAAGGATTCTCTCGACCAGATTTTCGAACACAAGTATGACTGGATGAAGGACTGTGTTGAATCAAAAGTATTCGGCATCGGCCTTGAAAGCTACACTGTAGGTTCTAACGACTTCTATACTTCGTATGCCGCCAAGAACGACATGATGATCACCCTCGATACCGGCCACTTCCACCCGACCGAAAGCGTAGCCGACAAGGTGTCAGCCATGCTGCTTTTCGTTCCCGAACTCATGCTCCACGTATCACGCCCCATCCGCTGGGACTCTGACCACGTGACAATCATGGACGATCCCACTATGGATCTCTTCAGCGAAATCGTACGTGCCGGCGCTCTCAACCGCGTTCACTATGGTCTCGACTATTTCGATGGAACTCTCAACCGCATCGGTGCTTACGTAATCGGTAGCCGCGCTGCACAGAAGTGCATGCTTCGCGCACTCCTCGAACCGACCGAAACCCTCCGCAAATATGAGCTTGCCGACAAGAGGTTCCAGCGTCTCGCCCTCCTCGAAGAATGCAAGAACCTCCCGTGGAATGCTGTCTACGATATGTTCTGCCTCAAGAACAATGTGCCCGTCGGTGAAAGCTATATCGCCGAAGTCGAAGGCTACGAACGCGACGTGACATCCAAGCGCTAATAATCAGTCCAAAAGCTTAAGGTTTAAAGTTTAGATGGATGAATCTCACCCATATCTAAACTTTAAACTTTAATCCATAAACTGCAAACCAATCACTATCATGCTATTAATAGGTTTATTAATCATAGCTGTAGGAGCTTTCTGTCAGTCGAGCTGCTATGTCCCCATCAACAAGATAAAGTCTTGGAGCTGGGAAAGCTACTGGATTGTACAGGGAGTATTCGCATGGCTGATTCTTCCGTTTCTCGGCGCACTTCTCGCCGTACCGGCCGGACATTCGCTCTGCGAGCTTTTCACATCTGACCAGTCGTTCAACATCTGGATGACCATACTTTTCGGAGCGTTGTGGGGAGTAGGCGGTCTGACGTTCGGACTTTCAATGCGCTACCTTGGCGTGGCTCTCGGCCAGTCAATCGCCCTCGGAACTTGCGCCGGACTCGGTACAATCATGGGACCGGTGCTGCTCAACATCTTCTTCCCTGAAAATGACCCGCTGTCACAGCTTACATTTGCGGTAATACTTGGAGTTGTCGTAACTCTCATCGGTATTGCAATCATCGGCGTAGCAGGTTCGATGAAAGCATCATCGCTTAGCGAAGAGGAAAAGAAAGCAGCCGTAAAAGATTTCAACTTCCCCAAAGGCATAACCATAGCCCTTCTTGCCGGTTTCATGAGCGGATGTTTCAACGTCGGCCTTGAATTCGGAAGCGGCATCAATTTCGGTGACCTCACACCTGATATCTACAAGACTCTTCCTGCCACATTCCTTGTGACGCTCGGTGGTTTTGTGACAAACGCCATCTATTGCTTCTATCAGAATCATAAAAATCACACATGGAGTGATTATGGCAAAACCGGTGTACTCGCCAACAATATCATTTTCTGTCTGCTCGCCGGCGCACTCTGGTACAGCCAGTTCTTCGGACTTGCACTCGGCAAAGGCTTCCTGACAGACTACCCGACACTCATGACCCTCTCGTTCTGTATACTCATGGCCCTCAATGTCGTGTTCTCGAACGTGTGGGGCATCATCCTCAAAGAATGGAAAGGCTGCTCGTCAAAGACCATCTCGGTTCTCATCATCGGCATCGTGGTTCTCATCGTGTCATGTTTCCTTCCCCAATTAATCGGATAATCCAATCTCACATACACAATCAACTATGTCATCTATCTTAGAAAATCGTCCCGCACTGCGCGAGGAAGTGGAAAAAGTGGCCGAAGTGGCCGGTTATCTCTGGCAAAAAGGCTGGGCTGAACGCAACGGCGGCAACATCACCGTAAACATCACCGAACACATCGACGATGAAATCCGCAACATGCCCGCCATCTCTCCCGTGACACCTATCGGTCTCACCCTCCCCGAACTCAAGGGCTGTTATTTCTATTGCAAAGGCACAAACATGCGCATGCGTGACCTCGCACGCCGTCCGATGGACAATGGCTCGATCATCCGCATCACTGACGACTGTGCACACTACGAAATCATCGCTGACAAGCCTGTTAAGCCCACATCGGAACTTCCGTCACACCTCGCAGTCCACAACTATCTAATCTCCAAGGGCTCTGACTACAAGGCATCGGTTCACACCCATCCGATCGAACTCGTGGCAATGAGCCACTGCAAGAAGTTCCTTGAGAAAGACGTGGCAACCAATCTCCTTTGGAGCATGATTCCTGAGACAAAAGCTTTCTGCCCCCGTGGTCTCGGCATTATCCCCTACAAGCTCCCCAGTTCAAACGAGCTCGCAGAAGCGACAATTAAGGAACTCGGCGACTACGATGTGACCCTCTGGGAGAAGCACGGTGTGTTTGCAGTAGAGAAAGATGTAATGGCGGCTTTCGACCAGATTGACGTACTTAACAAGTCGGCCCTTATCTATATCGCAGCCAAAAACATGGGCTTCGAACCTGACGGCATGAGCAACGAGCAAATGCGCGAAATGACCGTCGCTTTCAATCTTCCCAAGTAATTGTCCGCAGATACTCCTGAAGCTGTCAAATGACAGCAAAAAATAAACGGCCATCGGAAAGAGACTTGCTTTAAATCTCGCCCGATGGCCGTTTTATTAAAAAGGGTCATACATTTGACACTCTTAAACTCACTTGAGCAGTCGCTTGATAGCCTTCACCCACGAAAATGGTATGATTCTCATTGTTCGGTGGCCGGCAGTTGTCACGAGTCGTGACAACTGATAGGAAGCAGACGCAGGGAAAGAATGGAAATGGCAGACTGTAGCCTGAAGTATATCCATTGCCGAGACAGCCGTAGACTCCGGCGAGCATAGCGAGCGTGACACCGGGCCGGTCTTTCGTATGACCGCCACAATAAAATCATCCTTCGTAACCGAACACTCCACCTCAGCGAAGTTTTTCAGAGCCTCAGCGACATCGATGCGCGTGTGACGATTCCAGATTACGAGCTTCCCCGCCTCTTCGGTAATGTTATATTGGTGAAAACCGCGATAAGCCTCGCGGACAGCCTCGTCCCGATGATGATTCAGATAGACAATCCCGCCGGTCTTTGCTACCGTCAGAGCCTGCAGGATACCCGTCATCGGATCTGTGCAATGGTCCGTATATGGATGAAATCGGCCGAATCAGGGGCATAGGATGCGGAAAGCTGCTCAATCATGCCGAATCTGATGCGCGGACGATCTATGCTGAAATCGTCAAGAATACGGTTGTAAAACATAGCCAGCGGGTCGATGTAGTCAATCTTCACCTCCCTACCGTCAAATATATTGCCGAACATATAACTGAGCGCACACCCGACATCGAGAATGAGCGGCTCGTCAGCTTCGGCAGTCAGTGACCTTACAAAGGTCTGTATGTCGAAATTATCAAGACTGCACGGCTTGCCGTAGAGCGACCACTCGAAAAGGCGCTTCCTGCGCTTCCGGCTCGAATAGTAACTGCGCCAGAAAGCCACCTCATAGAGAATACCCTTGAGCCACCGGCGGGTTTGTTCGGTTGAATTCTCCATATCCGCAAATTTACAAACAAATCACGAGATTCCTACACCGCCAGAATAAAAAGTCAGGACCGACGCAATTATATGTAATTAATCTATGATTCAATAGTTCGGTAAAATTTGCATATTCAATTGAATATCAATAAGATGCAACAACAATTCAATATCAATGCAAACTATTGTGTATCAGTGCGATACAGCTATGCCTGCTCAAAAATTACCGAACTATTGTATGATTGATACAGTGGTTTATAAACATTCATGGTGCATTGAGAAAACAGACAGCCGCCGCGAAGGAAAAACCTTCACGGCGGCTGATGATTATTTTGCAAAAAATAGCCGTCAGGCTATGTTAGCGACAACGATTAGCCATACTGGATTGTACCGTCAGAGTTGCGGTAATCGTCAAAGCTCTTTTCGTACTGATCCATAGCACGGAGACTCATACCCATGCTTGAGAAACCGCCGTCATGGAAGAGATTCTGCATTGTCACCTTACGTGTAAGATCGCTAAACATCACGATGCAATAGTCGGCACATTCGTCGGCTGTAGCGTTACCAAGAGGCGACATGCGATTAGCGAAGTCCATGAGCGACGACATTCCCTTGACACCGCTTCCGGCAGTGGTCTGCGTGGGAGACTGAGAGATTGTGTTGATACGCACTGATTTCTCACGTCCGTAGATATATCCGAAGCTACGTGCTATTGATTCAAGGAGTGCCTTAGCATCGGCCATGTCATTGTAGCCGAACATGGTGCGCTGGGCTGCGATATAGCTTAGTGCAACGATGCTGCCGTGGTCGGCGATTGCGTCGAGCTTTTTGGCTGCCTGAATCATCTTGTGGAATGAGATAGCCGAAATGTCAAGTGTCTTGTTGAGCAGATCGTAGTCGATATCATCGTAAAGACGTTTTTTACGGACATTGGGCGACATACCTATCGAGTGGAGCACGAAATCAATCTTACCGCCGAGGATTTCCATTGATTTCTGAAACACCATTTCAAGGTCTTCGACATTAGTGGCATCAGCCGGGATGACTTCAGCACCGAGCTGTTCGCCCAGCTTGCTGACATCACCCATACGTACGGCCACAGGAGTGTTTGACAGAGTGATTGTTGCGCCTTCCTCTACGGCTTTCTCAGCCACTTTCCAGGCAATACTCATGTCATTAAGCGCGCCGAAAATAATACCGCGCTTTCCTTTCAAAAGATTATAAGCCATTTTATAAGGTAATTGGTTCTTATGAATGATTCTCGACCGCAAAGATACGCAGATTTCGCGTGAAAAAGGCTATTAAGAGTCGTTTTTACACTCATTTTGTTGGATTATCGGCCTTTGTGACTTAATTTTGTACTGTTTTAAACCAACTGGCCATCACTTTTAACAATTGAAATCATCATGCCGGTAATCCATATCGACAATCTCGACCACCCCGGAGTAAAGCCTTACTGGTCGCTCACCGAAGCTCAGCTACGTAACCGTCTCGAACCGGAAAAAGGGATTTTCATAGCCGAAAGCCCAAAGGTCATACGAGTGGCGCTTGCCGCCGGCTATGAACCGCTGTCGCTGTTATGCGAGGAAAGACACATTGATGGCGATGCTTCCGACATCATTGCCGCCTGTCCCGGACTTACTGTCTACACAGCCTACCGACCTATGCTTACTGAACTGACCGGCTACACTCTCACGCGCGGAGTCCTCGCAGCAATGAAGCGCAAGAAATTTGAACCGCTGTCCCAGATGCTGAAAGATGCCCGGCGCATCGTGGTGATCGACAGCGTGGTCGACACGACAAATATCGGAGCTATTTTCCGTTCGGCGGCCGCACTCGGCATTGAGGCCGTAGTGCTGACACGTTCATCATGCGACCCTCTCAACCGCAGAGCCGTGAGAGTTTCTATGGGCACTATATTCCAAGTCCCGTGGGGATGGCTCGATGGCCCTGTAAACTCATTGAAAGAATATGGATTCAAGACAGTCGCAATGGCTCTCACCGACAAGTCTGTCCCACTTGACCATCCGGCTCTTAAAGCAGAGGGTCGTCTGGCAATAGTCATGGGAACAGAAGGCGACGGCCTTGCGTCAACTACCATAGAGGAAGCAGACTATACCGTCCGCATCCCGATGGCTCATGGTGTTGACTCTCTAAATGTTGCCGCAGCAGCAGCCGTTGCGTTTTGGGAATTGAGAAAATAAACTGTGGATCAGACAAATGCAGTCATTCCGCATAGTCTGTCTCGATATAGTCTACTTTCTCCTTGAATTTCGGATCATTTATATTGACATTGCCACCTGTCAATCCGCTTATGAACTGCGACCTGTTATCCCGTGAATAAGCCTTGGCTTTTAACACCGACTTGCGTGTCGACTTGAAATATTTGTCATCTTCAAACGGTTCTTTCAATGCTTCGTCACACTTTTGGAGACCGGTAACAATAAAGCCGTATTCACCGTCTGAAGTCGTTGCTTCCATTATCAGTCCCGGAAGTCCGCAAAGCTGCCAAGGGCCATCCTGAACAGCCACATCAGGCGCAAACCATGCCGTCCACTTCCGACCATGATAGTCGGCTGTTGCTGACTGACATTCATATCCAAGGACATTCTTTATTGAATCGCCGATTTCCCACGAGAGCTCTTCCATGTCGACATCATAGCGGAACTTATCACCTCCGGCCGTGTCCCAGACGGTTATTTTTCCGAAATTGAAATCTTTAAGAGCTTTATAGGCTCCCTTGCGGAGAAATCCTTTTTTGCCTAAAATCTCAAACGGTTTTGCTCCTGTACGACTAAACTCTTCGAAAGCATCTGTCCATGCCTGACGACAAATCTGACTCCCAACCGGATCATTTTCTAAGGAATCGATATAATAAGTCTGCGGATCATAATAATAAGACAGTTTTCCGGCAACCTGAAGAACATAGTTGCCACTATTGGATATCATCTCGCCATCGGCGCGATTAGTCAAAAGACTTGATGTCTGATACTGAACCTTAAGATATACATTCGGCTTTGTTTCAGACTTCAACGCCGAAACTGCGACTAATGCCGCACAAATGAGGAGAATAAATTTCATAACAAATGGATTATATAATTGGTATTTATACTCTTTTATGCCATCATTCCGCGAAAAGAACAAGGGAGGCGACTATTTACACCCGCAAATATACTAATTATTTCGTAATGGTTAACCCTTTTTCATAAAAAAATCACACTTATATTCACCAGACATCTCTCCATCTAATAAAACAACAAGCCCCTCGGCCTGTTTGACCAAGGGGTTTGTCTGAGCCGCGAGTGGGACTCGAACCCACGACCTTTTCGTTACGAATGAAATGCTCTAACCAACTGAGCTATTGCGGCTTAAATCAAGGGAATCGGTCAATAAGACCGTTTCCTCATTTATTTCGACTGCAAAGTTAATGATTTTTTCGTGATTTAGCACCAATCATTGATAAAAATATAGTCTCCTCATACGTCGAATCACGACCGGAAAACAATCAGTTTCCCAATGTCTGCTTTGTAAAGGTAAAGACTATTTTTGCATTCTCAAAATCAAGCTTACCCATGACAGGCTCTGTCACATAAGGTGTAATCGAGCTAACCTGTGTAGAGGTCGTATTATAACCGTAATAATAGCTATAATAATTTGATGATGAATTTACAAAGAACGAAACAAGAGCGGGACATATCACGAACTCCTCATCTTCAGCAGTAACCTCGCCACGGTCAATGATGTCCATAAGATAGTCACGCATCGAAGATACGGTGTATGACTTTGTAGTTGTATTGTAGGCAGCATAGAATGATGATATGTCATCATTAATCTGCGTACCTGAGAAAAATTTAGATTTATCTTTCTTCTTGACAACAAGTATGTAAGGTGGAGGAGTAAGCCCGTAGTTGTTTTCAATCTCCTCGACAGGAATTGAGAGCGAGAGAGAATTGATAACCGAAAGGGCATTGCTCTGCTCCTTGTAGCGCTCTATAATCTGGCGCGCCGGGAAGGTAAACTCCACATCGTAGCCTGTCGGACCTACAAGGATAGCTTCACCCGATGTGGCACGCTGACGCAAACGCTCCGACATCTTGTAGGCAATATTGTTATTAGTGATAATCTCAGGGGTAACAGCCATATACGTGCCTGTCCCGTTGAGAATTGTGTCGCGCTGCGGATCTGTGTCCGGAATCGGCTGGACAGAACGATAGTAGACATTAATCATATTGCTGACCACACGGGTGACACGACCCGAACCGAACGAGTTGGTGATATACAATCCGGGAAACCATTCGGCAAAAGCCTGAGGTGTGCTGAATGTCGATTCTTTGGTCTTGAACTCGTTGTAGAGGCTGACACCGATTTCACGAGGCAAAGTAACAAATATATCCTTGTAGATACTTCCGGAGTTATCAGCTCCTACCCCGTCTGCACCGTCAATAAGGCCAGAATATGTCGTAGATCCCAGAAGCTTCGACGAGTCATAATAATCCTTCGGATCAAAATTACTGTATATCGGAGACTGAAGCTGGCGTGTGAGAGGATAGACAGAGACACCCATCGGGACGATGGAGTCACCGGCAAAGCCATCCTTGAACATCGTAAGGACAAGTTTCACAGAGTCAATCGTCTCGGGAGATACGCCTATCGTATCGACATAGGCTGTAGGCATATACTGACACACGATGTCGCTTGAGAGCGAACCGTAGCCGTCGGCGTCAATCTTTCCAAGCAACTGAAGCACGGTGCGCGACTGCACAAAATCATTGTCTACCGCACGCCCTGACACTGTAAAAGCAGAATCGACTATAATCTCAACCTCATCCTGAACCAGACTACTACCGGCCGTGGAAGATGTCTCGTCGCATGAGGCGACTGCCATTGCGGCAACAAGGCCAGCTGAAAGCAGAGCTAATTTTTCCATTTAATAATCAATGTGATGAAAACGAATTCAATCTTCTTCCTCACCGAGAAGAGTATGGTAGAAATCTGTATAGGATTCCACACGGCTGTCGTCGTCCTTGTAAGGCAGGAACGGTTTTCCCGACTGGCGTGCATATTCCACGAGTGCCGGATCGACATCGGGTGTAACCTGAATCACCGCATCGGCATAATCAATCGCAATACGATTGAGAGTGGCGAAATCGATAGGTTCTTTACCGAGAGCGGCAATCTCCTCCTCGGTAAAATCGTTCATCAGAAGCTTCTCTACAAAACGCGGGTCAAGAGTACCTTCGAATTTTTCAGGCTGCAGAGCATAGACAATCTTCGAATCGCGGAACGTCGGGTCATCCCCGTATTTACGGCGGAGATAGAGTGGCGCAAGCGCAGAAACCCATCCGCTGCAATGGATCACAGCAGGCTGCCAACGAAGCTTTTTGACAGTCTCAGCCACGCCCATAGTAAAGAACATAATGCGTTCATCATTATCGGCAGCCAGCAGGTCGGTCTCAAGCCCCTTTTCGGGCATAGGCTGAAAATAATCGTCGTTGTCAATGAAATAGACCTGCATTCGAGACGGCAGAAGGGTGGCCACCTTGATAATGAGCGGATGGTCCGTATCATCAATAATCAGATTCATACCCGACAGGCGTATGACCTCGTGAAGCTGATTGCGACGCTCGTTGATGCAACCGTATTTAGGCGTAAATGTTCTTACTTCAAATTCTTTGCCATGAATTCCTTGAGGGATGTCACGGCCAAGCACCGACATTGAGGTGTCAGGGAGATAAGGTGATACTTCCTGAGAGATGAAAAGTACTTTTTTTGACTCCATGCAGGGTTAGATAGACTTATTAATCGAACCGGCGACAGCTCATCGAAGGCACTAAGCTTTATGATTCCGAACCCTGAGCGCCGGTTCTTTGTTATGTGATTCGGATTGCAAAGTTACGAATAAATTTTCATTTTTCCCACTACAACCTCGGTTTAGGAGCAACTTTTCGACCAAAGCCACAAAAAAACCGTCTTAGCCAGCGTGCATTTAGCGTTTTTTATTTTGACATCAGCCGAAAAATTACTACCTTTGCACGAATTATCTGCTATCAGTAGAACATGAGACAATTAAAAATCACTAAATCAATCACCAACCGTGAAAGCGCCTCGCTCGACAAGTTCCTTCAGGAAATCGGACGAGAGGAGCTTATCTCCGTCGAAGAGGAGGTAGAGCTCGCCCAGCGTATTCACCAGGGAGATCAAAGAGCACTCGACAAGCTCGTGCGTGCCAACCTCCGCTTCGTTGTGTCAGTAGCAAAGCAATATCAGAACCAGGGACTAAGTCTCCCTGACCTTATCAACGAAGGCAATCTCGGCTTGATTAAAGCGGCACAAAAGTTTGACGAGACCCGTGGTTTCAAGTTTATCTCCTACGCCGTATGGTGGATTCGCCAGTCGATCCTCCAGGCACTCGCCGAACAGAGCCGAATCGTCAGACTCCCGCTCAACCAAGTCGGCTCTCTCAACAAAATCAGCAAGGCTCTCTCGAAATTCGAACAGGAGAACGAACGCCGTCCTTCGCCTGAAGAACTCGCTGAGAAGCTTGATGTGCCGGTCGACAAAATCGCCGACACTCTTAAGGTATCAGGCAGACACATCTCGGTGGATGCCCCGTTTGTCGAAGGTGAGGACAACAGCCTCCTTGATGTGCTGACCAACGACGACTCTCCAATGGCCGACTCGACGCTCACACAGGAATCGCTGTCGAAAGAGGTGGAACGTGCATTGAAGCAGCTCCACGACCGCGAACGCGAGATCCTCAAAATGTTCTTTGGAATCGGCTGCCAGGAAATGACGCTTGAAGAAATCGGTGCGAAATTCGACCTTACGCGCGAACGTGTGCGCCAGATCAAGGAAAAGGCCATCCGCCGGCTGAAAGGCCAGAAAAGCCATCTGCTCAAAGCCTATCTCGGGCAATAAGAAAGCGACGGCATAGCGTAAAAACTTCGAAGCGTTTTGCCAGAATGCTCCTGAGCCCTACAAAGGCCGTGTGGATTAAATCACGCGGCCTTAAATTTTAAATCCATTACGATAATATATCACCTTAATTATATTATTACAAAAAATACCATGCTCGCGCTTTCTCTATTGCTTTCGCTCACTGTCACTGTGAGCAACCCCATCGGACAGGAACGCACAGCCGTGCCTGTCACAATCCCGGTCGGGAAAAATGGTAAAGAAATAAACTCAGCAACAATCAAGGGCCATCCTGAAATCAAATGGCAGCTTGACGACCTCAACGACGACGGCCGCGCCGACGAACTCGTGTTTCTCGTCGACCTGAAACCAAACGCTACGGAAACATATAAAATTGACCTTTCGTCAGAACCGGCCGACAAGAAATTTGAAGCCGGGACATATGCCTACATACGCCTGAATGATAAAAACAAAAAGCATCCGAAGATACAGGCTATCGCTTTTCCCGGCGATGCCGACAACCGCCAGATGTATAGCAGCATCTACGGACACGGCGCAGTGCTCGAAGGGCTTTACAACGCCATACGCGTATATATGGACAACCGCCAGAGCGTAGACCTCTATGCCAAGAACACTCCCCGTCTTGAACTGGAAGAAACAGGATTCTACACGACACGCCAGCAGCTTGAAGAAGGCTACGGACGCGACGTCCTATGGGCCGGGACTTCAGTTGCCCTCGGGTCATTCAGAGGATACCAGAATGAAACACCTGTCACGATAGACACCGTGACGACACGTTCTCAGCGCATTGTCACCACCGGACCTGTACGATCAATCATAGAAGTCTCTGACCGAGGCTGGATCTACAATGGAAAGCCGGTAGAAATGCGTCAGCGCTACACCGTCTACGACAGACACCGCGACTACGACGTGGAAATAAAACTCACAGGCGCGGATGACAATTCGACATTCTGTACGGGCGTGCAGAAGCTCGCGGTCGACAATCAGGGATTCATCACCAAGTCGGGGCTTGCCGGAAGCTGGGGGACTAATACTCCCGACAAAAACATGGCAGACATTACCGATACCATCGGTCTCGGCATATGGGTTCCGGGCACCAACCTCAAATCGGTCAAGGAAGATGACATCAACTATCTCATGTTGCTGAAACCTGATAAAAACGGAATAATCCGCTACAGTTTCACTTCAGGGGGGATGCGCGACTCCGCCTCTCCACATTCGGCAGACACATGGTTCGACTCCCTCAAATCATGGGAAAACCTGAAGAACAATCCTGTAACCGTAAAAATCAAGTAATATAGACATAGCCTCAATAGCGCCGGGCCGGAAAGTCATCTATAATTGACGAATCCGTCCCGGCGCTTCATTATATACACATGTACATTATCACAAAAACCTTAACACAACAAAAGACGTTATAATCTAAAACAAACTTTTCATAACACACAGATCTAATCTACTCATGGGGATTGACAGCACCAATGCTTCTTCAGGGGAAAACACTCATCCCGAAAGAGCCAAAATAAAATCGACAGCCAAAGGCACTATTACCATGTGGGCGATGGCCATACTCATTATCACGTCGATTCTGAGTCTGCGCGGACTCCCGTCGGAAGCAAAGTTTGGCGTACAATCCATATTCTACTATATTTTTGCAGCGGTTGTATTCCTGTTGCCATTCTCACTCGTATGTGCGGAACTTGCTTCTACCTATACGAAATCCGGCGGACTCTACCGTTGGGTTTCCGAAGCTTTCGGACCGCGGTGGGGATGGACGGCAATGTTTCTCGAATGGATGACAATCATAATCTGGTTTCCGACTGTACTGATGTTCGGTGCGGCATCGCTCGCCTATATATTCTGGCCTGAAAGTTTCGACCAACAGCTCGCTTCCAATAAAATCTACACACTTGTAATCGCATTCATACTCTACTGGGGCGCGACCTTCAACACATTTCGCGGCACCCGCTCGGCAAACCGTCTAAGTACCTACGGAGGACTCTTCGGAACAATAATCCCAACCGTCATTCTGATTGTCCTCGGAATAGTATATTTTGCAAGCGGAAAGACGATAGAACTTTCCGACGAATCATTTTTCCCTGATTTCGGCAATCTTAGCACAATAGTGCTCGCGGCATCGATATTCCTATTTTATGGAGGCATGGAAATTCAGGCGGTGCACATCAACGACATGAAAAATCCGGCGCGTGATTTTCCAAAGGCAATATTCCTCGCAATTGCGGTCATTGTCATCGGCTATGCGCTCGGCACACTCGTCATCGGCATCGTCATACCGACCGAGAACATCGACCTGCTGCAAGCACTCCTCGTCGCATACAATAAACTGTGGGATAGCTTCGGCCTGTCGTGGCTCGGGAATATAATGGCCGCATTTATAATGTTTGGCGTACTCGGACAGGTAAGCGCCCTTGTCAACGGCCCTTCAGTCGGAGTTATGGCTGTAGCGCAGTCCGGCTATCTCCCACGCAGCCTTCAGAGTGTAAACAAAAACGGTGTAAACCAAAATATCCTCTATATTTCCGGAGCGGTCGTATCGCTTCTCAGTCTCGTCATAATCGTACTCCCGACGGTGGAATCGGCCTACCAGATAATGTCGCAACTCGCCACCATAATATATCTCGTCATGGTGCTCATCATATATGGTGCGTTTATCCGTCTGCGCCGTACAGAGCCATATAAAAAACGTGGCTTCCGAGTGCCCGGAGGAAAGGTCGGCGAATGGACCGTCTGTAGTATCGGTATTTTCGGAGCTCTTGCGGCACTACTCCTGAGCTTCCTGCCACCATCACAGATTTCAACAGGTAATCCGATTGTCTATGTTGGCATATTGCTCGTAGGAAGTGCTATTTTCATAGGCTTACCACTGATTGTCTACGCCTACCGGAAGCCATCGTGGCGCAATCCGAACGCTCATTTCGATCCGTTTGACTGGCAAATCGAGGGTCGCGAACCATCGCAAGTGTCAAAATGGGCTTCCGGATATGAACCGGATGAAGATGAGAGCGAAAAAGGACAGGCTAAGGCCATCGCCAACCATGCCAAAGGAAAACATTAGACATTTCGTGCGATATGTGTCGTATTCAAGCGCCATATATCGCACGATTTGCCATGTAGCGCCATAAATCCGGACGACTTATTTTTATGAACGACCTCTTATTTCATCGCTGTTTCACTCACGCCAAATAAAAAAGTTGCTGGTTTCGCACATTTTTATTACTTTTGCGACTGAATTGCAAGCCGCCCTTCGAGGTGACGATTGCTGAATTGTGGGAAGCATCAGCCATCCGCTACATTTAATCTTTTTAGTTCGACATTATAACTGCTTGTTTACCAATCTAATGCAATAACAAGCAGGAATAGAAACTATTTCTAAAAGTGTCCGACTCTCATCCCCAAACCAGATCTTTATCACCCTTAAACCCCGTTTCTGACATGCCGGTTGAAGAAGCGCAATGGTTTGCCATGCGCGATCTGACACGTCCGAATGCCAAAATGCCGGCATTCCGCATGTTGTCCGAACGGGGATTTGAGGTATTCACCCCGATGGTCACAAAGCTGAGCGTAAACCCGGCCGGAAAAAAATTGCGACTTCATGTACCTGCAATCCACGACCTGCTTTTCGTCCATTCGACCACAAGTGCGCTTGACCCGATTGTCGAACACACCCCCACCCTCCAATATCGATATGCCAAAGGCCTCGGCTACCGTGTCCCGATGACTGTGCGCACGGCCGAAATGGCACGCTTCATATTCGCGGCTTCGCTGACGGAAAGCCCGCAATATTACCAGCCGTCGGAAATCACACCTGATATGTATGGACGCCGTGTCAGGATAATCGGTGGTCCGATGGACGGCTATGAAGGATTTCTGCTTAAAGCCCGAGGCACTCGCAAACGCCGCCTGATAGTCAATCTCGACACTTTTCTTGCTCTCGCAGTCGAAGTGGCTCCTGAATTCATAGCCCTTCTTCCCGACTGACACACTACAGTCGACGCATAGCGACCCAATAATATCTCTTATTTATCTCCGACACCACAATGACGGGCAACAACCACCCGTCAGGTTAGCATACGTTCTTGATTCAAGGGAGGCCTACAAAGTGTTGACTCCACGGAAAAGATATCGTTAAAAAAGCTATATGGGAAGTTATAACATCGCCGTAGCCGGGACAGGCTATGTCGGCATGAGTATCGCAACTCTACTCGCCCAGCAGAACCATGTGACAGCAGTCGATATAATACCCGAAAAAATCGACCTCATCAATCAACGACGGTCGCCCGTCAAAGACGAGTGCATAGAGCGTTATCTATCCGAAAAAAAACTTGACCTGACCGCAACAACCAATCCATCTGACGGTTATCGAAACGCAGATTTTATTATCATAGCAACACCGACAAACTACGATCCTGTCAAAAACTATTTCGACACATCGCATGTCGAAGAAGTGATTGACATAGCCCTTGAAATAGCTCCTGAGGCAGTAATCATCATCAAATCCACGATTCCGGTCGGCTACTGTCGCTCTCTATATCTGAAATATTATCGACGGGGAATAAAAAGGCTCAATCTCCTATTTTCGCCCGAATTTCTCAGAGAAAGTAAGGCATTGTACGACAATCTCTATCCCTCGCGAATAATAGTAGGTATACCAAAGCTCATTGACAACGCCGAATATACAAGTGAAAATGAGGCGATTAATACAATAGCCGACATTCCGATTCTCAATCAGGCTGCCCGCACATTCGCATCGCTTCTTCAACAAGGCGCGATCAAGCAGGACATCCCCACGCTGTTCATGGGCATGAAGGAGGCCGAGGCCGTGAAACTCTTCGCCAACACCTACCTCGCCCTGCGCGTCAGCTATTTCAACGAGCTTGACACATACGCCGAGGTCAAGGGACTCGACTCGCAGGCAATAATCGAGGGAATCGGTCTTGATCCGCGAATCGGCACCCACTACAATAACCCCTCCTTCGGCTACGGTGGCTACTGTCTGCCCAAGG
This sequence comes from Duncaniella dubosii, assembly GCF_004803915.1. Classification (NCBI taxonomy): domain Bacteria; kingdom Pseudomonadati; phylum Bacteroidota; class Bacteroidia; order Bacteroidales; family Muribaculaceae; genus Duncaniella; species Duncaniella dubosii. The sequence continues at coordinate 239,293 of NZ_CP039396.1, forward strand.
ATACCAAACAGCTGCTTGCCAACTACGCCGATGTGCCACAGAACATGATGACGGCCATTGTCGAGTCAAACCGTACCCGCAAGGACTTCATAGCTGACCAAGTGTTGAAAATGGCCGGATGGTATGACTACTACGACAATAACACCTTCCGTCCGGCATCTAAAGACTCACAGCTTAATCCCCCAAGTGAATCTGAAGGAAAAGAACTTAATACTTCATCCTTAAACCTTGATACTTCACGCAATTCCGAAGGAAATTGCGTGATTGGCGTCTACCGTCTGACCATGAAGTCGAATTCCGACAACTTCCGCCAGTCGTCGATACAAGGTGTGATGAAGCGAATAAAGGCCAAGGGCGCGACCGTAATCATCTACGAACCGACCCTTGAGGACGGCTCAACCTTCTTCGGATCGCGCGTGGTCAACGACCTCGCCGAATTCAAACGCCTCTCCCGTGCCATCCTCGCCAACCGCACCTCCCCCGACCTCACCGATGTCGAGGAGAGGGTATATACGCGAGATTTATTTAGTCGAGACTAAGAATTATTTATATGACTCAAAAGCGTAAAACTATCCATCTAGATTTTGAAAAAGGAGTGTACCAGGATCTTACTAAGAATCTGATACCTTTTGAACATGGAATTTATTTAGCTTATACGGGTAATTTTAATGGTAAAAATGTGTCTCTTAATAAATTACTTTATATTGGTATGGCAGATGACACGACAATAGCCAAGCGCGTGCATAATCATACAATCGATGATCATACAGATTGGAAGCTACGCTATTGTAAAAAGGGTGAAGATATATATTATTTAGTCGCACCATTGGAAGATGACATTAGAAATGTTGAGGCAAATATGATCTTCCGTTATAAGCCTCCCTGTAACACTAATGATATAGATAAATATAATGGGAAACTTCCTGCCCCAAACATAACAACAAATACTTTATTAGAAGACATTGATGGTCATGTGACAGATATGCTGAGATTGATGTAAAATTCATTAATCTAATTCACGGTTAGTAAGTTTAACTTATTTTATAGGACTTAAATTCTATGGGACATAGTTCACGAATCATATATATTGATATTTTAAGATCTCTGTGTATTTTGCTCTTACTTACCTACCACTCCTTCGCTATATATACTGGAGGATGGATAAAACCTGATAATGTACCTGATATTCCATTATATGGTTGGATAGGCAAGCTGTCATATAGCTTTATGCTTCCTATGTGGGTATTTATTAGTGGTCATATTTGGGGACATCAGGTATATACAACTAAAAAGGTTATAACATTAAAAGGATTAATTATAAAAAAACTAAAAAAACTAATTATACCTACTTTCGTTTTTGGCATACTATATATTCTGGCATTTGGTTCCATATTAGAATTGATAAAACCAATTGGCTTATTTCTATTCTTTTGTGGCGAAGGTCATCTTTGGTTTTTACCAATGCTATTTTGGGTATTCGTATTTTCTTATTTCTTAATTAGAATTCCACTTCCTGAACATATTCTATTTCCTATAGTGGTAATTATATCAATCTGTTCATGGAATTTACCCTCATTAGGTATCGGTAATGGAATATATTATCTAATGTTCTTTTATTTTGGATTAATTACCGCGAAAAATAACTGTATGTCAATAAGATTAATAAATTTAGTTGTATTTTTAATTAGTTTTATACTTTTATTCATTATTTTGAATCCTATTTTGGATAATGTCTGGCATTCGGATAGGTATAGTAGACCAATTTTCCAAATTTTGATTCATCTTATACCGTTACCGTATCAATTTGTAGGAATCATGTTTTTTTATGGATTAGCTTTGAGATTTGAGAAATATTTTCAGGATAATAGTATTATTACTTTTATTGCTGGATATAGTTTCGGTATATACATAGCACATCAATTTATACTTTTTTGGTTGTACTATCATACATCGTTATCAGAACATATAGATCCTATGTTCTTACCATGGTTTGCCTTGATTACCACTACAATTCTATCAGTTTTATTCGTTAATATATGTTTCCGATTTAAGATCGGACGAAAGTTCCTTTCTTGATCACAAATGAAAACTATATTATAAGGTTCTGCTTAATTATTGGGAATTATTCTATGTTATCATTTAAAACCTTTTTTAAGGGAGATCAACGTAGTATCAAAGCGAAAAAAATATAATTGCCTCTTTTCTGATAAGAGGTATCGATGCTTTGATTTATCTGCTATTAGTACCTATTACTCTTGGATATTTAAATCCATACGAATATGGGGTATGGTTGACTTTAAATTCTATATTAGTGTGGTTTAATTCATTTGATATTGGGCTGGGAAATGGTCTTAGAAATAAGTTGACAATAGCGCTTGCAGAGAATGATTTAAAAAAAGGTCAATGTTATGTCAGCACGACTTTTTTCATGCTTTCAATCATTATAGGAGGGGTAATGATATTGGGATTTGTTAGTTATAATTTTTTTGATTGGTATGAGATCTTGGGGACTTCACCAGATGTGATTAAGGGTCTTAATGGTATTATGTTGATTTCGTTTACCTTATTTTGCCTGACTCTTATTTTTAAATTTATCGGTAATATTTTTTTGGCACTTCAAATGCCGGCTCTAAGTAGCACCCTGACTACAGGTGGACATTTTTTATCGTTGTTGATTATATATTTCCTTACTAAATTGACAACCGGAGATTTACTAATTGTGGCTATTGTGTATACTTTATCTCCGCTGATTGTCTATCTGGTAGCGTATCCAATTATGTTTTTTGGTAAATATTCATATTTACGTCCTAAAATAACAATGTTTAAAAGACAAGAGATAAGGGGGCTTATGGGGTTAGGGATTAGATTTTTTATGATTCAGATTGGTGGAGTAGTTTTAATGTCGATATCTAATATTATTATTTCACATCAATTTGGACCGCAAGAAGTCACTCCATATAATATTACTTATAGATATTTTAGTACTGTTTTGTTGATCTTTGGAATCATAATAACACCAGTTTGGTCTGCGACAACAGATGCTTACCATAGAAAGGATATTGAATGGATTAGATCATGTTCAAAACGAATCTCTAAGATTAACATTTTGTTCCTCGTAGGATTAGTATTTATGGTGCTTATTTCCAAATGGATATATTCTCTATGGATAGGAAATGAAGTCTTTATTCCATTAAGTATGTCAGTCCTCATGGCTTGTTTCACTTATTCCTCGATATGGAATTGGACTTATTCAAATTTCTTATGCGGACTAGGAAAACTAAACATTATATCCGGATATGTCACGATAATCTTAATTTTATACTATCCTTTAAGTATTTATCTAAGTAACTTATGCGGAATAAATGGTGTAATTACAAGTATTTTAATTTTAAATAGTATAGGTGCAGTTCTATACTTTACCCAATTTCATCAGATTATTAAGAATATTTCTAATTAGCCAAAATTTTAGTAGAGAATATATGTTTTTAATAAATAATAGATTTTACAATCTTATTTATTCATTATTTCTTCCATTGCAGATATTGAATGCTTGGAGTATCGGGCCGATAAAATTATTTTATATACCTGTTGGTGTTATGGGAATAATTGGATTGTGTTATTTTAATAATTTGATTAAGTATGATAGATACCTTAAATATATTGCTGGATTTGCATTTTTATTAATGCTCTCTGTAGTAATGGGCGGATTTAAAGTCTTTTTCCCATTGCTCTCATTGTATGCGATATTGAGTTCTTTTATCATTTTTTCAGCTCTTGAGAAAATACTATTTTTTCGACTATCCCCGTATATTTATTTTATTTCTTTGATACTTAGTTTCATATTTGCTCCATGGCCTGGCCTTCCTTATCGTTTTACCGGTTTATACAATGATCCTAACTATTTTGTAATGGCCATGATTGTGGGGATTTATATATGTGTGAAATCTTATAGTTTAGGAGGTTTTTATCATAAATTGATTTGTATTTTAAGTATATTACTTTCATTATATTTTACAATTTTGACCCAATCTAGAGGAGGTATAGTATCATTACTGGTTTTTGGCCTATTTTATCTGTATGTACTATATAAGAACAATAGAAAAGCAGCTTATACAGTCATTGTACTGAGCGGAATTTTTTCAGGTATATTGATCAATAATTATGGTGAAGGGCTTACCTTGGTTGTTGAACGATTTGCACAAAAAAAATCAACGGATAAGGGTAGTTCTGAAAGTAGACTTCGAGAGGCTTCAGGAGCAATAGCTTCTATTTCTTTTAGACCTGAGTATCTGTTGTTCGGAGCTGGATATGCAATAACGAATCATGCTAGAATTTCTGGGGATAATAAGAGAGAAAGTTCTGCAATTCTTTTAAAAAAAGAACTTATTGATAATCATTATTTGACAAATATAAGAATACATGTCACTCCGATTGCAATTATATATGAAAATGGATTGCTCCCTTTTATTACTCTGACGATTATAGTTTTAATGTTATTATATAGTTTATATCGAAGTCGTGATTGGTTGACGCTAGGATTCTTTCTTGCTCTACTAATGCAATCATTGACTTTTTTCGCTATACCATTTTTGCCTTTCTGGGAAGGCTTTTTCTTGGTGATTAGTGAGTGTCACACCAGTAAAAATATTCATTCAAATATACGAGAGTTCTAGTCAAATCTCATCTAATAGAAGAAAAAATGAAAATTATTCATATCGCCAACTTAGGTCAGGAGAATTATAATGGGATAACAGAAGTAGTAAAGAATCTATCTATTGCACAAATGCAGTTGGGACATGATGTGTTTGTTTATCATTTATTTCCACGTTGTGTCATTCCAATAGAATCTCACATTAAGGTAATTGAAACGTATAATAAGTTTAAAATAAATATTTCTACTTTTAGTCCTGACATAGTGATTTTTCATTCAATATATAAGCCTCAATATTTTAAATTTATGAGGTATTGTCGAAAAAATCATATTCCATATTTGATAACTTTCCACGGAGCTGCCAATAAAGTGTCGTTAGATAAGGGTAAATTAAAGAAGTGGCTTGCAAATATCTTATTTGTTAATAGGTTTATTAAGAATTCCTGTGGGATTATATATCTTAATGAGAATGAAAAATTAAATGATTATCAATTTTCTCATTTAGCTCCAGGATATATTCTTAATAACGGTATCACTATACCGCAAAAAATTCCCTATGAACCAAAATTAGGAACTAAAATACGGTTTCTATTTATGGGACGATATGATTATCTACAGAAGGGATTGGATATATTGATAAATGCTTTAGATATGATTTATGAAAAAATATCAGATAAAGCAGTGTTTAATTTTTATGGGCAAGGTCTAACTCAACAATTGGAGCAAGATACAGCTAAGTTTGGAGATATGATTTCAATAAATGGACCAGTATTCGGGAAAGATAAAGAAAAAGCCTTTAAAGATTCAGATGTGTTTATATTACCGTCAAGATTTGAAGGTATGCCTATCGGGATTTTAGAAGCGTTAAGCTACGCTATGCCATGTATAATTACTAAAGAGACAAATATGGCAGAGATAGTAAAAGATTCAGGTTTAGTTATTAATTGTAATGCTAATTCTTTAGCAGAGGCTATTCTCACAATGATTAATATGTACCCTGATGATTTAAAGGTCATGAGTTCTAGGGCTTTTAACTATATCCAGCCATTTACATGGGATAATATTGCCAAACAATCAATTGACTTATATTCTTGTGCTATTGATAAGATATCCACTAATAATACAGATTACAAATGATTAAACTTTGTCAAGAAAATTTATGTACAGGATGTTGGGGATGTTATGATGTATGTCCCAAAGATGCTATCTCAATGGTACCAAGGAGTCCTATGGGAGATCGTCATCCTGTCATAGATCGAAAAAAGTGTATTGAATGTCATCTGTGTGAGAATGTATGTCCTATCTTAAATCCACCAAAGTGCAAGTCGCCTGAGAATTCATTTGCATCATGGGCAAATAACTCACAGATTCATATCAAGTCGGCATCAGGTGGCATAGGTAGTGTATTGGCAAAACACTTTTTAAATCAAGGAGGAGTAGTGTATGGATGTACATCTGAGGGTGCAGAAATAAGACATATTCGAATAGCGGATTTGGATGAATATGTAAGAATTCAAGGATCGAAATATGTGCAAAGTTCAATTGGGAAAATCTATTGCCAGATTAAACAGGATTTGATAGCTGGTCGCCGTGTGCTGTTTATCGGTACTCCTTGTCAGGTAGCCGCATTAAGAAAGTATCTTAAGAAGGATTATGAACAGCTCCTGATGGTAGATCTTATTTGTCATGGAGTTCCTTCCCAGTATTTATTTGAGTCGCATATAAGACACATTGCTGGTAATAAGCCTGTGACAACAGTGAAATTTAGGAGCGAAGATGGCTTTTGTCTTAATATAATTAGTGGAAGCCAGTCTATTTATAAGAATTATGTCTGGAAAGATAGATATACTGATGTGTACTTTACAGCCTTCCTGAAATCATATACATTCCGTGAAAGTTGTTATACTTGTCCTTATGCTAAATCCGAACGCGTATCAGACATTACAATAGGTGATTTCTGGGGACTTGATAAAGATATTATTAAAAACTACGATATAAAAGACGGTGTTTCTGTAATCTTACCTATAACACCAAAGGGGAACGGTATTATAGAGGAGTTAAATTCTGAAATATCATTAGTTGCTCGTCCAGTCGAAGAAGCTATTACAGGAAATTCTCAACTTAGACATCCGTCACGGAAAAGTTTTGGTTGTAAGATATTTCGTTTTTTTATGAGTAAAGGATTATCCTTGAAACAGTCTCTTTATTTATCGGATAGTCTCTTAATTCCAGCATATAAACTTTACGATCGAATCAAAAAATGAAAAACATTGGAATAATTACATTTCATGCTGCCCATAACTATGGATCAATGCTTCAGAATTATGCACTTCAGCAAGCAATAATGAAATTATCAGATAAATACTATGTGGAGACTATAAATATGCGTAGTATACGACAAATAGAGCAGTATAATTATTTTAAGGCTCCATGGAAATATCAAGATAAAAAAAGAATTTTGTTATCTATTTTGTATGCTCCCTTTTTTAAAGCCTTAAAAATGAAATATAGGCTTTTTGAGGAATTCCTTGCCAATAATATATCTCTGTCGATGCAAGTTGATGAGTTGAGTGAGAATACTGCTTTAAGTAAGAAATATGATGCAATTATTGCCGGAAGTGATCAAATATGGAATATAACAGCATATGATTTTTCATGGAACTACTTTTTAGATTTTATCCATGGTGATATTCGTAAGATTTCTTATGCAGCAAGTATGGGAACCGCTCCAGCATCACAAATGCAACTCTACATGCAAAAAAAAGAATTTTTAAGGGAGTTGCTAAATTCATTTTATGCGATTTCAGTTAGGGAGCAGAAGACTGCAAGTGCAATCAGCTCTTTGACAGACGGTAAGATTAGACCAGAAGTTGTCCCCGATCCGACGCTATTACTTTCATCAAAGGAATGGGAGAGTCTTGTTCCTTCAGAATCTATTGTGAGAGGGGAATATATATTTCTTTATAATCCTTACTACTTGTCGGAAGTCTATACTCAGGCCATGGAGTTAAAAAAAGCAACCGGCTTACCCGTAGTCGTTAGCAATATAAATACACGATCTATAATTCCATCCATAAGATTTAATTTGAAGTTGTGTAGTGGACCAATTGAATTCTTGAATCTAGTAAAAAATGCTAAATACGTAATAGGAAAATCATTTCATTTAGCTGTATTCAGTACTCTTTTCTCAAAGAATTTTATCGCAGTGAATGGAATGAACGACAGTCGACTTAATAACTACCTATCAAAACTTGATATTTGTAACATTGCAAGTAACGGCAAGATTACTTCTGAATTGATAGATGCATCTATGTCAATAGACTATACAGAAGTAAAAAGGCGTATAGCATTTGAGAAGGAAAAAGGTGTTAGGTTCTTGCAAGAAAGTCTCAAAGGATTATGAAGGTCTTATATTTTTTAATTATTTACAAAAATCCTGAAATAGTGGAGAGAATAGTTACTTCTCTACAATCAGAGAGGTCTTTGTTCCTCATACATGTAGATAAAAATTCAAAACTTGATTTCAGTAGACTCAGGAGATATTCAAATGTTCACTTTACTTCATTTCGCTTCCCTACACCGTGGGGAGGCCCTGAATTAGCCTTGGCGGTGTACGAAGGATTGAAAGAAATACAATCGTGTAATTGGGATTATGTATGTTTATTGAGTGAGTCTGATTATCCTGTAAAAAGACCTGAATATATTGCTGATTTTTTGAATGTGTCTCAAAAGGATCATATTTTAATAAATCCACTTCCATGTAATAATCCATTAGAAATTCCTGGGGGGCATTGGCTGGAAGGTGGTAGGAGGCGGACAGAATGTTATGCTTTGAGATTGACACCAAAACAGATTGCGACTATTGAACCAAAACGTTTTGATATAGGTAACCTCCGACAGATAGCCAAGACATTAAGATATAAGCCAAATAAAATATTCAATGCATTGAATATTTTATTTGCTTATCCCAAACGGCTAAAAACCACAGATGTCCTCTGTGGAGGACATCTGTGGTTTTTCTTAACAAGAAAAACCACTGATGTAATCATTAAATATTGTGACTCCCATCCTGAGTTTTTAGAAGATTCAAAGAATACACAATGTCTTGATGAAATATTCTTTCCGACTATAGTTAATCAGGTCGTAGAGGATAAAAGTCTAATATCCCGAAATATATTACGCTACATATCATGGGAAAATAATGGGAGCAGTTCTCCCAAGGATATTACTTTGGAAGAATCTGACATAATTGATCAATGTATCGAAAATCCCGGAATTTTATTTATCAGGAAAATATCAGATGAACAAATATGTGACTATGTGGATGAACGTCTAGGTCATCACAATATTAGCTTCTAATAATAATGGATAATAATTTTTCTGTCTTGATGTCGCTCTACTATAAGGAACGACCCGATTATCTACGTCAAAGTCTTGACAGTGTATTCAATCAGACGCTTCCTCCGGATGAAGTGGTGATGGTGGAAGATGGACCTCTTACTGATGAACTCTATCATGTTCTTGATGAGTATGAAACCAAATATCCGCAATTCAAGAGAATTCCTTTGGCGGTTAATGGAGGACTTGGAAAAGCTTTGAATGAAGGTTTAAAGCACTGCTCCAATGAGTTGGTGGCAAGAATGGATACGGATGATATATGTTTTCCTGAAAGGTTTGAGAAACAAATTCAATTCATGACAATCAATCCCAAAACAGATATTTCAAGTGGATGGATAGCTGAATTTCAGGATGATATTTCCAACATAAAAAGTATAAAAAAAGTTCCTCAATCGCATGAAGAAGTTGCCCGGTATATTAAATCTCGTAATCCATTAAACCATCCGTGCGTAATTTTTCGAAAAAAGGCTGTTGAAAGAGCAAATGGATATCAACATTTTCCACTCTTTGAAGACTGGTATCTTTGGGCAAGAATGATAAAAAATGGAGCTTCATTCGCCAACTTACAAATCCCTTTATTATACTTTAGGACATCACCAGAAATGTTCAAACGCAGAGGAGGATTTAAATATGCGAAGGACAGCGCACGCTTTCAATGGAAGCTGCATAATTTAGGATTAATTTCCACTTTCGGTGCAATAAAGGCCAGTTTAATTCGAGGAGCTGTGTATATAATGCCGAACAACATGCGAGCGCTAATATATTCTAAATTTCTACGCTCATAAATAATATTTTAATTATGAAAATCGCAATGATCGGTGGCAGCGGATTCGTTGGCACAAGACTTATCGACCTCTTGAAAGAGGACTCTAAAAACTATGAATGTAAGAACATCGACCTTCTTCCGAGCCATTTTTTCAATGACATCACGGTTATCGGTGATGTCCGTGAGCAAGCCCAGATGGACCGCGAGCTCAAAGGAGCTGATGTCATAATCCTCCTTGCCGCGCAGCACCGCGACGACGTAACGCCCGTATCGCTTTATTACGATACGAATGTCGGCGGTATGGAAGTGACACTCAGGGCTATGGAAAAGAACGGCTGCAGGCGCATCATCTTCTTTTCATCCGTGGCCGTCTATGGCCTTAACAAAAAGAATCCCGACGAGAACCATCCAAAAGATCCGTTCAACCACTACGGCAAATCGAAATGGCAGGCCGAACAGGTACTGGAAAAATGGTATGCCTCACATCCAGACTGGAACATCGACATCATCCGTCCGACAGTCATCTTCGGAGAACGTAACAGAGGAAATGTCTACAACCTACTCAAACAGATTTCGTCGGGCAAGTTCCTCATGGTAGGAAAGGGCGAGAACAAGAAGTCAATGGCCTACGTCGGCAACATCGTTGCATTCGTAAAATATCTGATAGACAATGTCACCAAAGGCTACAATGTGTTCAACTACATCGATAAACCCGACAACAACATGAACCAGCTCGTGGCACATGTGTCGAATGTGTTGAACAAACACATCCCTGCGACGCATTTCCCCTACTGGCTCGGCATGCTCGGCGGTTACGGTTTCGATGTGCTTGCAAAAATTACAGGCAAAAAACTCACTGTATCTTCGGTCCGTGTGAAAAAATTCTGTGCCACAACAGAGTTCGATGCCAAGAAAGCCCACTCATGCGGATTTAAGGCACCGTTCACTCTTGACGAAGGTCTCGCCCGCACGCTGGAATTCGAGTTTGTCCATCCGCGTACGGACGACATACAGTTTATAAGTGAATAAATTCCCCAAAATAAAGACATACACCAATTAACGTTGGCTTTGCTAAATATTGAGTTTCTATTATATAACAATTCTGAAAACCGCATTAATCACAGGCATCACCGGTCAGGATGGTTCGTTTCTGGCCGAGTTTCTTCTCGAAAAAGGCTATGACGTGCACGGCACGATCCGCCGCTCGTCGGTAGACTTCCGCGAGCGCATCGCCCACCTCGAGGGACACCCCAACTTCCACCTCCACTACGCGGACCTCGGCGACTCGATGTCGATCATGCAGGTCGTCTCAAAGGTGCGACCCGACGAGATCTACAACCTCGCCGCACAGAGCCACGTGCAGGTGTCGTTCGACTCCCCCGAGTTCACAGCCGACGTCGACGCGACAGGCGTCCTCCGCATCCTTGAGGCCGTACGCCTCTGCGGACTCGCCGCGACCTGCCGCATCTATCAGGCATCGACCTCTGAGCTCTACGGCAAGGTCGAGGAAGTGCCCCAGAACGAAAAGACACCCTTCCACCCCTATTCGCCATACGCCGTCGCAAAGCTCTACGGTTTCTGGATCGTGAAGGAATACCGCGAGGCATACGGCATGTACTGCTGCTCCGGAATCCTCTTCAACCACGAGTCCGAGCGCCGCGGCGAGACATTCGTCACCCGCAAGATAACCCTCGCCGCCGCACGCATCGCTCAGGGCAAGCAGGAGAAGCTCTGCCTCGGCAACCTCTCGTCGCTCCGCGACTGGGGCTACGCACGCGACTACGTGGAGTGCATGTGGCTCATCCTCCAGCAGCCCGAGCCCGAGGACTACGTGATCGCCACCGGTGAGCAGCACTCCGTCCGCGAGTTCTGCCAGCTCGCTTTCCGCCGTGCCGGCATCGAGCTGCGCTTCGAGGGCGAGGGCGAGAACGAGAAGGGCATCGACGTGAAGACCGGCAAGGTGCTCATCGAGGTGTCGCCCGACTTCTACCGCCCGACCGACGTGGTCAACCTCTGGGGCGACCCCACGAAGGCGAAGCAGAAACTCGGCTGGGACCCGTCGAAGAAGACATCTTTCGAGCAGCTCGTCAACCTCATGGTCGACGCCGACATGGCCAAGGTCGCCGTCGAGCGAGCAGGTGAACAGGTGAAACTCAACCTCGCCGAATACCTCGAGAAAGGAATCGTGAAGTAAAGCCTACGCTGAAATTGAGGGGTACAGAAATTCATAAATAACATAAATATTGGAGGGGTTAATTCCTGAATATGGAAGGATTGGAACAAGCCCTCTATGAATTATCATTAAAATAATCTGTTATTCGTGTTACTTCTGAATTTCTGTACCTTACCCACATAAATATTCAAACCAGACAAAATGGAAAAAAATTCCAAGATCTACGTTGCGGGTCACCGTGGCATGGTCGGTTCGGCCATCGTCCGCGAGCTGCGGCGACAGGGATACACCAACATCATAACACGCACCCACGCCGAACTCGACCTCATCAGCCAGCAGGCGGTCAACGACTTCTTCGCCACAGAGAAGCCCGACTACGTGTTCCTCGCCGCCGCCAAGGTAGGGGGCATCGAGGCGAACTCATCGGCTCTCGCCGACTTCATGTACGACAACATGATGCTCGAGATGAACGTCATTCACGCCGCATGGCGGAACGGATGCAAAAAACTCGAATTCCTCGGCTCGTCGTGCATCTACCCCCGCATGGCCCCGCAGCCCATGCCCGAGTCATGCCTACTCACCTCAGAGCTGGAGAAAACCAACGAGGCGTATGCGCTCGCAAAGATCTCCGGACTGAAGTACTGCGAGTTCCTCAACCGGCAGTACGGCACGGACTACATCTCCGTCATGCCCACCAACCTCTACGGCCCGAACGACAACTACCACCCCACGCACTCCCACGTCCTCCCCGCGCTCATCCGCCGTTTCCATGAAGCGAAACTCGCGGGCGAGCCAGTCGTGACATGCTGGGGCGACGGCTCGCCGCTGCGCGAGTTCCTCTATGTCGACGACCTCGCCGAGCTTTGCGTGTTCCTCATGAACAGCTACTCCGGCAACGAGACCGTCAACGCCGGCACGGGCAAGGAGCTCACCATACGCGAGCTGGCGGAGCTTGTCGCGTCGACCGTCGGCTACGAAGGCCGCATCGAATGGGACACCACCAAGCCCAACGGCACACCCCGCAAGCTCCTCGACGTGAGCAAGGCCACCCGCCTCGGCTGGACCGCCTCGACCCCTCTCGCCGAAGGCATCCGCCTCGCCTACGAAGACTTCCTCAACAACCCGATGCGCGCCGAGCGCTGACCTCTTCCATCAGACATCAACTAACAGATAATACAGATTACAATTCGTCTCATCCAACACCGATTGTTCGGAAGCGGATGGGACGAATTTTTTATCCCTTATTCATAACTCTCACTTTAATATTCCAAATCTTTCCACCTTTATTATTATATTATAGGTACTATCAAATATTATTATAGGTACTATCACATCCATAAGCCGGCATGTAGGCATCGTATCATTCCACTCAGCCTGAAACTCATTATAAACGCAGTTTGACCGTTCTGTCAAAATTAACTACTTTTGCATATGCTTAACATCCAAACAAAAACAAGACAGGAATTATATGGCAAAACCGGAATATATTCAGAAAAACAAAGCTTGGCTTGAGGCCAAATCACACGAAGACGGAGTTCATCCGCTCGACAAAGGAATATTTTATAAAGTAATCAAACGAGGACGCACTGACGGACCGAGCCCAAACCGCAGCAGTGTCGTCGTGGCACACTATACAGGCAAAACAATCAACGGCAAAACCTTTGACAACAGCCGTGGAGGTGTCGCACCGGCTTTCCGTCTGCGCGAACTGATACCCGGATGGATTATTGCCCTCCAACAAATGCACGTCGGCGACAAATGGGAAATATACATCCCGGCCGAACAGGCATACGGTAAATTAAACCAGCCCGGAATACCCGGCGGCTCGACACTGATTTTTGAAATCGAACTTCTCGGAATCTCATAATCCGTATCTGAACTACCACCACATATCATAACATAAAAGAAATGCCACAAGATAACGCCTCTGAACTTTTCCCACTCGTCGATGAAACAGGAAAGACAATCGGTTCTGCCACACGCGGACGCTGCCATGACGGAAGCAAACTGCTTCATCCCGTAGTCCACCTTCACGTTTTTAATCGCGAAGGGGCTCTTTTTCTCCAAAAACGACCAGAATGGAAAGATATACAACCGGGGAAATGGGACACCGCTGTGGGCGGACACATTGATTTCGGAGAAGATACCATGTCGGCACTCCGTCGTGAAGCCCGCGAGGAACTTGGCATCGAAAACTTTCAGCCTGAATTTATAACAAGCTATATTTTTGAATCCACGCGCGAACGCGAGTTTGTCAACGCCTTCAAAACGACCGTCGACACGATTCCTATCCCTTCCGACGAACTTGACGGAGGCCATTTCTGGACACATGACGAAATTCGAGCCAACATTGGCAAAAATGTCTTCACACCCAACTTTGAAAGCGAATATCAGCGCCTTTTCATCGAAAAAACCGAAACAACTGACAGTCAAAGCCAAATCATAAGTCAAGATAATATCTTATAACAAAATCAAAGCCTAATTAACGAAATTTTTCAGCAATGATGACTACGGCTGTAAAATTTTTCTTATCTTTGTGCCAAACAATTCTAATTACATTATTAATTAAACCTCTTAACTAAAAATGACAAGTTACAAGGAATTAGGTCTCGTAAACACCAAGGAAATGTTTGCCAAGGCCATCAAGGGTGGTTATGCGATTCCCGCTTTCAACTTCAACAACATGGAGCAGCTTCAGGCAATCATCAAGGCTGCTGCCGAGGAAAAATCACCCGTTATCCTTCAGGTTTCCAAAGGTGCACGCAACTATGCAAATCCCCTTCTTCTCCGCTACATGGCTCAGGGAGCTGTAGAATATGCCAAGAGCCTCGGCTGGGAACACCCGCAGATTGTACTTCACCTCGACCACGGTGACAGCTTCGAACTCTGCAAGGACTGCATCGAACACGGCTTCTCGTCAGTGATGATCGACGGCTCTCACCTCCCCTACGAGGAAAACGTTGCCCTCACAAAGAAAGTATGCGACTACGCACATCAGTATGACGTGACTGTCGAAGGTGAGCTTGGTGTACTCGCCGGCGTTGAAGACGAAGTTTCTTCCGACCACCACACCTATACCGACCCCGAAGAAGTTATCGACTTCGCTACCCGTACAGGAGTTGACTCACTCGCAATCTCAATCGGCACATCACACGGTGCTTACAAGTTCAAGCCCGAACAGTGCACCCGCGATGCCAACGGTCGTCTCGTACCGCCCCCATTGGCATTCAACGTACTCGATGCCGTTATGGAAAAACTCCCCGGTTTCCCCATCGTACTCCACGGATCAAGCTCCGTTCCTCAGGAATACGTTGAAGAAATCAACGAATACGGCGGCAAGCTCCCCGACGCAATCGGTATCCCCGAAGAAGAACTCCGCAAGGCAGCCAAGAGCGCAGTCTGCAAGATTAATATCGACTCTGACAGCCGTCTCGCAATGACAGCTGCAGTCCGCAAGGTACTCGCTACCAAGCTTGCCGAATTCGATCCCCGCAAATACCTCGGGCCGGCCCGCGACGAAATGGAAAAACTCTACAAGCACAAAATCGTTGCCGTCCTCGGCTCAAACGGCAAGGCTGAATAATCAGTCCCCGCTGTATCATACACGCACAATCGCCCGGCATTCCCGACAATGCCGGGCGATTTTACTAACAATCATTTATCAAGACCACCATACTCGCGACCAACAAATCTGCAATATAATGCGTAAGCTGATTTTACTTCTTTCGACATTTATCATATCATCCAGCCTGTATGCGCAAACCGGAACACTCGAGGTTGGATATACTTACATGCATCCCGTCCAGACAATGAGAAGTGCAGAGCCAGATGTGACAAACAGATATATCCTACATACCGACGGCCATAAATCAAAGTTCTATTCGCCCAACACAGAATATATCGATTCGATTGAATCAACCCCTGAAGGTTTCGAGATGTTCAATACACTTAAAAGAGAATTATGGCAAAAAAGAGAACAGGACAAAATACCGAGAGCTGACGGATCTTTCTACGTAACCAAGTTTTTATCTGACAACGAACTCCATACATACGACATAGCCAACGGTACGAAATTCCATGTAAAGGAATCCTTGCCTGAACCACTATGGACGATAGAAGACTCTTGCCGGACAATCCTCGGATATGAATGCACCAAGGCTTCCGCTGATTTATACGGAAGAAAATGGACTGTATGGTTCACCCCTGACATACCTGTCAACGATGGGCCGTGGAAACTCAGGGGACTTCCGGGATTAATCCTTGAGGCCAACTGTGAGGGTGGACAATACAGTTTCATCGCCGGCGACATCAGGCACTCGAATAATCCTGTGACAAATGTCTACGGGCGCGATAAATGGGAAGATATCAGACGCAAGGATTTCTGGAATTTACGCAGATCATGTCTTGACAACCCCTCGCGTAACATCAGGTCACAATCAGGGACGAACATAATTGTCTATCAAAACGTAACCTATCAAAATTACCTGCCCACAGATATTGTCGATTATATCGAAACCGACTATCGGTGATATATGCTCTTAATGATTTTTAGGCTGCCATATTCAAAGCTTGTCATCATTTTTCATTAATTTCGCGTTATAGAATATAACAGACTATTATACACTACCATTATGCACCGAATGTCATGGGACAGGCTTATTAACGACAAGCGCTTCGGGCTTGAACACTACCACGATCCAAAACGAGGGTCGAGGAGCGACTTCCAGCGTGATTTCGACCGTCTTGTCTTCTCGTCCCCTTTCCGCAGACTCCAGAATAAAACTCAGGTATTCCCACTCCCGGGCAGCATCTTTGTACACAACCGTCTCACCCACAGCATTGAAGTAGCATGTGTCGGTCGGTCGTTGGCTGCTGAGATAGCCTCTGAACTACGAAAGAAATATGCCTCAGAACCGTGGGTCGGCAAACTCGACTCTATCGGAGAAATCGTCGCAGCCGCATGTCTCGCCCACGACCTCGGCAACCCGCCGTTCGGACATTCGGGCGAAAAGGCTATCGCCACCTACTTCAGTGAAGGCGAAGGCCGAGAGCTGGAAAGCGAACTCACCCCACGACAATGGAGCGACCTCACACATTTTGAAGGCAATGCCAACGCATTCCGTCTGCTTACCCACAGCTTTAACGGTCGCCGTCCCGGAGGTTTCGCCATGACATACTCCACCCTCGCCTCCATTGTCAAATATCCTTTTGACTCATCGCTTGCTGGCAGTCACGGCAAATTCGGATTCTTCACATCCGAACAGGCCGACTTCATGAAAGTGGCCGACGAGCTCGGAATGCTCCCTCTGAAAGAAGCAGAGGGACAATTGCGCTACGCGCGCCATCCACTTGTATATATCGTCGAGGCAGCCGACGACATTTGCTATGAAATCATGGACATCGAGGATGCACACAAACTAAAGATACTCTCTACCGAAGAGGTAATTCCCCTATTCCTTGGATATTTCGATGAAGCGCGCCGCACACATATCGAACGTATCATGGCAGGAGTCGACGACCCCAACGAAAAAATAGCCTATCTCCGCTCATGTATAATCGGAACTCTCGTCAACCGATGCGCCGAAGCGTTCGTTTCTCATGAAGAAGAGATAATGCACGGCGAATTCCGCGGCTCACTGCTCGACCATATCTCACAGCTTGAGCGTCAAGGCTACCGGGACTGTGAGGCATTATCGTGGAAAAAAATATATTGTTCCGGCGATGTTGTCGATATCGAACTGGCCGGAACAAGAATCATCTCGTTTCTTATCCACGAACTCGTAAAAGCAGTCCGCAACCCAGACCTAAACTACTCCCGGCTGTTGCTTGCAAAAGTACCGCAGCAATATGAAATCAACTCTCCGACACTCTACGGCAAAATACAGGCCGTGCTCGACCACATTTCAGGCATGACAGATGTCTATGCTCTCGGACTCTACAGAAGCCTGAACGCAATGAGCCTGAAAATCAACAACTAATTTTTCGATATCCGCATATCCTATTCCCAGCATGAAATATCTCAATTCACGTCTGACACTTCTGCTTGTCCTCTTCTTCACGACAGTGATTCCCCTTGCAGCGATAACAGTCGATGAAGTACCCAACGTTCATGTGGCTGACCGCACACAATATGTCTCAAATCCATCAGGCATACTTTCGAGTGCAGCCGTAAGCAACCTGAACGCCCAAATCGGCGCTCTATGGGCCAATACCTCGGCTGAACTCGTGGTGGTAGCCGTCGATCAGGTCGACCCGTCAATGACACCCGAAGAATTCGCGACAAAACTGTTCGAGAAATGGAAAATCGGTAAAAAGGACAAGGACAACGGAGTCCTCGTCCTGCTGTCGCGTGACGACCATGCAGCCATCATACGCACCGGCTACGGGGTCGAAGGCACACTCCCCGACATCGTTGCCGGACGAATAATCCGCAACACAATGTTCCCCCTATACCGCGAGGGAAAGTTCGACGAGGGAACTGTCGCAGGAGTAAGCACTATCATCAAAGCACTGAGCGACCCGGCAGTCGCCGACGAACTAAAATCAAAATATGCCAATGACTCGCGCCGAGGCACTGACGATGATATTTCAGGTTCGGAACTCTTCAATCTCTACTTTGGATTCGCCACTGTAATCGGAGCAGGTCTCTTGCTGCTCGTAATCTATTCAATATATTCGACAAAAAAACTCGACGATGTGCAGCGCTACCGCACTCTCGACCAATATAAGACACTAACCCTGTTCGGTTCATTCCTCACGCTTGGAATCGGCCTACCGGCCTATCTGATATTAATAACAAAAATGAAACGTGTCAGACGTCATAAACGCAATTGCACCCATTGCGGGACACGAATGGAACTCATTGATGAAGAACACGACAACGACTACCTGACACCAGCGCAGGATACGGAAGAACGCATCAACTCAATTGACTACGACGTGTGGCATTGTCCGAAATGCCACCAGACCGAAGTGCTCCCCTACATAAACCGTACAACAAACTATACTCAATGCGAGCGTTGCGGAGCGCGCGCCATGTCGCTCGTCGACCGCCGGACACTACGCCAGCCGACCGTCAACACCGAAGGTGAAGGCGTTGACATATATATCTGTAAAAATTGCGGAAACCAGCACAACAAACGTTTCCGCATCCCCAAGAAACCAGATCCGGCGGCAGCAGTCGCCGCTGGTGCAATCCTCGGAAGCGCACTGGGCGGACGCAGCGGCGGTGGCGGCGGATTCTCAGGAGGCTCATTCGGAGGCGGTATGACAGGAGGCGGCGGAGCCGGAGGACGATGGTAAGCACATTCATCACATCGTTAGCCGACTTCCTGTGCGGCTATCCACTTTTCATACTTCTAATCGGAGGCGGATTTTTCCTGTTTTTCTACTCGGGAATGGTCTCATTACGTAAACTACCGGCCGCATTCCATGAACTGCGCAGCAAGCAGTCGCGCGACTCAGGTACTCAGATTTCCTCCGTACAGGCCCTCGCGTCAGTGGTCGCCGCCACCGTAGGAATGGGCAATATTGCAGGCGTGGCCATAGCATTAGTAATGGGTGGACCGGGAGCAATATTCTGGATGTGGGTCAGCGCTCTTGTCGGCATGTCGACCAAATTCCATGAAGGAGTGCTTACCACACGCCACAAACATATTCTTGCCGACGGCCGCAGCACAGGTGGCACAATGTATATAATCGACCGAGGGCTCGGCCCCCGATGGCACTGGCTTGCCGTCACATTTGCCATAGCCGGAATGCTCGGCACTCTTTGCATCATGAACGCCAACCAGCTCACAGAGGCAATGGTCAGCGCTTTTACCACCCCTGAATGGCTACGTGGAAACACATTGGTCGCCAGCCTGTCGTCGACCCTCGGATGGAGTCATGAAAGTGCTTTCCGGCTTCTGATAGGAATCTGCATAGCCCTTACGGTGACGCTCGTAGTCATCGGCGGAATCAGACGCATAGCCCGCGTAGCCCAATGGCTAGTACCGTTTATGGTGGGACTCTACTTCATCCTCGTGCTTTATATAATCGTCACAAATATTTCGGAAGTCCCTGTGGTATTCAAGAGCATCTTTAGTGAAGCATTCAATCTGCGGGCTGGCTGGGGTGCACTTGTCGGCATAGCCATCATCGGCGCGAGACGGGCAGCTCTCGTAAACGATGCAGGAGTCGGAACGGCAACCATCATGCACGGTGCGTCAGCCAACAATTCGCCGGTGCGTGAAGGACTCATCGCAATGCTCGGTCCAAGCATTGATTCCGGCCTCGTGTGTACACTTACGGCCATCGCCCTGCTTCTATGTGGCGACATAGGAACTGTCGAAGGGGTAAAGGGACTCGACGTAGCCATGAAAGCGTTCGGCAACGCAATCCCGATGGGCGAATATCTTCTAATGGTCATAGTCCTTTGCTTCTCGTTGTCGTCAATGTTCAGCTACAGTTTCTATGGCAACCGTTGTGCAGCCTATCTTTTTGGCGAGCGCAAAGCAAAATTCTATACGTGGTTCTTCATTGCCACTTTAGTTATCTTTGCAGTCATGCCGCTGGGTGTCGCCATCGGCTTCTGCGATCTGTTCTATGCACTCATGGCTTTCCCGACTATGATTACAATCCTGCTCCTCCGCAAAGAAGTCCGCGAGGAAGTAGAAAAATTTGATTCTTCCGCCAGATAATTTATTCACATACAAAAAATCACCCTTCCCGAAAATCAATCGGGAAGGGTGACATCAGTTATTTAAGAAGATATTGTTTCTTCGGAATTGATTAGCCGTTTACCTTCTTCATGTGAGCGATAAGATCGAGCACCTTGTTAGAGTAGCCGATTTCGTTGTCATACCAAGAAACGACCTTAACGAAGGTAGGAGTAAGCTGGATACCAGCCTTAGCGTCGAAGATAGAAGTGAGGGGGCAACCAAGGAAGTCGCTTGAAACGACTGCATCTTCAGTGTAGCCGAGGATACCCTTGAGTTCGCCTTCAGCAGCTTCCTTCATGGCAGCGCAGATTTCTTCGTAAGAAGTCGGCTTCGCAAGATTTACAGTGAGGTCAACAACAGATACATCGAGAGTGGGACACGCATTGACATACCGGTAAGCTTACCGTTGAGTTCGGGGATAACTTTACCTACAGCCTTAGCAGCACCGGTAGAAGAAGGAATGATGTTGCCTGAAGCTGCACGGCCACCGCGCCAGTCCTTCATTGAGGGACCGTCAACAGTCTTCTGAGTTGCAGTTGTAGAGTGAACAGTAGTCATGAGACCTTCAACAACGCCAAACTTGTCATTGAGCACCTTAGTGATAGGAGCGAGACAGTTAGTGGTGCAAGAAGCGTTAGAAACGAACTGAGTTCCCTTCACATAGCTGTCCTGGTTTACACCGCAAACAAACATGGGGGTATCGTCCTTAGAAGGAGCAGACATAACTACATATTTTGCACCAGCTTCGATGTGAGCCTGAGCTTTTTCCTTAGTAAGGAAGAGACCGGTTGACTCAACAACGTATTCAGCACCTACAGCACCCCAGCCGATTTCAGCGGGATTCTTGCATGCGGTTACGCGGATGGGCTTGCCATTTACGATAAGGAGGCTCTTTTCGAGATCATAATCAACTGTTCCGTCGAAACGACCGTGCATGGTGTCATACTTAAGCATGTAAGCCATGTAGTCAACGGGAAGAAGGTCGTTGATTGCTACTACCTCGATATCATCGCGCTTGGTTGAAGCACGGAACACGAACCGACCGATGCGGCCAAATCCATTAATACCTATTTTTGTCATAGTTTTATAAAAATTGGGTTGTTAAATCTAAAATTCCTATTGAAAATGTTGAAATCATGAGGGAGAGATTCCGAAGAGCAGGACGCATGCCACGCGCCCTTGCTGCCACCCTCTCAAAAGCGCTACAAAGGTAGCACTTTTTTTTGGATTTCAACTGTTATCCATCGAAATAAAATTGGCGTTTTTTACTCGATTTTGTATAAAAAAGCTAAATAAAGCGCACCGATAATGGTAATACGTCATTTTTTCTCTATTTTTGTGTCATATAAACAATTCCACGTTTATAATGGTTTAATGTGCATAGGAATTTTTTATCACGAACAAAACAACTATTTTCAAATAACATCAAACGATACCATATGTCTATCATCAAAGAATTTAAAGAATTCGCTATGCGCGGCAATGTCATCGACATGGCTGTCGGCGTTGTCATCGGTGCTGCTTTCGGAAAAATTATCTCGTCGCTTGTCGACGACATAATAATGCCTCTTGTCGGGGTCGCAACAGGCGGCATGAACTTTACTGACTATAAGTGGGTAATCCAGCAAGCCGTGGTTGACGGTGCGACAAAAGAAGTGCTCAAGCCGGAAGTCACATTGAACTGGGGCACATGGATCCAGACGATTGTTGATTTCCTCATCGTGGCATTCTGTATATTTGTGGCAATAAAAGCCATCAATCAGCTGAAACGCAAAGAAAAAGACGCTCCCGAGCCTGAAGCCGCCCCCGAGCCGACTAAGGAAGAAGCCCTCCTCACTGAAATCCGCGACATCCTTAAAGAAAAAGAGGCGAAATAAGCCACGATATATCCGAGGATTTTGTCTTCATTCTGATATATTGCCAAAACAGACAGGAGACCCGATAAATTGGCGGGTCTCCTGTCTGTTTTGGTTACACGCGCAATCTGACGCTATAATGCCTGATTGACGGTTCAATGGTTGTATCAGTATGCGAACATAGGATAGGGCTGCATGGTAGCATTGACCTTGGCACGCACCGCAGCGATGTTTTCAGCGCTTTCAGGATTACGGAGCACCGTGTCGATCATCTCGGCGATTTCAAGCATGAGGGACTCTTTAGCTCCACGGGTGGTTATGGCAGGAGTCCCGAGGCGGATACCGGATGTCTGGAACGGGCTGCGCGAATCAAACGGCACCATATTCTTGTTTGCAGTGATGTCGGCAAGAACGAGAGCCTTCTCCGCAACCTTACCTGTAAGTTCGGGGAACTTAGTGCGAAGATCGACGAGGATACAGTGGTTGTCAGTACCGCCGGAGACGATATTGTAGCCCATATCGGCGAGAGCCTGCGCAAGCACAGCGGCATTCTTCTGCACCTGAAGCTGATATTCACGGAATTCGGGTTGAAGAGCTTCGCCGAATGCGACAGCCTTGGCTGCGATGACATGTTCGAGCGGTCCACCCTGCACACCGGGGAACACCGCTGAATCAAGCAACTGAGACATCATTTTGACAACACCCTTCGGTGTGGTCTTGCCCCAAGGATTCTCGAAATCCTCGCCCATCATGATCACGCCACCGCGCGGACCACGGAGTGTCTTGTGGGTAGTCGTGGTAACTATGTGAGCATATTTCACAGGGTTGTCAAGAAGACCTGCGGCGATAAGACCTGCGGGGTGAGCCATGTCTACCATGAATATGGCACCGATTTCGTCGGCGAGACGGCGCATGCGTGCATAGTCCCATTCGCGGCTATAGGCGCTCGCCCCACCGATAATCAGACGGGGACGTTCGCGACGTGCCACTTCCTCCATCTGCTCATAGTCCACGCGACCGGTCTCGCGGTCTACGTTGTATTCGAGCGCATTGAACATCAGACCTGAGAAGTTGACAGGGCTACCATGAGAAAGGTGACCGCCGTGGCTCAGATTGAGTCCGAGGAATTTGTCGCCCGGATTAAGACAGGCCATGAACACAGCCATGTTGGCCTGTGCACCCGAATGGGGCTGCACATTTGCCCATTTAGCGCCGAAAAGTTCTTTCAGACGCTCGATAGCGATGCTTTCGGCCTCGTCAACAACCTCACAACCGCCATAGTAACGGTGGCCGGGATAGCCTTCGGCATATTTGTTTGTGAGACACGAACCCATAGCGCGCATCACCTGCTCGCTTACGAAGTTTTCGGAAGCGATAAGTTCGATTCCCTTTTTCTGGCGCTGATGCTCGCGCTCAATGATGTCGAAGATAACGTTGTCTTCTTTCATACCTTATAAATATATTATATGTGTGATGAGTTTATTCATTATGTAGTCTGACTCCTCTGTGTCGTCATTTCTTCTTGACACTCCAGCCGAACCGTCCGATTTCTTCCCCTTGTCTGAAATAGTGTCCGTGGGAATAATTGATAAGGCCGGCAGCTCCGAGGTCAAACGCACCGGTCTCCGGATCAATCAGAGAATCCTCGGCAAGCACGTTGACCACATCGGCGATGAACATGTCATGGCTGCCGAGACGCATGATTTCCTTTACCCGGCATTCAATACACATCGGGGATTCGGCTATATAGGGAGAGGAAACCTTGACACCCTTGACAGGTGTCAGCCCGGTTTCTTTCCATTTGTCATAGTCCAGTCCCGAACGCACTCCGGCCCAATCCGTAGCACGCGCCATCGGCTCGGTGGTCAGATTGATGGTGAATTCCATCTGCTCCTTTATAAGCGGATAGGAAAAACGTTCAGGCCGAACCGAAATGTAACACATCGGAGGGTTTGTGCATACAGTTCCGACCCATGCCACCGTGAATATGTTGCTGTGATTCTCGTCACCACAGCTTACAAGCACCGCCGGCAGAGGATAGATCATCGTGCCCGGCTTCCACGAAACCTTCATAGTCAGATAATCTTTGCGTCGATGCTGCGGACAGCCTGCGAACAGTAATGGCAGCTTATGGTCACATCCTCGCGGTCAATGACATGGAAGCGGGTGCGCATCGGCTCATTGTTGGTGATACATTTGGGATTACCGCACTTGACGATGCCAACAATCGTGTCGGGAAGCGTCACAGGGAACTTCTCGACTACTTCATAGTCGCGGATTATGTTGACCACAGCCGTCGGAGCGATAAGAGCGATGCGGTTGAGTGTCGATTCCGGGAAAAAGACATCAGCTACCTTGATGATGCCCTTCTTGCCAAGTTTTTTGCTGTCAAGATTGTTTCCGATGGTGACAGCGCCACCGAGATTCTCTATGCCGAGAATCTTTACAGCCTTGAAAAGAGCGGCCGACGGTATATGGTCAATCACAGTGCCGTCACGCAGGGCGGCTACAGCGAGTTCTTGTTTTGAGACAGTCATACTCCGTAAAAGGATTAATTGTTGTGGATTGAATATTTTAAGGAGATAATCGACGTTCAAGCGTCGATGCCGAGCGCACGGCAGATAATCGCCTGACGGGCATAGAGTCCGTTGCGGGCCTGCTCGAAATAATAGGCATGTGGATTGTCGTCGACATCCTGTGCAATCTCGTTGACACGCGGCAGCGGATGGAGTATACG
This sequence comes from Duncaniella dubosii, assembly GCF_004803915.1. Lineage (NCBI taxonomy): Bacteria > Pseudomonadati > Bacteroidota > Bacteroidia > Bacteroidales > Muribaculaceae > Duncaniella > Duncaniella dubosii. The sequence continues at coordinate 264,576 of NZ_CP039396.1, forward strand.
CATGTTCTCGCGTGCGTCACCGAGCATCGAGCTGTTAAGATTATAGAGATCCTTGACACGTTCATACTCCATGATGTCGGCAAAACGTTCGCGCTGGACTCGTGTCATGTAGATGATGTCGCTGCTGTTGATGACTTCGGGTGAAAAATCTGTATGCTCGGTGTAGCGGATACCGTTTTCGTCGCAGAAAGCCTTGTATTCGGCCGGCATTCCGAGTTCCTTGCATGCGACAAAACGGAATGTCGGATTGAAATGACGCATAGCCATGATGAGCGAATGGACAGTACGGCCATATTTCAGATCACCCACAAGCGTTATTGTAAGATTCTCAAGAGTGCCCTGAGTCTTGTAGATAGAGTAGAGATCGAGCATTGTCTGCGAAGGATGCTGATTCGCTCCGTCACCGGCATTGATAATGGGGACATCGGTCACTTCAGAGGCATAGCGTGCGGCGCCTTCGAGATAGTGACGCATGACGATGAGATCCACATAGTTGCTCACCATCTTTATCGTGTCCTTAAGAGTCTCGCCCTTCGACGAGCTGGTGGTGTTGGCATCGGAAAATCCGATGATACGGCCTCCGAGACGGTTGACTGCTGTCTCGAAACTCAGACGTGTGCGGGTGGACGGTTCGAAAAACAGAGTTGCGACCACACGCCCTTCAAGCAGACGGCGGTTGGGATTTTCCTCAAAACGACGGGCCATGTCGAGGAGCGAAAGAATCTCGTCGCGCCCTATGTCGCTTATTGATACAAGACTATTGGTATTCATTGCAGTGAAATGTTGAAATGCTTCATGAGTTCACTGCAAATTTACTCACTTTTCAGCAAAAAACACTCACTTCTGTTAGAAATTATTATTGTCTATTATCATATAGCGGACCTTGGCCGACATCACGGCCTTATTCCTCCTGACTGAGCTGGCTGCGCATCTTACGAAGTATGGAAGTGGCCCGGTAGTTTACGATCAGACCTATCACTGCTCCGATGACAACTCCGGCCAAACAGCCGTAGAGATAATAATCGCCAAAAAGATCTGTGATCGTGAAACACATATAGAGCGCCAACGGAATGCCGAGCGCCATACCGATGGCTCTCAGCTTTATGCGCTCGCTTTCAATCCTGCCGACCGTCATGATGGCATCACGCACACTCATCTCCGAAAAATTCAGATTGCGGATTTTTCGGTAATTCCGCATGTGGCATACACCCATAAATGCAAAAAAGCAGTCGGCAAGGATGGCCAATGTCGGGGCATCATGAAAATAAGGTATCATAATCAGAATACCTGTGATACAAAGCAGCGAGAGGTTGCGGCTTATCAGCCCCAGACGGTCGCGGAGAGTCGAGACGCTTCCCCGCTCCACCCTCGACAGCAGTTCGCGAGTGTCCTCGTGACGGTAGTCAGGTGGAATGTTCATGGAATTCCAGCTATTTTTGATATCGTTTATATCCATAATGTCGGTAGGTGTTTCTTCGATGGTGTTACAATTCTATAAATAATGCGTCAATTGTCGCTGTTGCCGTTGTCTACAAGACGCTGCTTGATACGCCTGAGACGCGTCGCGACATTGTTGCGGGTGAATCCTGTCACCTCGGCTATTTCATCATAGCTCCGCTCGTCAAGCCACATCAGGATTATCGCCTTGTCGATTTTCGACAATTGAGAAATGAGTCTGTACATCTCGCGCAGCTGTTCCGCCCGCCGACCGTCATCGGCCATAAGTTCCGCCGCCATATCAAGCGATGTCATTTCCGACGAATGGCGGTTATGACGGCGATAAAAAGTCACACATGTGTTGAGAGCCGTCCTGTAGAGCCATGTCGACACTGCCGAATCGCCACGGAACGACCCAAGACCTTCCCAGATGTTGGCGAGCACCTCTTGATATAAATCCTGAAAATGATCGCGGTCTGTAGCATACATATAGCATACTTTATACAGGAGCTGACGATTGTCGTTGACAATCGTCATGAATCGTGATTCCCGTTCAGTTAATGCCATATCTTAATATGCGAGTTAGTCTATATGTGTTGACGTTCTTACTCCGTTAGACGCGAATTTATGGAAAAAGTTTCAGCCATGTGAAACTTTTTCCATAAATTCGCGTCTAACAAGATAAAAACAAACTCCAGTCAATTATATCACAGAACACTAATCACAATGGACATACTCCAAGTTGAAAACGTCAGCAAATCCTATTCCTCCCATCTTGCGCTCGACAATGTGTCGGTCAATGTGCCCGAAGGAAAGGTTTACGGTCTGTTAGGTCCGAACGGCGCTGGAAAGACCACGCTGATACGAATCATCAACCATATCACCGCTCCCGACAGCGGACAAGTGCTGTTCAACGGACACCGGCTCACTCAGGCCGATGTCGAACACATCGGCTATCTTCCTGAAGAACGCGGACTCTACAAGAAAATGAAAGTCGGTGAACAGGCCGTCTTTTTCGCACGTCTCAAAGGGCTGTCGAAACAGGAGGCAGTAAGGGAACTCAGGCGGTGGTTCGAAAAATTCGACATTCTATCGTGGTGGGACAAAAAGGTTGAAGAGCTGTCAAAAGGCATGGCCCAGAAGGTGCAGTTTATCATCACGGTGCTCCACAGACCGCAACTGCTGATTTTTGACGAACCCTTCTCAGGCTTCGACCCAATCAACGCCGCACTTCTAAAAGAAGAGATACTCAAACTTAAAGACGAGGGGTCAACCGTGATTTTCTCGACCCACAACATGTCGTCAGTCGAAGAAATATGCGACAACATCACCCTTATCAACAAAAGCCGCAACATCTTAAGCGGAAATGTAGAGGAGATACGCCGTCAGTATTTCGGAAACCGCTATGACCTCACCTTCACAGGCGACCCACGTGTGCTTATGGAGCGGCTGCAGCCGATTGCAAGCGAATTTGCCATCCTCGACCCTGACGCTCAGGGTCGCCCACGCATCAACTTCCACCTCAACGGAGACTCGACGCTCCGCGAAGCCATTTCAATCGCCAACGAAAGCGTCATGCTTGCCGGCATAAACGAAAGCATCGCCTCGATGAATGATATTTTCATCCGTGCCGTCAATGATGACAGCAGAATCAATCCATAACCAATATAAAACAAAACACCCATGTCTAAAATAGGTATAGTAATCGAGCGCGAGTACATGGAGCGCGTCAAGAAAAAAAGCTTCATCATCACGACCATACTGATGCCCATGCTCATGCTTGTGCTAATGGCTCTTCCTGCCATTATCATGAACTACGTCGACTCATCGGCGACAACCGTCTCGGTTATCGACAACAGCAGCATGATTCTCCCGCAGCTCAAAAACACAGAGTCGCTTACCTTCCGCCCTGCAACCGATGCGACAGTTGATTCGGCTCTTACACGCGATGGCATCGACGCAGTTCTCGTTATCCCGGAAAACATCCTGACAGGTAATCGTTCAGGCTTGAAATATTACGCCAACGGTCCGTCATCGGTAGGGACTGAAACCGGCATTGTCGACCAGATCAACAGCATTATCGAGACCGAACGACTCAAGGGCTACAACATAGCCAATCTTGACGACATACTCGAAAGCGTAAAAAGCAATGTCAGCCTCACGACCGTCCGTGCCGACAAAGACAGTGAAGAAAGCAACTCTTCGATGTTCAGCTACGGTGTTGGCATCGGTATGACATTCGTCCTCTACATGTTCCTTCTCATATATGGGCAGATGGTCATGACCTCAATCATAGAGGAAAAAGGCAATCGAGTGCTTGAAGTTGTCGTGTCGTCCGTAAAGCCCGCCCAGCTCATGATGGGCAAGATTGTCGGGGTGGCACTCGTCGCTGTGACACAGATGGTGATATGGGGTATACTGCTCGCTCTCATGTCGGCCTACCTACTCCCCGCCCTCATGCCGGCTGATGCCATGGCTGATGTCGCAGCAGTGCAAAGCGGAAACTTCGACAGCATAAGCGACCAGTCCTCTATAGAAATCATACAGGCTGTCGGAATGCTCGGAAACGTAAGCCATATCCTATCGCTGATCGCACTGATGACCGTCTTCCTCGTCTTCGGCTTCCTGCTCTACTCGTCGATTTTCGCGGCTGTCGGATCGTCGGTCGACAATATTCAGGACGCAAGCCAGCTCACATCGTTCGCTGTTTTCCCGATTATCTTCGGTCTCATTTTTGCAATGGTAGCGGCAACAGACCCTATGGGAAGTGTCGCGTTCTGGATGTCGATGTTCCCCCTCACCTCTCCTATGGTGATGGTCGCACGAATTCCCTTCGGCATTCCGGCATGGGAAATTGCCCTTTCTCTTGTTCTGCTCGCTATCGGATTTATAGCAATGGTATGGCTCGCAGGCAAAATCTATCGTGTCGGCATCTTCATGTATGGCAAAAAGCCATCGATAAAGGAACTGATCCGCTGGGTCAACTACAAATAAATATCCGCCAACTATATAATATCAACAGAAAAGTCTTGCCACGCGATTTACGTGGCAAGACTTTTCTGCTATACATAGATATATTGAATTAAATTCTAGGTCGCCTGAAAGTCATCACTCTGTAATCCACCAATCGAAATCGAACAGTTCACCGTCTCCTCCGCGAAACAGCATGTAGACATCATGAACGCCGCTTACCGAATTGGCAACAGCAGCCTCAACGATCCCGTCGTTATCCACCTGAACAACGGCAAACGGTTTGTTACCGAGTCGGTCGACAGTAAATTCAATCACCGCATCTTTGTCCTTTGAATTTAACACGGCAGCTTTTATCCGGGTCTGTAACCTCTCGCCAAAATCCACAGCACGCACCCGCATCCAGTCACCGTTGTGAATCGAAGTGACATAATGCTCACTTCCAGCCATTCGGTCTGTCTTGAGTCCGTAGCTCTCGGCCATTGTCTCGGCTTCCACCCGTCTGTAGGGGTCGATGTGGCCTATGGGCATCACCACACCATCTTTAGTGAACGGGATAAACGGAATTTTGCCGTCTTCGGCAAACTCGAATTCCTCGACTGCGGTCGAGCGCCGGAATCCGCCTCCGTTGACACCTCTTCCGTTATGGTAAAACATAAAATTGCGTCCTTTAAATTCAATGTTTCCGCCGTGGATCGTGAAGCTACCTTCCGCCTCATCCATAATACGCCCTTCATATTTCCACGGACCATTGATATTATCAGAGGTGGAATAAGCCATATGTTCCGGCACACCACCCGCAGCATAAGCCAAATAGTAGAGGCCGTTACGTTTCGTAACCCACGGGCCTTCCTCGTAACCGGTCTTCATTTTCCTGCGGTTTTCCTGATAGTCCATCTTCATGACCATCGGTCCGAATGCCTCGGGATTATCCAGCCCTTCGACCGGCATCACCTCACTGCCAAGCGAAATCATATCTTCATTTAGCTTCGCATACCACAGCCCGTTATTGCCCCAGAACAGATAGCCTTGACCGTCATCGTCAATAAATACCGACGGATCGATATATCCCCAGTTTCCCGGCACAAGAGGCTTTCCTATGGCATCGCGATAAGGACCTTCCGGTCTGTCGGCGACAGCCACACCTATTCCATGAAGCCCCACGGCAGTGTCCTCCGCACAGATATACCAATACCATTTTCCATTACGCTCAATGGCCTGCGATGCCCATGCGTTGTCTCCCTGCTTGGCCCACTTGAACGTGGCGGTTGAAACAGGCGCTCCGCGATATGTCCAGTTGACCATATTTGTGGTGCTATAGAGCAGCCAATCCTTCATCTTAAAATATTGTGCGTCATCCTCATCATGATCTGTAAACAGATATACCGTATCGCCATGCACATAAGGAGCCGGATCGGGAGTGAACATGGTGTGGATTACTGGATTTTGCGCGGCAAGAACGACCGGCAGCAGAGCCAACGCAGCAAGCGGAATTACAGACAGAGTTTTCATTAATTTTTCCTTTTTCAGTCAAAATGTTTGTTTTAACCATTGTTAAACAAATGATTGCTTTTATCGGTCACAAATTTAACAATCATTCTTAAATATCCACGTTTCAATATGCCTCAATCCATTCTGTTTTCTAAAGGCCGGCGTATGACCATGTCGCAAAACCATACGTGATTGAATCATCCCTCTTGTGGTTTTGCCGGAAAATCGCTATTTTTGCGCTATTTATATTATATACGCGCGTGAATGATTAAACTTTTAATCTTCTCATGTGTCTAAACTATAAGATAGCAGTCAATAGAATCTCTCACTTCTAAGCATATCTATCAAAATGAACTTTAAACGACTTACACTTTTTGTGGCAACCGCATTTGCAGCCGTCGGATTTATGTCAGCCCAGTCATATTTTGACGATGACATCTACTACAATGCGTCAAAAGCCACCAAGCCTGCCAAAACGCAGACAAAGAATTCATCATCCAACTGTAAAGCCGTGGTTGTTTATGACTATCCGTCGGCCGACACCTATACTGTCAACGGGACTCGCTCCATAAGCGTCGACGAATACAACCGCCGTGGCATCTTCGCGACAGATTCACTGAGCGCTGACACAACGGCTACCGATTTCGCATATACACGCCGAATCGAGCAATTCTATAACCCGGACATCGTAAATGCTTCCGGCGACAAGGAACTTGCCAACATCTATTATATGGAACCCGACGAGGTCAACATATATGTCAATACGCCGTCAGGTTATTGGGGCTATGATTATTTCTATCCCTACAGCGCATGGAACACACCCTATTGGGCGAGCAACTACTGGCGCTGGAACTCCAGCTGGTACTGGGGTTCATGGTATGACCCCTACTGGTCATGGAACTGGGGATGGGGACCCGGATGGGGACCGTCTTGGGCATGGGGCCCTGCATGGGGTCCGTCATGGGGATGGGGGCCTGCATGGGGTCCGTCATGGGGATGGGGGCCCTCGTGGGGTGGTGGACGACCATACAATCCACGCCACCCGGGAGCGTTCGGCCATTTGCCCAATGGATCCGGAACTCCGGCAACAAGCGTACGGCCTGGAATCTCCAACCGCCATCATGGCGTTTCCAACCGTGATTTCATTGTCAACAGACCATCAACAAACAGTCGTCCCGGTGTTTCAACCAGACCCGGCATAAGCACCCGACCCGGAATAAACTCCAACACGACGACTAATAACCGTCGACCGACAACGACTACCCGTCCATCCAACAATAACAACTATACACGACCGAATTATAATAATAACAACTCTAACTACAATCGTCCATCAACAACAAACGGCGGACGATACAACGGCGGTAGCTATACCGGCGGTGGAAACCGTGGAGGTTTTGGAGGCGGTTCACGCACGTCGGGCGGAGGCCGTGGCCGTCACTAATCGATAATCCATCTCATAGAGCACCGTACATCATATAATATGTTCGGAATGTACGGTGCTTATAATCTTTTTGTCTATTAAAAAACTCACAAACTTCAGCTTATGAACAAGAATGTATTGGCAGGGATGCTTGTAGCTCTCCCGGGAGCTATCATGGCGCAGACAGCTATTGATGCCTACTCAATATCCCAAAATGACCTAAGAGGATCTGCCCGCTTCATGTCGATGGGCGGCGCGTTCACAGCTCTTGGAGGCGACATATCCACCCTCAACCAGAACCCCGGCGGTATCGGAGTCTATCGCAGCAGCGACCTTTCAGCGACTCTCGATATAACCATGCAGTCGTCGAAATTTCGTGCCGGAGGGTTTTCGAATACCGAAAACCATACTAATGTCGGATGTAATAGTTTCGGCTACGTCGGTGCTGTCAACCTCGGTTCAAACTCCGCCATGCCATTCTTCAACTGGGGTGCAAGCTATTCGCGTCTTGCGTCATTTGACCGCCGCTATAGTGGCAGTATGGGCGCGATAGCTACATCTCTCACTAACCTTGTGGCGGATTTCACCAATGCCGACAGCTGGCATCAGAACGAGCTCTACAGCAACGACTACAATGTCTTCAACCCCTATCTTGACGGTGGAGCTCCTTGGACAAGTATCCTCATGTACAGCGCCTACGGTATCAACCCGGTTTCTCCCGATGCCAACTCCTATATCGGCCTTTATGACTATAACCGCTCGGTAGGGTCAGCAGCCGTCAGCGTAGAGGAAAAAGGTCATGTGGATGAATACTCCATCAACTTCGGCGGAAACGTTTCAGACGTAGTGTACTGGGGCATCGGTTTTGGAATCACAGACATTGATTACCGTTCACGCACATTCTACAGCGAGAGCATCGATAACGCGAATGTACCTGCTCCGAACGGTTCAACAGACTCCTACACATCGGGAACAGCCGACTATACTCTCGGAAACTACAAACACATCTGGGGTAGCGGATTCAACTTCAAGGCGGGTCTTATTTTCAAGCCTATCAATGAATTCCGTCTCGGTATCGCAGTGCATACTCCGACCTACTATAACCTCTCTTATGAAGGCAGCGGTTCTATGACCTACGCATATCAGTCGGGCGCCTATGGTCAGGGCCAAACTCTCAAAGGCACTGAGGTTACTGACGAAGGATATCTTGACGAATTTGACTGGAAAAGCCGCACACCCTGGCGTCTGATGGTCGGAGCAGCCGGAGTCATCGGCGGTCGCGCAATCATAAGCGCCGACTATGAATATCGTGCCTCCAACGACATTAAAGTGCAGGACTTCAACGGCAATGACTACGCAGACATTAATTCTGATGTAAAGACCTACTACAAAGCTCAAAACATAATGCGCCTCGGTCTCGAATACCGTCTGACACCTCAGTTCAGCCTTCGTGCCGGCTATGTCTACGAAACATCGCCTGTCACCACCGAAGCAATGGATGGATACAGCATCACTCCAAACGGACCTGCCGCCACCTATATATATACAAGTGGTCCGCATGATACCGAAACCCTGCCATCCTACACTTTCGACAAAACGACACAGTATATCACCTGTGGTCTCGGCTATCGCTACAAGAATTTCTATGCTGACGCTGCCTATGTGCATCGTTCACGCAAAAGCAAATTCAGCGCATTCACAGATTATAACGAAAATGCCACCGGCGACCTCATCATTGCTCCGACAGGAACTGTCAGCGACAATAACAACTCAATCGTACTGACCGTGGGATTCCGTTTCTAACCCACAGTAAACCTCATCATGAAGATGCGTCTAAGGACGCAGACTTATCAACTCAAATCCCATCTCACAAATGGCAAAAAAGGCTTCGAGAAATCCGAAACGTAAAGCAGCTGACGAAAACATTGACCTTAACAACCCGGAATTCATCAAAGCCTGGGAACTTATCCAACATACCAGACAGTCGATTTTCCTGACCGGCAAAGCCGGGACGGGAAAATCGACTTTTCTGCGCTACATAACTTCCCACACCCATAAGAAGCATGTGGTTCTCGCTCCTACGGGAATAGCGGCAGTCAATGTCGGCGGAGTCACGCTGCACTCTTTTTTCCGTATTCCGTTCAAGCCAATCGTCCCCGATGACCCTGACTTCCTTCCTGACCGCATCAAGCAGCGAATGAAATACCCCGGAAGTCTCGTCAAACTTATCCGCGAAGTAGAGCTTATAATAATCGACGAAATATCAATGGTGCGCGCGGATATAATAGACTTCGTTGATCTTCTCCTGCGCACCTATTCCGGCAACCAGCGAGAACCGTTCGGCGGAAAACAGCTACTCTTCGTAGGCGACATTTTCCAGCTTGAACCGGTTCTTTCAGGCGACATGCGCGACATCCTGCGAAAATTCTATCGCGACCCGTTCTTCTTCTCAGCCCGCGTGTTTGAGCGGATGCGTCTTGTCCCGATTGAACTACGCAAAATCTACCGTCAGAGCGAGGGTGATTTCGTAGAGCTTCTTGATCGGATTCGCACTGGTTCGGTAACCCGTGAAGATCTCATACATCTTAACACACGATACCTCACCATCCCATCGCTGCTTGACCAAGCCGAGACCAAGCCGACAATGACCCTTGCATCGCGTCGCGATATGGTCGACCACATCAATGAAACCCGGCTTGAAGCCATCGAACGCCCCCTTGTGGTATTCACGGGCACAATACGAGGCGATTTCCCTGAAAACTCCCTGCCAACCGACCTTGAACTCTCGCTAAAAGAAGGAGCACAGGTGGTGTTCATAAAAAATTCGCCCGACAGACTGTGGGTCAACGGCACAATCGGGACGGTGGAGACACTCACGAAAGATCTGATAGAAGTCAGGCTTGAAAACGGTTCTATACACGCAGTCGAACCTGAAAAATGGTCCAACATAAGATATATCTACGACTCCCAGACTCGTAAAATCTACGAAGAAGAGCTCGGAAGCTTTACACAATATCCCATAAAACTTGCATGGGCGCTCACAATCCATAAAAGTCAGGGACTTACGTTCAATAATGTCATAATCGACATAGGCCGTGGAGCATTCACCGGCGGACAAACATACGTAGCGTTGTCCCGCTGCCGCAGTTTTGAGGGAATGACTCTGCGCTCGACGGTTGCAGACCGCGATATCTTTGTCAATCCGGCCATAATAAATTTCAGCCGCTCATTCAACGACCCGATAATCATCGACGAGGCCATGCGTAAGGCGCATGCCGACGAATGTTATCTCAACGCCATAGCCAACGCCGACAAAGGTGATCTTGCCCGAGCATTCGAACTGTTTGTCGAAGGAAACAAGTCATGGCCAATACTTGAGAACGCGAGCGCAATGCGCCTTGCCCGAAGGAAACTTGGTGTTGTCGATTCACTCAGACAGCGCGTAGCCGAACTTGAGGCTCGAATCGAGTCTGATACACGCCGTTTCACAGATATGGCACACGAATATACATTGCTTGGCGATGATTGCCGTCTTGACGATATGCCACTACCTGCAATCGCCAATTACGACAAAGCATTGACCCTGCTTCCTGACCATGTGCCAGCCCTATACGGACGCGCGCTTGCCTACATGGCTCTCGAAGACTACACGGCGGCCATAAGCGATTTCGACAAAGTGATCACACTCCAACCTGACCATTTCGACTCACTTGTACGCATGGGACTGGCATATCATAATCTCTCGGACCAACACAACGCGATGGACCGCTGTCTCATCGCCCTTGACCTCAGCGAGACCCACGACTATCCGCGACCTCTGCTATCGACACTTCACTCACTCCTCGCCGACATCTACGATTCGATCGGCGACGCATCCTCTGCCCAACACCACCGCCAGATAGCCAAACGGCTTAAACGATAGCTGCCGTTATAACCGATACAATTATATATGTATAAATATCGAACGGTCCGCAGGTGAAATCACCTGCGGACCGTTCGATATTACTATCTATACAGTTAGCGATAATGCTATGATACCGTCTTTATTTACTGAAAAAGATTGAAAATAATTTCTTTACTAGAAATGTTAATTCTAATTTCTTTGTAAGAGATAATAATGCAGTGCAAAGATACGGAAAATCCCTATAAATCTGATAGTTTTCTGTAAAAATTTAATCATGGCATCGTGGTATATATGTTAAATCGTGAGTATCTTTATTTTAATTGTGATTGTAATATAATGATTGATAGGCTGTTGTGTATTGTGCAAATCTCTTACAAAGAGATGATACCTATGAAAACAAGTTGCTTGCATAGTCTTTCAATGCCGAATACTACTGACATGCCACATCTTAAACCGCTATCAGTCAACACAAAAGCTACACTGACGGCGGGAAGGAAAGAAGTAGCAGACGGAATCGAAAATATTCGCGCAACGCAAATCTGCATCCCCTCTGAGACTCAACCGGTTTCAGCGTTATCCTTTACGGATTATGTCAAATCTGCGGCAGGATCCATATTGAAAGACGACTACATTGCCGAGCGGACGGTAATCTCATTCAACTCCATCCGAAAGGTCACATCGGAAGTCTCGTTTGATGCAGACGAACGCAATATCCGAAACTGGCTTGCCATAATGCTCCGAAAAGGGACTTCGCCTGTGACGCTCCGGCGATACCTTGGCAAGCTCCACAAGCTGTACTCAGACTTCAGAGGCGTGACTATACAAGGAGAGGCACTATTCTCCTCTCTCCGGGAGACAATCTCAGACCAATCGCTCTATGGCAGCCGTCAGGACTGTGAGACATTGAACAAGATAAAAGATCTGCCTTCGAGATTGCAGTCTATGCCAACGGCTCAGGCTTCCATCGCAAAAGCAATGATGTATATATTCTATCTCGGAGGTGCGCCCTATTCTGTGATAAGCGATTTGCGTTTCAACGACGATATTCCTGAAATAGACCAGCTTAGAGAGATTGTCGAATCAATGCCGAGGGAACGGCGGACCTACGTTTTCCCGTTCAAGCACGGCTCAGTCCGCCAGCGACAACTTCACCGTGAAATGACCGCCGGATTCACGACACTGCTTTCTGACCTTGCCATCCGTCCGGGTGACGCATTCTCGGCGGAAACAATCTGCGTATGGTGGATTGACGCAGCAATTGAATGCGGATTGAATCCCGAAGAAATCGCCGGTGTCGTCAGGCATATACCCACGACTCATGCGTGGTTGAGAGCGGTCAATCCCCTGCCGTTGTCAGAAGACGAAAAGACAGCGAGGCTAAGAATTGTTGCAGACATGATTGCCGATACAACGCCAAGATGGTATGCAATGTTCATGCGCGACAATAACACCCCGATGATATCCGCGACACCATCGGCAATGCCGGTTCTACACTCATGAAAGAAATACAGTTCTTCTATCCCACACGGAAGATACTGAAACAAAAAAATGAGAAGAAAGTATGGGAACAAGTGCCATTCATCCCCCATATCCTTTTTTTCAAATCACGTCCTGATAAGGTGAAACCTCTTTTCAATCTTATCGGAGACCTTGCATGGTGTTTCAGGACCGTCAATCGTCCGCAAGCGCCATACGCGGTCATATCAGGGAAGGAGATGGACTGTTTCCAGAAAGTGATCGGAGTCCTTGACGAATCTATAAAGATGGAATTCGTGCAAAACCCTGATTTGATCCCCGACCGTAAAGTCCGCATAACCGGCGGCGAGTTCAACGGCTATGAGGGTACGATATACAGACAGAAAGGCACGGTCGAAGACTCCGACATGAGATACTTCATCCTGCGCATAAACGACAGCAACAACATCGTCTGGCAGGTGAAAATCGAGGAAATTTTCATCGAACCTCTCGACACCGACAATTAAACATGGAAATGAGACCGGGAAACAACTTCCAGCCGACAGCACCGCGCGACAACCGCAGTACTGCCACGATTACGCCCGTCATGCCGGCCGAAGAACTTGCCTCGAAGATGGAGTCGTTCATCACTCGGGCACAGGAGCTTGGCATGCTCACAGACATCGGACATATTCCATCGCAGTCCGAACGGATGCTGACCACAGAGCTGCGAGAGTTCCTGCCATACGTAGAAAATGTGCTCGACAATGGCTCCGCGAAACACATTGTCCTACTCTACTCTCTCTATGATTTCGCATATCGACTTGGCTACAAGCGGTCTCCATCCAAGCAACTCCTTCCCCGGCTCTTTACCCGCGCCATCACCCTTTGGCTCAAAGGCGATAAGAGCGTCGGCGAGGAAGATCTGATTGCAATGCTCCGTAACATCGACCCTCGGTTTGTGGATTTCAAATACATTGACTGGAGCATCAGCGTTCAGGATAAGTGGATCCGAGAACTAGAAGCTAACAACGGCTGCTTCCCTGAATCCACTCCCCCCACCCTCGCCCGCAAACGCCTCCAAATCCTCCTCCACGCCAACCTCTGGACCTACTTTGGAGATAAGGAAAAGGAGGTGAAGGAGAAGTGGATGGAGGTGAATCTAAAAGTTATATGATATTTATCCTTTAAAATCTTATTATAAATTACCAGCAAATGCATAAAATAAAGTTAGTAACTACGATATGGGCTTAAAAAAAAACATTGTTTATAGTGCTGTCCTACAAGGTGCAAATTATATATTTCAATTTATAACTTTTCCTTATGCCTCACGAGTTTTAGGTCCAGATGGCATTGGCCTCTACAATTATGCAACAAGCATTGTCCAATATTTTATGTTATTTGCGGCAATGGGTATCTTAAATTTAGGAACACGAGAAATAGCAAAATGTACATCTCAACAACAATTAAATCTAACTTTTTCCAAGCTATTAGTCACAAATATTCTCATCTCTCTGGGAGTATTAGTTATCTATATCCCTTTGATTTTTTTGATACCACAATTTTATGAAATAAAAGCTTACCTATTCATTGGTATATTCCAAATCATATTTAATGCCATAACCATTGAGTGGTTATTTCGAGGCATTCAAAATTTTAAATTTATAACTCTCCGCGCCGTAATAATTCGTATAATATATGTTATTCTCGTTTTTGTTCTTGTAAATAATCATAATGATGTAATGACATATTATTTACTCTCTGTTTTAACTCTGGTCGCAAATGGCATTATAAATTGGAAATATGCAAAACGTGCGACACAATTTATAAAAGTAAATATAATAGATTCTTTAAATCAATACCTAAAACCAATGTTCCTTTTAGGTTCTCAAGCGCTAATATCATTCTTTTATGTTGGATTCAATACTGTTTACTTAGGTTTCATCTGTAACGAAGCCCAAGTCGGTTATTTTTCCACAGCGACTAAAATTATCATAATAATTTTAGCCTTATATACCGCTTACTCCACTGCCATGATGCCTAAATTAAGTTCTTTGGTTGCATCTGGAAATAAAGAACAAGAGTCATATCTTATTTACTCCTCCATTGAATTATTGTGTTGTTTCTCCTTTCCTCTTATAATTATTTTGTTGTTTTATTCAGATATAATTATATACTTAATCGCAGGTTCCCAATATAATGAATCAATTTCAATATTAACAATAGGAGCTCCTCTAATCTTAATATTAGGCTTAAACCAGATTCTTTTTGTCCAAGTATTACTCCCAAGAGGACACGACAAAGCCATAGCAAAAATTTGCCTTTATGGAGCATCTGTTGGCATTCTTCTAAATATTATATTAGTTGGTTATCTTAACTTACAATCATTAGGTTCTATTATTACTTGGTTTACTGCTGAAAGTATTGTCATAGCAGTTGCAATACTTTACTTACGCAAAATAATCAATCCCATTTATTTCATAAAAAAATTATTGCACTACGGAAGTATATATTTGCCATTGGGTATTTTAGTCTTATTTGTAAATATCTTTATAACATCTAGATGGTTTAGCCTGGCTTGTGCTATCGTAGCGATTATTATTTATAGCCATATTGCTATGATATACCTAATAAAACAAAATCAGTATTTATCATTAATTCATAAATTTAAACATATATAATGATACATTTACTTCGGATTATTGGAGTAGCTTTTAATTTTATAATTCCGTATTTTTTATTTATCAGAGTTAATTAAGCGTTAGATTTAATTTATTCAGGTTATCTAAAAAATTTATTTAGACAATGTGGGAATCGCGTAATATTTCGTAGGGGAAGTAGAATAATAGGTGATTCTAAGGCAATAATAATCGGCCAAAATGTAAGTTTTGGTAAAAATACCATTTTAGAAGCACATATCTCATATCAATCTCAAACATTCAATCCTATAATTAGTATTGGTGATTCTTGTATATTTGGAGACTACACTCATATAACGTGTATTAGTTCAATTAAAATAGGGAAAAATATATTAACAGGGCGTCGTGTTCTTATTACTGATAATTCTCATGGAGATTATAATTCAATTCACCGTGATACATTCTTTCCTCCTATTTCAAGAGAGCTTTTTTCAAAGGGTTCAGTTACAATTGAAGATGATGTTTGGCTTGGAGATAACGTTATCATACTCCCCGGTACTACTATTGGGAAAGGTTCTGTGATTGGAGCTAATGCAGTAGTAACAAAAGATATTCCACCATATACAATAGCTGGTGGAAATCCTGCTAAGATAATAAAAACTTATTATAAAATTTAAAATATGAAAATAATTCCTCTATATCTCCCACAGTTTCACACAATACCAGAAAATGATGAATGGTGGGGAAAAGGCTTTACTGAATGGGTTAATGTCAAATCCGCACAGCCTCTATTTCCCGGTCATAATCAACCACGTGTACCACTAAACAACAATTATTATGACCTTTCTGAATTAGATACACTAAAATGGCAATGTCAAATAGCTCGTGAACATGGTATTTATGGGTTTGCAATGTATCATTATTGGTTTAACGGTCATAAACTATTGGAAAAGCCAATGGAAATGCTTTTAGCTCATCCAGAGATTGATATTAATTACATGATTTCATGGGCAAATCATGATTGGAATGATGGATGGAAAGCAACTGCAGGAAACGTTAGGACTTTAATTGCTCATGATTTTGATGACGAAGATGATTGGGTTAATCATTTCAACTATATGTTACCCTTTTTCAATGATTCACGTTATATAAAAGAAGATGGGATGCCATTATTAATAATATACGTTCCACAGCTCATAGGCAAGCTGACTAAAATGCTGGATACATGGACTAAAATGGCAAAAGAGGCTGGGTTTCCAGGTATAAAGTATATTTATCAGAGCGTAACGGCATGCATTGATAAAAGTTGGGATAGAAGTCGTTTCACATATGGAATTCAATTTCATCCTGGATATGTACAATATATGACTGGAAAATCATGGAAACGATGGTGGTTTAAATCTGTAGTAAAATATTCCCGTAGAGTCAAAGGTATGTTTGGAATAAAACGAGGATTATCTATCCATCATCCTAAAACCGTAAAAACAGTCGATTACGATTCCGATTGGAAAAAGATATTGGCATTAAAACCAGATAATTCAACGATGCTTCCGTCAGCAATAGTCGATTGGGATAATACACCTCGAAAAAAATCATCAGGATGGTGTTATACCGGTCAAACGCCTAAAAAGTTCAAAAAATATCTTAAAGAACTGGTAATTAAAGCTCGGAAAGAATATAATACTGATAAAATATTTGTATTTGCATGGAATGAATGGGCCGAGGGCGGATACCTCGAACCAGATAAAAAAAACGGTTATAGTAATTTAGAGGCCATCAAGGAAACTCTACAAGAAACTGGTGAATGGAATTTTTAAGTTCTCGCTCAAATAGGATAGTATTTATCTGGATTTTAATAACATTATCAATTTCTCCAGCCTTTGCTACGGATCCGATTGATAATCGAAATTATCTGCTTATTGGATCTATGTTTTTGGGCCCTATTATAGTATTATTTTCAGGTAAATTCTTACCAAAATTTGATATGCCGATTTTCGGCTTAATAATATTAATATTAATATTACAAATTGGATTTCATTGGACCACAGTTAAGTGGACATCTTGTCTTTTTAGTTTCATGTTTATGGTGTACTTCCTTGCAGGAATACGTACATTTATATATGGAAAATTCACACCAGAACAATTAAAAAGTATTCTCAAATATCTTATAATTGCCTATGCAATAGTTCTACTTATACAACAATTCTGCACATTGACAGGCCTTCCGGTTATTAACCAATTATCAGATTATGGAGAAAAAGTTAACAGGTGGAAACTAAATTCGCTATCCCCGGAACCAAGTCATACCGCTCGATATCTAGGGCTACTGATGTATATGTTTTTAATTACAAACGACTGGATAGAAAAACGCAAAATTTCTATAACACAGAGTTATAAAAAAAATAAAATCGAATGGTTAGCTTTTCTATGGGTAATGTTGACTATGATGAGCGGAACTGCGATGATCATATTGGCATTAATCATAACTCGTTATATCCGTCGTAAAAATATAATATCAATAGCTTGTATTATTGGACTAATTATAGTATTAGGTGTTATTTTAGATTTTGTACCACTTCAACGTTCTACGAATTTTCTTCAAGCTACAGTTACTGGAGATACAAAATCAATGATAGCCACTGATCATAGCGCCTCTATACGTATCGTACCTACATTATTATGCTTGTCTCGTATTAATCCATTTAGCCTTAATGGATGGATTGGAGAAGGAATGGGAAGCACATCTATATGGATGTCGCATTATATGCCTGGGGTTCCACAAGGATGGTCTGGGGGAGCTATGGCTAATTATGTTTTAGAAAACGGAATGATTATAGGATTATATTTTCTCATATATTCATTCCAACTCTGTGTAGATAAAAGATATAAATTGGTCACATTTGGCTTTTGGATTATGTGTATAGTCTTAATTGGTGTTAATACACAAATCGGTTGGTTGTGTATGTTAGTTCTCACTATTTCTAAAAAACTAAGAGTAAACAATGCGAACACATGTATTTTATAACTTACCAGAGTCGGCTTGTTACGGCTGTCAGGCTTGTGCCCAAATATGTCCGGTAGGAGCTATAGAAATGCTCAATAACAGAGAAGGTTTCTTGTATCCTAAAATTAACTCTACGAAATGTATAGAGTGTAATCTTTGCGAAAAGACATGTCCAACACAAGAAAATGTAGTGAATCCTCTTTTCCATACATTACCAAAAGATGTACAAGCTGCATGGAATATAAATTTTGAAGATAGACTCACATCAACTTCTGGTGGTATATTTTATGTATTAGGCAGGAAATGGATAGAAAACGGAGGGATAGTCTATGGAGTAGATTTTGATGACCATCTAAATGTTGTTCATACAAGAGTTAATAACATAGCTGGACTTCAGCGTTTAAGAGGTTCAAAATACGTACAAAGTGATATTACCGGAATCTTACAACAAGTAAAAGACGATTTAAAAAATGGGCTAAAGGTTCTGTTTTCAGGAACTCCTTGTCAAGTCGGAGGCTTAAGAACATTTCTAAAAAAGATTATGAGAATTTAGTATGCGTGGATTTAGTTTGTCATGGGACACCAAGTCCTTTAATATTTAAAGAACATATCTCTTTCATCCAAAATAAAACGAATCAAAAAATCATTGATTACAAGTTCAGAGGAAAAGAAAAAACTGGATGGAGAGCTTATATAAAATATATTTATCCGGATGGAAAATCTGAGAAAAAAATTTGGGGGAATGACTTTTTCGCATATAGCTTTTACAAGTCACGATTTAATCGTAAAAGTTGTTTTTCATGTGGTTTCTCAAGATCTGAGAGAGTAGGAGATATTACATTATCTGATTTCTGGAATGCAGAAAAATATTATAAGCCCCTACGGCTTCAACGTAAATATGGTTTTAATTTGATTATGTGTAATAATCAAAAAGGTCAGAATCTCTTAAGAAAAATTTCAAGTGACATTGAATCAATAACACTCCCTGTTGATGTAGCCATAAAAGGAGATGTTCGCCTCCGACACTCTGAACCGATACCACCTGAACGTGATTCAATATTCGAGGAATTTTATTTACATGGATATGAGTGGTTAACCAAAAACCGATGTATCCGTCATAGTTGGAGAAATAAAATAATTCCTATATTTATCAAGAACTTAATTTACGAAATTAAGGCACGAATATGACTATTGGTATATTAACGCGCCGATATGGTTACAATATGGGCTCGACATTACAAGCATTTGCAATGAGCGAGATGCTAGCCAGTTTTGGCCATAAGGTAGAAATTATTAATTATGATGAAACGGCAGCTCACTTTAAATGGAAAATTAGACCGTTTTTAGAACGGCTGATGTATAAGTTATGGATTCCTCCTACTGGTGCTAAAAGAAATTATCTTAGTCATAGGATTTCTCAAGAAAAGAAATTTAATGAATTTGAAAATAAATACATTCCATTATCTAAAGAAAAAATAAGGAGTAAAAGACAGCTCACTCAAATTTCTAAAAAATACAATAAGATCGTCATTGGTAGCGATCAAATATGGAATCCTTTTTTATATGATCCAGTATTTTTCGGAGAGTTCCTACCAGTATCTGAAAGAAAAAAGATAATAGCTTATGCTCCAAGTCTCGGAGTAGGAAATTCCGAAGAAATTCTTACTGAGCAGAAGTCACTAATTAACTCACTTTCATTTATTTCCTGTAGGGAAGAAAAAGGTGCAGATGTTCTTAAAGAAATTACAGGCAGAAAAATCCCCGTAGTTCTTGATCCAACCTTAATGGTAAATCGGGAAATCTGGGATAAGATTGCAGATGAACATTCTGTCGATGGACTTCCAGATGATTTTATTGTTACTTATTTTCTTGGAAAAGATATCCATCAGATGGAGTTAGATTCTCTTTCAATAAAGTATAATGCTAAGATTATAAACATCTCAATGTTTAATAAGCCTAATGCTATCAATGCTTTTTGCCATCTTAAAAATTTAGGTCCAGGTGAATTCCTATATTTGATAAAGCATGCAAAATATGTTGCTACGGATTCGTTCCATGCCACAATTTTTTCTTGGATATTTCAGACTGAATTTAAAACTTTCATGCGTTTTAAATTACGGGACAAAGAGAGCCAAAATTCAAGAATAGAGACTTTATTAAGCCTATTTGAAGTTAAAGACAAGATTATTGAGGCAAAAAAAAATAGTAAAGATTTCTTATCCCTATATCTTAAATGACAATTTTGCATTATACCATCGGTTTACCACCAAAACGTCACGGAGGGAGCGTGCAATATGCATCGGATTTAATGCACGAACAAGCTCGCCAAGGACACAATGTTTATGCCTTGATTTGTGGTGACACTCTATTCCGAGCTACCGAGTGTAGATTCAAAAAAAGCCATAAAGTTAGAGATATAAAAGTAATCAAACTTACTAACCCTACTACTCCGACACTCCTATATGGAGTTAAAACTCCAGCCTCTCAGTTTCGTGATGTAAAAGTCAATCTTAGAAATATCCAAGAGTTTATTCGCAAGAATGACATTAAAATTTTTCATATCCATACGTTTATGGGGCTACCACAAGCTATCGTAAGGAGTTTGAAGGATATGAATATAAAAATAATCTATACGACTCATGATTTTTATGGTATATGCCCCAAGAACAATTTAATTGATTACAATGGGAATTTATGTTCAGGTCCAAAATCAACAAATTGTGCAATATGTTGTCATAGCTCTATGTCAGATTATGCGCTAAGATTATGTAATTCATCTCTTTATCATTGGAGTAAATGGTTGCGATTACCTAAAAAGAAGTTAATTTCAACTATACATAAGCCTACTGATACGCCCCAATTTATTCCAACAAATGAAATTATTAAAAATTATGCTATATTAATAGAGTATTATCAATCATATTTTAATTTAGTTGACTATTTCCATTTTAATAGTAAACAGACAGAATCAATATTTCGACAATTTCTCCCTAATATTAAAGGGCACTCAGTACCTGTCACAACGGCAAAAATAATAGACCGAAGAAAGAAACTCATCCTTAACGAGTGTTTGACGTTTGGTTTTATAGGCAGTTTAAGTGAATACAAAGGATTTCCAATTCTTAAATCTGTAATAAAAGAACTATATCATGATGGATTAAAAAATATCAAGATTAAAGTTTATGGAACAGCTGAAATTGGCATTGATATAGATATACCTTCTATAGAATACTGCGGACTTTATAAATATGATAATTTATCCGATATTCTATATCATTTAGATGGAATTATAGTTCCATCTAAATGGCATGAGACATTTAGCCTTATCACTCTTGAAGCTCTATCTCATGGAATACCAGCAATTGTAAGTGATACTGTAGGTGCTAAAGAAATCATAAAAGAAATTGATAGTAAGTTCATTATAAATAACAGAGAGTCGCTTAAAAACAAGTTGAAAGACATTCTACAATCACCAGCACAATTAGAGAAGTTTAATGATAAATTATTACTCATGAACTTCAATTTTTCAATAAAAGACCATACTCAAAAGATTCTTGACATTTACAAACTTAATAATTAATGAACGGTAGAACAATCTTTCGACTATATAATCAGGTAAAATATATATTCATCCTCATTGGATGGATTTACAAAAAAAATTTTTATGGCCTTTTAAATCTTGGCTCTACTGGAGTGGCATAATGTTTCGTTATGCTTATTATAAATATAATTTTAATACCTGTGGAACGAATGTTTCAATTCATCCTAAGGTATATTTTAAGCATATCGACAAGATTAAGTTAGGAAATAATATTTCGTTTCATCCTTTATGCTACATTGACGGTGAAGGTGGTATTGAAATTGGGGACGACGTTTCAATCGCACATAATGTTACAATTATGAGTTCAAATCATGGTTGGAACAATGAAGATATTCCTATAAAATACAATCCAAAATCATATGGTAAGGTTGTGATTGAGAATGATGTATGAATTGGTTGTGGAGCATGGATTATGGCAGGTGTTAATATTGGTTCTCTATGTATAATCGCTGCTGGTGCAGTCGTTACACACGATTGTGAATCAAATGGTATTTATGGTGGAATACCAGCAAAATTAATCAAACGTATTTAATTACAATGATTCGGTAAAAATTACCGAAGTAGTTGAAACTTAAGTTAATATGTCGAATTGTCAAATACAAATGAATCGCCAAAGCGTTCATTATAAAACACTTATACCATGAACGTATTGGCGATTCTCAAAGACTTCACCTTTCGGTGTAAGTCGGTATTTGAAAATACTACAACCAAGATGAGCAAAAGGTTCCTCAACTGGCTGATTTTAACAATACGCACTGTAGCGTTGATTCCGGGCAAAGTCAATTTTACCCGGCTGTCGCGCTATGGCGGTCGTACAGCCAAGACCTTTGCCTCCAATTTCAAGACATCCGTAGACTGGATGAAAGTCAACATAGGTATGGCGCAGGATTGTTTTGGGCCGGCCGATGACATGGCAGTGGCAATCGATCCGTCGTTCATTTCAAAAGCA
Source organism: Duncaniella dubosii (assembly GCF_004803915.1). Taxonomy (NCBI): domain Bacteria; kingdom Pseudomonadati; phylum Bacteroidota; class Bacteroidia; order Bacteroidales; family Muribaculaceae; genus Duncaniella; species Duncaniella dubosii. The sequence continues at coordinate 287,449 of NZ_CP039396.1, forward strand.
GGCAGACTGACGTATGGCATAGGCCGTTTCTGGTCAGGGGTGGCACAACGTGTCAAACGCGGTCTGGAGATAATGGCGATCGGGGCAATAAGTCTGAGTAAACATACATGCGTGATGCTCGGTGCTGTCCAGTCACCGAACTTCAGGACTCTTGAATCTGAGAAACAAATGTCAATGCTTGACTGGTATGTGGCACTTGTCAGGTCAAAGGCGACAGAGCTGCTCTCACTGACGGATATTCTGGTTGCCGATGCCTTTTTCTCCAAATATGAGTTTGTAAATGAAGTGATTGGCATGGGATTTCGATTTGTCGGGAGATTACGTGCCAACTCATATCTGAGGTATCTGGCCATACCGGATTCCTCCGCCCCGCGAAGACGCGGCAGAAAGAAAAAGTATGGAGAGAAAGTGGATTTCTCCAATCTTGATATGTCCGTGTTCACCTCATTCATATATGAGGATTCCAAAGGAAACAAAAACCGATGTCACACGGCGGTCGTACATTCGAGGGCATTGAAACGCGACATCCGTATCGTGGTCTGTCCGGTTGAAAACGCAGAGCCTCTTCTTTACTTCTCTACAGACACCAATATGAGGTCTGAAAAGATCATCGGTTTCTACCGCACCCGCTTTCAGATTGAGTTCGGCATACGCGATGCCAAACAGTTTACAGGACTCCAGTCGCAACAGACACGCGACAAAGACCGGCTTGACTTCGCATTCAATCTTTCCTTCACTGCACTCAATGTCTGCAAGGAGGTCATAAGGAAAGATTATCCGGATCTTTCGTTAGCACAGTTCAAACGGCTTATGTTTGAATCTTATCTCGCCTCAACAATTATTTCGACTTGCGGAAAATCTCCGCATCTCAAAATAATTCAGAAAATAAATCATCGGTTGGCTCAGTTAGCGGCTTAGCCTAGGCTGAACAACCTCAAATTTTACCGAATCATTGTAATTACAATGAACGTTTTATTCTTATCAAATAGTATTGGTGGTCTAAAATCTTTTCGAATGGAACTCATCGAAGAACTGCTAAAACTGGGGAATAATGTTGGCATTTGTTCTCCTTGTGAAATATCTGCAGACTTCTTCTCCAAAATGGGATGTAAAGTATATCCTATTAAATTGAGCAGACATGGAAAAAATCCATTTAAAGAACTAAGTTTACTTAAAGCCTACAAAGATGTAATTAAGAAATTTTGTCCTGACGTAGTCTCTGCATACACAATTAAGCCAAACATATATGGAAGCATAATCTGTCATAAGCTTAAAATACCAATAATATGTAGCGTCACTGGTTTAGGGACGGCTGTTGAAAACAGAGGCATCATGCAAATAGTCAGTGTGGCTATGATGAAATATTCAATGAAATTAGCTAATCACGTGTATTTCCAAAACCTAGAAAGTCAACAATTTTTCAAAAGACATGGAATAAAACTCAAAGCGCAATCATTGGTAGCCGGATCAGGAGTAAATCTTGAGAAATTTGTATTCAAAGAGTATCCATCTACTGATAAGCACATAAATTTTTTATATACAGGACGTATACTTGAAGCAAAAGGCATCGGATTATATCTGAACGCAGCAAAAAAACTCAAAGCAGAAAATCCAAATCTTAATTTCCACATTGTTGGAATAAAAGATGATGAGAAATATTCAAAAATGGTGGATGAATTTGCTGAAAAAGGAATTATTATATTTCATGGCTATCAGAAAGATCCACGGAAGTTCATCGAGCTATCTCATTGTCAGATTCATCCGACATATTACCCGGAAGGAATGAGCAATGTCCTTTTAGAAAGTGCAGCAATGGGTAGACCTGCTATTACCACAGATAAAAGTGGATGTAAAGAAATCGTAGATGATCGTATTACAGGCTATATCATCAAACAACGAGATGAAAATGCACTAATCGAAGCTATAAGAAAATTTATATCACTTCCTTTTAATCAAAAAAGAGATTTTGGTTTGAATGCACATAACAAAGTGGCAAAGTATTTTGATAGAAAAATTGTTGTGGATGAGTATATCAAAAAAATGGAATTGTTAACTAAATCAAACTAAATTCACATAAATGAAAGTTGCTATCGTCGGGACGCAGGGCGTTCCGGCAAATTATGGCGGATTCGAGAGTCTTGTCGAGAATCTGCTGGGAGTCCATTGTCCTGAAAATGTGGACTACACGGTGTTCTGTTCATCAAAGGATATGCCCGAGAGGCTTCCTCAGTACAAAGGTGCGACACTCAAGTATGTCGGTCTTCACGCCAACGGAGCACAGTCAATTCCATACGACATTCTTTCAATGTGCCGTGTAATCAGCGGATATGACGTAGTCCTTGTCCTGGGAGTGTCCGGTTGTCTTTTCATGCCAGTCCTGAGGACACTGTGCCGTAGTAAAATCATCGTGAACATCGACGGACTGGAACATCGACGAGCGAAATGGGGCAAAATGGCTCGCTGGATTCTCCGCACGTCGGAATCTATGGCTGTTAAGTTTGCTGATATTGTAGTCTCTGACAACAAAGGGATACAGGATTATGTAACTACGACATACGGTAAGCCGTCGGAACTTATAGCCTACGGAGGAGACCATGTGAAACGGGAGCTTACAGACGATTTTATCGATTCTACCCTTGACACATACGGATTGAAAAAGGGAGACTACGCTATAACCGTATGCAGGATCGAGCCCGAAAATAACAGTCACATTATTCTTGAAGCCTTCTCTAAGACAGATAAGACACTGGTATTCATTGGCAACTGGAATCACAGCGAATATTCAAGAAAACTTAAAGAGGATTATTCAAAATACCCCAATATAAAAATCCTTGATGCCATCTATAACCTCGATATTCTATATGCACTCCGTTCAAATGCCGGAATCTATATGCACGGCCACAGTGCGGGTGGAACAAACCCGTCTCTCGTAGAAGCAATGTTCTTCGGTATTCCAATTATAGCCTGCGATGTTGTCTATAACCGAGAAACGACAGAAAACAAAGCTTACTACTTTAAATCTACTGACGACATTATTTCCCATATAAATTCCACGTCCCTTAACGGACAGGAAATGGTCGAGATTGCCGGCCGTCGTTACACTTGGAAACATATTTCAGATCAATACTGTAAACTATATCAATAACATATTTATGAAAGGAATCGTACTTGCCGGTGGGTCGGGCACACGCCTCTACCCCATCACCAAGGGGGTATCGAAACAGATGCTCCCAATCTATGACAAACCGATGGTCTACTATCCGGTCTCGACCCTCATGCTGGCGGGAATCAGGGATATACTGATCATCTCGACCCCGACAGACCTCCCCGGATTCAAGCGCCTCCTTGGCGACGGCAGCGACTACGGAGTCAGGTTCACATACGCCGAACAGCCATCGCCCGACGGCCTCGCACAGGCATTCATCATCGGCAGGGACTTCATCGGCGATGACTCCGCATGCCTTGTCCTCGGCGACAACATCTTCCACGGAGCAGGATTCTCCGGCGTGCTGAAGGACGCAGTGAGGACAGCCGAGGAGGATGGCAAGGCAACGGTGTTCGGCTACTGGGTCGACGATCCCGAACGCTACGGCGTGGCCGAGTTTGACAAGAACGGCAACTGCCTGTCGATTGAGGAAAAACCCGAGCACCCGAAGAGCAACTATGCCGTCGTCGGCCTCTACTTCTATCCAAACAAGGTGGTGGACGTGGCTGCGCGCATCAAGCCGTCAGCACGTGGCGAGCTCGAAATCACAACCGTAAATCAGGAATTCCTCAAGGACGGCGAACTGAAGGTCCAGACCCTTCCACGTGGTTTCGCATGGCTCGACACCGGCACACACGATTCACTCGCCGAAGCCTCAATCTATGTCGAGGTGCTCGAAAAACGGCAGGGGCTCAAGATCGCATGCCTCGAGGGCATAGCCTACCGTCAGGGATGGATCTCACGCGAGCGCATGGTTGAAATCGCCCGTCCCATGCTCAAGAACCAGTACGGACAGTACCTCATGAAAGTGGTTGACGAAATCGACCGCACTGACACACCCAATCTTGACTGAATATGAACGTAATCGAGACATCAATCCCCGGAGTTGTCATAATCGAGCCGCGCATCTTCAAGGATGCCCGTGGCTATTTCTTCGAGAGCTATTCGAAAAAGGAGTTCGACGAAAAGGTGCGTCCGGTCGACTTTGTGCAGGACAACGAATCATGCTCGGCCTACGGCGTCATGCGCGGACTCCATTTCCAGCGTCCGCCGTTCGCACAGTCAAAACTTGTGCGTTGCGTTAAAGGCCGTGTGCTCGACGTGGCCGTCGACATCCGCAAAGGCTCCCCAACCTACGGCAGACACGTGGCCGTCGAACTCACGGAGGACAACCACCGCCAGTTCTTCATACCCCGCGGATTCGCCCACGGATTTGCCGTCCTCAGCGACATTGCGGTGTTCCAGTACAAATGCGACAACTATTACCACCCGGAAGCCGACGGCGGAATCTCGATACAGGATGAATCGCTTGGAATAGACTGGCTGATTGACCCCACGAAAGCTATCCTGTCCGAAAAGGATCTAAACCATTCAGTCCTTGCCGGTTTCGATTCTCCATTTGATTTCAACATAGACCAGTACAAAAAATGAACATACTTGTAACAGGAGGCAACGGCCAGCTTGGGAACTGCCTCCGGAACGCCGTCAAAGGTTCAAAAGACAATTACATCTTCACCGATGTCGCAGAACTTGACATCACGGATGCCAAGTCTGTCAGACAGATGGTTATGGATAACGACGTAAAGGTAATCGTCAACTGCGCCGCCTACACCAACGTGGACAAAGCCGAGGACGATACCGAGCTCGCAGAACTGCTTAACGCAACAGCTGTCCGCAACCTCGCGGAAGCCGTAAAAGAAAACGGCGGCACCCTCATCCAGATTTCAACGGACTATGTCTTCGGCAAAGAGCCATACAACGTCCCCTGCCGGGAAGACCAGAAGGGCACACCCACGGGTGTCTACGGCCTCACCAAGCTCCACGGCGAGCAGCAAATCGCAGAATCAGGCGTTAGATCACTCATATTCCGTACCGCATGGCTATACAGCGAATACGGCAGGAATTTTGTGAAGACAATGCTAGCCCTGACATCGACCAAACCGCAGCTGAAGGTCGTGTTCGACCAGGCCGGTACGCCAACATATGCTCAGGACCTTGCCGATGCAATCTTCCACATCATCGAGAACAGGAAGATGGAAGGAAACGAAGGCATATACCACTATTCCAATGAAGGTGTATGCTCTTGGTTCGATTTCACAAAGTCCATCGCGGAACTCGCCGGCAACACCTCATGCGATATACAGCCATGCCACTCCGACGAGTTCCCATCCAAAGTGATACGTCCCTCATACTCCGTCCTTGACAAATCTAAATTTAAACAGACTTTCGGCATGAAAGTTCCTTACTGGACCGATTCTCTCAAAACCTGTATCAAAAATCTCAAAGAAAATGAAGCGTAATATACTAATAACCGGCGGAGCCGGTTTCATCGGCTCACACGTGGTGCGCCTTTTCGTAAACAAGTACCCCGACTACCGCATCGTCAACCTCGACAAGCTGACCTATGCCGGCAACCTCGCAAACCTCAGCGACATCGAGGACATGCCAAACTACACATTCGTCCGGGCTGACATCTCCGACCTTGAAGAAATGCGACGTATCATCAGGGAATACGAGATTGACGGCATCATACATCTCGCCGCCGAGAGCCATGTCGACCGCTCGATTAAAGACCCGTTCACTTTCGCCCGCACAAATGTCATGGGCACTCTTGCCTTGCTACAGGCCGCCAAGGAATACTGGGAGTCACTTCCTGAAAGATATGAAGGCAAAATGTTCTACCACATATCCACCGATGAAGTCTATGGCGCTCTTGAGCTGACAAACCCCGAGGGTATCGAATCGCCTTTTACAACCACAGCATCCTCCTCTGAACACCACCACGCTTACGGCACAGAGTTCTTCCTCGAAACAACAAAATACAACCCGCATTCACCCTATTCGGCATCGAAGGCCTCTTCTGACCACTTTGTCCGCGCCTACCACGACACATACGGTATGCCAACGCTCGTGACAAACTGCTCCAACAACTACGGCCCTTATCAGTTCCCTGAAAAGCTGATACCGCTGTTTATCAACAACATCCGTCACCGCAAGCCACTTCCTGTCTACGGAAAGGGCGAGAACGTACGCGACTGGCTCTATGTCGTCGACCACGCCCGAGCAATTGACACCATATTCCACAATGGCAAGGTTGCCGAGACATACAACATTGGCGGCTTCAACGAGTGGAAAAACATCGACATCATCAAGGTAGTAATCCGCACAGTCGACCGTCTGTTAGGCAATCCCGAAGGCTACTCCGACGAACTCATCACCTACGTCACCGACCGCCTCGGCCACGATATGCGCTACGCCATCGACTCCCGCAAACTCCAGCGCGAACTCGGCTGGGAACCATCCCTGCAGTTCGAGGAAGGAATCGAAAAAACCGTCCGCTGGTATCTCGACAATCAGGAATGGATGGACAACATAACCTCCGGAGAATACGAAAAATATTATGAGGAGATGTATAAAAACACAATAGTTCGGTAAAATTTGCATATTCAATTGAATATCAATAAGATGCAACAATAATTCAATATCAATGCAAACTATTGTATATCAGTGCGATACAGCTATGCCTGCTCAAAAATTACCGAACTGTTGAAAACAGATAACTCTCCAAAATTCCAATATTAAATGTACAATAATGATCTTCACCAAGCGTATCGCACTTTCTTTGGGAAGGGCGATGCGCTTTATCAGTTATTTGCGCCTTACCGTATATGTCCATTGGGGGCGCATGTCGACCATCAGCACGGTCTTGTAAGCGGGTTCGCTTTCGATTCGGGAATAGAGTTTCTGTTCTCGGCAACCGACAACGGAAAAGTCGAGATGGCCTCTCTGTCATTCGAAGGTCTGATGACGTTCAATGTACAGCGACCAGTCGATGAGAAACAAGGCAACTGGGGCGACTATCTGCGGGGAGCCGTCTGGGCGCTGCAACAGGATTTCAGGCTTGACAAAGGAATACGTGGAATTGTCAAAGGTTCTATGCCTATAGGTGGGCTGTCGTCGTCGGCAGCCCTTCTTTGTGGCTTTGTGATGGCCATTGATAAGGTAAACCACCTCGAACTGACCCGCCAGCAGGTCATCGACTACGCCTCTATAGCCGAGCGGAAATATGTCGGACTCAACAACGGAATTCTCGATCAAGCATGCGTAGTGCTATGCGAAGCCGACAAACTTCTGTTTCTCGACACAGAGACAGGCGAACACCGCCTTATCCCCTTCGGAGGCGACAATCCCAGACCACTACCCTTCAAGCTTGGCATCTTCTTCTCCGGTGTCACCCGCAAACTGACCGGCACAGACTATAACCTGCGCGTCTCGGAATGCAAGACCGCAGCGTGGATTATGCAGGCATATGAAGGAGAGCACCTTAAGGAACTTGCCGACACGCGTCTGCGCGACGTGCCTGAAGAAAATCTTGAAAAATATGCCGAACGTATGCCTGCACGGTTCGCACGCCGTGCACGCCACTTCTTCACCGAGTGCGAACGTGTCCGAAAAGGAATCGAGGCATGGGAAGCCGGTGACATCGCACGGTTCGGACAATATGTCTTTGACAGCTGCGAAAGTTCGATGAATAATTACGAATGCGGCTCGCCGGAACTCATATCACTCCATAAGATAATGAGAAAGACCGACGGAATATTCGGCGGACGTTTCAGCGGAGCTGGATTCAAAGGAGCATGTATAGCCCTCGTCGATCCTGAAAAAATAGATTCAATCCGTGAGTCCGTGACAACTGAATACCTGAAAGAATATCCGCAGTACAAGGATTCATTCGAAATCTTCTTCTGCGACCCGGCAAACGGAGTCGATTTCCTCTGACCAATGCCATCACTACAATTATAATCCACTGAAGTCTATGAAAAATATAATAATAGCGGCCGGTTATGCCACACGTCTCTATCCTCTGACTGAAAACTTTCCAAAACCATTGCTAAAAGTCGGTGACCGAAATATCCTCGAACGCATGCTCGATGACATCGACCCGTTCCCTGAAATAGATTCACACATTATCGTGACAAACCATAAGTTCACACCAATATTTCAGGAATGGCTGAAAACAACCTCATATGAAAAAACGGTGACCATAATTGATGACGGGACTACATCAAACGACAAACGTCTCGGTGCGGTCCGCGATCTTCTTCTTGCCATCAAAGACTGTAACATCAATGACGACATAATGGTACTTGCAGCCGACAACATCCTTGAATTCTCACTCCGAGGATTTATCGACTATTTCAATGAAAAAGGGACATCAGTGATCATGTGCCATCACGAACCGGAACTGAAACGCCTTCAGCGCACCGGCGTAATAGCCGTCAACGACGAAATGAAAGTTCTCGAAATGCAGGAAAAACCCGAGACACCTGTTTCAAACTGGGCTGTACCTCCCTTCTACATATATTCAAAAAACGATCTACCTCTTATAAAAGAATGTCTTGACCACGGATGCGGGTTCGATGCCCCCGGAAATCTTGCCCACTACCTTACCGAGACCTCTGCCCTCCACGCATGGCCCATGCCGGCCGGACGCTTCGACATAGGCTCACTCGACTCCTATAAAGAAGCACAAATACGTTTCAGCTAACTTTTATCCCCAATTAAACACACATACACTTTTTATGAACATTCTAGTAACAGGCGCAGCGGGATTTATTGGTTCATACGTAGTCAGACGCTTTGCCGAACTCGGACATAATGTCACAGGTCTTGACAATATCAATACATATTACGACCACAGTCTGAAATATGCACGTCTCTCGGAAGCAGGAATAGCCCGGGAAGAGGCTGAAAAATGGTATAAATTCACCAAATCTTCAATGTATGGCGAGCATTACCGCTTCATCCGCATGAACCTCGAAGACACCGAGGCTATGAAAATGCTTTTTGCCAACGGAAATTTTGACACAGTAATCAACCTCGGGGCACAAGCCGGAGTAAGATATTCCATAACAAACCCGCATGCCTATATCGAAAGTAATGTCGATGGGTTCATAAACATTCTTGAGGGATGCCGTGACAACGGCGTAGGTCATCTGGTATATGCGTCATCCTCAAGCGTATATGGTCTTAACGGCAAAATTCCTTTCTCGGAACATGATGGTATCGCACACCCGGTGTCACTTTATGCCGCCACAAAGAAATCAAACGAGCTTATGGCTCATGCCTATTCAAAACTCTACGGACTCCCGACCACCGGTCTGCGATTTTTCACCGTCTATGGACCATGGGGACGCCCCGACATGTCGCCATTCCTGTTTATCGACGCAATTCTCCACGACAGACCGATAAAAGTGTTCAACAACGGCGACATGTGGCGCGACTTTACTTATATCGACGACATCGTTGAAGGAATCGTCCGTATAACCTCCGTAATTCCGCAGGGTAATAAAGACTGGGACGAGACTAATCCTGATCCGGCAACATCATCCGTTCCATACCGCATATATAACATCGGCAATTCCCAGCCAACACGCCTAATGGACTACATCCATTGCATCGAAAATTCAATCGGGCACGAGGCTCAAAAAGACTTCCTCCCCATGCAGCAGGGGGATGTCTATCAGACATACGCCGACTCGTCAGCCCTTGCCGAAGCCACAGGCTTCCGTCCGTCGACACCACTACAATCAGGTATCGACAGAACTGTTGCATGGTTCAAGGAATTCTATAATCTCTGAAACATTTAATCAAGCCCTATGAAAAAATACAATATTGCAGTCGCCGGTACAGGATATGTCGGTCTGAGCGTGGCGATACTACTCGCACAGCACAACCACGTGACCGCCGTAGATGTCATCCCTGAAAAAGTCGAAAAAATCAACAACCGCATTTCCCCGATTCAGGATGACTACATTGAAAAATATCTCGCTGAAAAGGCTCTTGACCTGACCGCCACACTCTATGGTGCAGAAGCATATCGCAACGCAGACTTCGTTGTCATAGCCGCACCGACGAACTATGATCCTGTAACAAACTATTTCGACACCCACCATATCGAAGATGTCATTGACCTTGTGCTTTCTGTCAATCCCAAAGCAGTGATGATCATAAAATCGACAATCCCGGTGGGATATTGCCGAAATCTCTATGTCAGATATGCGGCCAAGGGTGTCAAGATATTAAATCTGCTATTTTTCCCTGAGTTCCTTCGCGAATCAAAGGCACTCTACGACAATCTCTACCCTTCCCGCATAATAGCAGGAATCCCCAAGCTAATAAACCAACCACTGTTTGCCGAAGAGAACGAAGCAATCGAAAAGGTCGCTGATATCGAAAAACTCGACAAAGCTGCTCGCATATTTGTCGAACTGTTACAACAAGGCGCGTTAAAGCCTGACATCGATACTCTCTACATGGGGCTGAAAGAGGCGGAAGCGGTTAAGCTTTTTGCCAATACCTACCTTGCCCTGCGTGTGAGCTACTTCAACGAGCTTGATACATACGCCGAAGTAAAGGGCCTTGACTCCAAAGCTATTATCAATGGAATCGGATTAGACCCGCGCATCGGCAACCACTACAACAACCCGTCATTCGGCTACGGCGGTTACTGTCTTCCCAAAGACACTAAACAGCTCCTCGCTAACTATGCCAACGTTCCTCAGAACATGATGAGCGCCATAGTTGAAAGCAACCGCACCCGCAAAGACTTCATCGCTGACCAAGTACTTCACTTGGCAGGCTATTACTCTTCAAACAGTCAGTATAATGCAGAATACGAACAACCATGCACCATCGGTGTATATCGCCTGACAATGAAGTCTAACTCCGACAATTTCCGCCAGTCTTCAATACAGGGAGTCATGAAACGCATCAAGGCAAAGGGTGCGAAAGTCATAATCTACGAGCCAACCCTTGAGGATGGTTCTACATTTTTTGGTTCGATTATTGTTAACGACTTGGCTTCATTCAAACAGATGTCACAGTCAATCTTGGCAAACCGCTATGATGCCTGTCTTGATGACGTAATCGACAAAGTATATACAAGAGATATATTCCGTTGCGACTAACAGCAATGTAAACTGGCAAAAACTCATTACCGGGCTAACGAGAAAATCGCTGAAAGTGCAGTTTTATCTGACTTTCAGCGATTTTAATTTTGCGGAGTGAGCGAGATTCGAACTCGCGATACGCTTTTGACGTATACACGCTTTCCAGGCGTGCCTCTTCAGCCACTCGAGCATCACTCCATAGCTGTTATTCTCAACTGACAGCAATCGCAAATAGGTGGAAACTATTTTGCGGACGTTTGCAGGACTTCCTACAATAATACCGTAGCTTTTTAACGAGTGCAAAGATAGCTATTAAATTCGGATTATGCAAATTTTATCCGTTTCAAAAGCAAACCTCAAAACAAACAAAACCCACGGAAAAACACCGTGGGTTTATGCTGTCACAGACTCTGAGTCTGCAATTTTGCCGATAATTATTCAGCAGCGGGAGCTTCCTCTGCAGGAGCTTCTGCAGCCTCAGCTTCAGCAGCGGCGGCAGCGGCTTCAGCTTTCTTCTTTGCCACTTCCTCGGCCTTAGCCTTGTTCTTTGCCACTTCTGCTTCAAAGCGGTTCTTAGCGTCAAGCTCCTGCTTGTCGGCCATAGAGGCGCGGAGTTTGTCTACGCTCTGCTGCTTCTGAGCCTTCCATGCGTCGAAACGGCGCTGAGCTTCAGCTTCGTCAAACGCACCCTTCTTCACGCCACCCTGAAGGTGCTTCATGAGAAGTACGCCCTCGTTTGAGAGGATAGTGCGGACAGTGTCGGTGGGCTGTGCACCAACGTTCACCCAATACAAAGCACGCTCGAAGTTCAAAGTTACTGTAGCAGGATTAGTGTTCGGATTATATGAACCTATCCTTTCAATAAATTTACCATCTCGTGGTGCCCTGCTATCGGCGATTACAATAGGATAGAACGCATAGTTCTTACGACCATGGCGTTGCAGTCTGATTTTAGTTGCCATTAATTAGTTTGTGATTTGTATTGATTCGATTTTGGGTGCAAAGTTAGGTATTTTGCCTCAATCGGCCAAACAGTCCACAGGCGTGAACAGTCCGATAAAAACATGTTTAACTATTTTTAATACTTCATATTTCAAAATTCAAACTATTGATAGTAGTGAAAGGGGATGGCCCGAAGCCTTTTTATAATGACGACTATTTACAATTGGGAGCTAACATTTGCCGGAGACGAGACCTCGCCTGCGACTCCAAGACCCGGAACCATCCCGCGGACGCATCTGTCACAGATGTCACTATCGGTGTTTCGTAGCAGCCTAGCCTTCTTGGTTCGGCCGTTTTTTTCTATCAGTTCGAATGCAGATTGCGCGGATGATAAAGCCATCCCCTGTATTTGTGACCCATCGCACGGACAATATTGTGCCAATAAGAATCCTCCTCTCCCTCAAGCAACCGGCCAATCGAAGGTATTTCTGTCACAGCCCAGACGTTTTTCAAAAGCTCTCCGTCAAGCTGCTCCATATCCCAACCGCTATAACCGAGGAAAAACCGAATATGTCCATCAACGGCATAACCGAGGAAAAACCGAATATGTCCATCAACGGCATAACCGTCATTGACTATTGAGAGAACCGTATCAAAATCACCACCTATATATAATCCCGGTATTATTTCACGCGAATCAGGAATCAGGCCTCCGAGCGTGTGCATGAAATAAAGCCGGTCGCACGACATCGGGCCACCACAATAGACGGGGATGGCATCCGTAGCAGTCACAGAGGGCAATATATCCTGAAGAGTATAGGTAGTACGGTTATTTAGCACTATACCCATAGCCGACCCCTTCGGTTCATAATCGACAAGGCAGATGACAGCATGATGAAAATATCTTTCCCGCAGGAAAGGCTCGGCGACAAGAAGCGAACCGGGACGCGGAATACACCTCGTGTCTATGTCTATATTAAATATTAATGATTCAAAATCAATCATGGTTAAAATTCGCCTCCAGTCTTTATTCTAATGGATATTTTATTTGTTGCTGATTGTGCGTGTAAGCCTTCGGATTTTCCACCAATAAACTTATGCACCTCTAATTTAGTACATTTTGGCAGGAAAAACCAAGAAAAAGTGTTAAAATTATCAGTTGTACCCACAATCGGAACATTTGTGTTCCGATTGTGGGTACAACTGATATGCTTTAGTAACCGGAAAGCTCATGCAAGCTCTCCGATGAGAGTCGCCGACGATGAATCCACCACCTTGACTTTTACGGTATCTCCGACACGATAGCCCCCACGGGGAAACACAAGAGTTTTGTTTTGCTGATTACGTCCGACAAACTGTTCCTTAGAGCGTTTCGACACTCCTTCGACAAGCACATCGAATGTCTTGCCGACATCTTTTGCATTGCTTTCACGCGACAGCTCGTTTTGTAGTGCTATCATTCGGTTCAGGCGGTCGATTTTCACTTCCTCAGCCACATTGTCGGGCATCGTGCGCGCCGCAAGTGTCCCCGGACGCTCAGAATATTTGAACATAAACGATGAATCAAACCCGACCTCACGCATAAGCGAAAGTGTCTCCTGAAAATCCTCTTCCGTCTCATCATGGAAGCCGGTGAACAGGTCGGTTGAAATACCGCAGTCGGGAATCGCCCGGCGGATTGCTGCTATACGCCCGAGATACCATTCGCGCGTATATTTTCTGTTCATTGCCTTGAGCACCTTGTCTGACCCGGATTGGACGGGGAGATGGATGTGATTACAGAGATTTTCGTAAGACGCTATCACAGCAATTGTCTCGTCGCTCATATCCTTTGGATGCGATGTCGTAAAACGTATACGCATATCCGGAGCAGCCTCAGCCACCATTGCAAGAAGAGCCGGGAAATCAATCTCGCGTCCGTCAGGAGCAACGTAGCGATAGCTGTTGACGTTCTGACCAAGCAGAGTAGCCTCCTTAAATCCACGCGCACGGAGATCCGCAAGCTCTGCAAGAATGCTCTCGGCACTGCGCGAACGCTCACGTCCTCGCGTATAGGGGACGATGCAGTAGGAACAGAAATTATTGCATCCACGCATTATGCTGATAAATCCGGAGACAGGATTGCCTGTGATACGGGCCGGAATGATGTCACGATAGGTTTCTGTGGTGCTCAGTTCGACGTTGACAGCCTTCTCTCCGGCTTCGACAGAAGCAAACAGGTTTGGAAGGTCGAGATATGAATCAGGCCCTGCTACAAGATCAACCCCGTGACGGCTTACAAGCTCTTCGCGGACACGCTCGGCCATGCAGCCTATCACACCGATAATCAGTCTTGGAGCGTCTTTCGGCCGTTTGCGTCGGAGTGATGCAAGATAGGCGAGACGCGAAATGATTTTCTGTTCCGCATTGTCGCGGATCGAACATGTATTGATAAGCACCGCGTCAGCTTCTTCGACCGTAGGCACAATGTCATATCCCACCGTCTCCATGACGGAAGCCACGACTTCACTGTCGGCCACATTCATCTGGCAGCCGTAGGTTTCTATGTTTAATTTGCGTGATATGCTCATAATTAATCTGTAGATTCTTTGGCAATAAGCTCAAGATTCCTTAATTTTGTGTGCAAAATTACGAAAAACCGCGTAATGGTAAAAATTATATTATTACTGTTTTTTATCGGCGCAAGCTCTCTCTTCGAATATCTCAAAAAAAGGAGACAAGAGAGAGAAGAGTCGTCACATCCGTCTGATTCGTCAGACCTGATGACCATAAAGGCTAATCCGTTTGCGCAGTTTTTCAAAGCTGGAGCCATCGCAGCCACCAACCAACAGCCCGGTAGGAGACCTCATGTCAGGCCAAACCAATCCCCGGATCTCGATCAGGAAGTTCCGGCTTACAAATCCACGACAAAAAATCGTAAGACACCGCAGCCGTTTCTTCCCGGCGAACTTCATCAGTCACCGTTCGAAATGCCGCCAATGCCTGAGAAGACGCTCACTGATCTTGACGAAATCAATGACACCACGGTCTCTGCACAGAATAATCCGAATGACGACACCGAAAGGCACTATGCCCGATGGCGACAGGCAATAATTGACAGTGCGATCATAACGCCTAAATTCCGAACGCCGGACTGACGGAGACCGACCGCTCCCCTACTCTCCACATTAATCCACACTTATAGACAGAATTAATACATCAATAAACTCGCTCCTCCACTTAAATTCAGAAAAAGAGAAAAAAATTATGAAATTCCCCATCCTGACTCCCGAAGAGGCAGCTGAATTGTTCTTCAACGATGCCAAATGCGGATTTTCCGGTTTTACCGCTCCCGGTTCACCAAAAGTTGTCACACAAGCCATAGCCGCGAAGGCTGAAAAGCTACACGCTCAAGGCGAGCCATTCAAAATCAACATTATCACCGGAGCTTCTACCAGCGACAATTGCGACGGAGTGCTTGCTCGCGCCAATGCAATCGGCAAACGCACTCCCTATCAGAACCATCCTGACCTGCGTAAACGAATCAACGCCCACGACGCTCATTATTTCGATCTTCACCTTTCAGAAGCCGCACAGAAACTCCGCTACGGATTCTTCGGCGACAAACTCGACCTGGCCATCATCGAAGTCAGCGACATTCAGGATGACGGAACAGTGGTTGTCGGGACAGGTGTCGGCAACGTCCCCACCATCGCAGAGAAGGCCGACAAAATCATCATCGAGCTTAACGAAAAACTTCGCCATGCACTCTATGGCCTCCATGACATATATCTCCCCCTCGATCCTCCTCACCGCACCGAAATACCTATCTTCAAGCCGAGCGACCGCATCGGCTCTCCGGTGTTGAAAATCAATCCCGACAAGATTGTCGGAGTAGTCATGAGCGACCACTACGAAGGTGTAAAGGCATTCACTCCACTTGACGATACCACCAAACAGATCGGTGCCAATGTCTGCAAGTTCCTCATGTCCGAACTCCACGCCGGACGCATCCCAGCGTCTTTCCTTCCTCTCCAGTCAGGTGTAGGCAACGTAGCAAATGCCGTTCTCTACGGTCTCGCAGACGCCAAGGAAATTCCCCCATTCGAAATGTATACCGAAGTGATGCAGGACGCTGTCATCGACCTTATGAAAAAAGGCCGTTGCAAATTCGGTTCGTCATGCTCTCTCACCGTCAGCAACGAAGTTGAGGACGAGGTGATCGACAATATCGAATTCTTCAAGGAACATCTTGTGCTCCGCCCCTCTGAAATATCAAATAACCCCGAAGTAATCCGCCGACTCGGTGTCATCGCAATGAACACCGCTCTCGAAGCCGACATATTCGGCAACATCAACTCGACCCATGTGACAGGCACAAAGATGATGAACGGCATCGGTGGTTCAGGCGACTTCACCCGCAACGCTTACATCTCAATCTTCTCCTGCCCCTCTATCACAAAGGAAGGAAAGATTTCAAATATCGTCCCGATGGTGTCGCATGTCGACCACACCGAACATTCGGTAGACATCATCGTAACTGACCAAGGCATAGCCGACCTCCGAGGTCTTGATCCGGTGGAACGCGCACACGTGATCATCGATAACTGTGCACATCCGATTTACCGCGAACTGCTCCGCGACTACCTCAAGCTGAGCACTCACGGAGGCCAGACCCCCCACACTCTCCACGCATCGCTCGCATTCCACACAGAGTTCCTCTCGTCGGGCGACATGCGTAACGTTGACTGGTCAAAATTCGCATAAAACAAAATTAGTTTCATACGAACCATAAAAACAAATCACTCCGGCGAAATGGACTGTCGCCGGAGTGATTTGTTTTTATATTCCAAAGCGGATCACTTATATTTCGACTCGGCCAAGGCTGTAAGAGACTCGTAGAACGATGGAGACAGAAGCTCGGAGAGAGCCACGGCACGGTTATCGAGAAGCGACGCTATGATACGGTGACCTATGAACCGGCCTGCCATCCCCGGGACTTCCGGCCCGACTACAGAAGTGAAAGGAGCCGGCGATATCAGCGACGACGCAAGTTGCCGATCACTGCTGAAAAGATATTTACGGCCCACAATTTCTCCCCACAGCTTATGCTCGTTTTTGTTAAGCCATTCCATCTGCCGATCGTCATAGCCGAGTGCCGTCTGCTCGCTGACCCCGCCAATCTGCATAACGGCCTCGACAAGCACCCCTTCATATAGAATCCGGGACAGCACAGTCGGATAATCACCTTCCGGCGCGTATGGGAAATCACGATGCAGCAATGTCTCGACAATATCCGGAATGACACGCGCAGGAATCTTGCGCACACGCAGGTAGTCCGGGAAATATCCATACGGAGGATAATTCTCTCCAAGATAGTGATTGAGACCTACATACAAAAAAGTATCGACCGTAAAAACCGACTGTCTGAACGGAGATATGACGGCATAGACCGACGGAAAACTCTTATCATGAAAAAGCCTTGCATAGTGAGCTTTCACCGTCCCGAGCTGCGATTCAAGCCTGTCTGTATTTTCCCACAGTGAATCTACGGCAGTCTCATGTATTCTCACTGACGGATTCGACATATATGCAGTATATGTCGAATCATTCAGACTGCCATAGCCCGACACTTTGAATAACGCTTCGGCCGGGGCAATAAATCCGTCGGCCAAAGGCCATCCATCGCGGAACACATGGTCAAGACGTCCGACCTTGACGGATGGGTCAGAACCGGCAGATGAACAACCGGTCAATACTGACGCTCCTGCCAGCCCGGCAAGAATAAATAGACATAACAGTGGCATATATATTATATAGGTGGAGACTTGCTGTTTCTTCATAAAATTAAATTTTGAATCGGAATACACCGGTTGAAGCTTAAAAATAATTATTTAACACATCCATTATTGAACAAAAGGTATGGGTATGATTGTTCAAAAGTAGCTATTTTTTGGCATTTACTCACAAAATTCAGTCCAATAAGAGGCATTTAGGGATAGTTTTGCTAACTTTGCCCAAAATTTGGCTAAGATTTTCACTTATGTCACTGACACGTATCATACGACTATTTATCATCATTATGCTCCTGCCTGTTGTCTCCCGCGCCGAGACCGACAGGGAATTTATCGTAATGATTGATCCGGGCCACGGAGGCAAGGATGCCGGAGCGCTCGGCCGACGGACCAACGAAAAGACCGTCAACCTTGCGGTAGCAAAGAAACTGCGCAAACTCATCGAATCAGACATGAAAAATGCCAGAGTCGAAATGACCCGAGACGGCGATTTCTTCGTTCCGCTAAAAGGCCGCTCGGAAATGGCCAACCGTAAACACGCCGACATCTTCGTGTCAATCCACGCCAATTCCATTGACAAGAAATCGCCCCTACACAACACAATCAATGGTGCGGCCGTCTATACTCTCGGATTACGCAAAAGCGACACTAACCTGAGCCTTGCCATGCGAGAGAATGAAGTGATAAAGCTCGAGCCTGACTACACTACCACCTATGAAGGCTTCGATCCTTCATCGGCCGAAAGCTATATAGCCTTCGAGATGATGCAGCTCACCAACATGGACCAGAGCATCGCACTCGCCGAGGCGGTTCAGAATGAGCTTGTGCGCACAGCCGGTCGCAAGAACAACGGTGTACGCCAAGAACCGTTCTGGGTGCTTGTCGGCACAACCATGCCTGCAATTCTTGTCGAGCTTGATTTTATCTGCAACCCGGCCATGGAAAAATTCATGGCTTCCGAAAGCGGACAGCAGAAACTTGCCCTTGCAATCTTCCGTGGCATCGAACGCTACCGCAAAAACACCGTCAAGTCTGTCGACAAGGCATCGCCTACCACAAGCGACATACGCAAGGCCGAGCGCCAGACAGCCCAACGAGAAATCGAAGCCGACAAAAAAGCTGCCACTGTTGAAAAGAAGACACGGACAGACATCACTCCGACCAAAGGGCAGATAATATATAAAATCCAGTTTCTCACCTCTCCGACCAAACTCAGAAACAAGGATTCAAGACTCAAAGGACTGTCTCCGATTGATTTCTATAAAGACGGAGGGTCGTTCAAATACACCTACGGCACATACCGCACGCAACCCGACGCGGCTTCCGACCTAAAAAAAATAAAGAAGCGCTTTCCCGACGCGTTCATCATCAGAACCCGCGACGGCAAACGAATCAAATAGCTGTCAACATAAACCATAAGAACAAATAACAGTCAAGTAACTCCAAACTCTCATCCGAATCAGCCACAAGGCCATAGAACCATACCAAACCGATTATGAAAAAACTACTATCTAAGGAACTGATCATCGGAGCAAGCGTATTGCTATCGCTGCTAATCCTCTTCTTCGGAATTGACTATCTGAAGGGAATCAACGTGTTCAAGTCGGCTAACTACTACTACGCATCCTACACCAATGTGGCCGGCCTTACACAGTCTGCCCCCGTGACGCTCAACGGCTACAAAATCGGCCTCGTCCGCGAAATAAACTATGAGTATGACAATCCGGGTCATGTACTCGTGGAAATCAGCCTCGACAAGCAGCTTAAAGTACCCATAGGCACAAAGGCCGCCATTGTCACCGACATGCTCGGAACCTCAAGCATCGAACTGCGCATGGCTCCCGGAACTCAATATTATGAAGTCGGCGCTAAGCTCGAAGGCGAGACCACAGGAGGAATGGTCGACAAACTCAGCTCGGAACTGATGCCGTCGATCATGACCATCGCTCCTCACATCGACTCACTTGTCGTGGCTCTCACAGCAGTCACTACCGATCCCGCTCTTATCAGTTCAATCAAGCGCCTCGACAATATCATGGCTAATCTTGAGGTGTCGACAAACAATCTCAACTCAGCCATGAAGGGTGTCCCAATGCTAATCAACAATGCTAATGGAACAATGTCGAATGTCAAGGAGATTTCAGCCAATCTGACACAGATTTCATCGGCTCTCGCCGTGCTTTCCGAAGACCTGAAGGATATGCCCCTCGACTCGACCATGCGCAACATCAACCGCATCACTTCGCATCTCGATCTCGCGACCGAACAGCTTAACTCAACCAATTCGACCCTCGGTCTGCTTCTCAACGACCCGTCGCTCTACCACAACCTCAACAATTGTGCTGCGGATGTCGACACTCTCCTTCTCGACATCAAAAAGCAGCCCAAACGCTACATCCCACCGATTAAAATATTTTAAATCATAGTATAGTCTTAAATATCAAAGGCTACACAGCCCTCCTAAACTTATCATCCGCACCATGCCGTCCGGCTCATTCCGGACGGCATGGTGCATTTTTATAACATATTCAACCATGATTAAGAGTAACGACTATTCAGCGAATAGCTACTATAAAACAGCTTAAATCAACAATAATTCAACACATCATGTTAAATTTCAGACCTATGCGCAATTTTATCATCATAACAGAATAGGAAATCTCAATTTTTTCGTTATCTTTGTGCGATTAGTTACACGACTAAAGCGTCGGCAAGACAAACCTACAATTATCACAGTTAACTATCGAAAAACGAGAAAAACTTTAACCTGTCTGCTAATGCACGAGAACTTCAATACATATTATGACAACATCGACCATTCCTTCTGGCGTAATCTTTGCGTAGAAGAAGGTGCGATATGTCAATTCTCAAAAGGAGAAGAATTCATATCAGCCGGCGAAGTGGCCCGGTATATCGGATATATCAAAAGCGGAGCGTTAAAATATGTCGCATATTCAGCCGATGGTACTGAGCATGTTGTCGGTCTTGAATTTGCCGGAGGATTCGTCGCTGACTTCCCCTTTTCATTGCTCGGCGAAAAGTCGCGCATATCAATTGTTGCAGTCACAAACTGTGAGATATTCTGCATACCGACCAAGGATGTTGAAACACGGTTGGAGACCGACGAATCACTGCGCGACATTGTAGCAGCCACAAATGTTGCTCTTTTCGACACTCTCTATGACCGCTATATAAGCCTTCACACAAAGAATGCGCAGAAACGATACGACGAACTCATCACAAAACATTCCGATCTATTCGCGATATTCCCTCTCAAGGACATCGCATCATTCCTCAACATCACTCCAACCCATTTAAGTCGTCTCAGAAAATCAGACTAATTAAGCAGCCAATTAACTTATCTATTTGCGTAATTTCAACATTTGTTGAGAGATTTTTCATTTTTTATTGCGAAGTTTGTGATATTATTCCAACCAAAATGAACCATCGTATCATCATATCCTACCTGTCCGGCATAATTGCCCTTTCAACAATGGCCGAGACGGTTATCAGCGGAAAGATAAAAACCGCCGATGGCAGCCCTGCGGATTTGGTCACAATCGTCGCTTATCCATCAAACTCTCCAAAAAACATACTGACCTCGGCTTTCACTGATGAAAACGGCTGCTTTGAAATAACCGTCAACCACGGTTGCGACAGTCTCCTTCTGAAAGCGTCGGGGATTGAAATCGCACCCATCCAGATTACAGTCCCCAACCGCAGCGGCAGCCATGACATCAAAGTCGAAAAACGCACCGTAGAGCTTAAGGAAGTGGTCGTGAGATCAAAGAAAGTCTATTCGCAAGGCGACACTATCAACTATAACGTAGCGTCGTTCCTCTCTCAGACCGACCAATCGGTTGCCGATGTGCTTCGAAAAATGCCGGGCATCACCGTTTCGGATGCCGGACAGGTGTCCTATCAGGGCAAGCCTATCAAAAATTTTTATATAGAAGGACTTGACCTAATGAAAGGGCATTACGGTATAGCCACAAACAATATCGACCCCAACAACATCGCAACCGTGCAGGTGCTTGAAAACCATCAGGACATAAAGGCACTCAAAGGACTGCGCCCTGAAGAGCAGGCATCCATCAACCTGAGGCTCAAAGAAGGAGTCAAGGGCGTGTTCAACCTTATTGCAACACTCGGAGGCGGCTACGGCGACGAAGGACTCTGGAACAACTCCGCGATAGCAACGTATTTCCGACGCAACAGCCAGTTTCTTGCTACATACAAAGGTAATAACACCGGCGAGGATTTATCGCAGGAACTCTATTCCTTCGATAATGATTATTCACGCACAAACAACATTTCGTCGATATCCATGCCGTCAGCTCCCGGTATCGACAAGCGATTCTACTATTTCAACCGCTCGCACAACGCCACATTCAACAATGTATATCGTGTAGGCAAGTCCGGCGAGTTCGGTATCAACGCCGCTTATCTGAACGACCGCGACACGAGACAAAGCTATTCATCGACTACCAATTATCTGCCTGACGGCGGAATGAACACCGTTGACGAAACAATGTATGGAATCGCACGAATGCAGAAAGCATACGGTGATTTTACATATATGAACAACGGAAATGAAAACTATCTCAAAGAGCAGCTGAAGTTTGACTGGAGCACAACCGACGCCGAAAGCAGAATTCTTGCCGAAGGCGACAAAATCAGTCAGACAGGAAAAACTGATACATACCGCCTTCTGAACAAATTCCATGCAACACACCGCAATTACGCCGACCGTGGATTTGAGATCTCATCGCTTATCAACGTGGAAAAACGTCCCCACAGTCTTTCGGTATCGCCCAATCTGTTCACAGAACTGATACCCGGAGGTATGCTGTATCAGCACGTGGATTTCAGAAACATATCCACGGAAAACAGTGCCGGATTACTTTCGGCCTTCAAAATCGGCAATTTCACCCTCCACCCGTCAGCGATAGTCAACTACCACCACAATTCACTCGAAAGCCGTCTTGATGCCGTCGGCAACAATCTCGCTCTCGATCATCTCGATGCAGGCATGGGGGCTGAAATAATGTTCAGCGCTCGAAAAATCCATGCCTCGCTATATATGCCGATGAAATACAGACTATTCCTGTTAAACAACAGACTTGACGACAACATTACCGACAAAAATCGTTTACGCGTCGAGCCGTCGCTCAACTTCTCCTACAAATTAAACAGCAGCCATAACCTCAAAGCATCGGCAATGCTGAACTATATGACACCATCGATTGAAACTCTATATTCGGGTCACATACTGACATCTTACCGTCAGTTGTCGGCTTACGATGTGGCAGGGCTTTACGAGGGTATGAATCAGCACTACTCTTTAGGATATGATTTCAAAAATATTCTTTCAATGAGCTTTGCCGGAGCGGAGGTTTATTGGAACAGACAATCGCCCGAAGTGCTTTACGGTTCGTACTATGACGGGATGGTCCAGCATACCATCAGCAGACGTACAAAAGAAACGGGCGATATGCTTTCGGCTAAAATCCATGCAAGTCAGGGATTTGACTGGCGACGGCTGAAAATCGGAGCCTCGGTTACATACTCCTATTACGACAGTCCGTTGCTCATTCAGGACGAGGTGTTGCGCTACTACGGCAACAGCATAGGAGTGAACGCCGACCTCAGCCTGACACCGTTCAAATGGCTGGGTGTGACTTATCAAGGCAATTATTCACAGTCGGCGACACAGCAGAAAGGCTACGACAGATTTCCGTGGCTGCGCACTGTAACGAACAAGGCTTCTCTCGACTTTACGATTCCCGGAGGTGTTACACTGACCACATCGCTCTACCATTACTACAACAATTTCAACGACGGTGACAAGTCTTTCCTTCTGCTCAACACCGAGGCGAAGTACACCATAAAGCGTTTCAGTTTTATGCTGTCATGCGACAACCTGCTAAACCGAAAATCGTATATCTACTCTAACCTGTCAGCTCTAACTGAGTCAAAGGCAATCTACAACATACGCGCTCGCAGTGTGTTACTCAAAATCCGATGCAGAATATTCTAAAATACACCGTTATGAAATATCTTTTATCACTACTTTTTGTTTTCATGTGGATAACAAGTGCTGCACAGGAAACCTGCTCACGAATTATCGACCGGGCTACGCCTGTAGATACCGCCCGATATAAGGTGACATATTCGTTAAAATACAAATTCCACCCTGACCAAAAGGACATCTTCAACGACACGCGAATCGTACAGATTGGCAAACGCAATGTCAAAGATTACAGCGACATAATCAATCACTTCGATTCGTTGGCTACTGAGCAAATCCGTCGTGGAGCTGATTCATATTCCAATGTGTCGGGTAACCCGTGGCCTTTGGAAATCATCAGACCCATACGCGGTACTACTGCGGATTTGAAATATCGCCTCTCCATATCGACATTTCTTGACTATTCCGATTCCGTCCCTGTAATCAAATGGGAGTTCTTACCTGATGAAATCGAGTCTATTCTCGATTATGAATGCAGTAAAGCCTCCTGTGAGTTTGCCGGACGAAAATACACGGCGTGGTTCACATCTGATATACCTTTGCCATTCGGACCTTATAAATTCGGAGGGCTACCCGGTCTTATCCTAAAAATCGAGGATTCAGAACATCAATATGTCTGGGAGGCAATAGGTTTCGAGAATACAAACGTTCCGATAAGAAGCGGTTAATTTATTGATATACAGATGGGTATAATTCTAATCCGTACAAGTGACGTGCATTTTCTACGTTTGTAAGTAGTTAACCGTCTGCTGCTTAAATCGTTACAAGCCGCATTTGCCAAACCGACAACAGTGACTCAATACAAAGTTAGCCATAATCTCCCGATTATCAAAGTAATATCCAAATTTTAACATTCATAGTCTTGCTCCGCGCCGTACAAAACTGGCGAAAAATGAGAAAAAACGATTCTCTACAATAATCACTCTGATTCTCTGATAAATCGGGTTATTCGCTCGTTGACGATACGGGTGTAGTTGCGCTTAGCTTTGTCTGGGAGGTCGCTTTGGGCAATGAGTTTTATTGCGCCATCGGGTAGGGAGGTGTACTTGTTGAGGATTTTATCCATACGTCTATTTACCAAGCCGATTTTGTTGCCGAATCTTTCAAAGTCAAGACGGCAGGGATGACCGGTTCTTTCAAATACATCACTTTTCTCAATGTCGGGTGATAGTCCTCCGTCAAGCCCAAGATCATCTCCGTTCACATGAAGGCTGGTGTTCAGAAGGTCGTATGCGGGAGCTAAACGGTAATCTTGCCCATTAAGAATCAGTGAGAAATTTTTAAGGTGAGCATCGCCGTTTGCATAAATATAGTTGAATACGACTAATTCAAAGAATCGTTCCATATCAACCATCCATGCGGCAACGTTTGCCCGAATTGCCTTGGCAATATCCTCGTAGCTACCATTATATTTGAAATGAAGGCCGGCGGTCTGTTCGTTTTTGCCGACTAACGAAGCGAAATCTTCCATCGGCAGTTTTGAGCTGTCGGGCAGAATATCGAAACGGCGTGTGATATATACCGGCTGACCTTTGGGTGTGAAACACAATCCATTAGCTGCTGTATGTATGCCATAGACCTGCGATGCTATCTGCATGGTCAGATGCTCATTAGCTGGAATAAGTTTGCGATCACGAAGCGTTTTATCCCAAGGTGCAGGTTTCAGGATATGAGTAGAGCGTTCATCGTCCCCCGCAATTCTGATTTCGCCCGATTTAATTATTGCAGGGAATTTTTCTTGCACACCGGAGACAGAAATACGGTGCATCGCATCGGCAATCTCACCGGCATTTCTAAATTCATCAATATCAAAATTGAGAATAGGATTTACCTTTACTCCGTTAAAGAGCATTTTTGTCGCTTTGGGGCTATATGTATTAAAGCCATCTAAAAGTAGGGACGGACAGTTTTTTATTTCAGTCATTGTTAATCCTCCTTATATTTACCGCTCCGATGAAGTCTTTGTCGGCCATAGCTTCAAGAATCCCGAAAAAATCATTCTCATCAATTCTTAGCGAACGGCATATAACCCGTCGATTGGCTCCTTCAGGAACCATATTAGAAAAAAATGGGAAAAGATGCTCGGAATTGAATGCGGTGCTTTGCTTGGGTAAAGTCGCTGAAATCGGAGGCAATGCGGAATTTATATAGTCTTCTTTGTACTGGAACGTATAGTCTGCACCGGGATATTTTTCAGTAAGTATTCCGGCTTCTGTATCATTGTAATATACTGCTAATTCTCTCATCTGTCAACGGTAATTATATAGTCTGTCGTACCTTATAATCTATCTCAATACCAAGCACTTCAAGAATCTTCTTTACGGTGTTTAGTGCAGGATTTCCCTTGCCACGCTCAATATCCTTGATTGTGGCAACTCCGACCTGCGCCATTTCAGCGAGATCCTGTTGTGTGAGGGATAGGATTTCCCTACGTTGCTTCATTATATCTTTAAGCTCCATAGTATGACATAGTGAACTTTTGTGCAAATATAGCAAGAAATCCTGACGCAACCAAATAAGAGTATGATAGGGTCAAGCCGAAATCCCGGTGCATATGTTAAATTGAGTAGACCGAAGTGTTAAATATTCAAGCGTACAGTTTGACCAGGCGGAAGATGAAGAAGTCTCGGTCTCTGACGCCGCGCATTTGCGAGCGGAAAATCTTGACTTTAGAGTTGAATGCTTCGGCGGAAGCATTGGTCGCACGACGACGGAAGTAGTTCAGGATAGTTGGGGCGTGGTTCTTGAATGTCTTGATGACAGAGCGGAAATTGTTGTTACCCAATGCCATTACCTTTTCATACCACTTGTTCATCCGACCCATGGCTTTTGTCGGTGAGATTTTAGCGTTGAAAATCTTGCGCAGCTCCATCGCAAGGCTGTATGCAGCCTTCAATATTGGATAGTATTTGAACAGTATGTTGACACGATGGCGCTGTATGTCAGACCATTTGTTCTGCGATATCATCAGCGTATGCTTGCTGCGGGCCAGTATCTGGCGCATGGTCTCTCCGTTGGAGTACGTTACCGGCGGTTCGGACTTGTCGCGGTTGTTTTCCTCTGCGATGAGCTGTCGGCGAATGTCGATGCGGATTTCGTCAACGGCCTCATTATAGACCTGTTGGACATGAAAACGGTCGTTGACAACATGGGCGTTATAGAACACTTCTGCGGCGATAAGCATCATTGACGGCGAAAGATCGCAGGTCACTTCCTTGACCCTGCGTCTGATTGATTTCCCCATAGCTCCGATGAGTATGGATATAATTTCGTCACTCTTTGTTCCAGGAATGGCTGCCGCAAGTGTTCCCTTGCATCCGTGGCCGTCCTTGTTGGTCAGGAACGTCCATACCTCGCCGTTGCTCAGACACGTCTCGTCAAGGCTCATGTACGGACCAATATTGGCGGCATTGAAATAGAACCCACAACCAAGCTCCCGGTCGCACCAGTCGGCGTAACCGCTTATCTTATTGCGGTACAAGTCGGCAAAATGTTTGCCGTTGACGCAGTACATCTGCGCTATATGCTTAATCGACAGGGCTGTCGTCTCCACCTTCATCTTTTAAAAAAGCCACAAACTCGGAGCTGAGTCGTGTGCCTTCCTCGTTGGGGAGTTCGAGGTTGTATGAGAATATATCATTGGTCTGCTTGTCCCACCACTTATTCTTGCGCATGTGGAGATATACGGGGCGACCTCGAAGCGGATAGTCCTGTATTGTAACGTATTCCGTATAGCCTCGCGCGACTATGTTCGGATTACGGCAGTCCTCGTCAGAGAGTTTCTTTTTCTCATCAAGCCATATGTCATATGCCTGTTCTGTGCGTTCGAAGCGCACCATCTCAAACAGTTCGTCCAGCCCCTGGGGCAAGAACATCCAGAATGCTTCCGATGTTTTCATGACACAAATTTAACAATTTACGAGAAATTACATGCACCGGGATTTCGGCTTGGCCCGTATGATAAAGCATACTTTCATTAATACAGTTGCCCAGTAAAAGTATTTGGAACGAATAGAGTATTATATGTTGTACTTTTATGAACGAGATTAGGCGTAAAGTATTCATATTCTAAAAATAATTTGGTTGAATTGTGAAAAAGTATTAACTTTGCGCCCACAAATTCTGAAACAGATGTTTAGACAGCATTATAATATACCAACTACAACAGGCATTCAGAGCTTAAAACGCTCCGAAAGCATGCCTTGTGTGCTGTCAGCAAATACTACATCATTACGCGGAAATTCCCGACTGCGTTGTTTCAGTGGCTCTACCGAGATAAATTAATCGTCAAAACAGACGAACTGAAATACACCAACTGTCGGAAAGTCTTTACCAACTTCCCGACAGTTGTTTTTTGTGTCCATATTGGTTTAACCTTCTCCACCACGATTAGCTGCGGACACAGTAAGTACTAACGTTTCAACAACTAAACAAAAAATGTATGAAAATCCAATACGCATCTGATTTACATCTGGAGTTTCATGAAAACTGCAGATGGCTCAAAGATAATCCCTTGTTGCCCGTCGGCGACGTACTCGTTCTTGCCGGTGACATTGGTTATCTCGGAGATGAAAACTACGAACGGCATCCGTTCTGGGGTTGGTGTGCCGAGAACTTCCGGCAGACAATAGTCATTCCCGGTAATCACGAGCTCTATAAAGGTTTTAACATTAACGAGCTTCACGAAGGTTGGCAACTCAACATTCGCCCAAATGTAAAGGCGGTCTATAACTGTGTTATTCCCATATCTCAAGATATAGAGCTTATAGCATCTACTCTTTGGGCAAAAATTCCTCCCTACGAGGAATTCCAGACCGAGCGAGGTGTAACCGATTTCCATAGAATACGCAACGGACAGTTCCGACTTTCTACACAACGTTTCAATCAGGAACATGAAATGTGCCGCGAATTCATTGAGCGGAGTGTTGCTGAAAGCAACGCTCAACACGTGATTGTCGCAACTCACCACGTGCCGTCTTTTGCGCTGATGGCTGATGAGTTCAAAAGAAGTCCAATCAACGGCGCATTCACCGTGGAATTGGGCAACTATATAGCCGACAGTCGTATAGACTATTGGATATACGGTCATTCACATCGAAACATAAACAAAATAATAGGCAATACCCGGTGTATATGCAATCAGTTGGGCTATACATTCCACGGAGAGCAAACCAGTTTCCGCCGGGATGCCATAATAGAAATTGAAGACAATGAACTACAAATTTGACGGGGATAAGGTGTTTTTTACATCGGATACCCATTTCAATCATACCAATATCATCCAATATTGTCAGCGTCCTTTCAAAAGCACTGATGAGATGAACGAGGCGATGATAGACAACTGGAATAGTGTTGTCGGTGAAGACGATACATTGTTCCACCTTGGAGACTTTTGCCTTGGAGGCGCAGAAGAGTGGAATAAGATTCTTAATCGACTCAACGGCCGGATTTATCTGATTCTCGGTAATCACGATCTCAAAAACATCAGGCACGGTTTTATCGAACGCTTTGAACATGTTGCAATGGCGATGCGCATAGAGATAGGGAAAAAGAAAATCTACCTCAGCCACTATCCCTACCTGTGTTTTGAGGGAGGGTACAATGATGACGTGTGGCAGTTGTTCGGACACGTTCACACTCGCCCTTCCAATACCGGAATAGATGCCAGGCGTCTCCAGTATCTTTATCCGACTCAACTTGATGTCGGAGTTGACAATAACAATTTCACGCCCTTGTCATTCGAGCAAGTCAGGACAAAAATCCTGAAACAAATCGAAACAACAAGGAAGTAAATCTGAAAAAAGCTCCAACCCCACAATTATCGGTTTGGAGCTTTTTGCATAATGATTATCGAAAATCAATTTGTCTGAGAATCCTCCGAAGAGATCTTCTCTCTTTTCTTTCTCTTGTCAAGTTCGGCATATAGTGCCGGGCGGAGTTTACGATTGTATTCTTCAATCTCCTTTATTCTTGGAGAATCGGGAGGGATGATTTCATATCTACCATCAAGTCCAGATTTAGGCTCTACAAATACTGTATCGCCATAGTGCTCCTTTAACCGTTGGCTTACTTCGTCACGGGAGATTTCGCCCTTTACGTTTCTGATTGCCAAATCAAGCAAAAACGCTGAAACCTTCAGTTCGGCTGCACCTTGCAGTCCGATACTGGTAAGCCACGCATCAGCCTTATCTTTTATTTCAGGGTTTTCGCTATGCGACAACTCCACAAGCTCCTGATATTTCTTACTATATTCCATTATTGTTATTAATTCCTTTATTTAGTATGTCAACAATTTTTTGTTCTTCACCATGACCTACTGTTGAAAGCCGCAGTAGTGGAAGACCGAATGATTCAAGGATTCTGTCTTTCATGCGGTCTCTTTGAAACTGTTCAGTCTTTTCATTATGGAAGCTATAACCGTCTGTCTCAACCGCAAGAAGAGGCTCTTTCGTAACTCGGTTGATGACTAAAAAGTCAATATGCGTTGATGGATGCAGAGCATATTTTCTCTCCCGTTCTGATAAGCCCTGTGTATCGTTTATAAGATACTGCATAGGATAATGACAAAGAGCCTTGATGTGAGACAGGTGAGGATAATTTGTTCGGATATTCTCAATTAAATCAAAAGTCAGATTTTCCGAATCGTATTCAGATACAGGCTCATTATCGCGATTATAAGCCTGAATTTGAGAAAAAAGATAATCAAAGATTGAACGAAGTTTACTCTGTATAACAATCCCTTGCTGATATTTGATGTAATTGATTAGATCATGAATATTACCGTTAAGTTCCTGTGGATTACCGGTTACAACAAGGCAAAATTTGTTTTTAGCTCGAGAGACTGCTACATTCAGAAGGTTAGCGTTATCGGCAAATTCAGTAATAGAATCATCCGTAACACTCATAATTATGGTATCTTTTTCTCGCCCTTGATATTTATGCACTGTCGCTACTTCAATTTCGGGAATCTGATAATGAAATTGATTAACCTGACTATTGTATGGTGCGATTATACCCGTATCCTTGAAATTATCAAGCAACGGCATTAGCTCAATTTTCACTGCATCGATTTCACGTTGGTTATAATGACCTCTGCAATGCTGTCCGGGAGCGGTCGTAAGAACTAACAGATGTTTCTTGATATCGCTCCGCTTTGTCATGATGAGCAGATTTCCGCCATAGAATTTCTGATTGCAAAAGTTGATTATATCGGGATGACAACGATAATGTTCACGAAGTAGCGTCTCCGGAACGTTAGGAATTGTCGCTAATACAGAGCTTAAGAAGCTGTGATTGGAGGCATCATATGAATCGGAGATATTTGTTGATTTCCTAATCTCATCCATTTTTAATCTATCATCTTCGGTAATCACGTTCGGCAGTTGCATGGTATCTCCTACAATAACAGCATTTCTCGCGCATGTCAGAGCTAATAAGCCGGTTTCAACTGAAACCTGAGATGCTTCGTCCATAATGACATAGTCAAAGATGGTGTCACTATTGAAGCAGGTCTTTGATGAGAATGTGGTACTAAGTATAATAGGATAATCGGCTAATACAGATTCCCCATTGTTGAATAAATCCTTTACAGAATCTATGATTGGTCGTTCTGCCTTATATCGGTGGGCTAAAGAGGCTTTAAGGACTTCCATTGAACTTTCAGTCAGAGACTTCATTAAGGCATCAGCATTAAGTTGAGATAGATTGGTTTCTAAATCATCAATCTCAGATCTAAGTTCATGGACTCTACGTATATAGAACAGCCAGTTGAGCAGTAAGATAATCCGGGAAATTGATTCTGCTGTCAATTCGTCCTTTATGTCAAATGATAATCTAAGGCGTAGTTCAAGACTGAATTTATCAAAAAGACGTTTGAAACGATTCAAAAGGCCATTTGAGTCATGTTGATATTTTGAGAATGTTTTTATTCGACTTAATATTTTGAGAATCTTGGATGAGGATGTCTTGACTTCTTTATTGCTGAATTTATCGGGATGCTCTTGTTTATAATGAGACATTTCTACTTCTACCTCAGCTAATTCCTGACGGCATATTGCCAGCCTTTCCTGCATATCGAAGATGTTCTCAACTTTCTCAAGGCTGTCTTTGACTTCATGATATGCACGGTTTGTCTCCATTGTGGTCTTGTTCCACGTTTGAATTTGCGGATTCAACGGAGGTTGATTTGCAATAAAAGCTTCTTTATTCTCTTTTTTGCCTAATGAAGCAACCAGAAAATCGAGCCCATTTTTAGCGAGTTTTTCCAATACATTCTCTGTCGCGGAGTTATTACTGGAAACCACTAAAACAGATTTCTTATCTCTCAACAGGTTCGCGATAATGTTGAGAATCGTCTGAGTCTTACCTGTTCCCGGAGGTCCTTGGATAACACTTATCTGATTGGTTAGAGCTGCTTTCACAGCTCGCATCTGACTTGAGTTGCAACCAAAAGGGAATAATGGAGTTTCAAGATTAAAACGTTTTATACCCTGATTGGGGTTAATATAACTGGATGCAACGGTTGATTCATCAACAAAATCAATTCGGGCATAAACCGATGATAATATTCCTTCTGACGATTCATCCTCCACATTAATCCCAAGAGTATTTATTCCCGCACATTGTTTAAGATAATCAAACACGTTTATTGCCTCACCGGTCAAACATGAACGACGAATGTCAACCTCGCTTCCTGAGTAATGTTTGACAAAACCTTTACTATAAGTTATAGCATAATATTTAGTTGTATTTTGGGCAAACAAATGAACTGCCTGAATATTCTTTTCCTTTATGCCATTGACAAAAATGTGACAGTTCTCAAAATCTATTGTGATCGGATTTGTTAGCCACAAAACATTGTCTCTTGAGTAAGAATAGATTTTATCAGTATTCTGAAATTTGATGGCGTATTTATAACCGTCAAGTCGGATGGAATCAACCTGATATGTCTTGTCCACCCCATTGATTATTATGATATGATTTTCGAGATTCATCTGTTACTATGCCTACAAAGTTACTTGATACCGTTCAAAAACAGAGGTTATTTCATAATTATCCATCTGCCGGTTTTGTCAGATCCCTCTCTTTTGATAATGCCAAACTCTTTCAATTTTTTAAGATTTCTTTTTACTGTAGCGATTGATTTATTTAATTGATTAGCAATGTCAGAGTAAGTCGCTGAAGGACTACCTTTAATTATATTATATATTGAATGAAGATTCTTTTCAAGAGTCTCTTCTCCTTTTACAGGGTCATTTACAGGGTCATTTACAGGGTCATTTTCGTTACCATTAAGCAATGCCCGAGAGATACCTTCTTCTCCTTCATGGCAGGGGATACGGACGAGGAATGAAAGACAGTCTTAAAATTTATCGGTAGTGTCATGATTCAGTTGTTAAGTTGGGCGAAAATTATCCAATAATTTCTTTAGTGAGGATTTCCCACCAGCCGTTACGACGACCGTTGCGACGCACAATGATTCCTTTCTCGACGAGGGCTGACGTAATGGTCTTGACTGTGCGCTCTGATTTACGAATTGTCGAAGCCATTTCCTTTTGGGTCATCTTGGGATTGGATTCTATACAGCGGAGTATGGCTGTTTCCTCCAAAGTGCAGTCTAAAGTACAAATATTGCTCTTTGGACTATCTTCGGTTGCACTTTGAATTGCAGGAGCAGGAAGGGAAGCTCCGACAAGCATATCACGGTTGCGTAGTTCATTCTTTTCGCCGAGAATCACATTGCGCAGGAATCGCTCCAAAATTCGGTTGTGGGAGTGATATTCAACCCTTTATATGATGCTCTGACGAGTGCATTGCGAAAATGCCATGAATGTTCCTTGAACATATCGTTGGTTGCCGGAATACCCATCGAGCGGAGATACTTTATGAGGAATACCGCAGTTGTGCGAGTATTACCCTCACGAAAAGGATGGATCTGCCACAGGTCTGCGACAAACTGAGACAGATGCTTGATAATCTCAGCCATCGGGCGATTTGAATAGTCAAACTCTTTCTCCCGTGACAGGTCATATTCGATAGCTTCGCGTAAGTCAATAGCAGGCTGATAACTTACGGAGGCACTACCTCCAAGCACCCATTCTTTCTTACTTAGTTCGACCTGTCGCAATTGTCCGGCAAACTTGAATACACCGTCAAAGATACGCCGATGAATAGATGTAAGCCCAACTAAAGAGAAAGCAAACGATGGTTCACTGAGAATCTTTGCAATGTTGACGGAAGCCTTGTCTCCCTCTTCATCCACAGCATCATGTCCCGACTTGGTCTCATAATAAACCTTGATGCGGTCGCGAGCCTCATCAATGGTAATGTCACCCTCGATATGCTGACGCGCAGTGTCAAGGAGATAGGTCGAAACCTTCAACCCATCCACATCCTGAAGACCGATTGCCGTTTGCCAAGCATCCGCCCTCTCTTTCTGTTCCGGTTCACCGTGGACTATGTACTCGTCAAATTCGCTCATATATTGTTCTCTTAAATGATACTACTCTTATTTCTGTATAATAGTTAGAACGGCAAATCTTCAGCAGAGGTCTCATGGTCTCCAAAAATAAATAATGAAGTTGACATATTATATCGTTTTAATAAACTATTGATGCCTTGCAACACGTCAGGTTGTAATAAAATTGGATTATGGGAGTATTCTTTGTAAATTAATTCCGCATAGACACGTTCTATTGTTGGAAAGCTATTAATTACGTCAATCCATTGTAATGCTTTTTCGGATGTCTTTGAATTAATGAGAAGTTTGGCTAAACTGTTACAGTAGATACCATGAGTACGTTCATCTTTAAACACACATTCTGCAACCTTTTGTGCGACATGGGATGCATCAAGACCATCGGCTTTAATCATTTGATATCTACCCAAGAAGCCATAAGGAATAATGTCTTTTTTTATAGGAATACATAATTTGTTTTGTCCCAATGCTATTCCAACCTCTTGATCACACCAACTACTATATCTAAATCTTTTTACTAATATGGCGCAAAGAGCGTTCATTGAAAATAGAGCATCAGTTAGAATCGAGGACCATTCTTTAGATGGTTCTATGTCTTCGTGGGCTACAAAGCCGTGAATCCCCCATTTCTCTAAGCAGACTTTAAGATTCTTCGCCGAGACTTTATTTTCTGAGATATGACTTATGAAAAGACGAAAATAATCCAGACCCCATATAGGTTCTGTTGTAGGTGTATAAACGGTAGCATCATCGTATGGTACAATGATTATTTTGTTAATTACAAGCGACTCATTGCTCTTAAGAGCATTATTGAATGCATCAGTAATATCTTCTATAATTATATTTTCGTCATCACCTTTTATTTGAAGATATTGTTCTACCGAAACCTTTAATTCGATGGTAAAGTAGTCAATTCCACCGTTCCAATTATCGTGATTATCAAAAATTTCATATAGATTCTCCTCTATAAATAGTTCAAAAGCCTTTTGATTCTGATATTTCAGAAAATTGTGGACGGTTCTATAATATGTCTTGAATACATCTAACATAATAGAGTTTACATAAATGTTTGCATGTCGAGGACTTTTAAGTTGCCTGTCTTATCAAACATGAAGTTACCTTCATTCAAGTCAATTCGTCCTTCGGGACATATACTAAACAATTCATCATATGCGTTTTCTATGAATTCAAAGAAAACAGATACATTATGTATCCGTGTGGATATTTGTTTATTTGAGAATTTTATGAACGTGTCCTCATCGTCATTGATATGCGATATATAATTTTTACACAGCATTATGCAACGATTGATTTTAGCGAGTTCTTTGTTCTTGTATATTGACCATAGATCGCTCCAAGTTAGAAATTTGCAGAGTGAGCTATCTGGAAAAAGAGAAAACCATGCATGTCTAAAGTCGTTAAAAGCATCATTAACCCATTTTTGTTCTGATGATTTATATAGTTGTTCCATAATAATCCATGTGTACATTCGCTCCTCACTGACGGAGTAAAAGTCTCCCATAGATTCAATATTACATAGATATTTACAATGATGACCTTGAAGAGCGTTGCATACAAACACCTCTTGTGAATCAGAGGTTAATTTCAGTGCTTTGCCTTCAGGTAGAGCAAAGGCAACCCCGTGATTACCAGTCCCAAGTAATCCTATAAACTTAATATGAGGATATTTGAGAGAAAGTTCCTGTTTTAATTTATCGATTTTCTCTTTTTTCATTTTTACAAGTTTTCATCTATATCTCTATCAGCATCATCTATGTAATCGTCATCTTCATATTCATCATTACATTCATCGTCGACCCAATTTTCAGACAATTTGATAGTTTGGCTCTTGGTTGAACAGATAGAGGCAACTGAGAGACTTGCATGACTATAGGCAAGTCTGCAATCTGACCTGAAAGTATACAAGCCCCTACGGGAAGTATTGGCAATGATTCAATCGAAATCTTATCTAAATAAGCAACAGCCTTCTCTATCATCTCCACATCTCTATTGTTGACAAGACGATGGATTAGGTAATTATGCAACTGAGAAACAATGGTAGGAGATATATCCGATGGGCGTTGGCTTGATATTGTTAAGAAAACTCCAAATTTGCGTCCTTCTTTAATAATTTCTTCATAAGTCTCAAGTCTATAATCTTTCCAACTCTCTGTTTCTCGCTTAGATTGAGTAGAAAGGATATTATGGGCTTCATCTATAATAATGTTCAAAAATCGCAAACTCCCCTTTGTCTTAACTTTATGTTTGCGATATAATGACATCGAAATCATTAAAGGAATTAGTTTTTTTAATTCAATCTTTAAATCATTGAGATTTATGATTGAAATATTGTTCCCTTTAAAGATATCCGTATCATTGCTAACATCAAATACATTAGGCATGTCTGCAATGAATGATTCAAGTCGCCTAACAACGGGAGCAATATGCTCATTATTAGCTCTATTCTCAACAACGTCCATTATTAAACGAAGGTAAAGAAATGCGACAAATCGTTCAAGTGGATTATTTGGAATCTTGTATTCCTCCAACATGGAGCTAAGCACTAACCGATTGATATTTTCATCGTAGTTGTCTGAATCAAGAAAAATCTTTGTTCCTATAATATGTATTGAACCAGTATTATATAGATCAATGCCATCAAAAACAGATTTATCTGCCCAATCTTCAGTCAAGCCGTTTATCAGTATTTGGTTGATTAAGTCGAGTAGATATCGTTCTCTTTGAACATCTTTAAGTAATATGATATCTCTGATAAATTTCTTTTAAGTACATGACAAAAATTTGAAAACATCGAATTTAGTAGTATAAGCCGGACGCAGAAGTATGGTCGCAATCTCCTCCAAACCATACTTGACAAGCGACTTTGCCTTTCTTCCATGTTTCAGAATCCTTATCGGTTTAATATTTATATCTTTATGTTCACCAACGAGATACGCCCATACAAGAGCCATGCAGACCATCGCCGTAAGACGAGCGATGCGGTTGATGTCGCGCAGGTGGGTGTCCTCGATGTTGAAGCCGGAGGATTTCATAGCTCTGAAGCATGTCTCAATCTGCCATCGTTGTTTGTAAGTGGCAACGGCCTCTTCGGGGCGGTTATAACAAATCAGAATTTGCAGTTCAGGCACGCCATCGGAGTTTTTCAGCAAGGCTCCGGAAATATAGACATATTCCCCTTTGAGGAGAAACAGCTTGTCGTAGACACGTTCCTGGCCGAGCTTAAGACCGTGAAACAGATGCCACGCCCTGACATCCTGGCAGGATTTGGGATTGCGCAACCAAAAATTCTGTTTAATCCGCAGATAGTATCGGATGCGTCTGTTGTTGAGATATTCGACCCATTCCTTGCCGACAAACTCGCGGTCGGCAACAAGAGAGTCGATACACTCGGCTCCGAACAATCGTATAAATCTATCAATCAGCCACGTCCGTTCTTTCCAATTGGAATTGCCGCGTTTGTCGAGCATGGTAAAGAGCAGAGGAAAGGCAACACCCTTGTAAGTGACACCAAGCATAAGGATATTGATGTTGACCTCACCGAATTTCCAGTTGGTGCGGTCAAGGCTCAGGACCAGTCCTGTCTTGACGGGCAGAAGAGCAAATATCACTTTGGCGATAAGGTCAAGGTTGAGGGCATATCCGGCAAGGAACCTTTGCAGACGGCGCAGGTTGGAATCACGCTCCACACACGTAGGCATTGCAGATGCTATCTTGTGGAGACTGACTGTCTGCACAACGCAAAGTGCCTGAAGAACAAACGCAAGCAATTTTATGCGGGCAAGATTCATTACCGAGCCAAGATGCTCTTGCATAATCGGGACAATTTGATTAACTTTGCCATTGTCCCTGAGAGTTGTCGTAACTTTCATGGAAAAAGCGGTCAAACTTTTCTTTAAAGTTACTAATTTTCAGGGACTTTTACAAGTAATAACTAATTAAAAATCAATCATATAACTGACAAAAATTAATTTTTGTCATCTACTAAAAAATTTCTTTATCAAATTCTTAAAGTGATTCTCAATTTCTTCGTAGGTCTCGTGTTGAGTTACTCTATTATATAGTCTAATTGTTCTTTTAAGAAACGGTTGCTGAGTTTTTTCCGTTGCGTCAGAAAGAATACTAAGGGTTTCCAGACGTATTAAATCATCTAATGAAATAGGCAGCTTATCTTTTGTTCCCGACATAGAAGACAAATTGAAAATAGTCTTTGATGGTGTTATAACGTCATTGGATGAATATTCACCATTGAAGTCAAATAGAACAAATCTCGCTGTTTCTTTGAATTTTTTATACTGACCCATTTTTGCAAACAGCTCTTGATAAAGCTTTGCAAGTGTATGACTTTTCCCACTACCTGTGTTTCCAAAAATTCCAACATGTGATGCAAAGAGTTTATCGATACTTATCTCTACAGGTATATTTTCATCACTTATGATATGGCCTAGATTTATGGCAATCTCATCGGGAGCAGCAAATCTATGTATTAACGCAAATTCCTCATTGTCCAATAAATAGCAAATGTCACCAATCAGTGGGATTTCTTTAATACCTTTATGATACATAGATCCATCAAAATACCCAATGATTTTTACGATTAGGAAGCGGAATAATCGATCCTCTTGACTATGATAATCCTCATTAATGTGATTCTCCTTAAGAAGCTCTCCCTCTACTTTTGCAACGAGGCGATTAAATCCCTTCTTGATTTTGAGATAACTGCCGACAGATACATTCTTCACCAACTGGCCTTGATAAAGAATATGTGATAAGTTTTTATTCTTATCTACTTTGATGGTTATTTCGCGACCATTTACAGCATAAATCTCTCCAATTCTAAAAATTGAATCTTTGAGGCAATTTTGTTTTGACATAATTATTCTACGATAGCCCGAAGTTTATTGAACACAACGTTATTCAGCACTTTTAAGGAGAATGGTTGAAATGTTACCAGTTGCTTGCTTTTCGTCTTGCCATCTTCATCCATTTTAATCTTCTGTATCGTTCTAAAACACTGCTTATCTAGTATCTCCCGCGTCTTTTCATCTTGTGCTTCATAGTATAGCTGTGGAGACATAATCTGAATGTTATGGTTTATTGCACTTCCAGCTAAGCTTAGATTATTTTCAATCTCCATCACCTTTTCGTCTGTATATGCAAATACTATTATTTGAAGTGTTGGATTTGTATTTGCAGCTCGCATAGTTATCTTTGCGATGTGTTCGTCGGCGAATGAAAAACCGGAAACAAATAAGATTGCGTTAGTTTGTTCCAAGGCGTTTGAAAAACGTCTCATCAATTCATAAAAGTGGGAATCAATAACGCTCTCTTTGAATTTTGTTTTACGGGGATGTATCATAACGAGTTCTTTATATGTATCCATGAACTCAGTGATTTCCTTTGGCAAAACATAGTCATCCCCCTGTGCTATGTTTTCTGCCTTCTCCTTTAGTGAATCAATTGTTTCCAATGGAGCAATTTTAGAAATCAAATGTCCCTCTGGCACCTTTTTTAGACAATCCTGAATTTTACGGATGAGATCAAGTGGCCTATCATAGGTTAGATAACCAGATTCTATAGTAGATTCTATCCAATTTATGGAACCATGGATCTTAATATAGTTGAATATAGGTATCTGTGCAAGATTTTGATATATTGGGCTAATCTTAGTCAAGACATTATTAAAGCTATCCTCTCTAAATATAGGATGTAAATGCCCATGGAAACCATCGTTGAACTCCAATTTTAATTTTTCAGCAGCGGTCTCAACAAGATTGTCGATGTTGGTTGTAAAGATATTAACTGTCTTATCTAACAAAGAAGTTGAACGATGTGACATTATTGCATTCCATATTCTCAAAAATTCAGAATAGTTTGAAATAACAATGTCATATTTCTCTTTCAGTTCACCAGTAATATGTTCAGTAATACAAGGATACATAACAGAACTAAAATACTCTGCAAATAAAGATGCCTCAACAATCTGTTTAAGCTTGTTATCTTTTATTTGTTGTGCGTTGGTCAACAATCGTTCTATTGAGTTTAGTGTGGATAAGAATGGACATGACAATCCTGACCCAAATAAAAAATTTATATGGGATGATTGTACTACGTTCCGTAACTGTCCAAGTTGACATATATTCATAACTGTGCGTTTTTTCTAATAATCTCAATTTTCGATGTAGTCCAGGTCTTCTGGTTCTTCGTCGCCATACACGAACTCTGGTTCTTCTGCAAGATTGGAACCTGCGTCACCAATGGAATAGGCGTTGGTCCTGACCATGACATTCTGGAGTTGGGCGTAGCTCCAAATTTGATTTGCCATGCGGGGAACGATGCCTTCGGTGCAACGGCGTTCGAGTGGATGATATGCACCAATCTTTATACGGAGAGTGGGGTAATTCGGGATATATTGACCGTCCTTCGTCACCTTCGTACGTGAGCCGAACGAGATGCGCTCAATGTCATAGTAACCGTCGATGGTGTTGTCGATGAGAGGCAACAGATACTTAGCTTCAGATATATCACCTCCGGGCATATTGAGCATAACATAAGTCGCGCCCTCTGCCTCGTGGTTGTAGAAGAGTTGATAGAGCTTCGCAATATTATTACGTCCGTATTCACCTATTTCTTCCTTACGCACAAGGCAAGTTAGGAACTTGCCCATGCCACCGGGACTCTCAATGTCGCCTTTGCGAGAGCGTTCTACACTGAGACTGTCCGAAGGATCCTCGCCGAGTTTCACAGGAACTACATAGAAGTTCTCGCCGAGCGAGGTCAGCAAGCGGTCGTTGTCAGCCGGGAACTCCCTATCGAGCGCGAGCGAGAAAAGCTGTTGGTTCTCGTAAGGTCGGAAAGTCTTGCCGAGGGTTTCCTGAAAGTGCGCTTTGAAGTAGGACGAGGCATCGACATCGGGGTGAGCTGCCAGAGCGTAAAATTCGAATTTCTCTTTGAGCATATCCTGTACGGCACGACGAAATTTGTCGCGAACGCTGTGCCGCCACGCGGCTTTTGTCCCAGCATTGTTGCGAGCGTAAAGCGCAAGCACAAAGAGAAAATTCACATCGTAATGCGAGAGCAACAGCGTGTCGCGGTCGTAAAGTCGGTTCTTGAACTGACGGCTGACCGGCGGCTGATTGGGATGCGGCTCGGTATAATCTTCATACGACAGGGTTTTCTTGTCGATGGAGGCTGAGATGAAGAAGTTAGGGATAACATTGTAGCCCTCGGTAACTTCATCGAATAGTTGTATGCGCTCGAATGGGTCGGCCATGTTCGGCTTGTGTGGCTTGCCATTGAGCCATATATCAAGATTCCATTGGATTACATTACGCGCATAGGTGCGCTGTTTGTAGATGGATTCCTTACCGAGCGAATTGCCGATTTTATAATACTTGGAATCGCCGATGTAGTAAATATCATCGTCGGCTTTATCGTCAATGAGCAGACCGTCGTAGGTATAGAAGTGGTCAACGAGCTTACCATCATCCTGTTCTTTCAGGCCACGCGGTATGTCGGTGTCACCGATAAGTTCGTCAATCATCGCCTCGAAGACTATGTGGAATGATTTCACTAGCAAGTATTCGCTTTGCGAGGTATTGACGCGGATTTTGTATGTCTTATCGAAGAAAGCATAACACAAATCCCAAAGTTTGACGGCGGTGTCAGAGAAGTATTTATACTTTATCTGACGCAGGCGTGTACGCCCGAAGCCGTCAAGGTATCGCTTGAACTTGGCACCGGTGATGAGCTTGAAACCGAAGTTTATGTTTGAGCGGAAGCCGTATGTGTCCGATATGTATTGCAGAATTGAGAAGAAGATTACAATGAGTTCTTCATCGAAATTCACCTGACGCTTTTTGTTGACCGGGTTAAGGTAGGTCGGGCTGCTGTCCTGAACAATGGCCGTAGTCCGGGCAATGGTCTTGCCCCAGTTTATCTTGTTGAAGCCGGAGTGCAGGTTCTTCAGTATGAAAGTGAAGAACTGCTGATTTTCCTTATTGAAGCGTATTAGCGAAAGGATAACATCAAGGAGCGTGTTGCTCTTTTTCTTGTGCGAGCCTTTCCCCTCGTCTTGAATCTGGCGGTGGAGAACGATTTCGTTCTTCTCGTGCGAGTCGTTGTAGACTACTATTGCGCGGTGAATCCACACGGCAAATTCGTAGATGAACTTGCGGTGCTTCTCGTCCATTTTCGCATCGTCGAGGTGGATAAGGTCTTTCGGCTCGTATTCGCCAAAGACCAATCCCTGCTCGTCGATAAGCACTTTCGGGAGAATGAAAACTACGTCGCGAACTTCGGGGTGCGGATTGTAATAATACCCAACGTAGCTGACCGACACTTTCTGCTCAACGTCTTGCAGGGTAAAAAGCCCGTCAAGCACGTTTTCAACGTCGGCTACGTTATATTGGTATTCTTCAATCAGTAGTTTCATTCAGACACTTTTTCGATGTGGATGCCAAGGTCAGAGCTATTTACAAGGTTCATAAACTCCCTGATGCGGTTCGCATTCCATTGATTTGTGATATAAACCTTTTCGCCATCTCCGGTTGTGACGGACCAATAGCGGTCGCGCTGATTTGGTAAATCAGCGATTCGAGCTTCATATTCTGATGTAGAAAGAATGAAGTAAGGAAGCTGCGGGTTTACAGCATTCCATTTCTCGATTACTTGTGTGGCGGTAAGCGAAGGATTTGCTTCGACGTATTTTCGGAGAGAGCGAAGTACTGTCTGACGCTTGTTATTCTTACCCTCGCCATTTATGGAGTAACGAGATAAATCACGTTGGCTTTGACTATTTTCCGAGGCTTCGCCATCTAAAGGTTCTTCGTCTTCGATTGAGTTAATGTCAATCTCGACGATATTG
This sequence comes from Duncaniella dubosii, assembly GCF_004803915.1. Classification (NCBI taxonomy): domain Bacteria; kingdom Pseudomonadati; phylum Bacteroidota; class Bacteroidia; order Bacteroidales; family Muribaculaceae; genus Duncaniella; species Duncaniella dubosii. Next base: position 330,714 of record NZ_CP039396.1, read on the forward strand.
AGGTTTAAGTTGGCAATGAAGTTGCCAAGAGCTTCTGAGTCCTCGAAGAAGTCGGTGAAGCGGAACGAGCGGTTGGCTTTCTTGTTTTTGAAAAGTTCACTCGATACGTCGAAGTCTTTGAATACGTCAGTCCAGAGATAGAACAGCACCTTGTTCAAGAAAACATCCTCGGAGATAATGCCGGTGGCATTATCGGCCTTGGCAAAGAAATAGCCCATCTGCTTGTCCGAAGATTCGGTAAGCGTATAGATTTCGGGGTTGATTTTGCCAAGGAATTGCCCCCAAGAATAGAGGTTGTCACCGATTTGGAATTTCCAATCAATCGGCTGCTGAGTTTTCTTGTCAAGGGGATTGTACTTGATAGGCATATACTTCCAGTTCCAACGACGCTTGAAAGCGGAGTCAATGGGGAAAAGCGACTGGTCGCTTGTGTTCATCGTAGCCCAAATGTAGAGATTGGGCGGCAGAAGCAAGAGTTTACCGTCAAGTATATCCTGGCCGAGCGAAACGGTCTTGCCGCTGTCTTTCGACAGTACGAAGGTGCGGATAGCTTCTTTCTGCTCGTCTGACAGTCCGGCGAATCCTTTGGAATCGGAACTGAGGAATTGGGCAATATCCTCGTCGGCATGGATGGCGTATGAAGAGCTACCCGCGTTGTTGCGGTCGAGCAACTGGAACAGGTCACCGAATATCTGGGCGCAGTTGCCACGGTTGATTTCCTCGATAACGAGAAAATACGGCTCGTCGAGATTGCTCCATGCCGCAACGTATGCTTTCAGAAATGCCTGCGGCACGTATTTGTAGACAATCTTCTTTTCGGTGCCGGGATGTTGCTTTGTTTTTGTAAGGTATTCACCGAAAGTTCCTTCCTTTGTCTGATATGTAGCCGACATAGGGACATCCTCCATCGTTGGCTTATATGCCCCGACAAATGAAGCATAGTCACTGTCCGGATGGAATGTTGTGCGTATCGCGCCAAACGTGTCAGTAGCTTGGTCGATGGAATAAGACTTGCCCGTACCCGGCGCGCCATAGTAAATCACCTGCAACGGCTCGTCAAGGGGGTTGCTGTGTTGATTATCGTTTCTTATTTCAAAATTATTAAAAAACGAATCTCTGTCGTTTCTGTTTGGCATATCGCTCATATAGTCCATGCAATTATCGGTGAGGGATACTATTTGATTTTCTATTTTTAGGATATGTGAGAAGTTGTTGATGGCATTTGTTACAATGTCAAGATTACCCATTTGATCATCGTAAATGTTTTCCAAGGCCTCTTTAATGGGGCTTGGGCCATTCTTCTCTACATAATGAAGTAACTCGCTGACTAAATACTTGGGGGTATCACTCGCTTTCAAACTTTTTGTAAAAGGATTTGGGGCATAGTACCACCTTATCCAGTGCGATAAATAGGTGCTTGCCTCAGCTTCGCTCAGGTCGTGAGTAAAACGAGGCGTGTACGTATTGTTCTCTTCACAATACAAACCAAGTTGGCAAGCTAACTGGTAAGCAGTTCTGAAATAATCGGGGAAAAGCGTTTGCTTATCCATGATGTCTCTGAACCGCTCTGAACTCATCCGTTCTTTTGGAAGAACAGAGACGAATTGGCATACTGTCTTGGCGGTAGCATTTCGCCACCTGCATATAATGTCAGCCATCGTATCCGTATTTAGTGATATCCAGTTGCCGTAAAATAGCTATCAGGACATCGACAACAATACTGTTACCTGATTGCTTATAAGTCTCCGTATCTGAGACAACTATCTTGAAACTGTCATCAAATCCCATTAATCGCAGGCATTCACGTGGAGTAAATTTTCTAAACCAACCTTTTGCCACGGGGAAATCCGGACTAAGCTGCTCCTTAATCATAATCTGGTAATTATCCTCGCAAGGCTGAATTATGTACTCTGATATATTATCCGTTATAAAATATTTCTCTTCTCCATTTTTAAGTTCATGAAGCATGGACGAAAAGTCCGGACTCTGATGGATGGAGGATACATAGGGATGAAAAACGAAATCTCCATGCCAATTGAACTGCTGATTTCGCTTTTGGCACAGCATTATCCTACCGTTAATCTGAGTATAACTTTTCTTATGATTGATGGTTTGGGTGATAAACTTAAATCCCTTATCTTTGAGAAAATATTTGTTGTGAATCTTCGTTTCCAACAAGTCAATAACTGAGCGCTCCAAATTGATAGGATGAGGAAATTTAAATTCTGTATCTTTTTGGAACCCGATACAGTATATCCTGTCCCTGCTCTGAGGTATGCCATAGTTCTTGCTATTCAGAACTTGATAATGCACATCGTAGCCACAGTCCTCAACAAAAGTTCTATGAATTGTCTGCCATGTTCGACCTTTGTCGTGAGAGAGCATACCCTTGACATTCTCAAATATAAAGACTTTGGGGTGGCACTCCATAACAATGCGAGCAAACTCTCTAAACAAAGTACCTCTCGTATCATCAAATCCACCATGTTTTCCTCTTTGAGAAAAAGCCTGACAAGGAGCACCTCCTACAAACAAGTCGACTTGACCGTCGTAAGGCGTTGCATCTAGCTTATGGATATCCTTATGCCATCGATCTTCCGAAATATCATAGTTGGCGAAATAAGCCTTTTTACAATTTTCGTCAATATCCCCAGCAAAAACAATTTCCGCTGAAAGTCCTAATCTTTTGAACGCATGTTCTATCGCGCCAATGCCACTAAAGGTTGTCCCAAGCCGGATCTTCCTCTTTGGAAAAGCAAACGAAAAGGTTCTCCAATCATGATCTTTTGAATCAATATTGGCCGTTGTATTCTGTATGTCGTCATTTGCCTTTTTCATTCGCTTATGCCATATTTTGTTATATCCAATTGCTTTAATAAAGCAATAAGGACATCTACTACAATACTGTTCCCCGCTTGCTGATATGCGGATGTATTCGCGACTACAATTTTAAAGTCGTCACGAAATCCCATTAATCTAAAACATTCCCTCGGTGTCAACTTTCGCAATCCATTGATACCTTTGGATTTATTGTATGAAACGTAGTTGTCAACTCCTGCTCTATGCATTTTGTGCATCGATTGCAGTAATGGCCTTGCTACATCCAAGTCCGTCTTCGTAGAAGTCTTGAATGTCTTCGTTCCACCTGCCAATACATACTTGGCAACCTTTTCGGATAGATAGTATTTATCCTCTACATCCGATAATTGGAAAACAAATTCATTGAACTCAGGCTGTAAATCTCCTGATAGTATTCCTTCACGTCTGTCCTCTGAAACGCCAAGCATCTTTATAGCTTCTCCTTCAACGGTAAACGGTTTGGATTTGTAATCCTCCATAAAATCATACATGCGGTATGATAGTGGTATTGGAGCAGGATACTTAAACTCTGTAGGTTTCTTGAAACCAATACAGAATAATCGCTCTCTCGTTTGAGGTATTCCGTAATCACGGGCGTTCAAGAGTTGAAAATGAATATCATAACCACAATAATTTTCAAAAGTGTGCCTTATGACATCCCATGTTCTACCTCCGTCATGACGAAACAAGCCCTGGACATTCTCGAAAATAAACAACTTAGGCTGACATTCCTTGATAACACGAGCAAACTCCCGAAATAATGTTCCTCGTGTATCTTCAAATCCCAACTGAGCTCCGACAGTTGAAAATGCTTGACACGGCGCGCCACCGACAACAATGTCTACTTTTCCCTTGTGAGGACGAGCATTAAATTCACATACGTCGGTATGCCATTGGTTGTCCTCAATTTCATAGTTTGCAAAGTAAGTTTCCTTACATTTTTTGTCAATGTCTCCTGCAAAGGCAATCTTATGCTTTAGTCCTAAACGTTTGAAGGCATACTCTATCGCCCCTATTCCACTGAATAGGGAACCAAGTCGTATCGTTCTTTCGGGATGCGAGAATTGACGATAGACCCATGAGAGTCCATCAATATCTATATTAGATTGACAGTTTTGTTCAGTTCCGCTACCGTGTTTAGCTGCCATGTAATAATAAAAGAACCTCCAGGCAGAGCTGACAGGCGACCAAACCTTTTGCGTCCACGAGGAAGTTCCTTAATATATTGTATATAAGTTAATACTTACATGATTGGTCTGATGTCAGCGCAAGCGCGTTAGATTGCAAAGTTACGAAAATTTTTCAAGACTTCAGCTGTCGGCGACAAAGTTAATGAATGGCATGGGCAAAAATCAGACACACCAAGGTTAAGAATGGTTGTTGCCATAAATTTGCTCTGATTCAGGCTCGGCCGCTATGGATTGGTTATCCATGTCTGTCTCTATATGGTATGATTGAGTCGGATTGACAATGCGGTTATACAGGCGTTTAAGATATTCCTCTCGCTGTGCTACGGTCTTGATTTCGCACTCCCATACCCCGACGACACGCCATCCAAGGGCTTTCAGCTCGGCTTCGTTACGGACATCGCGGGCAACATTGCGCTCTATCTTCTCTTTCCAAAACTCAATATTGGACTTTGGCAATCGGAAATACCTACAACCCTCATGCCCATGCCAGAAGCATCCATTGACGAAAATAACGGTCTTGTACTTCGGCAGTACAATATCAGGATTTCCCGGCAGCTTCCTGACCTGAACACGGAAACGCAGACCGCGTGAGAAAAGATACTTCCGCACAATCATCTCCGGCTTCGTATCCTTTCCCTTTATCGACGCCATGCAGCGGCTCCGCTGCTCCGATGTCATCACATCAGACATGTGTAATCATATTGTTGATTTCATATCTCCCTCAAAAACCAAATGTTCTCTATTGTGTAATAGGTGTAAACCATCGAAAAATGATGCACTGTCAATCGCTTTGTTATAGGTACTTATCATGTGCTCTTTGGCAATGCCAAATTCATTTCCATCCAAAATGCTTTCTATTCCGGAGTTAATACATTCGATAAAAATATCTTCGAATTCTCCGATAATTAAACTATCATTGTAGCCTACATAAAGCTTAACACCCATTCGAATCATATTTTCTTTTAAATTTTGCCCAGTATGACATGATACGGAATACAATATTTTATTTCGGAAGTCATAGTTCGTCGTGTTGACTGAAAGAAAATATTCATTGTTTTCGTTTATTATCCCCTCTGCATCTCCATGGGCAGCGATATAACACATATCGTAATTGACTACCATGGGCCTTATTATATCGTTAACAAGGTCAGGAGGCGTTAATGATGTATACTGATGGTTTGTGTCAATACATTTTTGTTTTATATTGTCCGAACAGTTTTCAAAAAAATCGCATAACACCACACCAGGCATATTATTATATGCTATTAATATATTGGCCATCAGTTTTGCTTTGTGAATTGATAAATATAGTATTGATTTACTAATTCTTCAAAACTCTTTCCTAACTTGGTTTGGTTTCTTAGTTCTTGAAGAATATCATTCCAGGTATATCCACGACCATCTTTCTTTAAGACCACTTTTTGAGCATCTGCAACATGTCTTGCTAACCAGTTTTCCAAGACGCAATCAAAGCGTACATTCCATAATTGTTTAATTTTCTCAATTACACGACACGCATCCTCTGGAAGATTATTATTGCGATCAAAAAAACAAATATATTCTTCATTAATCATTCGGATTATTGAAGACGTATGCATCTGTGCCAGATTGTTTGCAGACATCATGACAACATAAAGTAGAGATGTCTTTTCCCTAATAGAGGACAGTACATCAATACCTTGTAATTTGTAGCCGTCCAATTTGCAATCCAAAAAAACAATCATTCTTGTATTCAAATGTCCTAGGATATAGGATAGACCTTCTTCCGGATTTGTAAATACAGCTACCTCTGCATCTGTATTTAGATCGGCAATAGTTCTCACAAACGGATCCAAATCAAGATCTCGCATATTGTCATCAATAAAAACCAAGTTGAATTTCTCCATGAATTTTATGATTTAAATGGTAATTCTATTTGGAAAGTCGAACCGTGTTCGCCGTATTCACTCTCTACAACACTAACATTTCCCTTTAAAGATTCTACGCGCGTTTTTACAATATATAGCCCAATACCTGCGCCTCCTTCTTCCTGGGTAGTTGAGTTATAAAGGCCAAAAATCCATTGTTTTTTTTCTTCAGGAATCCCACATCCATTATCAGATATAAGTATGATTAGTTTATCCTTTTGTGCAAATGAAGATATACGAATCATCTTCGTTTCTGTATGGCGTAGCGCTTTGATAGAGTTGTCTATCAAGTTCTGAAATATATCTCTAAAGAAGATCTTGTTTGTGTTTCTTAACACGACAGTTTCAGGCATTACTAACTCTGCATTTATATCTGAATCCCTAAATCTATCTTGATACTCGTCAATTACCTCTGATACCGTTTCCTTTAAATCAATATCTTCAGGTCGTATCTCGGATTGAGAATAACTCAGCATGTAATTAATAACCTTATTCAGCGACTTAAATTCATCACTCATACGGAGTGCGTATAATTTAAACACTTTTTCCTTAGATACATCAGGAAAAAATTTCTTTATATATTCTACGCGATCTCTAATCTTATTGAGTGTTGTTCGAACCGCATGGGTAATATGTATTGCATAATCCTGCAATGACATAATGCTCATATATATGCTTTCTCTTCTCTCAAATTCTTTCTCCGCTTCTTGTTTCTCTCGTATTGCAGTCTTAACGGCAGCTCCTGTTTTTTTAGCTTGTCTAATGACTGGTTCTAATTCGTTCTTTAGGTCAGGATTCTTCTCCGAAAGAGTTTCGACGGAAGAAATAAATGAGTGAATATCTTCTTCTGCGCCTTCTAATGATGCTTTGTTTGCAAGCCGTTTTTGTTTACGGACAAAGATTTTATATTGTTCTAACGCATCCAGTTGAACAATTATAAAATCCTTCAATGCGCGATACTCCTCGTTATCTACGAAATCCTGTCTATTGGTTGCGTCTATAATCAAAGGATTATCCTCTTTTGTTATTTCAACGTAACCAATGATTTCACGGGTGCTGACTCTATCGAATAAATTCATCCATAAACGTTTGTCTATGCCAAGAACATCCCTTTTCTTGTCGCTGTCATTTTGGCTTTCTGCAAAAGGAGTGGTAATCACGCTATCTCGATATATCTTGATGCCATCAATTTGATCATTAGGGAAAGTTCTTCGATATTTCTTCCTTGCTGATTCATCGAAATAATAAACTTTCATTTTTATTCCGCCAAATATTGGCAATGTGATTTTATCTATTTTGATTTTGCCTGTTTGGGGACAAAAATATGCAGTTTCCTGCACCATATTGTCTAAATCAAAATCCAATTCAAAATTGATGGTTGCCAAATCCAAATCGTCCAAGCTTTTAGATGCTATTGTATTAATATCGTATTCATCTGATTCAACATGGATGGTCATTGGGTAAGAAACGTTTGTTAACGGGGAGGCTATTTTTGAGACTTCAGAAATAAATCTCTTAATGTCAGATTTTAACCATTTTTCTCGAACATTTTTTATCGTTAGCGTAGTTCCATGTATGTCGGTGTTAGATTCCGGCTTGAACGTATATTTATTTTCTATATCGGTGAATAAAATATTCTCTTTATCATCTGCAGACTTGAAATACTGGCTCCAATCAATTGTTACTTCCAGCCAAGAATCGGATTTATCTTGCTTGGTCAATATAGTTACATTATCACCGAGTTTATCTACGGCAAAACGACCTATTCCCTTTTCTCCAACACAACGGCGACTAATAGGGGCTGGCGTTATTTTATTTTTTCGTTTGTTGGATGTGCCAATAACCATCCATTTGTCACGGATATCTTCAAATGACATTCCAATACCATTGTCAGAAATGGTAATGCTTGAGTTATCATTATCATTACCAACATTCTCAAATTTAACATGTACAGATGTGGCATTAGCATCATAGCAATTCTTTATTAATTCAAATAATGCTGTCACCCGGTCTGTAATCAGATCCCGACCTATCAGGCGGAATGTACTGATGTCAAACCTCCATTTTAGAGAATTGTTCGATTCCATTATTTATGGTATTTGATGTGGTGAATGATACTAAGCGCTATGATTTCGCCTAATTTTGGTGGTACGGCATTGCCGATATACCTTGATGCGATTGTAAGAGAAACGGATTTTTCGTCTTTGAAAAATTTATAATCCGAAGGGAACGTTTGTAACAATGCTGCTTCACGAGCGGAAATGGCTCTGTCTTGAGAGGGATGCCCAAAGCGACCATTGCCAATTCCGGTACATTGAGTCGTCATGGTTGGAGAAGGCTCGTCCCATTTCATTCGTCCATATACGCTGCCAAAACTTTTGCCTCCTTCTTTCTTATGGCATTCCAACACGAGTTCTTTCGGCCAGGATTTCCAACCGCCTCCTTCTTGAGTAGACCTAATGCGTCTTAAATTTAATTCACTAAGGGCACTGCATCTGTGAAGAGGGTCACTCGGATCTGTTTGACCGGCGTTAAGTACTGGAAGGTTCTCAATAATATCTCGAACTGTAACATAATTTTCTTTGTCATGGGTTGCTACTAATGGCTCAACATCGCCTAATTTAGATGCGATTAAAACTAATCTCTTACGAGTCTGAGGTATGCCAAAGTCTGGACAATAAACTACATCGCACCACACATGGTATCCTTCTTTTTTAAGTAAGGATATGAAATCTTGGAGTACCGATTTTAATTTAAACTTACGAATTGCCGGAACATTCTCCATGGTGACGATATCTGGTTTAACCTCTCTGACCAAACGTCCGAATTCATAAAGAAGGTCGTATTTGTTTGGATCTTTCTCTTTGTTCTTGAATGCGTAAGATGAAAACGGTTGACATGGGGCACACCCCGCAAGGACACGAATGGCACCTTTGGAGTATCGAGGCAAAATGTCTTCTGCCGTAACTTTTACAATGTCCTTATAAATAAAATTACCCTCTGTATTGGTTTCATAAGCATACTTGCATGTTTGATCCAAATCGAAGCCTGCAAGTATCTTAAATCCAGCAGTTTTCATGCCATAGCTCAAGCCTCCTATTCCGCAGAATAGATCGACGACCTCTATTCGAGGTAAGCGCCCAGGCCGTTTATGGGTGAGTCTTGCCATGTTTGTACGCTGTTTATTGCTTTCATTGTGGGTATATTATTATGCAAAGTTAACGATTTTATTCCATTTGGAAAAGGATTTTGTCGTAATATTACGACAACAAATGCACGAGTTTCATCTATGTCACATTTGATTAAGGACTTGTCAGCGGTATGACGTTGAACGATCAACAATGAAAACGCCCCGCAAGAGCGGCAAGAGGGGGTGTCTTGTCGGGGCGTTGGGTGTGACTACTTATTAGTAGAGGCGGAGGCAGGTGACGTCGGCTTCTTTGACGAAGCGGGGATCGTCACTCTCGGTCTTGTCGAAGGCAAAGGCAAGGTGCTGGATACGGTGCTTGGGACAGAGCTGCATGAGGAAGTTGGTGAACTTTCTCAGCTCGACAGCGAGCCATTTTACATCGTTGGTTGATGTGACTCCGCCGAGCAGCAACACGTTGTCGGGGAGATGAGCGGCTCCTTCCGCCTCCGTGAGGATTACGAGCGACACGGCAAAGATCGCATCTTCGGAGGTCAGACTGGTCCCGTTGGCGTAGTCCTTATATTGCAGCTTCGCGGTCGGAGTGCCGAAGTTGTCGGCGAGATATTTCTTGATGTCAGCGAGTGCGGCTTTCAGTCGCAGGTTGCTTACGACCGAGATGTCGGTGGGTGGCTCTGCCAGAGGAGGCGCGGCTGCTGCGGTTGTAACCTTGTGGCTGAAGATGTTTTTTACGCGAGAGAGGAGGTGGTTGAGTGCTGTCATTTTTTTCGTTTTTTTGTGAGTGAAATCAGGAGCAATGGATAGAAGCACTTGCTTCGATTGCGAGATTCAAGAGTCGGTTAACTTTCATGATTACCAGAGTGGTTTTGATTCCGGTGTCCATGAATCAGAAGGCCGGAAATAGACGTGGGTACGGTCGGCTCGTTTGCGGCGTTCAAGCCGGACGGTCAAAGCCTTGATGCTATCCTGTTCCTGCTTGGAGCCAACCATCATCGCTTCTTCGCGGAGCATCATATCGCGGATACCTTCCGCATTGTAGCTCATGCGCTCGTAACGATAGAGCCATTCGACTTTCTGATATTTCTGGTTCTCTGATACCATGTAGAAGAATCCTACGGCGAATCCTATGGCTGCGATGATTGAAACTATAGCCGTGATTTTTGCCCATTTGGGCATTACCAGCCACCAGTGGCCGCTGATTATGCGGTTTACTTCGTAGCGGATGTCATTGACGGCATTCTTCAGATAGCTTACCGATTGAGCGTATGTTGAGCTGATACCGTCCTTAATTACCTTGTCAACGCTTTCATAGAGGTCTGCTTTGACTGCTTCGGAAAGTCCGTTTTTGAGGTTTTCTGCCAGTCCGTCTGTCTTCATCTCGATATTATAGGTTGGTGGATTCTTTATCAGCTCGTTCACCTTATTGACAGCCGGGATGACACCATCTTGAAGTATGTTTTCGACTTTTTCGGCATACTCTTTGAGGTCATCGGCGGTGGCGCAGTTGAGTTGCGACTCCTTGATTTCGGTACACGTACCGTTGATTGTGCTGAGGTCATCAGCGATGTTTTGGAGAATATTCTCCGAGAAATTTTCAGAATTTTCTTTCATGTTTTTCAGTTTTTGAAATTACACACTTCTGCCTCTTTTTCTCTTTTGACGGCGTTTCATCTCGTTGATGAATGCCTCTTCTTCCGGATCGTAGGCAGGTCCGACTTGGAAGAGGTCACCTAGTGCATTGCCGAGTCCTTCGACCATATCGGCACCGGCTTCGATGATTTTTGCAGCGGCACCCGGTTCCTGTTTAGGCTGCTGTCGCATCGGTTTTGGCGAGGGCGATGCAGGCTGGGACTGTCGGTTTTTATTTCGGTCGAGTGCCTTGCAGATGACATCGTAGGAGCATCTGCCGTTGCGGTCAACCTGCGAGGCCTTGAACTTTTGCCCGTCCTTGAAGTAGGACAGACCATCGACTTCGGTAGAGCCTCGTCGGAATTTTTTCCTTACGGTGACACCTTTTTGTGCGAGTTCGCGCTGAAAAGTAGTCCAGTCCTTTGCCAATCTTTTGGCGGCTTGAACGGCGAGATAAATCTCCTGTCGGATTTTCGGCCGTCCTTTCAGACTTTGGGTTTTCACGTTGTCTTTGTTCTCACCATAGATCAGACTATATTTCTGTTTCATTGCGTCACAGATTTCATTGTTGCGGTAATATTCGAAACTGTCGCTTACACATTTACCGTCATTATCCACCCGGTTATAGACGATGTGGCAGTGCGGATGCTCCTTGTCAAGATGCCGGACAATGATAAACTGGGTGTTTTTTATCCCCATTTTATCCATATATTCCAGCGCGAGCTTCACCATAAATTCATCGTCCATGCGCTCGGCATCTTTCGGAGAATAGGACAACGAGATGTGTCCGCACCAGTGTCTGACCCTGCTGTTGAGATGCCGCTGACACTCAAAACCGTCGATAATATCTTTCGGCGTGTCGGTCAACAGACCCTCGGAATAGAGCAGACGAGCCTCCTTGTTTTTCTCTTTAAGCGCGAGGGCATACTCTACACAACCGGAAAAACAGCTCCCTTTAGTTATGCCTCCAATCATACGACAGCTGTGTGTAAAGAGTTTTCATCTCTTTGCTAAGACCTTTGAGAGACCACTCCACGAGCTTGAAACCCGCTTCGTTTGCCTTCTTTGCAAGCTGATTCAGATTATTCGCCATGCTCCCGATCTGACGCAGAATCGCCATATCATCGGGTGTGGCTACTGCCGTAACCTTGGCGTTGAGCAGAGCGTGGCGCCAGAAGTCAGACATCTTTCTGCCGGATTTTCGACAGTTTTCCTGCACGGTCTGATACTGTTCTTCATTGAGCCTGACACTGACAATGTATGACTTGCCAGACTTCTCGGTTGCTCCCGGAGGAGCTTTCTTTCTTCTTGTGAATGTCATTGTCTTGGGATTTTGAGATTTGACTTTGTGACCATCGGGAGCGGACTCCAGCCGCCCGGTAACGGAGGATGCAAGGTCGGAAATGTTTACATTGCCACTACCTTGCTATCCTCCTATTCCTTACAGAATATCCGGATACCGGCGTTGCCGATGGCTTCGCCATTTTCACTGCCTTGGGGCAGTGGTCAGAACGATTTACTGATTAGAGTGAACCAGCCTTCATAGTTGGCAGCGTTGCTGTCGAGATGCTCATTGATGATGTGCTCGACAAAGTTGCTGACGCTATAACCGGACCCGCCGAAGAATCGTGCGATGCGCTCGACACGGTCAAACGTGTCGTTGCTGATGGCTACCTGATGCTTGTTGTCCTTGCCGAGTTTAATCGGGGCAAAGAAGGCGGTGCGGTAATCTTCGAGTTCGCTCTTGCGCTGCTTGGTGGTGGGGCGGGTTGATTTTGACTGAGCGGCTTCGCTCTGTTCAGCGACGGGCTGAACTTCGGGGTTGGTTGGATTTTCCATAGTTTCAGAGAAAATTGAGTTGTTAGACATGCCAGTCATTTCGGATGACTGAGGATTTGAGATTTTTGATTGTGCCATTTTATTCAGATTTTAGTGAGCTTTCGCTCGGTTTGTATTCTTCGATGCCTACGAGTTCCAACTGTAGCGCGTCAACGAGTTGTCGCAATGCCGGATTACGTTGCATCATTTGTTCAAGGATGCCATGTGGAGTTTGCTCGGCTATCAGAAAGTCGGCAATGTCAAGACCTTGTTCTCGCTGTTCATAGGTAGCCATCTGTTCAAGCGAGTCAAACAGAGTTGCCTTTATTCCCGAATCATCGAATAGCGTCAGTTTCTTGCGCCAATCGTCAGTAGCGTTAAGGTCTGGCACCAGCATCACCTCTCTGCCTCGGAGTGCTTGGATTGCCTCGCGGTTGAGACAACTGCACTTGCCGCCTGTGGCAAGCCACAGATATTGCGAAAGGTAATGAGTTGCGAGTATTGCCGTCTTTTCACTCTCCACAATGGCAACCGGTTTGTCGCGGATGTATGGGATCACCGAAGAAACATTGGGTTAACTTGAAGTCGGGCAATCTCAACACCGAGTGTACCCAGTTGATGTGTGGAAACGGCTCCTGAACACGATGTCCGGTCAATCGGTCATACAGCATAATCTTTCCGCCACGGACTTCACCGTCATTTGAGATTTGCCAGAATACCGTGGCACCTTGCCAATGCTTCGATGTGCCTACACGATACATTTTCATCAATTGCCGGGCTTTATCACTGCCGACAATCGCTGCCACGAAAGCGAAGAGATTGTTCCGGTCGTAGCCACGCATGGAGGCCTCCACCATTGCATCATCAATCCTGCTCATCGGTAGTAACTTTGTTAGCGGAGTAACACGACAGCTTCTTATACCACCCTTGGCGTACACGACGGAACAGGGTGTTGAGATTGCGGGTAAGGAACATCTTGAAGGTATGGTCTTTCATCCCGAACCGCTCGGCTATACGGATGCCGTCAGCGGTTGAGAATTCCTCGGTGAGATGCTCATACACGGTGCGGTGCAGTTCATTCAGTTTCTCCTCGCTGATGCAGGTTAGTACACTAAGCGCGTTGCCCCGGAAGTATTCAGCCAATTCTATCGCTCCGGCCACGTCATCATCTTCGATGTCCGAGGGGCGCGGTTCTTCCTCGCTGACAGCCCAGCGAACAATCCGGAGTATCAGGCAGAACCGGAGCACATAGATTTCGAGCTTGCAGAAGAAGCTGACAACGTTGTCGCTCATCTCATTGTCGCATATGGCGGCGTTCTCATGTTGCCACTCATAGAGTCTGCGCTTGGCATCCGCTGTGAACCGCATGACAGTGGGTATTGGCTCTTTCTCCTCGTTGACCACACACTCCACTGAAAGAAGACGGTTGAGTATGCGCTCCCATTCACGGTCGAGATCATCGCGCACTTCATCCTCGTTCCATCTCGGTTTGCCGTTACTCTTGGTCATCGCAAATAGTATGCGGTCAATAAAACCGTTGGTGGCTCTCTCACCGTTGGCAAGTTCGGTGAGCAGTCGTTTCTGGATTGTTCCGACCACCGAAATGAACGGACGCTTGATGAATATGGAGTTCTGACAATTCTTGCGGTCAGACATTGTAGTGCTGCCGTTGAAAGCCGAAAGCCAGAATTGTTCTTCCGAGCCGGTGTTGTAGCGGGTGAAGTTCTTGAACCATGCCGACAACTCATCAACCCAGAGGCATAAGCCACGAGGATTGTGGGAGTGAATGGCACTCAGACCCTCCTGCGTAACGTCAGACACGAGATAGCGCAGACGCTTCGGCTCTTTAGGAAATTCTTCCAGTCCGGCACTGATGCGTTCCTTACGACTCATAGCCACAGCCTGCTGATACTCGCAATGCTTCTTTTGAAACTCCTGATTGTTCTTCCAGTCGGCATTAACCAGCGGACGCATCACGAATGTAAGCGGGTGTGACTTGCAATCTCCGGGGCGTCCGACAATCGCGATATACACGATTGCCGATTCCTGCCAGTTGCGTTTAACCTCGATTCGGTGGGTATTGCCGATTGCCACGGATATGGCGGCAATCATAGCCGATGCCGTGTAGTCAATTGGGAAACCACAGGTGGTGTTGAGCTCGAGTATAATCCGTTGCATCTTGGCGGGGAACACCTGCACCGGGAAATCACTGTCGGATGTCTTGGCGTGATTCATCAACGCGCTGATAACTGAGTCTGGGGTAATATTCTTTTCCATAAGCTCAGAAATTATAGCCCCCGCGGGGACGGCGTTTCATACTGGCAGTGATGGTCGCTGCTGTTTCGGCGAGGGAAGGAGCGGCGGAATGTTTGCGGCCGCCCTCAATCCATGCGTATATTTCATCCTCATAAAAATAGAGGAGCTTGCCGCGCTTATAGCTCGGAATGGGGTCATTCGGAGCTTTGACGGCGCGGTAGAGAGTCGAAAGTGACTTGCCGATTATCTGGCAAGCCTCTTTCGCATACACGAGTCTGCGTGAGGGCTTGGACTGTTTGGAGTGGCTGGCGATGCCTGCCTTTTCAAGCAGGTCAAGCACTCGGTCGAGTTTCTCGGAGAGACCGCTTACCACATGTGGCAGCTGGTCGAAAGTTGGTGTTGATGTTTCCATTTCAGTACGGTTTTAAATTGTTTTACGGAAATAAAACCGCACTGATTGAAAGTGAGTTGATGGTGAAATAAATAACCATACTCACTTCCTAAAACAACCGATTGGCAAGTGTTAACGCTTTGAAAATCAGACGATATTTCTTGGAAATATTTGTATGGTGATTTAATCAAAGATTAGGTGATTTTGTGGTTATTTTGAGTAATAACCATAGATGACTTTCGCCGGTGTGAAAAATTGAGTAATTTTGTACCATAAATCGGACTCATTATGATATATATCGAAACTGAACGACTTATTTTACGTTCATGGAAACCGGAAGATTTGCCTTTATTCATTGCAATGAACAAGGACTCACGTGTTATGCGCTATTTCCCGGCAACACTGAGTGATGCTGAGACAGAGGCTTTCTACAATCGTATTCAGAATGAGTTTGACTCTAAAGGCTGGGGATTATATGCTGTGGAAATAAAATCCACAGGTGAGTTTATCGGATATGTTGGACTTCATGAGATTGGTTTCGATGCAGATTTCACTCCCGGTGTCGAAATAGGGTGGCGTCTTGCCGCTGACTATCACAATCAGGGATATGCAACCGAAGCCGCCAAAGCTGTGCTGAGTCTGGCAAAGAGTGTGGGTATTGAAAGGCTGTTTTCTTTCACTGCCAAGATAAATGCACCGTCAGAGCGTGTGATGCAAAAGATTGGAATGGTAAAGGCCGGAGAGTTCAGGCATCCTAATCTGTCGGATGATTCTCCTCTGTGTGTTCATGAGCTTTATAAGATTGATTTATAACAAAAGGGGCGAATAACCATGACAAAAGTCACGGCTATTCGCCAATACTATACCGGGAAGTTCCCATATTATTTCCTGTTCTTCTTTCTAGCTGCCTCTAATTTGGCTTTAACCTCTTCCTCTGCCAATCTCTTAGGGATAATGTCGAGATTAATGGTCTTATAGCGTTTATAATGCTCGAAAAGATAATTCATTTCTTTGGCAGAGAGTAAAGGAATGCGGTCTTTTCCCGGATTCCTATCGGCAAGTTTCGCAATAATAGTTCCCACCTGCACGGTGCCGAAACTTTCAGCAAATACATTCTTGATGAATAAGGCGATGTTTTCGCCTTTCAGTTTCAGGAATTTCCCGACATTATAGCCAAGATGCTTCAGGTCTTCTTTTGACAGGTGATTGCTCCGTAGCTGAACAGCATCGAACTGGGCTAACGGATTGACTGTCCAGATTTTTGCATTATTGTGTAGTTTGTCCAGTTCGTGAGACTCCATGAACTGTTCCATCGTATGTGTGATATATGCACAGATAAACGACACTTGTTCAAGATTATATAGTTCTTCGTGACGTTTTAGTTCGTTAAACGCCTCATCACATCGCTGCTTTCGTGTCATTATCTCCTCATGCGATTCGATATTGTCTTTGTGTTTCTCATAAAAATCACAAATTGGACCCATGTCCTCAAGATAATACACCGAACCATCGGGAGTAACGTAAACCTCTTGCTCTGTTTCCTCTATCAAAGTGGACCCATCCGGATTCTTGTGAACATCCTGAATGCATCCTGATGAGAAGAAACCTACATCTTCATCATATTCCCGCTTCTTTTGAATGCGGGTAACTCCGTGCTCATGGTCATAACGCTCCTCATCTGTCATAGAGTCAAGATATACGTTGTATGCTTCCTCAAGTTCAGCATCATAGTCTCTCGAATCATTATATGATTTCTCAATCAGAATCTCATCGTCAGATAATTCCATGCCTACATAAGCCTCTTCTCCATCAGGGAAACGTATATGACGCATATCGTCTACAATTTCCAATACCTCAAACGGTCGGTTTTCATTCATGGGAATGGCGACTTTCGATTCTCCTTTGTTCTCTGCTACACAAGCAGTTTTTGGAATCGGCGTTGAGCATTGTTCCTGTATTTCCTGTACATCTGTCGTGGATATTGAGACCTTTTCACCGGTCGGTGTCTCGGCAATAGTCATGACTTCACGGCGGCGAAAAAGTGTCGAGAGACGATTGAACACGTCTTCGATTACTGATTGGAAACCGCAATAAAGACCGACTAAAAGGACAAAGAAAACGGCAAAGAGTACATTGCTGGTAAATTGGTCAGTGCCGAAACGGTGAATGGCAGCGTGGCGACCAAGTAAAGCCATGATGCCACATCCAGCAACAACGGTACTCCAGATAAAAATTTTGTCCCGGTTAGGGGGAGTATAGCTCCTCGTGCGCTGGGGCGTATTTCTCATAAGCAAACAGTGGATTAAAATTTTATGTCTTTATAGACAATTTAATCCACTGTTTTGTTCAGCACTCAAGAGTTAATATGAAATCAATCCCACCAGCTTCGCATAAAGTAAAGCCTGAGTGTATGGTAGATATGCCATGCCTTTTCAACTCTCAGATGTGATTGCCACAGTGCGCCATCTTTACTATCTGTATATCTGGACAATTCTATCTTACTAAAACGCATGGCATTTTTGTAATTCACATAAACCGGAATTGTGTAGTATGATTCAGGATCGTCTTCAATTTCATACAAATTCTCCTTGCTTTCACTTTTTACTAAGTTAAAAGGCTTGCCGACACGTTCGCTACATCCGTCCTCTTCTATAATGTCCAACAACCTTATAGCAAGATTAAGGCGTTCAATATCACGCTCGGCGTACATATGATTATGGAAATGAGCTATTGAATCGCGCACTCGGCTTATCTGATGCCGTTCAACAGCGAGAATGCTTGAATAATCAAAGTCATAGATACGACGTGATATATTGAAATAGGAAAACCATCTTCCGATATTCTCCCAAAATCTGCGGACGCTAAGATCCTTGGCACGATAGTATAGTCGTATAATTCTATTTCTCATTTAGTTATGGTTTAAGAGCCGCAAGTGGTATTACTTTTACGCCATCATTCCGGGTATAGGCCATTGTGCCTCCTGTGAGGATAATCAGCAGATCCGGTTCTCTAATGGGCATCTGCTTTTCTGCCTTGTTTTTCTCACGGATGAGTTCTTTGATTTTTAGCAGGTGTTCTGCACCTTTTTCAATTTCCATGCTGCCAAGTTTGCATTCTATCAGAGCATATCTGCCATCTGGCAGATGAAGGACTACGTCAGCCTCCAGTCCATATCTATCGCGATAATAGGAGATTTGACTATCAAGGTCAATCGTATATGCACGAAGATCACGAATACACATCTGCTCAAAAATGAAACCGAAGGTCTTTAGCTGCATTTTCAGCGCATCCGGAGTTAGACCAAGTGCGGCTACCGCAATAGAGGGATCACAGAATCCCCGCTTGGGCGCACTGCGAATAGTAGTTTTACTTCTGATTGCCGGACACCATGCCTCTATATCTTGAATGACGAACAAACGTTCCAGAGCTGTGATGTAATCATCAAGAGTCGGAATACTACAATTGATATCCTTAGATGCCGTTATGTCTTCAAGTATGGATGTCTTCTTAGCTAAAGTGGAAATATTCCGGGCATATGATTTCAAAATTTGTCTTGATAGCTTTTCATCACGATTCTTTCCATCAATGCGAGAAATATCTTTAGCACAAACACTATTGATGTAGTTACGGGCTACCAACAGCTGCGCGGCAGGAGTATTGCCATTGAGAGACGCAGGCCATCCCCCTCGGCAAGCCGCAAAAATTAAATCTTCAATTGACAGTTTTGATGTTGCGCCGTCAAAATCATAATCAGCATTGTTAAACAATTCCGAAATTGACACTTGCCCAGATGACTCTTTAGACTCCCATAAACTCATGGGTAGCATTCTGAGAGTAGCAATACGTCCCGTTCCTGAATGTTTGATTTTGTCTTGTGGCACGGTGTTAGATCCTGTAAGAATGAACTGTCCCGGTTTACTGCGTTTATCAACCATCGTACGTACTGAATCCCAAAGGACAGGTATGTCCTGCCACTCATCGATAAGACGAGGCGTTTCGCCGTTAAGCAAAAGCGATGGTTTTGATTGAGCGGTGACGAGATAGTCTTCTTGCATATCCGGATCTTGCAATTTTATAACGCTCTTAGCCATTTGTTCCGCGGTTGTAGTCTTTCCACACCACTTAGGCCCTTCTATCAAAACTGCTCCAAAAGCGTCTAATAGAAGATGTAATATTGGGTCCGCGGTTCGAGATAAGTATTCCATAAACTGTATTTTGCGCAAAGCTACTAATAATTAACGATATTCGCAAGAGGTTTTGTGTTTTTGGGGTAATTTGTTTTGTGTTTTTGGGGTGATTCGCTTTTAATATTTGGGATGTTTCACTTGGAAGTTATTTCAGCGAGATGGAATTAGCGGCATCGCGCTTCTTTTGGTTTACGACCTCGGCGTAGATCTGCGTCGTGGCCACGTTTTTATGCGTAAGCATTTTGCTGACGGTATAGATGTCTGTGCCGTTGGTAATGAGGAGCGTAGCGTATGTGTGGCGAAGTCCATGAAAGGTGATTTTCTTCTTGATACCGGCATCTTTCAGCCATTTCTTGAATGGTTCACGGGTGTGTGCTCGGCTCAGTCCTTTGAATACCATACCTCGACCTTGTTCGCCACAGTATGACAACGCCTCATCGCTCAATGGCAGTGTTGCCTGCGTCTTGGTCTTTTGGGTGCGGATGCGCATACAATAGCCACCGTCGGGTGACAGTTCGATGTTCTCCCAACGGAGCTGGAGAATATCGCTGATGCGAAGTCCTGTCATACAGGCGAAGAGTGATGCACGTTTTAGTACATCGACTTTGCATGGCGTGGCAGCCAGCTTCTTAACCTCCTCTATTTCGAGATAGTTGATTTTCGGTTCCTCCCAGTCGATGCGGTCAAGATAGTCGTTGACATTTTCCCGAAGCCAACCTTCCTTGTATGCCAGCTTCAGCAAGGCTCGGAACGTTGACCAGTATCCGGCGGCAGAGTTGCGCGAGATTATGTTGCCCGTCTGTTTCACCCGGATTTTGAGAATATATGTGCGGAAGTCGTTGCATAGTCCGATGGTCACATCTTTCATCAGACATCTGCCATTACAGAAATCTTTGAAGTGCTTATATACGATTTCCCATTTCTGGTATTTCTCTTTGGTCTTGCTCTCGAAGTATTCAAGAAAGTCCGCCTGTTTCTTGGTGCGGTCGAGAAAACCGAACTCCTCGTTGATGATAGCCAACTCACGTGTGGCACGTATGCCACGTGCTTTAAGCATGATTTCCTCGTTGTAGTCAAGCTCAAACTTGTCCTTAGGATTGCCGATGAGATATAGACCGAGGAATTCCCGGCGAGACATCTTCTTGATGTGCGGATTCCAGATGGGTGGGTAGTAGTCGAGATAGAGCGACAGTTTGCCGCTGCGGAGTTTCTCTTTTCGGAGGGTCACTTTGGTGATTGTTGCTGATTCCATATTTCTTTGTTTTAGATTTATAATGCGCAAAAGTATGAGGTGGTTATAGGGTGACAAAAATCACCGGATTATAACTCAATCTTGGGATTGAAAAGTTCGGATAACTCCTTGGCGTTCAGTTTGACATACTTGCCGCAACGGAGCTTGGTTATCTTGTGTGTTTTGACATAGTGATACAGTTGGTCACGGGTAAGCGAGTATTTTTCCATGGCATCAGCCACTGAAATAAACTCGACATCCTCGGCCGACTTGGCACCTTTAGCCACATCAAAGTGATATTTGGAGTAATAGACCTTCGGACCCTCCTTGCGCTTCGGAATACCGATTTTCGACACCAGCGTATATATCGCTGAGAGCGTCATCCCATACTTGGACTGAATATCCTTGACAGAATACCACTCTGTAATTTCCGGATTCTCCTTTTTCGCCGAGAAAATCCGGTCGATATGGCTCTTGCTGAAATACGCCTTACCACGAAGGATTGTCTTAGGCACATTGTTCTCAGCAACGACCTTGTATATCCACGAATCCTTGACCCCGAACTTCTCACGGATCTCGGCACGGGTATAGAACTCATTTATAGTTTTCTTTTCATTGGTTTCTCTTTTTGTATATGGAGAACCATCAAGCATTTTGTCTATACTCTCACGTTTGATAAGTGTCAGGCGAGAACTGAGTTTGGCTGCAACAAGATCGCCGCGATAAATCAGTTTATAAATACCCTGTCGAGTCATGCCCAACACTTTCGCTGTTTCTGCGACTGTCAGATAATCTTTCTCCTTAATAGCAGATGTCGTCGCTGGCACAGTTGAGTTTGCCAGTTGAATCTTCTGCTGTCTCATTCGCTCCTTATAGGAGTGCTCCGCACATCGCTTCGAGCAGAAACGAGTGACGGTAGTCTGAGCGGTGAATTGCTTGCCACACCACTCGCAAATTTTCTCAATTCTAATGTTGCTACTCTTCTCATTTGTGGAGATTTCTCCGTTGTTTGTAAATGTTCGTAAACCATTGACAACCATTGTCAACTTTCTCCACCACCTTGCTGACGCTTGGGGTGAAATGAGTCGCTGTCGTACAAAATCCGTACAAAATAGTGCATAAAAACGCCTAACACTGACAGTTATCAGCATTAGGCGTTCTTGTAAGAGTTAAGTTTTATCGTTCAGTAACAGTCAATTACTATCAATATAACACATTGATAATCAACTAATTACTTGCCGATGCATGAAATATACTTATCAGGACGGCAACGACAAACGGTGTTCCGTTTCCGATGTTGAAAAAACACTTGCCCGCTATTTCAACTCACCAATAGGCTTCTTGATTGCATCAATGGGTGGAGATGGCAACAGGATACATGTTGTAGGCAAAGACGGTAAACGAATAAACAATGCCGACGCTGCCAAACAGTCAATCCCATATAAGCCCCTTGAAATAAAATGAATATATTATATAATACAATAATGTCCACATTTGCAGGATCAAGAATGACTTTTCAGAAATAGAGCATCCATCACAAACCGGCACTATTGATATATAAAAATCGAACAACTGACATAACAATGAAAACAATCAGAATCATCACGATTTTCCTTGCAATTTGCATCGCTCTCGGAGCGTGTGCAAATTCATCGCCAAAAGCACCACGCCGTGCAAAGAATAAAAAAGAATATCCCCGCGCTGAAATCATGGTCAGCTATCTCTGCCACGAAGAGCATCTGAAGACCGATGCCAAAGCCTACACGGCCGAGTATCAGATGATATTGCTGGCTAACGGGACGGAATCGAAATTCTACAATGCAAAATGTGAATATATCGACTCACTCCGCTCCACACCCTCAGGCAAGAGAATGTATCGTGAGATATTTAGTAATATATCAAGAAAGTATGCTGAAACCGGAGTTTTTGACGACAGTGCACTGCCTGAAAACAGGATGTTTATCTTCAAATCCCGAAATGATTCGATCACGTCGCTGTTTGACAGAAACGGCAGTTCAAGTGCCCATTATTACACAGAACCTCTCGGCGGAATGCAATGGCAGATAGTCGACTCCACGAGAATGATACTCGGATATGAATGCGTCATGGCCGAGACCGATTTCCGTGGTCGGCACTGGACGGCATGGTTCGCTCCGGAAATACCCTTGCAGGACGGTCCATGGAAACTATGCGGACTCCCGGGTCTGATTTTAGAAGCCGCGGATTCAACAGGACAACATTCTTTCACTGCCGACGGAATTGAATCATCCGATATGGAAATGACTCCTGTATATAATATGGAAAGTTATGAAAAAGTATCGCGAATTGAAATGCTCGCTGCTCAGAGAGAGTTTTTGCTGAAAGGCGACACTATGTCGCGAATGCTTATACAAAACGCTCCCGACGGCAGCAAAATCGACATGCCTGAACCTGAATACGAGAAAAATCCCGACTTGCACATTGATTTCCTCGAAACCGATTATCATTAAAAATTTGAGAATCAATCTAAAAATCCCTGACGGCAAATTCAATAGTCCAGACAGGAACAGACCGACCACTCTTAACAAACGTCTAAAGATAAGATGAAAATATTAAAGACAATGGCACTGTCGATGTTAATGCCAGTATGTGCCAACGCACAATCAACCGCATTACATGCGAAATTTGATGTCGCCGGAAATGCGCTGCCGGCTATACGCCACATGACAGACATGAAAATGACAGGCGACACACTGCTGTTTGTTTACGAAGGCCATGAAAACAACGGACAGCGATGTCTTCGCCGTGCGGTCGTTGATCGTGACAGCAATACGATCAAGGTAAGTCCCGATATGGGCAAGCGCGATGACGGTTACTATGTCTCGTATATGCCTCTTCCTTTTATTGCCGACAATGGCTCGATTCGCGTCATCGGACAGGATGACTGCGAAATCTATTCCGTTGAGAATGATACCGCGTTTGTCAGGACACGGCAGTATCTGATGGACGGCAACAGTTCTGTACCCTTCCCGCTCTCGCTATATGCACAGGATGTCTTTATGACCGGCACTGATAAATATGTATTCATAGGCCGTGAACCCAAAGGAGGACGTCAGTATGCGATGAAGGCCGACCTTACATGCTCAAAGATTGACACAATAAGACAAATCAACATCTCGCCGGAATTACAGGCATGGATGCCGAATATGGGCGAGATGGCATATTTAGGCAAACACGACCGCCTCGCGTTTGCCTATAGGTTTCATCCTATTGTCGAAATATTCGACACCGACGGAAATATCATCAGTTCCATCAGAGTCGGAGAAGACACCTTCGACCCCAAGACTCTTGAAGAAGCGGATTTCGATGAATTGAATCGTCTACATTTCATCGATATTACGACGACCGACGATTATATCTACGCCCTGCATAATGGATACTCCGAATCAAGCCGGTCAATCTACAAAATTGACTGGAACGGAAATATTATCAACTGTGAGGCCGTAAAAGTAAATCTGCAAAAGATAGCCGTCGGCAATGACAATTCGGTGACAGGGTGGACAGGAAATGACTTCATCGCAATGTAACCTCCGTTATAACCAATAACTATTGACCATCTAAAAATAAGCATAAGACATAGCAATGAAAACAATCAGAATCATCAGAATTTTGCTTCTTCTCTCTGTCACACTCTGTGCCAATGCGAAGAAGAAGCCGGAATACCCCCGTGCAGGAATCAAAGTGAGCTACAATTATCATTATCAAGCCTTGCGTCATGATGGAGAAGCCGTAACTAACGATCATGACTATCTGCTGCTTGCCAATTCCGATTACTCAAAATATTATAATTATAACAATGAATATCTCGACTCGCTTAATTCGACTCCACAGGGGAGGAAGCTACATGATAATCTTATTACTATAGGTATTGACAAAGCCCTTAAGGATGGCGATTATTCAGCCATTCCACACTACAAGGGAGCATTATATGTTTTTAAATCACTACAAAACAGGACTACAACAGTCTATGATACATACGGTCTTGGCGAGTATGGGCGTTACGACGAGCCATTCACTGAATTTGTCTGGTCAATCTCAGATTCAACAAAAAATGTACTCGGTTATGACTGCTTTATGGCTGAAACCGACTACCACGGACGCCACTGGACGGTATGGTTCACACCTGAAATACCTCTTCAGGATGGTCCGTGGAAACTTTGCGGGTTGCCGGGACTGATTCTTGAAGCGACAGATTCTACTGACCAACATAGTTTCATCGCCACAGGTGTAGAAAACAGCAATCAGGAAATATATCCGATCTATGAGCCGCGCAAATACGACAAGATGAAACGTATCGATATGCTAAAAGCCTACTCCGACTACCAAAAAAATGCCGGAGCGACTTCAAGAATCCTGATAATGGATACACCCGACGGAAGCAAAGTCAACATGGATGCGCCCAAACAGCGAAAGGCTAACTCTCAAAACATAGACTTCCTCGAAACCGATTATCATTAAAAGCCAGCAGGATATGAAACATATTGTAAGATTGTTGACTGTCTTTAATCTATTGCTAATCGCATTAGCTATAAAGGCCAATGACAAGGGGCAAGTCTATCGTGCTGTCTATGAACTCAACGAAATATACACTTATATAGGTAATAATCGGGAGCCGGATCTTTCCGACGAAAGATCTGAAGCAAAATTCCGGAAGGATATACTACGCCTTGAACTGTATCCTGAATCATCATTCTGCTACAGTTATCACACGTGGATGACTGATTCATTGAAAATGGAGCCGAACGGTGATAAGATATGGGATGAAATGTTTTTTGCATGGTATCGCAGCGGACGTTCCGGTGAAAGGACATATCCCCACAAACGCAGCAACTGGCTAATTGAGAAAAACCGTTTGGCAAACTCCATGACAGTATATGATTTCTTTGATAGTCAATTCTATCAGTATACGGATTCTCTTTTATCGCCGGTAGACTGGATTATCACTGATTCAGTATCAACTATAAATGGTTATGATTGCATGCTTGCGACATGCTCCTATCATGGACGCGACTGGCATGTCTGGTTTTCTCCTGATTTACCGTGGCATGACGGACCGTGGAAATTCAGTGGATTGCCCGGGCTTGTAGTGTCAGCGTCAGATGCCGAAGGATTATACCGGTTTGAACTGAAAGAGATATATCCTGTTTCGCAACCTGTAAAGCCTTGGGTCAGGAAACCGAAAAAAACTACAAGACAGAAATTCCTGAAGGAGAATTTTGAATACCTGAAACAATTAGACGGCGGTGCTCTTTCGGCAGAATTTGATATTAAGATTGATTCTTCTCCTGATAAACCGAAACGTTACCGTATAGGTATCGAAAAAGACTATGATTATAAATAAACAATACAGATTTCCATGCTTTCGATCTCGGCAGTTACAACCGCTAAGGCCACCAACCGATTTATAAAAAAATGATTAACAAATAATATCCACGTTAGACACTTGTTTTACAGCTATTTAAATAAAACACGCAAAAAAATTTTTAAGTCTTATGAAACTATCCGGCTAATTCATGCACCTTACAGAGCAAAACCACAATAAAATGAACGGTCCACCAATAACAGAAAGGGATTTTGCCCGCTTGGTAAAGGAGCATTCCCGCATCATCAACAAAATCTGCTATTTCTATAGTTCGGAAAAACTGCCGTTTGATGACCTCAGGCAAGAAATCTATGTCAATATCTGGCAGGGATTGAGTCAGTTCAGAGGAGAAAGCAAGATGTCGACATGGATATATCGTGTGGCAGTCAACTCAGCACTGATGGCAATAAGGTCTTCAAAAGTCAGACCGGAGACAGTCTCTATCGACTTATCAGCTCTTGCTCTGACTACGGAAATAGACGATGCTCAGAAAGAAAATCTTCAAATGCTATATGATTTGATCAACAGGCTTGAAGATATCGAAAAAGCCATTATCCTGCTTTGGCTTGACGAGTATTCCTACGACGAGATAGCTGACACAATCGGCTTAAAACGAAATACGGTAGCGACTAAAATCCACCGTATCAAAGATAAACTCTCAAAACAGATATGATATGCAACTCGACGAACTCAAAAAAAATATGTCAAAGCTTGATAAGGTCCTCGACAAGACCGGCTCCGACATCAAGATAAACGTGGCCGCATCAGAAACCGCACAGACCAAGATACTCAAAAAATTTCGTCAGGTAATGACAAACTGTGCTATGCTCGCAGTCGTTTTCACTGCAATGATAATCGGAGGCTTCAGTCCGCAAAAATTCACCCTTCAATTTAAAATATATCTTGTCATATATCTTCTGATCTGTGCTATCTGGTACGGATATCTGTATTTCACACTCAAAAAAATCAACATCGCGACTCTAACTCCGGCAAAACTGTTCTACAAGACTGCAAAAATAAAGAGGCTGATGATTTCCGGCGAAATATTCTTTGGAGTTGTCATCGGATTGATTCTTATTAACGGATTGTATAACAACCCGACGGCACTATGGGCACTGTCTGTCTCGTTTGTGGTCTGGATAGTTTTAGGCGTGTCACACTATTGGCCACAATATATCAGACTATTCCGCGACCTTAACTCCATCAAGGATTAATCTTACACGTAATACGAAAAAATATGAACAGACTTATTTTAACCTTACTTATGTGCCTTGCCGCATCAGGGGCTTTCGCGCAGATTGCAGATATTAAAGTCACTTATGGCTACAACCATCATGATCCGACCGGCAAAGCTGTCAACAGCAAGATGGTTCTCCTCGCTGACAGAAATCAATCAAAATTTTTCAGCATTGTCAACGAGCAAGTGGATTCAATGATGACAACTGCGGAGGGACGAATGGCTTACAGCCAGATGGTTCAGGCTGCTATGGAAAAGAGGGATGTAGCCAACCTACCAATAAAAAAAGAGCCAATGTATGTTCTGAAATCCACGAAAGACAGTGTCACCTCGGTATATGATCTCGTGGGAGCTGACTTCTGGGTATATGATGAACCTCTCATTGCACAACAATGGGAAATAACCGATTCAACAAAGAAAATCCTTGACTACGAATGCGTGAAAGCGACATGTAATTTCAGAGGCCGTAACTGGGCTGTCTGGTTTACTCCTGAGATTCCACTGCAGGACGGTCCTTGGAAACTTTGTGGACTTCCCGGACTCATATTGAGTGCGGAAGACTTGACCGGTCAATATTCGTTCATTGCAGACGGTGTCCAGAATACTTCTGAAATAATACGCCCTATCTTTGGAAAAGAAAATTATGAAAAAACAGACAGAATAAAGTATCTTCAGTCAACGAGATCGTTTACCGACAATGCTTTAGAATATATACGGGCTGCCACAGGCTCAAATGTAGCAGATATGCCAAGAATAGAGATTGACGAATCTTACGACTTCCTCGAAACCGATTATAGGAAATGAAAAAATTAATGTTACATCTTCTGTGCCTATTAGCCACTGCAAATGCAATAGCTCAGACAGATGTCACGGGAATGGTTGTTGACAAGGAAAGCAACGAACCGATTACCGGGGCTTCAGTTATTGTCAAGGGGGCTGACGGCAAGATAAAGAAATACACCACGTCGAAGAGTGATGGTGGTTTCACTATGTCGTTGCCGTCAGTTGCCGGTTGTCGATTAGAGGTGTCGATGATGAGTTTCGCCAAGAAGACCATCTTTCTTGACAGCGTTTCTTTCCCGCTTACCGTCAGACTCGAACCGGGCTCTACATTGCTCAAAGAGGTTACGGTCAAGGCTGACCGTATCCGTGAACAAGGAGATACCATTACTTATAATGTCGGAAGTTTTGCCCAACAGCAGGACCGCTCAATCGGCGACGTGCTCAAACGTATGCCGGGTATCAACGTCGAGAGTTCCGGCAAGATCCAGTATCAGGGCGAGGATATCAACAAATTCTATATCGAAGGCTCTGATCTGCTTGGTGGTAAATATGGCATAGCCACCAATGGCATAAGCCATGAGGATGTGGGTGCGGTCGAGGTCATGGAGAACCATCAGCCGATGCAGGTGCTTTCTGGCATCTCCTTCTCCGACAAGGCTGCTATCAACCTCAAACTGAAGAACAAGGCAAAAGCAACATGGACTTTTCACGGTGATGCCGGAGGTGGTTACTCATGGCAGCCAGAAGGTGCGATATGGGATGGCGAGTTGTTTGCAATGGCGGTAATGTCAAACTTCCAGAATATAACCACATTCAAGACCAACAACATCGGTGAAGACCTCTCGGCTCAGGCAACAGACTTTTTCGCTGCGCGACGTGGAACAGACCTTCACAGATATGTAGGCGTATCTCTCCCCGGTGTGCCTAACCTCAGCCGGAAACGCACTCTGTTCAACCGCTCGGCTCTTGTATCCACCAATTCACTCTGGAAACTCGGACGGGGCGAATTCAAGACTCAGATTGATTACTCTTTCAACCGCGTGAAGGCAGAAGCAGCCAACATCACGACATACTATCTCAATGAAGGCAACCGTGTCGTTACCGAAGACCGCAACGGCGTTGACCGTTCACACTCACTGTCCGGCAAGCTCATCTATGAACTGAACCAAAAGACCGCGTTCATCAACAACACTCTGAAAACAAATATCGACTGGGATGATATAAGCCTCAGTGTCTCAGGTTCATTGTCCAATAACCAGACTGCATCGCTCCCCGACTACTATGCAGGCAACGATTTCAAACTTATCAAGCGTTTCAACGGCCGTCACCTTATCACGTTTATCAGTAAGAACGAATGGGAGTCATTGCCACAGACGCTTTCCGTGTCGATGAATGACGGATTTATGCGTCAACAAGTCAAAGACCATGCTTTCTATACCAACGAGAGCGCGACATACGCTTTCTCCATCAAAGGTATAACAATCAGTCTTGAAGGAGGTGTCAATGGGTATTTACGCTCTCTAAACACGGGATTACCCGATATGCTGGAGGAAATACCGGGAGTCATCGACGGAGTCGCTTCGCTTGACGAAGAAACAACGAATATGCTGAACACAAACTATTTGACGGTATATGCGACCCCGAAATTCGAGTATTGGGTAAGGCGAGTGAATTTCTCGCTTAACGCTCCCGTCAGCTTCGCCCACTATACATTCGACAAGGCTCTCGCCAACCGCAGTGAGGTCTATTTCTCGCCGTCGCTGAGTATGAACTGGAAACCAAACAACCGGTTCTCAATGGCTGTGCGTGGTGGCACAGGACGTTCGCCGATGAATCTGAACCTTATCCAGCCAGGATATGTGATGACAAACTACCGATCTTTCCGCCGGGGTGTGGATGATTTCTACAACTCAACATCGCAGAACGTATCGGTCAATCTATCCTATAAGCATACCCGGCGCGGAATGTTCGCCAACGTTTTTGCGATGCAGTCATGGAGTCATAATCCATATACACTCGCCCAACAGCTTTACGGTGATTATGTAGTCTATTCCTACACATCGGCAAAGAGTGACGGAAAAATGCTTATGGCGAGCGGAAACATAGGCAAGACACTTGACTTCATGAGAGGCAGTGCAAACATAAACGGCTCATTCAGCCGAAACGAATCATATCTTATCTCTGAAAACAATTCGGTAAATTCAGTCGGCACGTCGTGGTCTGCAGGAGCTAAAATCAACGGTGCACTGCTCCGATGGCTCAGTTTTGACTACAGGTTCGATTTTTCTTCAAGCCGACTCGCAATGAACGGCTCGAACGCCTCATGGCTCGGCAGCATGGAGAACGAGTTTCTTCTCAACATCATGCCACACAAGAAATGGGAGTGGCACATCAGCGGCGAGTACTACCGCAACGAACTGAGCACCGACAACTTCAAAAACGTATTCCTGCTCGACACAAAGTTAATCTTTAAGCTCAGCAAGCGACTGGAATTATCCTCATCATTGAGCAATATTTTCAATCAGCGCACATACAATTACATAACATACAACCAGCTCACGTCATTTGAGAGCCAGCGTTGGCTCAGAGGCCGCGAGCTGCTAATCTCAATATCACTCAGTAAATAATCAAAATTACAATAGTTATGAATCTTCTAATTTTTCTCCCGCTTGTCGGAACTGTAATCGGAACCATAATAGGCATCCGCACACATAAGAATTACAAACGCAAACACAAGAAATAGAAATTATGAAAAAGATACTTGCATCAACCATCATGTGCTTTGCGGCGATGGCTGCAATGGCGCAGACCGCTGACATCGAGGTCAGCTATACGACGCGTTCATTGTACCGGAACGAGATGGAACGAATCAACAAATATCATCTCTTGGCAAATTCGACCTTATCAAAATTCTATAGTCCACGTTCGGAAGAAATAGACTCATTGATATCAACTCCGGAAGGGCTTGCCGCCTTCAAGAAGACGCAGGAAGCAGCTTTGAAAGCCATGATTGGACAAGGAATGATTGACATGAAGAATCTTCCTCGAAAGAAAGAGAACGTTTATGTAATCAAATCCGTCAGAGATTCGATGATAACCGTATATGACATGCTCGACAATGAACCGGTTTATTACACTGAGCCTTTCGCTGAATTGACATGGGAAACCGGCGACAGCACTAAAAACATACTTGGATATGAATGTATCCAAGCGCAGACCGACTATCACGGCCGCCATTGGACGGTCTGGTTTACGCCGGAAATACCTGTTCATGATGGACCTTGGAAGTTCAGAGGTTTGCCCGGACTTATCCTTGAAGCCACCACGGGAGACGGAATAGGATTTTTTGCAGACGGAATCCAGCAGTCTTCCAAAGATATTGGAAGTGTCTATGACGCAGAAAAATATGAACGATATAACCGAAAGGATATTCTACGTGCACGTCGTGCCGTAATCGATAATCCAAAAGGAACGCTGACCGCAAAAGGGTTGCTTGATGGAGTCGAAATAGATCCTGATCTGCTGAAACCGAAATCAGATGGTGGTGACTTTATCGAAACTGACTATAGGTGACAATGTATATGAAAAAGTTATATCTGATAATTCTTAGCTTCGTATTTTCACTTGTCACCTTTGCCATTACCAAGGATACACCTGAAATAGAGATGATCGATGTGAAAGGAGGCACTTTTTCAATGGGATTTAATCCCGATGAAACCGAGCATGCCTATGAAACACCACGCCACGAGGTCACATTACATGACTACAAGATAGGGAAATACGAAGTGACACAAGAACTATGGGAAACCGTCATGGGTGACAATCCCAGCGTCTTTAAAGGAAAGAGCCGCCCTGTAGAGAATGTTTCATGGAATGATGTGAGTCTATTCATAAAGAAACTCAACAAGGTTACAGGCAGACATTACCGTCTGCCGACAGAAGCAGAATGGGAATTTGCAGCAAGAGGGGGCAATGAATCTAATGATTTTGTTTTTATCGGAGGCGATGAAATCGATAAAATCGCATGGCACTTCGGCAATTCTGAAAAACAGACTCATCAGGTCGGATTGTTAGCGCCAAATGAACTGGGCATCTATGATATGGCCGGAAATGTCAGCGAATGGACTCAGGACTGGTTCGGACATTATAAAGCCAAAAGTCAGACAAATCCAAAAGGGCCGAAATCATCTGATATTGGAAAAATATTCAGAGGCGGCCACTATTCAATTCTTTCAGAATATAATCGTCCGGCATGGCGTGCTGTAAGCAATCCGAATTTCAGATCTTCAACCATCGGTTTCAGATTAGCAGAATAAGTCTCACCTGACTACAAGGCCTCAAAGTAAAACAATGACGGCTCTGCCTGTGGAATCATATCCGACATGCAGAGCCGTTATAAAATTTGACCGCAGACTCGCGGATCGCTAAATCATATCAATCATGCTTTGGCATAGAGCTTCTCGCGTGTAGCCATCACCTTTTCGTCCGAAATATAGTCGTCATAGTCCATAAGCTTGTCGATAGTGCCGTTGGGGTGAGCTCGATTATACGGTTGCAGACAGTCTGTATGAACTCGTGGTCATGGCTCGACAGCAACACATTGCCTTTGAATGCCTGAAGAGTGTTGTTGAACGCCTGAATCGATTCGAGGTCGAGGTGGTTGGTCGGCGAATCAAGCACAAGAGTGTTGGCATCGGTCATCATCATACGGGCTATCATACAACGCATTTTCTCACCACCTGAAAGCACCGAAGCTTTTTTAAGAACCTCTTCGCCGGAGAACAGCATCTTGCCGAGGAAGCCTTTGAGATAGATTTCGGAGCTGTCGTTGGAGAACTGCGAGAGCCAGTCGACAAGATTGAGGTCACAGTTGAAGAAAGCCGAGTTGTCGAGAGGCAGATAGGCGGTAGTGATGGTCTGTCCCCACTCGTAAGTCCCCTCGTCAGCCTTGCGGTTGCCGGTGATGATTTCAAAAAGTGCAGTCATGGCACGCGGGTCATGGCTAAGGAAAGCAATCTTATCGCCTTTCTCGACCTGAAAGTTCACGTCCTTGAAAAGCACCTCGCCGTCAACAGAAGCAGTCAGACCCTTGACCTCAAGAATCTTGTTGCCCGGTTCACGCTGTGGAGTGAAGATAATGCCCGGATAGCGGCGCGACGACGGCTGAATCTCCTCGACATTGAGTTTTTCAAGCATCTTTTTGCGCGAAGTGGTCTGCTTTGACTTTGCCACGTTGGCGCTGAAGCGCTGGATGAATTCAAGAAGCTCCTTGCGCTTCTCCTCAGCCTTCTTGTTGGCCTGCTGCTGCTGACGGAGAGCAAGCTGCGAGGATTCGTACCAGAAGCTGTAGTTGCCGGCAAAAAGAGTGAGCTTGTTGTAGTCAATGTCAAGAGTATGCGTACACACAGAGTCGAGGAAGTGACGGTCGTGGCTGACAACGAGCACAGTATTCTCAAACTTCGATAGATAATCTTCGAGCCATGCCACTGTTTCAAGGTCAAGGTCGTTGGTAGGCTCGTCGAGCAGAAGATTGTCGGGATTGCCGAACAGAGCCTTTGCGAGAAGCACACGCACCTTTTCGTTACCGCTCATGTCGCGCATCAGCGTGTAGTGTTTGTCTTCCTTGATGCCAAGACCGCTCAGGAGGGCGGCTGCGTCGCTTTCGGCATTCCAGCCTTCAAGCTCGGCGAACTTCTCTTCGAGTTCCGAAGCGCGGATACCGTCTTCATCAGAGAAATCTTCCTTGGCATAGAGCGCGTCTTTCTCCTGCATGATATCCCAGAGCACGGAGTGTCCACGCAACACGGTCTCCATCACCGTGCAGTCGTCAAATTTGAAGTGGTCCTGTTCAAGCACGCTCATACGCTCGCCCGGTCCCTGCATCACAGAGCCGTGCGTGGGCGAAAGCTGGTCGCTGAGTATGCGCATGAGAGTCGACTTTCCGGCACCGTTCGCGCCGATTATACCATAGCAGTTGCCCGGAGTAAACTTAAGGTTCACGTCCTGAAAGAGCACCCGCTTGCCAAATTGCATTCCTAAATTGTTAACAGCTATCATTCTAACATTTTTGATTTCGGGGTGCAAAGATACAAAAAATTATTTATATTACATCCCTAATGTCCCCCTATGACTGATATTAATCAAACATTATCTTTTCAAAATTATTCCCATTTCTATCATTTTTCGTTTTTTTAGCGGCCTATCATTGCGAAGAAGTTTTAGAATAACTACATTTGCAAGTAAAGAAACAAAATGCCGTTCACGGCACTTAAATTCGACAGACATGAAAATCCAGACCAAGACATCTCATTCTCCGGCCGGAGAAATCACCCTCTATACATTGACTAACTCATCAGGCGCGTCGGTCACTCTTTCGAGTCTCGGCGCAGGCATTGTGGCCGTATACGTTCCTGACGCATACGGCAAACTCGCAGATGTGGCGCTCGGATACAAAGATCCAGCGTCATATCTCGGCGACGGGCCGTGTGCCGGAAAGATTCCCGGCCGTTTCGCCAACCGCATAGCTCTCGGAAAATTCACTCTCGACGGCAAAGAATACAGTCTTGCCATCAACAACGGTCCTAACGCCCTCCACGGCGGTCCGACAGGATTCATGAACCGTATCTGGGAAAGCAATGCCGAAGACAATAAAGTCACATTCACCTATCATGCAGCCGACGGCGAGGAAGGTTATCCCGGAGCACTTGACGTGAAGGCTGAATACACATGGAGCGAAGATAACGAACTGACTCTGCGCATCACTGCCGAAACCGATTCGGCAACCGTTGTCAATCTCACAAACCACGCATATTTCAACCTTGACGGAGAAAACGCAGGAAGCGTACTCGACCATGAGATGCGTCTCAATGCCTCACGCTATCTCCCGACCGACGACACCCAGATTCCTACCGGCGAACTCGCACCCGTAGCCGGTACTCCGATGGATTTTACCCAGTTCAAGGCCATTGGCCGCGACATTGAAGCCGACTTCCATCCCCTCAAAGTAGGAAAGGGCTACGATCACTGCTGGGTCATCGACAACTACGAGAAAGGAACGATGAAAGAAGTAGCCGAACTCCGCTCATCAAAGTCTGGACGCGCACTCATAATCTCCACCACTCAGCCCGGCATGCAGATTTACACCGGCAACTGGCTTGCAGGATGCCCCGAAAGCATCTCCGGCGGTGCCTATAGCGACTATGACGGTGTTGCCATTGAATGTCAGGGATTCCCCGATGCTCCAAATAAACCCTGTTTCCCCTCCCCGGTGTTGCGCAAAGGCGAAAAATATGACGAGACTATAAAATTTAAATTCACCACATTATAAAAAATACAGTTTCTATACAGCAATGAAACCAACTCTATTTGTACTTGCTGCCGGCATGGGCAGCCGCTACGGCGGTCTCAAACAGCTCGATCCATTAGGACCTCAGGGACAGACCATCATGGACTATTCAATCTATGATGCAATCCAAGCCGGCTTCGGCAAAGTAGTCTTCGTCATCCGCAAGGATTTCGAAAAAGATTTCCGCGAAAAAATCCTCTCCAAATACGAAGGCCATATTCCAGTCGAAGTGGTATTTCAGGCTACCGACAAACTTCCCGAAGGCTATACCTGTCCGGCAGACCGCACCAAACCGTGGGGTACAAACCATGCCGTCATGATGGGAAGCGAGGTCATCAATGAACCGTTTGCCGTAATCAATGCCGACGACTTTTATGGACGTGACGCATTCCGTGTGATGGCCGAAGACCTCATGCGTCCGCGCGAACGCAAGGGCGACTATTCGATGGTCGGTTTCCGTGTAGGCAACACAATGACCGAAAACGGCTCTGTGGCACGTGGCGTCTGCTCAAAGGGTGAAGACGGCAACCTCACAGGAGTCGTTGAACGCACTGCCATCTCCTACGCCCCCAACGGAGATATCGTGTTCACCGATGAAAACGGAGTAGAACAGACACTTGACCCGATGACACCGGTATCAATGAACCTCTGGGGCTTCACTCCTGACTATTTCGACTATTCCGAACGCGAATTCCGCACCTTCCTCAACAAAGATCTTAACACTCCGAAGGCTGAATTCTTCATTCCGCTTGTCATAGACACTCTCATCCACTCAGGCGAAGCGACAGTCAAGGTTCTTGACACCGACTCACGCTGGTTTGGCGTGACATACGCAGCGGACCGCCCCGGAGTTGTCGAAAAATTCGCACAGCTCCACGCCGACGGCATCTATCCCGACAAGATGTTCTAACCTAACGGCCACGCCACACATTCAAACGCACATCTACATTACCTTACCCATGGAATTAAAAAATAAAATCAGCGAAGCATTCGCATCGCACTTCGGAGGCGAAGGCACATTCTATACTTCAGCCGGACGAATCAACCTCATCGGCGAGCACACCGACTACAACGGCGGCTTCGTGTTTCCCGGAGCTATTGACAAAGTAATCATGGCCGAAATCCGTCCAAACGGAACGGAGAAAGTCAATCTCTACTCGGTTGACCTCAACGACAGTGCCTCGTTCGGACTCAACGAAGCAGACGCACCCTCGCAGCAGTGGGCACGCTACATCTTCGGAGTCTGCCGCGAGACCATCAAGCGTGGAGGCTCTGTCAAAGGCTTTGATGCAGTGTTCGCCGGCAATGTTCCTCTCGGCGCAGGACTGTCATCGTCGGCCGCACTCGAATCATGTTTTGCATTCGCGATCAACGACCTGTTCAATGACAACACAATCGACAAATTCGAGCTCGCAAAAATAGGCCAGTCCACCGAACACAACTACTGTGGTGTCAACTGCGGCATCATGGACCAGTTCGCATCCGTTTTCGGAAAGAAAGACTGTCTCATCCGTCTTGACTGCCGTTCGCTTGAATATGAATACTTCCCATTCAAGATTGACGGTTACAAGCTCGTGCTTGTCGACTCAGTGGTGAAGCACGAACTTGTCGACTCTCCCTACAACAAGCGCCGTGAATCATGTGAGCGCGTGGCAAAACGCCTCGGACTCGAAACACTCCGCGATGCCGACATGGAAATGCTCGATGCTGTCAAAGCCGATATTTCGGCCGAAGACAACATGCGTGCACGCTTCGTCATCGGTGAGAAGGAACGTGTGCTCGGAGTGTGTGACTCTCTCAACCGTGGCGATATCGCCACGGTGGGACGTCTCATGTACGAAACACACGAAGGTCTCTCAAAAGACTACGAGGTGTCGTGCGAAGAGCTTGACTTCCTCAACGATGTAGCCAAGGAATGTGGCGTTACCGGCTCACGTATCATGGGAGGCGGTTTCGGAGGCTGCACAATCAACCTTGTGCCCAACGAAATCCACGACAAGTTTATCGAGACTGTGACAGCCAAGTTCAACGAACGCTATGGTCATGAACCCAAAATCTACGACGTTGTCATCTCTGACGGAGCACGCCGTCTCGATGACTGATTTGAACTAATCCGGATATTTTAACCGTTTTCCGCAGAAACACCACTTTTTATTATCATCCTGTAATTATCATATTGGTATAAAGATAACACCCGCACTACGACAAAATTTCTATTGTCAGTAGTACGGGTGTATTTTTTTGCGATATATATATTTCAGACAAGAAGCACAGTCACCATTCCCCAGACGACAAGAAGAATATTGCTGACAGCATAAGTCACCGTATAGCCGATTGCCGGAACCGTACTTCCGATAGCATCCTGCACAGCGCCGAGAGAGGCGGTGCAAGTTCTTGTGCCGGCACAGCACCCGAGAGTAATCGCCGGATTGAATTTGAAAACTTTATGCCCCATCCACATCCCGATTAAAAGCGGAATTGTAGTTCCCACCGCTCCGGCGACAAAGAGCATCCAGCCTACATCGCGCAACCCGGAGACAAACGATGGAGCCGCCTCTATCCCGACAACAGCAATAAACATATTGAGACCCAGATTATTCATTAACCACAATGCTGATGCCGGAATATAGCCGAATGTCGGGCGTCGCGAACGCAGCCATCCGAACACTATACCTGCGAGAAGCGCACCTCCGCTCGTCCCGAAACTGACCGGGACATTCCCGATCCATACACTCAGACTGCCGACAAGACCTCCGATAAAGATGGCAAGCCCGACAAACATCAGATCGCTCGAATTAGTCATGCGGTCGGCATAGCCAATCATACGTGCAGCCGCCGCCACTGCTCCACTGTCGCCGACAAGCCGCATCGTGTCGCCACGTTCGATAGTCTCTGCCGGATCAAGCGCAATCTCTTTTCCTCGACGCATCACTCTCCTGACCGAAACGCCACGCATCACAGGCGATGACAAAAGATTGCTGAATGGACAACCGACGATGTCAGGCGATGCGACAAGAACCGACACACGTTCCACAGGATATGTGAGAAGTTCACGGTTGTCATCCTCCGGCCCGGTATAGTCGCCGACCTTTACCATGAATTTTCGCGGGCCGCAGACGACCACACTGTCACCGCGATGAAGCATATCGGAAAGTCCGGGCGTAAAAATCCTGTCATCGCGCTGCACACGCCCGACATAGACATGAATACCGCGCACTTCGAAAAACGACTCCAGTTCAGCCACACTCATTCCATTCTCAAAAATCCGGTTTGTCAGCCGATACGAACGGAACGAGACTCCACGGTGGGCATTGAACTTGGCCGGATCTGAATCCCACGACATATTGTCGAGACTTTTTTCAAGATCATGAGCCTGCCGCGCCACTCGCTCCACCCCTCCCAACAGTTTCGGGCCAAAATTCCCGAGAATGATGACAGTCCCGAGTGTGCCGAATATGTATGTCACCGCATAGCAGACAGGGATAATCGAAATCTGCTCATCTTTTATTTCCTGACCGACAGGTAGCTTGCCTATAGCCTCTGTCCCCACGCCTATAAGTGACGAACATGTCTGAGAGCCGGCGAAAAGTCCGACCGTCTCACCTTTAGTATATCCGAACAGAAATGCAAGTCCGACAGTGACCGCAAAGCAACACATGCTCATCAGCACCGCAAAAAGTACCTGCCGGAGCCCCATGCCACGCAACGACTTGAAAAACTCAGGCCCGACACTGTAGCCTATCGAAAAAAGAAACATCAGGAAGAACACAGTCTTAAGCGGACCGGAAACAGTTATACCGAACTGCCCGACAACCACTCCGACCAGCAGCACCGCCGTCACGCTGCCAAGCGTGAACGAACCGATGCGGAGTCTCCCCAACAAAAATCCCATGCCTACGGTCAGAAAGACCGCCAAAGCCGGATAATTTCGCAATATATCTCCAAAAGATTCTATAATCTCCATAACATATATAATAAGTAGAGACGTGATACTTAACAAGACATCCCGGACCTGATATGTATATTATCTAAACATAACTCCTTCCTATTTGTTTCAACGCAAATGCAAAACAGCCTTTTTTTAAGTAATAACATGGCTACATTTTCACAGACAACAATATATTTGTAAAATATCACGGCAATGACTATATTTGTGTAAAAATATTTGACATCAAACAACTTCAGCGAGTCAATGATATCAACAATTCCCGATTAAATACAAATGACATCTGAGACAAACAACATAATCGAACGAAAAGCAATATCAGACCTCCTTAATGGCGGCTATTTCTATATACCACCCTACCAGCGTGGCTACAGATGGACTCCGACGCAGGTAACACAGCTTCTTCACGACCTTTTTTCATACGCTAATGAACCTCACGGTTCAAACCACCAGAATATCGAAGGTGACTACTACTGTCTTCAACCGGTCGTAGCTCGCCCTGTCACTAATGACAATATTATAAAACCAATCTTATCGGAGGGAGCTGTGGTAAACGAAGACAACCCGGTGTGGGAGATTATCGACGGCCAGCAGCGACTGACCACGATATATATTCTCTACAAATACCTGATGACAAAAGAAGGAATTTCTGACGAAGAGCTGGAAGAGGATTACGGAGGGAAAAAACTGTATCATCTTGTATATGCCACACGAAAAGATTCAGCACAGTTTCTGGAGGATTTAGGAAAGTCTGACAAAGATACAGCAAGCAATATCGATTATTTCCACATGCAACAGGCTTATGACACCATTGACCAATGGATACGTGGAAAAGGTGAATACGCAGAAACCGGAGGTATAGCCCTGTGCAGACGCTACCATCTTGACGAGACTGTCAAAAACGTACGTACGACATTATTCAACTTATTGAACGCCGGCAAAGGGAAGAGAAATACCACCGGTTCAGTCCAGATATTGTGGTATGAGCTGTCGAAATGGTCTGATGCAATCAACGAGTTCCGTAAGATAAACACAGGCAAGATATATCTGACGGATGCAGAACTCATCAAGGCATTATTTTTAAAAAGGCAAACCGAAGGACTTGAGCACATCCAGATGCAAAGAGCGCTGGAGTGGGAAAATATTGAAAATACGCTGCATAACGATTCTTTCTGGTATTTTCTCAACAGGCGAAAAAACGAAATGCCCAACCGCATCGACATCATATTTCAGCTTGCCTACAAAGCGGAATACATGAAAGACGTTCCGGATGATAAGATAGACGAGAAGTTAAAAGAATGCGAGACCAAACTTCAAGACAAGAACAGAATCTTTAATTTCTACTACGACAAGTTTGACGGTCTCAACGGCGAGGCACTGACTACGAAAATAGAGAAAGAATGGGATGCCGTATCGAAAGTGTTTCATGTACTTGAAGACTGGTATGAGGATGTGGTCTGCTACAATCTCATCGGTATGCTTTGCCAGTATAATGGAAATCTACTGCCTAAAAGCTACATCCACTTCATTGGGATGGAAGAAAATCAATCAAGGGAGGATTTTAAGAAATGGCTAAAAAACGAGATAAGGAAGCAGGTAGCCGACATATCAGCTAGAAGCGGACAGATAAATATAAGCTACGGTGATCCAAAAGTGTTCAACCTCTTGCTTTTGCTCAACGTGAATCACCTCAACCGCCAGGTCGAACAAACCAAGGACGACCTAAATAAAATCGGCGCAATCTACAAATTCCCTTTTGCCGTCCTGACCTCGCAGGACTGGGACATCGAGCACATAGACTCCTTCACCAAAAACGGACTGAAGCGAGTCGACGACCAAAAAAAATGGATAGATACCGCGATGGACGATCTCAAAAACAAGCTCGAAGAAAATGAGGAAGCTAAAAATGAGATTAACCGTTTGAGAGATAACGAAAAGCTGATGGATGCCATCAACAAACTCCGTCAGCTGGCCGAAGAGACAGATGCCGGAGAAGAAATCAAGAACAACATCGGCAATCTTACGCTCCTTGACTCGACCACAAACCGGTCGTATGGCAACAGCCTGTTTATCACAAAACGCAAGACCATCATCGAAAGAATGAAAAACGGAGTGTTCGTACCGGTTTCGACATCCTACGTGTTCATGAAACTCTTTGACGAGGAAGGGACACGCCGGACACAGTGGACAGAGGGCGATATGAAATCATATCAGAAATACATCTGCGAAGAATTAAGGGATTATCTAAACACCGAAGAAAATTAAGCATGAGCCAGACATATTCATTTACCGGGATATTCAGTAAACCAGTGCCCTACTCGTCAGAAAACAACCTCGTGACAATCTCAAAAATCATCGTCCCCCGCATCCAGCGCAATTATGCACAGGGGCGCAATGGCGAAAACGAGACGAAAATCCGAGAGAACTTTCTGAGAGAAATATTCAAAAACCTTGCCGTGAACACGGTCATGGGCATGAACTTCATGTATGGAGCAGTCAAGAAAAACAAGGAGAATGACAAAGAGGAATATGTGATGGAACTTCTTGACGGCCAGCAACGTTTCACTACCCTCTATCTGCTCCACTGGTATCTACTCAACAAAGAGAAGAAGCAGAATGACCCGGCTTTTAAACCGGTACGCGACGCTCTGAAGTCATTTTTATATGAAACCCGAACCACCGCCACGAAGTTTTGCAAATCATTGGCGGACTATACATGTGATTTCGGAGAAGACAAGCCAAGCGAACACATCACAAAGGCGAGATGGTATTACCGCACCTATGATAAAGACTCGACAGTCGCGGGCATGCTGGTGATGCTTGACGCAATCGACGCATATTATAAGAAATATGATATTAAAAATGCGCTCGAACGGACGGATAATCTCCAGTTCTATGTGTTGCCACTGATGCAATTCAGCAAATCGGAAGAACTGTATATGAAAATGAACGCGCGAGGACTTCCGCTTTCAGTGTTCGACAGTTTCAAGGCGGATTTCACAGGGGCCATGAGAAAAGTGGAACAGCTAAACAACGAAAAGGTACAACTCGAAGGCGGCATGGAAGGTGAAGAGGTCACTCATATCGAAAACATTTCCATAAAGCTTGATGCCAAGTGGATAGACCTCTTCTGGAACAGCAGCAGGAAGAAGGACTCTGACATATCATACATGAGATTCTTCAGCCGCTTCTTCGCGTGCCGCTATCTCATCGACAATCAGCGTGCCCCAAAAGAGATGCGCGACACTGAAGCTGCCGTGAATCTATTTTATACACGAACTGAGAAAAGTAAAGACCAGTATCTCGGCTTTGATAAGTATGCCGAAGAGCTTCAGGCACATCCGGAATATTTTACCGCAGCAGAAAAGGTGCTCGACACTTTACAGGAACATCAGGGTCTCATCAAGGAATCGCTTACCCCTGTGTGGGATAAAGACAAAGAGGAAAAAGGAAACTTCTTTGTAGACGCGGACATAACATTCACCCAGACGTTGCTGACAGTCATGGGAGCAATTGAGGAGTTCATACTGACATTCGAAACCTTTGACGAAGAGCTCTACAAAAAGTGGATGCGCGTGGTCTGGAATATCGTGGAGAACACCGACATCGACAATCTGGAACGCGTGGCCACCACTCTCCGCAGCTTCGGACGAATGATTCGTCACATAGCCGCTGAGCTTGGTGTCGAAAGCAAATTCGGAGCGGAGAGAGGACATGCTTCCAAAATAACAAATACTGATTCTTTTTATCAGGCCATGGCGAATTGTGCTGACATGCCCTCAACTGATGACGACAACCGCTGGGCGCGTCCATTTAAGGAAGAAATGGAAAAAGCCAAGCTCATCAGCGAAAACGGGGAATGGCTGGAGCAATTCTTGAAGATGGAAAGACACCCTTACTTCAAGGGCACTACAAATTTCTATTACACCGAAGGCATCACTCTTGACTCTTTCAAGCATCGCTGCGAGTTCGTCGCGGAGATGTTTGATGCAAAAGGCATCACTAAGCAGTATCGGAAGAGACACGTGCTGCTCCGTGCGATAATGTCAAGAATGTCAATGTGGGAAGACATAGAACGTCAGTATTTGACCGAGAACAACGAGACTCACAAATATCTTAAACTCCTGCTGATCAGTGACCAGAGAATCCATGACATGCTTGCCGACATTCTCGACAATAGCCACAACGAGAAAGAGATAATCAGAGCTCTTGAAGGAGAAACAAAGAGCCTGATTCCCTACGATGACAAAATCGGGTCAGAACTTCAGACCGCGATTGCATGCAACGCACTCCGCCGGGATGTGAAACTATATGACTGGATTACAGAACAGCCATCGCCTGTATATGTCCACTGGAAGAACGGGCACATCGCGGTAGCAATCCCAGGCAAGTGGTTTGACCGCTATTTCATCGACTCCGAGCGTGACAAAATGGCGCAGAGATTCATTGAAAAATACAGCATGGAGTATTATGCTGACGAAGAAGTCCACAAGAGTCCGGATGACTATACAACCTATGGAAGATATAAGGGCGAAGACGCAATATTTTATTTCAACTATGATGAAAACGATGATTATTCATTCAACATAAATTTCAGCAACAACCACCGCTTCAGGATATTCGTGGAGTTACCTAAAAAAACAAGAGCTAAAAAATTCCATGAAATAGCCAAAGCCGGACATATTTATAAAGACGATCCGTATTGTGTCTATTTTGATTGCGATAATGACGGAAATCCTCTTTTTCGATACTATCTGGACTGCGAATTCGATGAACTGGATGCGTATGTCGAGAAAGCGATGAAAACCACTCACGACACACTAGTCAAAATGGGAATAATCAGTACATAAACCACTGATATCAACGCACATATCCCTATACCTACACGAAGTCTGCACCACATTTCCCGGATAATTTGGTAGCGCAGATGCTGAAATTCGATCGAGCATCCGACCGAGGTTTCATTATTTCAGGGAAAATGCGTAAATTTGCAGCTTGGTAAGTGTGCGGAGAAGGCTTTTGTTCAAAAGACAGTTTAAACCAGATCTCCACATCACCGTCAAACCCAATAAACCCCGATCTCTCCAACAATCAATTTCCACTGTCAATCCAATATGCCACAGCAAGGATATAATCATCAGACAAACGGCGGACAATCAAAGAACCCCACCAGACAAAATTCCTCAAAACAGGCTTCACGCAGTCGTGGACAAAAAGGCAAGAAACCGCGCCGACACCGCGGCATCATAGCCACATTGTGGATTTTATTCGCATCTGTAATAATCGGAATTTTTGTATTCCTGTTCCTTATATACAATGGCGTAATCGGCTACATGCCACAGGTCGAGGAGCTTAAAAATCCGACCGACCGCTTCGCCTCTGTGCTTTATTCGTCAGACGGCAAGGAAATCGGCCGCTACTTCGTCGGTACGGGCAACCGTGTCTATGCCGATTTCGACGAAGTGTCGCCACACGTAATCGACGCACTGATTTCAACAGAAGACGTACGCTTCGAGGATCATTCCGGTATCGACATGCGTGGTCTCGGACGTGTGCTCGTCAAAACCGTCCTTATGGGAAACAAGAATGCAGGTGGCGGCTCAACTCTCACCCAGCAGCTCGCCAAGCAGCTCTATTCGCCCAACAGTTCCGGTCT
Organism: Duncaniella dubosii; assembly: GCF_004803915.1. NCBI lineage: Bacteria > Pseudomonadati > Bacteroidota > Bacteroidia > Bacteroidales > Muribaculaceae > Duncaniella > Duncaniella dubosii. The sequence goes on from NZ_CP039396.1 coordinate 375,698, forward strand.
TCTTTCGCGAGCAATGCAGAAGCCCATCGAATGGATGATAGCCGTCAAGCTCGAACGCTACTATTCGAAGGAGGAAATCATAAAAATGTATCTCAACCAGTTTGACTTCCTCTATAATGCCGTCGGCATCAAGTCGGCCGCACATGTATATTTCGGCAAGGCACCTAAGGACCTCAAGATTGAAGAGGCAGCGACTCTCGTCGGAATGGTAAAGAACCCGGCCTACTACAATCCGGTGCGCCAGAACGAACGCACCCGCCAGCGCCGCAACGTGGTGCTCGCACAGATGGAAAAGAACGGCAAAATCACCAAAGCCGAGCTTGATTCTCTCTCTGCATTGCCGCTGACTCTGAACTTCAACCGTGTCGACGCCAAAGACGGCATCGCACCCTATTTCCGCGAAGAGTTGCGCAGGATGCTCAGAGCACAGAAACCCGTACGCGAAAACTACCGCGGATGGGAAGCCCAGAAATTCATCGACGATTCAATCGCATGGGAAACCAATCCGCTCTACGGCTGGATTGAAAAAAATCCCAAGCCAGACGGCTCTAAGTATGACATATATTCCGACGGTCTTAAAATTTATACGACCATCGACTCCCGCATGCAGAAATATGCAGAGGAAGCTGTGGCCAAACACCTCGGCGGCTATCTCCAGCCGGCTTTTTTCCGCGAGAAACGCGGGACAAAGGGAGCACCCTACACGACTGACCGCGCAGAGCTGTCAGAGATACGCCGAAACCATCTCGTACGTAATGCGATGAAAAATACCGACCGCTACCGCATGATGGTCAAGGCCGGCGCATCGAAAGATGAAATCAACCGTGCGTTCCACACCCCGCGAGAGATGAAAGTGTTCACTTACAACGGTTCTGTCGACACGGTTATGACCCCTCTCGACTCCGTTCTTTACAATAAACACTTCCTCCGCACCGGATTCATGGCAATGGATCCGCTCAACGGCCACATCAAAGCATATGTCGGAGGTCCGAATTTCTCCTATTTCCAATATGATATGGTTTCGACCGGCCGCCGTCAGGTCGGTTCGACCGTGAAACCCTTCCTTTATACCTACGCTATGGAAGAGGGCTACACGCCATGTGACGAATTTTCCAACACCCAGCCGGTGCTCACCGACGAGACCGGCAAGGTATGGGCACCGCGTAATGCCGGATCGGCAAGAGTCGGCGAGATGGTCGACCTCCGCTGGGCACTCACCAACTCCAACAACTGGATTTCAGCACGCCTCATCTCGCAGCTTTCTCCCCCATCCCTTGTCAGAACGATGCACAATTTCGGCATCACGGCCGAACTGCCTCCCGTCATGTCGCTCTGCCTCGGCCCGGCCGACGTATCGGTCAAAGAGATGGTCACAGCCTACTCGGCCTTCGCCAACAACGGCATGAGAGTCGATCCTATGTTTGTTACAGCCATTGCCGACAATAACGGCAACATCATTTCCGAATTCTCACCTCGCCACACTGAGGTCATCAGTGAAAAAGCCTACTACCGTATCCTCTCGATGCTGCTCAATGTGGTCAATGAAGGCACTGCCCACAGGGTGCGCTCGCGTTTCGGCCTCACAGCCGAAATGGGAGGCAAGACCGGTACGACAAACTACAACGCCGACGGCTGGTTCATGGGATTCACCCCTAACCTTGTGGCCGGAACATGGGTAGGAGGCGACGAGCGCTTCATTCACTTCAACACGATGGCCTATGGTCAGGGCGCATCAATGGCCCTCCCTATCTATGGACGCTTTATGAAGAAGGTTTACGGTGACCCCTCGCTAAACTATTCGCAAAGCGCCAAGTTTGACTTCCCTGCCGATGTCAATCTCTGCGAAAAGGAATTCTACGGCTACTATGACGAAGAGGTCAACGCTGACAATAATGCCGAAGACACCACTATGGATGGCGTTTTTGACTGATAAATCGAACAAAAACGGTTGATTTTATCAAATTTTCTACTTATCTTTGCAATTGAAAATGGTTGCTCAGAATCAGAAGAGTCTGATTCATCATGAGCCGAAGAGGGAATCCGGTGTGAATCCGGGACAGTACCCGCTGCTGTAAGTTTCATCTAAACGACAGCTTCCGACATAAAGCCACTGGCTTATTACAAAATAGACCGGGAAGGCGTGGAAGCAGGAAACAAGTCAGAAGACCTGCCATTTTCAACACAAGCCTCTTGTCTGCGGGACTTTACGGACATCTGTTGCAGAAATCATTACCGGCTCTCGCTCAGGCATTGAAGGTAATTGCGACTGTAACCACCACACAACGGAACTTATACAATCGTATAAAAAACTAATCCGTATCTGTCCATCGTCCTTATTGAATAAAGGCGCAGGAAGATACGGATTTTTTGTAAACTGCTATATCGTGTTTTAACTTTTTCTATCTATCGTCAGTATTAGTCCTTCTTTTTCGGCCATTTGCGTAGTGATTTCATAAATCCGAAAGCTTTATTTCCCGCAAACCGAAGGATATGGCAATTAAACTATCAGCAAACAATTTTTCTAACTTTGGCATTGCTTCCGTAGTGGTGACGGGAGCAATGTCTGTTTTTATCTATTTTTACCCCGGCAAATAAATGCTCATGAAACAACAAAGGCTGTCGTCCGACAGCCTTTGAAAAGAGCTTTTAAGCTCTTCACATAGAAAATATAATTTAGAAATAATAGGTAAGTCTTACGTCCCAAGTTCGGTTGCGGGCGCTGTAGTCGGTAAGGACTTTCGCCTTAAGAGCATATGTCATTCCCCACGTATATGAAGCAGACAGCTGCCAGCGTCTGAAAATCTCTGCTCCCGCGCCGACTGTCAGGCCGAGATCTCCACCAGAAAATTTCAGTGCGTCACATTTGCTATGTGCAGCCTGAATGTTGAACACAGGACCACCGAAAACAAATGGAGCGAGATAGTCTTCAAAACCCTGCAGACGGGTATATTTGAATTTCAGATTGAATGGAATCTGGATATTGTGGATATAGATACGTTCGTCAGTCGAATAGCCCTGCGACTCCCATAGAGGAAAATCGCCGAGATTCAGCTTCGCACCGAGCTGCTCATAGCGGAGACCTATGTCAATACCGAATCCGATTCCCGGAAACATCATTTCACCATTGATTCCTGCTGACTCGCCAAAGCCTTTGCCGACAGAAAGGATTCCTGACTGCTTGAACTTTAAATCATTGAAATTAGCTCCGACCGTAGCACCCCAGCGAAACTGAGCGTTGGCCTGATGAACGCCGCAAAGGGCTGCAAGAATTATAATGAACGTAAGAAATTTTCTTTTCATGCGGAATATATGAGTTTATTTTTATGCACAAACAAGCACACAAAGTTACAACTTTTTCTTTAAAAACCTTGAATTGCCATAAATTTATAATAACTTTGCATGTGCCTTATGACAATATCAAGATCATTAAAATTGAAAACCATAAACCAATCAACCACATCATGAATAAGTATTTATTCGGAGCGATGGCTCTCTGTCTGGCATTAGGCGCTCAGGCTAAAGACAAGAAAACCAGCGAAAACGACAGCACCGGCGGTTTCAAGTTCACAGACGTGACAGTCGTGAAGACCACACCTGTCAAGGATCAGAACAAGTCAGGAACATGCTGGAGTTTTTCAGGCATTTCTTTCCTTGAAGACGAAATCCTCCGCAAGACTGGCAAGGAAGTAGACCTCAGCGAAATGTATGTCGTCCGCCATTGCTACAATGACAAAGCCGATAAATTTATCAGAATGAACGGCACGATCAATTTCGCTCAGGGCGGAAGCACACTCGACGTTCCCTACGTAATGGTAAATTACGGTCTCGTCCCCGAAGAAGCATATCGCGGACTTGAATACGGCGAGGAGAAGCATGACCACACAGAACTGAGCGACGCATTCACTTCATTTGTAAATTCCATAAACAAGGCCAAGAAAAAATCTCCGGCTTGGAAAAAGGCCTTCAGCGGAATGCTCGACGCTTACTTCGGCGAGCTCCCCGAATCATTTGAATATGAAGGAAAGACCTACACTCCTCAGTCGTTCGCTCAGTCGCTCGGCATTAATGCCGCCGACTATGTTCCTGTGACTTCTTTCACTCACCATCCTTTCTATGAGTCGTTTGCAATTGAAGTTGCCGACAACTGGCTTTGGGAAAAGTATCATAACGTGCCTCTGGAAGAAATGAAGGCTATTGTTGACAACGCTCTTGACAACGGCTACTCGATTGCATGGGCAGCCGATGTCAGCGAACCGGGTTTCAACTGGAAGAAAGGCTACGCGCTAATCCCCAAGAAGAAGACTGCCAACGATCTCTCGGGCACAGAACTTTCGCGTTGGGTGAAACTCAGCGACAAAGACCGTGAGGCAGAAGCCAACAAAATCACCGGCCCCACACAGGAAATCACAGTCACTCAGGAACTCCGTCAGCAAATGTTTGACAATCAGGAGACCACTGACGACCACGGTATGGTAATCGTCGGCAAAGCCGTTGACCAGAAAGGCAACAAATATTATAAGGTCAAGAATTCATGGGACACAAACCAGATTTATGATGGTTTCTTCTATGTCTCAGAGCCTTACTTCCTTGCCAAGACTCTCGACATCCTTGTCAACCGCGAAGCAATCCCCGAGGATATCGCTAAGAAGATGAAACTTTAAGACAAAGCCACATAACTGAAAATGTCCGTGACAGCCATCACACAGCCGTCACGGACATTTTTCATTTCATAAAATTCCGCGTAGTCCGATAGCTACTCTTTGCGTGTCTGCTTGCGTTTGGCCCGGTTTGTTATAAGCATACCGGCTATTATGACAATCATCGCAAGAATCTGAATCCAATGTATCTTGGCGATGCCCATAATGACCGAAGCGATGGTCGCGACTACCGGCAGGAAATACTGGTAGATTGACACCAGCTCGCTACCAATCAGCTTCTCGGCCGGATTTATAAGGAAATAAGACAGGAAAGTCGGACAGATAAGCACAAAAGCTATACAGGCCCACGGCTGCCAGTCAGTGGTATGGAAAATCTCAGCTTTCGGCAATGACGGCAACAAGACGAGCATCGGTAGACATGACATCAGGAATACCCAACGCAACATCGAAACCGGACGATAGCGGAGCATCGGTCCTTCAAGAATCACAAGATAAAAAGCATAGCAGAGAGTCGAGGCAAGCGCGAGGCAGTCGCCAAGCATATTGTCAGAGCCTTTCTCGCCTGAATGCTGGGTGATGATAACAAGGAATGCGCCGATAAATCCGACGGCTATACCGCATATTTCAAGCCATGAGGTGCGTTTATGCTGAAAAATAATTCCTATCAGAATGACAAATATCGGGGGGAAGGTCATGATGATGGAAACGTCAATCGGATCGGCATAGCGAAGCGACAGATTGAACAGATACATGAAAAGAAAAAGCCCGACAGCCCCGCCAAGAAATATGCGGAGATAGTCGTGACGCTGAATCTTGTCGGTCTTGATAAAAATCGAGGCAAGCCACATCAATATGCAACCGCCTCCAAGGCGGAATATGGTGACATCGACCGAACTCATCCATTCAGGTATCAGAATCTTGACCACAGGAATATTGACACCGAAAAATATTGTGGCGATAAGGACAAACAGATTCCCCTTGATTATGTCACCCACACTATGCGACTGAGGTGGAGAGGCTTTGGAAGTTTTTATGTCAGACATTTCTTCGTTTTTTATTTATATGTTCATGTTTTCAAAGATGTACAGAATATTAACATCAAAGCGTCACATTCAGTTTCGCATACATGAAACCGAATGATGTAATATTTCAAAAATCACCGCGAAATCTGTAAATTTGCATTCTGATAAAAGAAATCCATACCCCAGACAAAGTGAGACTTCACCTCTTCAATCCCGAAAACGACCTTGCATTGGCGCTCGGATGCCGCCACTATACTCCCCCGCCACATGCCGTGGCCATACATAATGCCGGAGCACTCCTGCCTATGTGGTGGGCAGAGGAAGGCGACAGAGTGATCGCCCCTGAAATCATGCAGACCGAAGCCTCGCGTCTCGCCAGACGTTTCGGGCTTAACGGGGTAATTGCCGGCGATGTCTGCGGAGCGACATCGCTATCTCCGTGGGGATGGAGTCTTGATGCGAAACGCCAGTTTCTCCGAGCTGGAGTAGATGGCGGCATACTGCCCGACGATACCTCCATAGAGCGAATCCGGCAGTTGAGCCACAGACGTATGTCGGTCGAAATCCTCACACGGCTTGACTCAGACAATCCTATTGCAATCGAAACGACCGATCCGAACGTGGTGGTTGAAGCCGAACGCAACAATCCCGGATGCTATGTGAAATCCCCATGGTCAAGCAGCGGTCGCGGTGTGTTCTGTGCTCGCTCACTCGACGAAAACGCACTCCGCCGGCGTGCCGCAGGGATTATCCACCGTCAGGGAAGTGTGATGGTCGAACGCGGGCTTGACAAAGTAGCTGATTTCGCAGCTCTGTTCCACTCCGATGGCCATCGCGTCTGCTTCCGTGGTCTGTCTTTGTTCTCGACAGAAACACGAGGGATGTATAGCGGTAATATCGTCGCGCCACAGTCCCACATTGAATCAAGGCTGTCGGAAATGATTGATCCCGAAATACTGATGACACTGATAAACCGCGAAGAGGAAATACTGACAGAACTTACAGCCTCTGCCTATCAAGGCTGGATGGGAATAGACATGATGGTCTACAATGATGGCGGCCGATTGCGCGTCATGCCATGCGTGGAACTCAATCTGCGCATGACGATGGGAGTCGTAGCTATGAAAGTCTGCGAACGGCTCGGAGTCGAGACTCCTCATTTCCTTGCGTGGGAACACAAGGAAAACAACAGTCTGGAAAGCTCCGAAAGTCTTATCATGCTACCTCCGACCGACGGCTTCACTCTCCGACTGACTAAAATCTAAAAGACATACGCATCCACATTTGCTATCTTGGCCTATATTGACTTCAGATGTGAATACAGACGCTGGACAGGTAGCCCCATGACATTATAGAAACTGCCTGTTATACCCTTGATTCCGGCTGCGCCGATCCACTCCTGTATGCCATAAGCCCCCGCTTTGTCAAATGGACGATACTTATCGACATAATATGCTATCTCATGCTCTGTCAGCGGAGCAAACTCCACCTCCGACAAGGCGCTGAACGTAGTCATACCCTTTGCCGTCCTGACTGTCACACCTGTAATTACCTTCTGAGTTCTGCCCTGAAGACATCCAAGCATCCTGCGGGCATCAGCCTCATCTACAGGCTTGCCAAGAACCTCTCCGTCTATTATAACGACGGTATCTGCCGTTATCACGAGCTTCTTTTCGTCTGCCGACAGCGGATAAGCCTCGGCTTTAAGCCGCGACAGATAAGGGGCGACCTCTTCTGCCGGAAGTCCTGCCGGAACAGTCTCATCAACAGGATGTGAAGTGTCGACGCGAAAATCAATGTCAAGCATACCGAGCAGTTCACGGCGGCGTGGCGAGCCACTCGCCAGAATCACATCATAGTCTTTTATATTTTCAAGCGGATGGAACATAGTCAATCAAAACGATAAATAACTGTTTATTAATCTGTTGTCTTTTTAGCGTAGAAATCATCTGCACTCTATCCGACAAATTTACAATAATCCATGAAATATTGCCTTATTTTTCGATGTTAAACCCGGACATACATCGCCCGGAACAGATTCATTGAGATAATAAATGTAAAAAACGAAACTTTTAACCGTGAGCACAGGTTATAACTTGAAAAAACACTTTGCATCCGAACGGATGCCGGATTTCAAATCTTAAAAACCTTAATATTATGTTGAAAGAAATAAAGACACGCCCGGTAATCGCTCCACTGCCGGTACTTATTGTTGGTACATACGATAATAATGGTGTTGCCGATGCCATGAATGTCGCTTGGGGCGGACAATGCTGGGACAATCACATAGCCCTGAATATATCATCGAACCATAAGACTACGGAAAACATGCGGCTAAAAAAAGCGTTTACCGTACACATAGCCACCGCCGAGCGGGTTGAGCTTGCCGATTATTTAGGAATTGTTTCAGGACATAGCGAACCTAAACTTGTCCACGTTCACGCATCCGTAGTCAAAGGCAAGACAGTGGATGCCCCGATTATCGAGGATTTCGTTCTGGCGATGGAGTGCAAGATAGTCTCCATGACAGATAATGGCGACGGAGGCACACGTGTGGTAGGTGAAGTCATGAGAACTGTCGCAGACGACACCATACTCGATTCTGACGGAAAAGTCGATTTCAGTATGCTCCATCCAATATGCTTCGATCAGGAAAAGAAAGTGTACCGTCCGCTGGGAGAACCTATTGCTGAGGCTTTCCTTGTTAGTAAAAAGCTCATGGCATAGACAGCTGTAAATAAAGATATAGATACTTAGACCGGGGTTGATGTAGACACACTCAATCAACATCCGATCTTCGACGACCGCCGTTACAGGTATGGCAACCATACCTGTAACGGCGGTCGGGTTTTATATTAATAAATACAATGCTCTATAGGATATTAAATCTCTTTTTGGAATGACAATGAATAGAACAGGCAAAAAAATTTCATCAGTCACATGCAGTATTCAGTAAAAAATACGCTCTTGTTATAGAGCGGGGGCTACATAACGGCCTCCCTGTGCATTTTCACCGACATGAATATGACCAATCTTATAAGGCGATGCGAAAATGGTGATAAGGATGCGATGGCCGAGCTTTATCGTATCTATTCGCCATGTATGCTCCGGCTCGTGAAACGCTATGTCACGGATCTGTCAGCAGCCGAAGATGTGCTCCACGATGGATTTATCATAGTGTTTGCCAATATAGGCAAACTCAAAAATCCTGATAAACTTGAATTTTGGATAAGAACAATCATGAAAAATCTGTCCCTGCAATATCTGAAGCATCTCGAAGCGACACAACTTATTGACGAAGAAGAGGAAATTACAGATACTCCATATACTGAAAACAAACTGAGCTACGAGGAACTTGATGAAATCATCGGAAAACTTCCAACCGGGTATCAGAAAATATTCAGACTTGCTGTATTTGAAAACAAGTCTCACAAAGAGATTGGCGAAATTCTCGGCATAGCCCCGAATTCGTCATCATCACAACTTGCAAGAGCCAAAGCGATGTTGCGACGACTTATTAACGACCGAGAAGCGAAACTGTATATACTGGTGTCGGTCTCGATGCTCACATTCTCAGCTCTGTACCTAAAAAATCGACCTGAACCACCCGTTTTATCCAATTCTGATATCCCTGACCAGCAATCAAAATCAACAACAGACTTTGATTTGAATTATGGAAATATAATTGTGTCTGAAGTCACGCGGAATGGTGTAGATGCGACAACGGCAGAACCTGCTGTTTCGAAAAAAAGTTCAAGCCAACAGGCTACTATCGGGGGAAATTCATCATGCACTCCATCCGGCCATGATACAGCGACAGAAGACATTTCACCAAACAAACATGACCGCCATCAAGAAGAAATGACAGAAAATATGCAGCCACATGCACCGACTGACACCGTCATACGCGATATGATAGATTCACCAACCGACTTATCAGATATTCCGTCATATATAGCCGATGAAAAAAACAAATCCGGATGGCAGAAATATAGCATTGGTGCGACCATGCGTTATACTTGTATTAAAGCAACAACAGAATCTGATATTCTTCAGCCGGGTCTGCCATCAAACGTGAAATTTGTTGAACGAAAAGTCCATCATTATTTCCCAATGATATTTGGTATAACTTTCTCACGCAGCCTCTCACCAAGGCTCGCACTCGAAACAGGTGTGACATACACCTGTCTTAGAAGCAAACTGGAATATGAGAGCGACAATGATTATGCAGAAATGAAAACTACAGCCCATTTCGTCGGAATACCGCTTAAACTGAATTACAGTCTATTTTCTTATGACGGTTTATCAGCCTATACAACAATCGGATGTAAAATAGATTTACCAGTCAACACACACTGCGAGACAATTCATAACACGACCGACACCCCTTTACCGATGCTTAAACCGAGTCTGCAATTTTCAATCGAAGGCGGAATCGGCATTGAGTACCGACTGACACGCGGTATTAACATTTATACCGAACCATCAGTGACATATCATCCTGATAACCATTCTTCATTACCGACTACATGGCAGGAACGACCTCTGATGTTCAACATCCCCATAGGCATACGTTTCTGTCTGCAAAATGAGATATGATTATTTTTGAATCAGGCAGACGCAGTATATGTCCGTTTCCGACATCATTAGAGTGAACGCTAAAAAACCAGCTTAACCATAATCATGCAACATAGACACAAAGACCGAAGCCAATATTTTTCAGAACTCGCGTATACCAGCGAAAAATATTTCATGCCTTATATCGCCGGTAATATGAATCTTGACCGACAGCTGGAAATACTCGAAATCGGATGTGGAGACGGAGGAAATCTTCTGCCTTTCGCAAAATCAGGACATTTAGTGACAGGCGTAGACATTTCGACCAACCGTATAAAAGATGCAACATCTTTTTTTCAAAAAGAGCGTGCCAACGGAAAATTTATATGTTCCGACATATTTGAAACGAAATTTGACAAGCATTTCGATTTAGTCATTTGCCATGATGTCATCGAGCATATAGCCGACAAGCAAAGACTACTCTCAAGAGTTTCAGAACTGCTGAGACCGGAAGGAATGGCATTCATCGGTTTCCCTGCATGGCAAATGCCATTCGGAGGCCACCAGCAGATATGTCACAACAAATATATCTCGAAAATGCCCTTCATCCATTTATTGCCGGCAGCAATCTACAGATTCATACTCAAAATCGGAAACGAAAAAGCCAACTGCATCTCTGAGATATTGGCCATAAAAGAACATAGAATCAGTATCGAACAATTTGAAAGATTTGTCTTCTCTTCCGGCCTCAGAATCAAGAACCGCAGTCTCTATTTTATAAACCCGCACTATGAGATAAAATTCGGTTTGAAACCACGCTTATTACCTCATGGCATATCTGGCTTGCGTTATCTACGCAACTATTTTTCTACAAGCTGTTTTTACCTCCTACAACGATAATACAGTCCTCACCCACATGGCTTATGGGCGGGAGCGGGTAAGCTCTATCGACTCTTTTCCTGTCATCCCGGTGATTTCGAGCCGCAGGACGGCAACATTGTTTATGAACCGTGAGATTTCCGCCTCGCTGTCAATGCCCGGTGAATATTTTTCGGCGAGCAGGAGGAGACCTTTTTCCAATTCTTCGCGGTCGCTGACAATAGTAACACGACCGAAGCAGACGACACAGCGGAAATAGGTAGTGAACTCTTCGGGCACGATAAGATCCTGAGCGACCACACAGAAAGAGCACGATGCGTTGGCCGATATACAGTCAATCTTATGACCCGCACATGCACAATGGAAATAGATTATATCTCCACCGTCATAGACAAAACTCAGAGGCACACCATAAGGCATTCCGTCGGCATCGACAAGTGACAGGACACCGTGAGTGGCCATCCGCAGAATCTCTTTTGTTTCCGCTTCGGGAAGAAGCTGTTTGAAACGTCGCATTTTATGTTGCATAGCGGTCATAACATTTTAAGTCCGACAATAGATATTATAAGGGTAGTTATAAAGAATATCCGCCAGAATGTCACCGGCTCGTTGAAAAACAAGATTCCAACGATAACCGCGCCGACAGCACCGATACCCGTCCACACGGGATAGACCGTACCAAGCGGAATCGTGCGCGCGGCCCGTGCCATGAGATACATGCTTAGAGTGAGAGCGACAAGAAATCCTCCCCACCAATAATAGAGACCCGGAGCGGAGGCTATCTTTGTCTTGCCGAGACAGAAGGTAAAAGCAACTTCCATTAGCCCGGCTATAATAAGAGTAATCCAGTTCATCAATATAACAGAGTCATAAATCAGACTGCAAAATTACTACTTCATTCAGCATATTTTCTTATCATTTGATAAATCCGTATCTTTGCCGTGCTATGGAACTACGAGAAATTCTCACCAAAATATATCCCTTGCTAGAAGATTAGCTTGACAGAATCGTATGCGAAGCTGATGAAATAGCCTTCGACCGGAATACAGTCATAATCGAGGCGGATAGAATAGAAAAATATATCTATTTTGTAAAATCCGGACTGTTGAGAGCCTATGTCCTGACCGACGGACGCGAGATAACTTTCTGTATAGGTCAGGAAGGTGCGGTAGCATTATCAATGGAGAGCTATATCAACCATCAGCCCGGTTACGAATCAATCGCCACCCTCGAACCGACAGCGCTCTACCGCATTCCGTCGGAAAAACTGGCCGGACTCTACAAGACAGACATACACATAGCCAACTGGGGCAGGAAATTTGCTGAGACAGAAATTATACGAGCCGAGAGAAGCCTGATACCTCATCTCTCGACCACAGCCTCAGACCGCTACGAAAATCTGCTCAATCAAAACCCTGCGCTGCTAAACCGCATCCCACTCGAAAAGCTCGCGTCATACCTCGGCATAACGCCGCCGTATTAGAGGGAAATTAGGACGGAAGCAAGGCTAATGGGATTCGGAAATATTAGGATTATTGAATCTTTTGATGTCTTCATTACTGGGCCGGGAATGACAGGCAATCCGTCGTATCTTTGACGACCTTTTTTATTCTACCGATGTATAAATCTCGTGATTTATCACTAATTTTGCATCATGTCGAAAAAGATAGGCCACCGGACTTGCAAGGCTATCATAGAAATCGGTAGGTTTATGGTAAAGAAAACAGTTGTTTTAGGTTTATGTCTGACAGGCTCAATGGGAACTGCCATTGCGGAAGTCGTAGGCGACAGCATAGCTTCCGAGCAGCTCAAAGAAGTTATCGTCGTCGGTAACTCTGCGCGCCAGCGTATCGGCAACACACGACTTGGCTCAGAACGGCTCGAAATGTCAAAAATAATGCAGGTTCCAGCCTTTGGTGGTGAAGCTGATATCATAAGGTCAATCACTTTGCTTCCCGGCGTGCGCAGCGAGAGAGACGGTGGTGGCGGATTCGAGGTCAGAGGCGGCAACGCCTACCAGAATCTTGTCCTGCTTGACGGTATATCACTCTACAACCCGGCTCACGTAATGGGCATATTCTCCACATTCAACGAAAATGCCCTCGGTGGCGCAACGCTCCACAAAGGGCCGCTACCGGCAATGTATGGCAACGCCACTTCCTCTGTGCTTGAAACTACCCTCGCCCCCGGTGACATGGAAAAATATCACTGTTCAGCAACTATCGGCATACTTGTAGCAAAGATTATGGCCGAAGGACCAATCGTAAAAGACAAACTATCTTTTGCGGTCAATGCACGGCGCTCATACGTGGATGCCTTCTTAAAGATGATTCCCCAATACAGCAGCACCGTCATGAACTTCTATGATGTGTCAGCAAAACTGCGTTACCGCATTTCTTCGGATTATTTGCTTGACGGCTCGTTTTTCATCAGCCGCGACAACATGGCGGTCGCCGACCTGATGGGAATGTACTGGGGCAATCTCGGAGGTTCACTAAACTGGACAGCCATGAAGGGTGATAATCTTTCGTTCAAGACAACAGTAGCGCTGACCCACTTCAACCCGAAAATGGGCGCTGATATAATGGACATGAACGAGACAATGTGGACCTATATCCATAATTATTCGTTAAACGAGAAGATAAACTGCCGTATTGCTGAAGGTCAAGGACTGGAGTTTGGACTCCGGTCTGAGCTTCTGAAAGTAAAATCTGCCGAATGGGAGCTAATGGCCTCTCGCGAACGGGAAATACGGTCGCTCTGGGAAAACTCCGCTTGGACTGAATACTCAGGCTCGTTTGCCGAAAAATTTGATGTCACCGCAGGTCTACGTCTCAACGTTTCATCCACACTTTCGCAAAGCCGGTTTCATAAGTTACAGACCACAAGCCAGACCACCGATCAATCTGACGACGGCAAAACCTACATAGAAGTCGAACCCCGTATAAATCTGAAATACGACATCACGCACCTCCACAACGTTAAGGCGGGGTTCGGCGTATCGACGCAGAATCTTCACGCTATACGCTCAAGCGCAACGTCGTTCCCTTTTGACAGATATGCCTTGACATCGGCCACTGTAAAGCCGGAACGGTCACAGCAATACGGCATCGGCTATAGCGGCATGACCGGCAACGGAGCGTTTGACTGGTCGGTCGAAAGCTATTACCGCACTATAGATAATGTCTACGACTACAAGGATGGAAAAAGCTCATTCTCCGATATAATGATTGAAAACATCATACTTGGCGGACGTGGCCGGAGTTATGGTGCCGAATTCATGTTTCGTAAGAATACAGGACGACTCACAGGATGGGTGTCATACACCATTTCCCGTACCGAGACCAAAATACCGGGCATTAATGACGACCGATGGTATAATGCCACCAACGACCGATGCCATGACTTTTCCCTCACGGCTATCTACCGGCTGACCGACCGATGGAATCTCTCTTCTTCATGGATTTTCATGTCAGGGCAGCCGTTGACAGCCCCCGATGTAAAGTATGAGATAGGAGGAGAGACCTGTTATTACTACTCAAAGAGGAACGCATACATGGCACCTCCGACCCACCGGCTCGATCTTTCCGCAAAATATACCCACATCGGAAAGCATCTCACATACGAATGGGCTTTCGGTATCTATAACACATATTGCCGCTACAATCCGTATGTGGTCTATTTCGAAGACGACTCCTCCAAGCCTTCCGGCACACGCGCGGTTCTTCATGCCATGTATGGTCTCGTACCATCCGTATCCTACACACTTAAATTCTGACACTTATGAAACTACATAGCATTATATCAGCTCTGTGCGTGCCCCTACTGCTTGTGTCGTGCGAGAAGGAACTCGACCTCAAATATCATGATATAGCCCCACTGACAGTCATCGAGGCGCAACTGACCCCTGACGGCGCGAAAGTAGGTATCACCTACACGACTCCGATGGACGAGCCTATGGACCGGACACTGCTCACAGACGCGGTGGTAACTCTGACCGATCTGACTGACGGAACGGTTTATGATCTCCACACTGATTCCGAAGGATTTTTCGTCGACCCGACACCGGGTATAACAGGACATGACTACCGTCTGGCAGTGGAGCGTGCCGGCTTCCGTTACGAGGCCGACGCAACAATGTATCCTCCCACAGAAATCAAAAGCCTCGAATTCAACTGGATAAAGATGCCTTACGACGACGTGGCTGTATTAAAGGGTGAGTTCTATGACAACGATACCTACGATAGCGAATGTTATTGGATAAAACTCTATCGCAACGGGGAGATTTATATGTGGGGGGAGATGGATGATCGAAACGCCATAGATGGTGTGAGCACGTTCATAACGATGACCACCCGCAGGGATACGGATGAAGAAGATGACGATACGGTGCTCTTTGACGGCGATATCATCACTGTCACCGTATCGCCGATTTCACTTGCTATGCACGACTATCTCGAAGCATTGCAGAATGGCAGTAACGGTCCGGCAATGTTCAGTGGCGACAAATGCCTCGGCTATTTTATGGCTACCTCTCCTGTTTCTGACTCCATTGTGTTTCACCCCGACGAAATCCCGGAATACAAGTAAAATGCAGAAAATAATAAACTAAAATATATGAAAACGTTTCTCTCTCTTATGCTTATTGCCGGATACGGACTGTCGGGAACGACAGCCGTCGGCCAGAATGCGTTACCGGATATTCCGGTCAAAGCTATCCCGGACTCCATTGTGAATGGAAATGAAGCCGTCGGAAACGGCAAAACACCAGATTCTCCATCCCTACCGTCGATTGCCGGACAGGAATTATCGCCCAAAGACAGTCTTATAGACAGAGGTATATCGAGGTCACAGCCGTCACTGCCCTCTCCCTATCCGACTCAACTGCAACCGTTCACCATGAGCGTCCCTACCGACGGCCGGATTGCCGTCTGGAACAGCGGTGGACTGTTCGCCAGCGGAGGTTCTGCATCGCTGCCCGGAATGATGGGCGTTGAAAGCGGCTCACTGATATTTATGCAACAGGCAGGACGATTCACATTCACAGCCCACGGAGATGCGATGAAATACGGCTATTTCGGTGGCTTGCAGACCATATTCGGATTCGGGGGATCAATTTCCTACCGATTCAGTGACCGCGTCAGCATGACACTGTTCGGAAGTTACTACACATCACTCAACAATGCGACCACTTTCCGCCATGCCGGCATGACACCCGGAATGATGGGCTACACGGCGATACCGAATTTCGGAGGATATGTCGATTACAGCATCGGAGATCGATGGGGTGTCAAAGTCGGTGCTCAGGCATATCGTTCGTCAATGACCAATCGTTACGAGGCACAACCGATAGTCATTCCCTACTACCGTCTGTCGAAACACGCAGAACTCGGTCTTGATGTAGGTGGCATACTCTATCAGCTGATAAAATCCAATCAAGGGAAGTCTCACGGCAATATGAATCCGACAATCGCACCTCCCGTCTCAGGACCACCACCGGTAAGATAAATTATTTACAACATGGAGAAGATTCACAAAACCCGCTTATTGCTATCAAGCATTCTTATAATCTGTTTAATAGCCATTTCAGTGAGATTGACACACCGGTCCGCAAGCAGCGCCGGCCACGTATCGGACTATATGGGTATGGCTGATTCAATCACTAAAATCGTAGATGACTATCCCGGCGAAATCGGAGTAGCCGTGATAATCAATAACACGGATACAATCACTGTCAATAACGAAAACATCTATCCCATGATGAGTGTGTTTAAGACTCATCAGGCATTAGCCGTATGCGATGATCTCGACAACAAAGGAATATCTCTCGATTCATTGATGACCATACAAAGAGATGAACTTGACGCTAATACGTGGAGTCCTATGCTGAAGGAGCACCATGAAAATGTAATTTCTTTGCCGGTCAGAGATTTATTGCGCTATGCGCTAAGCCAAAGCGATAACAACGCAAGCAATCTCATGTTCAAAAAACTGGTTGATGTGGCTGCCACCGACTGTTTCATTGCCACTATCATTCCACGTTCAAGTTTTAAGATAGCTTACACGGAAGAGGAAATGTCGGCTGATCATGACAAGGCTTATGCCAACAGCACCTCTCCACTCGGCGCGGCAATACTGATGAACCGATTGTTTACAGACAGTCTGGTCAGTCACGAAAAACAAAGTTTCATCACCGCCACATTGAAAGAGTGTGTGACCGGTGTTGACAGAATCTCCGCTCCGTTGCTTGACAAAGCCGGTGTTACCATCGGGCATAAAACAGGGTCGGGCTATACCAACGAACACGGTGTGCTGGCAGCCCACAACGATGTTGCCTATATCAGTTTGCCCGATAATACATGCTACTCATTAGCCGTCTTTGTAAAAGACTTCAAAGGAAATGAATCAGAAGCTGCAAAGGCAATCGCACGCATATCAGCAACGGTGTACTCGCTACTGGAACAGTCGAGAAATAATCATTAAAATGAAAGTTGAGTGGAATCTATTCACTCAACTATTTCTTTTAATGTAGCAGGAGCTACTTCTACCTCTATGGTCTTGCCGGATTTAGAACCGTTATATTTATAAAGCAGTCCACGGCCTGTTGTCACAAGAGCCTGCATTTCAGACAACATTGTCGAATCGGATTTATTTACACGCAATGCTTCAATTATCCCTTGATAAAGGGCATCTTTTGACACCTTCGGATCGTCAAGTTCCAATCCAAGCTTCTTCTCGTCAATTGAAAACGTATGGACCATATTTTCCGGGAGGACTTCGACTGCGGTCTGCGATGTGAAATCATCAATCACCAGAGGAAACTGGGCGTTTGCTTTAACGCATCGCGCCTCAAGAAGAGCGTCGGCCTGAGCGGAAACTGCCGCTATTGAGTCCTGCCGGGCCATCACACTGTCACTGCCTGAATTATCGCCCGAAGAACTTCCGCATGAAACTGAAATCAGACCAAGGCAGAATGTCGCACAGATTGCAAATGTGTGTTTATGAAAGACGGTTGAAAATTTCATTGTAACGTGATATTTATAAGCTGTTGAATAGTTTGCCAAAGTTAATGAAAAGCAACTGTCTCCACAATATATTCACCATAGCTTTTTCAAAAAATTAAAAATTTTCATGCAAAAATTTTGTGAATTGCGACAAGTAACATACCTTTGCAGTGTGTTAGTCATGTACAACACCTAAACACCATATCACTGCAAATACAAAAATTCGTCACAATAACACCTGAAACAATGAAAAAGCTTCTCCTTTCAATCCTCGTAGCGTCAATAGGCACATTTGTCAGCAACGCCCAACTCTTGTGGGAGGTGACAGGCAACGGACTGTCGAAACCTTCATATCTTTTCGGCACACACCACATAGCTCCTGTCTCCGTCATGGACAGCGTCCCCGGATTTGCATCGGCTCTCGCTTCGGCCGACAAGGTATATGGCGAAATGGTCATGAGCGAGGCACAGACACCACAATCACAGCAGGTGATGCTCACATACGCAATGGCTCCTCAGGACAGCACACTGACTTCTGTTCTTTCAGCCGCCCAGCTCGACTCTCTCGACAAAGTTCTCAAGCACTACATGGGCCCGATGGCCTCTGCTTCACAGATGGCAACACTCAAACCCGGCATGGTAAACATGGTGCTAGCCCTCGCACAAAGTCAGGCAGCATTTCCCAATTTTGATCCGACAAAACAGCTTGATGGGGAAATCCAGAAGCGCGGAGCTGCCGCAGGCAAGGAAATCGGAGGTTTCGAGACCATTGAAGACCAATGCAAGGCAATGTTCGGAACATCCATATTGACACAGGCCGATGAGCTGATGGATATGGTGCGCAATGATGAAAAGGCAAGCGGAATAGCAATCAAGCTCGCAAAAGCCTATCTCTCAGGCGACCTGAACGCAATGCTTGCCATCATGGAAGAACCGGAATCGGGAAACAGCGGCGAATGGAGCGAACGCATGCTTAACAAACGCAATGCCAACTGGATGCGTATCATAGCCGGACTCCTCCCAACCGCATCGGTGTTCATTGCAGTCGGAGCGGGACATCTTCCGGGCGACAAGGGGCTCATCAGTCTGCTTAGAAAAGAAGGTTATACTGTAAAATCGGTCGAAAAATGATTGAACTGAAAAATCTTACATACGCATATCGCCGTGGCCTTGTCGCCATTGACAACGTCACGGCCGATGTGCCGTCAGGCATACATCTGCTACTCGGCGAAAACGGAGCCGGAAAAACAACACTTCTGCGTCTGATAGCCGGATTGCTCATCCCGACTGAAGGATGCTGCATGATTGACGGAACGACTATGACCCGACGCGAGCCGTCAACACTGAAGAGGGTGTTCATGATGCCCGACACAATGGAAATCCCGACTAAGTCAATCCGCGAATTCGCAAAAATCCACAGCAAGTTCTATCCGAGATACTCGCAAGAGGCTTTCGAAGAGAATCTACGTGAATTTGAATTAAACGGTTCGGAGACATTCAATCATCTATCGCTCGGTCTGCGCCACAAGACTCTTTTAGCCTACATTATCGCGCTCGGAGTTGATGTATTGTTACTTGACGAACCGGCAAACGGCCTTGACATAAATTCAAAAAAAGCATTGCGCCACATACTCGCCCGCTGCATCTCGCCGGAACAGACAGTAATCATCTCGACACATACCGTGTCAGACCTACGGGAACTATATGACGGAGTGCTTGTGCTTTCACGCAGCAAACTCATACTGGCAAAACCCACATGGGAGATTTCTGAACGAATTTCATGTGTAGCCACTCCTATCCCACCCTACGGAAGTCTGTTCATGGAACAAGGCGCGGGTCTTTTCCACTCTATCATCGTCAACAAAAGCGGTGAACCGTCAGACCTCAACTATGGACTGCTCTATTCGGCACTTATGTCCGATTCACGTACAAAAATTCTTGAAATCATAAACGGACAAACTCAAAACATTGGCTGATAAAATGGAAATATCCACGCTTTCTGATAAATTCTCATGGAGACGCATGTTTGCATTCGGCATGATTTTCAAGAATTCCATGCGTGTCTACCTTGTTGTAAGCGCACTGACATCGTTGGTGTGCTATTTGCTGGTCCAGTTAACCATCTATCTCGGGGTAATGAAGTAGGAATCTACACCCTGTTGAGTTTCATCGTCGGACTCACACTCAATCTCAGCCCGCTGACATTCGCACGCCGCGACGATACGCTTCTGGCTCTTATCCCGGCAAAACCGGTTGAAAAATGGCTTGTATACATTCTATATTCATTAATTGCCGTCCCATTGGTTGTCGAAGGCGTATGGTATAGCCTTGAATTCATATTCCGAATACTCAATTCAGGATATACTATACAAGATATAATGTGGGCGCGTGTCAAATTGGATTCAGACATGATGGATCTTCCAGAACGGAGTCTAATTATAGCGTTGAGCTTGGTTCAGAGCTACGCCATCATAGCCACAGTGCTCTATGTCGTGCTCAAAGCAGTGCGCAACCGTGTGGTAAAAGGTCTTCTCGGCTTGCTCGGTATATTATTTGCAAGCAGTATACTCGCAGCCATAATCGGTGGCACCGTCGCTTATTTTAATATTTCGGCCGATCCAAAAATGATTGACAATCCCGCAGATCTTATCAAAAACATGATATCCGTTTTTGGTATTATCTATGTGTTGCTTGCGGTATATTCAATCATACTCACTGTGATGATTTACCGCCACGTAAAGGCGGGCGAAATCAAAGCATGAAAACACCTTTATGGTCAATTAATAAATTTTTCAGATGGATTTCAATTCAAATAAACCCATATACAAACAGATTATTGACTATAGTTTCGGGCAGATTCTGACGGGAATGTGGGCGGCCGGCGAACGAGTTCCTTCAGTCAGGGAATTGTCTGTCCAACTGTCTGTAAACAGCCATACGGTGCTTAAAGCCTATGAATTTTTACAGACTGAAGGTATTATAGTTCCCAAACGCGGCATGGGCTTCTATCTGACCGCCGACGCGCTCGAACATGTAAACGATGTGCGCCGTAAAGAATTTTTCGAAACTTCGCTTAAAGAATTGTTCAAGGAAATGCGTCTGCTCGACATTCCGATTGAGGAAATCGTGAAGCGCTATAAGGAATCAGAAGATTAATTACAAACCGAAATAAAAAACTCCGGCCGGGAGTCCTTTGGGGGGCTACCGGCCGGAGAGTGTTTTATGTTTAGTGCGTCAATCAGTCCTTGATTGAGGATCGAGATCGGGTGTCAGGCTTTGCTGACGGCTGCGATCAGTAGTTCCACTGGCATGCCACCATGCGGAGGTTGTTGCAGGCTACGGTGCGCAGGTCGGTGATCGTGTTGAAACGGCAGTTGATGTAGGTGAGTGCCTGGTCGAATGAGACATCGAGCATTGTCAGCTGGTTGTTGTTGCATAGCAGACGCTGCAGGAATGTCTGGTTGGAGAGGTCGAGCGAGGTCAGGTCGTTGTATGAGCAGTCGACATACTGGATGTTGGGACAGCCTTCGACAGAGAGGGTCGTGAGGTCGTTGTATGAGCAGACGAGGTCGAGGAGCGCGTTGCAGTTGCGTACGCCGAGGGTGGTCATGTTGTTGTCGGAGCAGATGAGCGTCGCGAGCGAGGGAAGACCCGAGACGATGAAGTTCGTGATCTCGTTGTCGTCGACGTTGAGGTTCTGGAGGTTCTCGACTCCGGCGAGTGTCACGGATGACAGTTTGTTGTAGCCGCAGTAGAGGTTCTTGAGGTTGGTGCATCCGCTGACGTTGAGTACCTCGAGGTGGCAGCCCTGACAGTTGAGGGTCTTGAGGCTTGTGGTGTTGGCGAGGCTCAGCTCGACGAAGAGGTTGTTGGAGACGTTGAGGTTCTCGAGCATCGGGGTGTCGGAGAGGCTGATGTCGGTCAGCCGGTTCTTGTAGACGGCAACTTTCTGGAGGCTCTCGCAGCCGTTGAGATCGATTTCGGAAATCTTGTTGCGTCCGGCGTTGAGTTCGGTCAGCTGGGCGCATCCCTCGACGCTGAGCGAAGTCAGGTCGTTGCGCGAAACGTCGACTTTCTTAAGTGCCTTGAAGCCGGAAAGGTCGAGGGCGCCGCCGAGCTTCTTGTCCTTCCATTCGATGGCCGTCACATGGCCGTTCTCGACGGTGACACCTTCGATTGAGCCGAATGAACCGATATTGGAAACCTTGAGCGCCGAGGCGTTGGTTCCGTCGCGGGAGGGTTCTGATAGGAACGCCTTAAGCTGTTTGGCTTCGTTCTTGTCAAGATTCTGTGCTGATGATGCAGCCACGCTTCCAAGCATGAGTGCAATGATTAATAACGCTTTTTTCATAAAACAATAGTTGATTTGTTAATTTTAATTATCTAACAAACCTTGTTTGTAAATAGTTTTGTAAAAGTTTGAAAAATAAGGACAAACTAATCTCAAACCCTGCCCTGGATAAGCCAGATTCATGTTTTCCGTGAAAATAAATTTCCAACGGACGGCAATAAAAAATCAGTGGCACGTCTACTGCAGACATGCCACTGATTTTTTATCTGAAGCCGGATAGACCTGACTTAGATTTCTTATTCGAAGATATGTTTCAGCTTGCTGAAGATACGGGTCTTGGTCGACTCATTCGGTGTCATGTTGGGCTTACCCTGAAGAGACTCGATGGTCTTCTTTTCATCGTCAGTAAGATTTTCCGGAATATAGACCATCACATTGATAAGTTCGTCACCTGTTCCATAGCCTTCAGTCGACGGGAGTCCTTTGCCTCTCAGACGAAGCACCTTGCCGGGCTGAGTTCCGGCAGGAATCTTAAGACGTGCGCGTCCGTTGATGGTCGGCACTTCCACAGAACCACCGAGAGCTGCAGTCGGAATATCGAGCATGAGGTTATAGATCACATCATTGCCGTCGCGTATAAGTTCCGGATTCTTTATTTCCTCTATGACAACGAGCAGGTCGCCGTTGACACCGCCATGAATGGCAGCATTACCTTGACCCTTGACAGTAAGAGTCTGGCCGTCTGCAACGCCGGCAGGGATTGTAAATGTTACTGTACGGTCTTCGCGGACTACGCCTTCTCCATGACAATATTGACATTTGTCAGTGATAATCTTGCCTTCACCCTTACATTGCGGACATTCCACAGCTGATTGTGAAAGGCCGAACAGAGTCTGCTGTTGGCGCAGCACTGTTCCCGAACCGCCACAAGTCGGACATGTAGTGAAAGCCGTGCCGTCTTTCGCACCTGTGCCGTCGCAGTGGGTATCCTTTACAAGAGTAGGAATCTTGAGTGTCTTTGTAACGCCTGTAGCTATCTCGGCAAGAGTCATCTTGACCTTGATTCTCAGGTCGGAACCTCTGCGCTGACGACGACGGGTGCGTCCGCCGGCCGTCTCGAATCCACCCATGTTTCCGAAGCCTCCTCCGAAGATGTCGCCGAACTGCGAGAAGATGTCTTCCATCGAGAAACCTCCAGCATGGAATCCGCCACCTCCGCCCGGGAAGCCCTGCGGGCCCATGTTGTGGCCGAACTGGTCGTATTTCGCACGCTTCTCCGGATTGGAGAGGACATCGTAAGCCTCAGCGGCTTCCTTGAACTTCTCCTCAGCCTCCTTGTCGCCCGGATTCTTGTCGGGGTGATACTGGATGGCTTTTTTACGGTAAGCGCTTTTTATGGTCTTTTCATCGGCATTCTTGTCGACTCCAAGCACTTCGTAGTAATCTCTTTTAGTAGCCATGAATAGTGTGTGGTGTATTATTGGCCCACGGCCACTTTTGCATGGCGGAGCACTTTATCGTTGATAGTATAGCCTTTTGACGGGGTGTCTATGACAATTCCCTTTTGCGACTCATCTGTCACGGGAACCATAGCAATGGCTTCGTGATATTCCGCATCAAAGGGTTTGCCGTTGCTCTCGATCGGTTTCACTCCGTTTGCAGCAAGGAATTTGACAAGTTTCTGATAAATCAGTTCCATGCCCTGACGTACAGATGCGGGATCATCGCTTTTGGCGCTTGCTTCGAGACCACGTTCGAAATCATCAACAATAGGCAGAAGACCCTTGAGGACATTTTCAGCCGCATTCTTGATGAGTTCTGATTTTTCTTTGACAGTACGTTTGCGGAAGTTGTCAAATTCAGCCATTAGGAAAAGATATTCCTTCTTCTCCTTAGCAAGTTTGTCTTCCGCGTCCTGAAGTTGCTTGTTGAGGGCATCGATATCAGACAGCTGCTTATTAATCAGATCGTTTTCCTCGTCTTCTATGGAATTTTGTTCGTCGAAAGCCTCCTGAACGTCATCAAGAACAGCTTCTTCCTGCTGTGGAGCTTCTTTCTTGTCTTTCGGATTATTTGGTTTGTGGCTCATAATGCTTCTTATATCTTTATCTATATTTACTAATTATAATATCACTATCAAAAATGTTGCCAAAGCCTTTGACAGACATCTTTTTTTGTCTGCAAAAGCCAAAGGTGACACAACAATGATTTTAAATTACAACAACCGGCAGTGGATAACGTTCAATCATCCAATAAAAAGGAGTGCATTGGGCTATCATTCAAACCTGTCGGAAAAGACAGTGCAACCAGGGAAACGATCTGTCAGTCTTTCTGACAAAATGTCACTTTCAAAAATTCCGTAGACCGCCGAGCCAGAGCCAGACATAGCGGCATATACCGCTCCAAGCTCTATGAGGCAGTCCTTGATTTTACTGACAGACGGATAGGCCGGGAAAACCGATGCCTCGAAATCATTTTTAACCTGTCCCTGCCATTGCGTAGGCGGAGCTGAAATTTTATCTGCAAGCCTTACTGTCGGTTCAGCAGGTGTCACACGGCTGTAGGCCAATGCGGTCGGAACGCTTACTCCCGGCTTCACAATGACAATGCCATAACCTTTAAGATTCAGGTCGACCGGGGTGAACTCAGTTCCGATACCTGTACAAAGCATCGGACGGTTATAGACAAAAAACGGACAGTCCGCTCCCAGCCCGGCAGCGACATCGGCAAGATTCCTGTCGCTCAGACCAAGAGCAAAAAGCTGATTGAGCCCGACAAGTGTGAAGGCTGCATCGGCCGAACCTCCTCCAAGACCGGCACCGTCAGGAATTATTTTCCGCAGATATATGTCGACAGGCGGTAATCCGATTCGTGAGGAAAGAGCATTATAAGCCTTCATTACGAGATTTTTTTCCGGAGGACAGTTTACCTCACGTCCGGTGACTGTCAATGTCGTTTCGCTCCCTTTGGCCGGGACTATCTCAAGGACATCACGCCACGGAACAGGATACATGACTGTTTCGATGTTATGATAACCGTCGGGACGCTTGCTAACGATGTCAAGCCCGATATTGATTTTGGCATTTGGAAATAAAATCATGACAACAAGTAAAAAAACTCTTTATAAATTCGTTTAAATTCTGAAGTACATATATTTCCCACGAGGCAACGCCAGTCTTTATAATATACTTTTATTTTAAGGTAAAACCAAAGCACTTTTGGCGGTTTACATCTAAACCGCCATCTTTTATCAGTCGCATTACCATAAATAAAATCTTAAGGTTGCCAATGTATATGAATAATATGCAGCGCAAATTTACATATAAACCGTGAGCTTTCTACTCCGAGAGAATAAAAATGTCAAAGCATTCACGGATAACGACTCGAATCGTCAGTAATCAGTCAGGTCATGAACTACGTTCACTAAAACAAAACGACAATTATTTTATTAGTAATCTTCTGCGACGTTACTTGGCTTTGTCAGGCACTTAATAAGTGAGGAGCTACCAATCTCTGAGAGTTGTACACACAGCGGAGCGACACCACCGGGAATGTATAATTTCTATTGACAAATCTCACCGAAATTCAAAATATTTTAGTACCTTAGCGAACACTTAAATATGCAACCATGATAGGAATAATTCTTTGGGCAATACTTATCATATTCATCGTCATTTGCTCCTGTCCGGGTTTCTTGACGTTCTTCTTTTGCGTGGCTCTTCCTGTGGGTGTCGCCGTGTTTTTCTGGCGAGCTGGGTTAAAGACAAACTTTCAATGTAAATAAATATAATTCAGCAGACTATTCATCCAAGGCAGGAAAACCAGTAACAACGATAGCGGATTTATAATCTGTCGAAAATCTTGACAAGATAACAACTGAGACCGTTAGGTGGGGAGGAGATTCAGAGGCTGTTTAACAGTAAAATATTGGTTTTAGCTGGCATCGTGTTGTAGCAAAACGATTTTGAGTTTGACGAGCAAGAAAAAAGGAATAATCAGTTTCCACATAATCAGCCAAATAGGCCGTCAAACTCCATGATTTTTTAAAGCAAAACGACAGATTTTAGCAGTTAATTTTGCATGACCGCACCATTTCGGAGCTAAAAAATCCTTAACTTTGCAACTGAAAACATTCTCCACTCTCACAACCCTCACCTCCACACACTACAGTTAAACTCAAATCCCCATAGACATCAATCATGCCACAGGACTCCAACAGTTACACCTCCCGCTCTGGCCGACAGAAACCGCAACATGTCTCAGTCTTTGATCATGGAGGACGCATCCCTCCGCGCGACAACGATCTTGAAGAAGCCGTGCTCGGAGCATTGATGCTTGAAAAGGATGCCTATACTGTGGTGTGTGATATTCTTAAGCCCGAATCATTCTACGAACCGGCCAATCAGAAGATATATGCTGCCATTCAGAGTCTCGGTGCTTCCCAGCAAAGCATCGACATGCTGACTGTCACCGAGAAACTTCGACTGATGGGCGAACTTGAAGGAGCCGGCGGCCCTCTACGCATTTCAGAACTTACATCGCGTGTGGCGTCGGGCGCTCACGTTGAATTCCATGCCCGAATCGTGGCGCAGAAATATCTCGCGCGCGAACTTATTAAATTCGCTTCTCAGATTGAAGCTCAGGCTTTCGACGAAAGCTACGATGTCGACGACCTGTTGCAGGAAGCCGAAGGCAAACTGTTTGAAATCTCGCAGCGCAACGTAAAGAAAGATGTCACACAGATTGACCCTGTCATCAATGCAGCGATTGAGCAAATCCAGACTGCAGCCAACCGTACTTCTGGTCTTTCCGGTCTTGAATCAGGCTATCATGAACTTGACAAGCTTACATCGGGATGGCAAAGGAGCGACCTTATAATTATCGCTGCGCGTCCTGCGATGGGTAAGACAGCGTTTGTATTGTCAATGGCCAAGAATATGGCGGTTGACTATAATATCCCGGTGGCTATATTCTCGTTGGAAATGTCGAATGTGCAGCTTGTCAACCGTCTGATTCAGAACACCTGCGAAATCGAAGGTGAAAAAATCAAGAGCGGACAGCTCTCACAGATGGAATGGGACCAGCTGATGTCGCGTGTAAAGAATCTCTACAGCGCTCCGCTCTACATTGACGACACTGCATCACTGTCGATATTTGAACTCCGCACCAAAGCCCGTCGCCTTGTGCGCGAACACAATGTGTCTTTCATCATCATCGACTACCTTCAGCTCATGAATGCCTCAGGCATGAAATTCGGCTCGCGCGAACAGGAAGTCTCCATGATCTCACGTTCGCTAAAACAGCTCGCCAAGGAACTCAACATCCCGATTGTTGCCCTTTCGCAGCTCAACCGAAGCGTTGAGTCACGTGGCGCTGACAGCAAGGACGGCAAGCGTCCGCAGCTTAGCGACCTCCGTGAATCGGGTGCGATCGAACAGGATGCCGACATCGTATGTTTCATCCACCGTCCGGAATACTACTTGCGCTCTGGTGTCGACGCTGCCGGTAACGACATTCGCGGACTTGCCGAATTCATAGTTGCAAAACACCGTAGCGGCCGCGTGGACGATGTCAAGATGCGCTTCAAATCGCGCTATGCGCGTTTCGAAAACTGGGAGGGCGAACTCGAAATGACAAGCGGAAGCAAAGTGTCGCGCCTGAATTCCGGCGACGATGGCTCGTCAGATTCATTTGCCTCCTCAAGCCCCTTTACGGGTGGTTCTGCCGACATACTCGGTGCGACATCCGACGATGTTGCACCGTTCTGACAGTCAGCATCTCATCCTCGATTTTAGTGCCTTCGTCCATAAATAACGCATTCTTAAAACTTTTTTTAACTACGGTTTGTTAGATAATTAAAATTAACAAATCAACTATTGTTTTATGAAAAAAGCGTTATTAATCATTGCACTCATGCTTGGAAGCGTGGCTGCATCATCAGCACAGAATCTAGACAAGAACGAAGCCAAGCAGCTTAAGGCGTTCCTGTCAGAACCCTCCCGCGACGGGACCAACGCCTCGGCGCTCAAGGTTTCCAATATCGGTTCATTCGGCTCTATCGAAGGTGTCACCGTCGAGAACGGCCATGTGACAGCCATCGAATGGAAGGACAAGAAGCTCAGCGGCGCTCTCGACCTTTCCGGTTTCAAGGCTCTTAAGAAAGTTGACGTGTCGCGCAACGACCTGACTTCGCTCAGCGTCGAGGAATGCGCCCAGCTGACCGAACTCAACGCCGGACGCAACAAGATTTCCGAAATCGATCTCAACGGCTGCGAGAGCCTCCAGAAAGTGGCCGTCTATAAGAACCGCCTGACCGACATCAGCCTCTCCGACACCCCGATGCTCGAGAACCTCAACGTCTCCAACAACCTCTTCGTCGAGCTGAGCCTCGCCAACACCACAAGCCTCAAGACACTCAACTGTCAGGGCTGCCACCTCGAGGTACTCAACGTCAGCGGATGCACCAACCTCAAGAACCTCTACTGCGGCTACAACAAACTGTCATCCGTGACACTCGCCGGAGTCGAGAACCTACAGAACCTCAACGTCGACGACAACGAGATCACGAACTTCATCGTCTCTGGTCTGCCCTCGCTCGCGACGCTCATCTGCTCCGACAACAACATGACCACCCTCGGCGTACGCAACTGCAACGCGCTCCTCGACCTCGTCTGCTCCTACAACGACCTCACAACCCTCTCAGTCGAAGGCTGCCCCAACATCCAGTATGTCGACTGCTCCTACAACGACCTGACCTCGCTCGACCTCTCCAACCAGACATTCCTGCAGCGTCTGCTATGCAACAACAACCAGCTGACAATGCTCGATGTCTCATTCGACCAGGCGCTCACCTACATCAACTGCCGCTTCAACACGATCACCGACCTGCGCACCGTAGCCTGCAACAACCTCCGCATGGTGGCATGCCAGTGGAACTACTGATCGCAGCCGTCAGCAAAGCCTGACACCCGATCTCGATCCCCAATCAAGGACTGATTGACGCACTAAACATAAAACACTCTCCGGCCGGGAGTCCTTTTGGGGCTACCGGCCGGAGTTTTTTATTTCAACCGTATGTTGGATATACCTCTTTGTTTTCGTACCTTTGTGCATCAAGTTACTACAAAACATATACATCAGCAATTAAACTTGTAACACTAAGAATCAACCATGCATACACGCGAAGAAAAAATAGAAGCGCTCGGACGTGTGATCGACACTCTTGACATCCTGCGCGTCAAATGTCCTTGGGACGCTAAACAGACCAATGAATCACTGCGCCCGAACACAATCGAGGAAGTCTATGAACTCTGCGACGCACTCATAAATTCAGATGACACCAATATCCGCAAAGAACTTGGCGACGTGTTGCTCCACGTGCTTTTCTATGCGAAAATCGGAGAAGAAAAAGGAGCTTTCGACATCGCCGATGTCTGCGATGCGCTTAACACAAAATTAATCTTCCGCCATCCACATGTGTTTGGCGACACAGATGTAAATTCAACTGACGATGTGCTCCGCAATTGGGAAGAATTAAAGCTAAAGGAAAAAGGTGGCAACAAAACCGTACTGTCAGGTGTCCCCGCAGCGCTACCGGCAATGATCAAGGCTGACCGTATTCAGGAAAAAGCATCAAACGTCGGTTTCGACTGGGAGCGTCCAGAGCAGGTATGGGACAAAGTAAGGGAAGAAATGGCCGAGTTTGAAGAGACCGTAGCCGAAAAATCGCCCGAACGGATGGAGGAAGAGATGGGCGACCTGCTTTTCAGCGTCATAAACGCCGCACGCCTCTATAAAATCAATCCCGAAAACGCACTTGAAAAAACGAACAAAAAATTCATTGCCCGTTTCAATCATCTCGAAAAGCGAGCTCATGAAATGGGAAAAGAACTCCGCGACATGACACTTGCCGAGATGGATTCAATCTGGGAAGAGGCCAAAAATCTGTAATCTCACCTCTTTTCAAAGACCAACAGTTCGGTAATTTTTGAGCAGGCATAGCTGTATCGCACTGATACACAATAGTTTGCATCGATATTGAATTGTTGTATCTTATTGATATTCAATTGAATATGCAAATTTTACCGAACTATTGAAAGACCAGACTGATGAACTATAACGAACTCAACGCTCACCCGCGCGACCCCTATCTTGATTTCGATGCCGAGAGCCATACATACACCCTCGGCAACCGCACACTCGTCTCGGTGACCAACATTGTCGAAGACTGCTTCCCGAAATTCGATGCCGACTACTGGGCGCTACGCAAAGCTCCGGCCATGGGACTCACCCCTGAAGAACTAAAAGCGAAATGGGAGGACAACGCGCGCCGCTCACGGACACTTGGCACTGAAATGCACGAGAAAATCGAACGATATTATCTCGGTGATGATGCCGGAGATGACGGAGATGCCTATACCCTGTTCCGTCACTTCGCAGCAGCCGAACGCCTCTACCCCTATCGCAGCGAATGGCGCATATATATGGAAGAATATGGAGTCGCCGGTACTCTCGACTTTCTTGAACGCCGTCCTGACGGGACTTTCAATATCTATGACTGGAAACGGTCTAAGAAACTCATCGCAGCCGATGGCTCTGTCGAACAGACCAACCGTTACGGAAAGCGAGGCTTCTATCCCGTCAATCATCTCCACGACTGTTCATTCCACCACTATGCCCTACAGTTGAGCATCTACCGCTACATCCTTGAACACTGTTACGGAATACAGGTCAGCCATCTGAAACTCGGAGTATTCCATCCTGACTATTCGATGGCCTACATTGTCCCAGTCCCTTATCTTGCCAATGAAGCGGAAGCCGTCTTGCGCAACCATGCGGCCATTATGGCAAGAATCCCTGAATTGAGCGCCGCGACAGAGTATTAAATTTAGTTAAAACAATTTTAATTGCGTAACTTTTAATAATATGCTTACGTCTAATATACCATAATAACTATTAAACCATTCATTTTTTATCCATTCATCATTATGAAAGCTACATCCAGACTGATGTCGGTGCTCGTGCTCCTTGCGTGTGTGCTCTTCCCCGGCATAGTCAGAGCTCAGGGTCAGAACCCAATGCTCCAACCGCTTCCCGTTGACACAGCAGTGCGCATCGGCAAACTGCCAAACGGCCTGACCTATTATATCCGCCACAACGAATACCCCAAGGGACAGGCTGATTTCTACATCGCACAGAATGTAGGTTCGATTCTCGAAGAGGACAACCAGCGCGGTCTCGCACACTTCCTCGAACACATGTGTTTCAACGGCACCACCAATTTCCCCGACAACCAGCTTCGCGAATGGCTCGAATCGATCGGCGTGAAATTCGGTGCGAACCTAAACGCCTATACCGGTGTCGATGAAACCGTCTATAACATCAACAACGTCCCCGTCGCACGCGAAAGTGTACAGGACTCTTGTCTCCTCATTCTCCACGACTGGGCCAATGACCTGACTCTCGATCCGAAAGAAATCGACAAGGAGCGTGGTGTCATCCATGAAGAATGGCGTCGTTCGATGCAGGGACAGATGCGTATCATCGAAAAACTCCTCCCGATTGTCTATCCCACATCTAAATATGGACATCGTCTTCCTATCGGAACAATGGAGGTTGTCGATAATTTCGCTCCGCAGGCTCTCCGCGACTACTATGAAAAATGGTATCGTCCCGACCAGCAGGCAGTTGTTGTCGTAGGCGACATCGATGTTGACCGCATCGAAGGTAAAATAAAAGAAATGTTCTCGTCAATCGAGATGCCTGAAAATGCGGCAGAACGTAAATACGAACCTGTCCCCGACCATAAGGGCACTATTTATGCCATCGGAAGCGACCCCGAGCAGAAGACTCTCATTGGCCAGCTCATGTTCATTTCCGATCCTCTCCCCAAAGAGATGAAAAACACCCCCATGTACTATGCGCAAAGCTACATCGAGGGCATGATTGGCGCTATGATCAACAACCGCCTCTCTGAAATCTCATCCAAGCCTGACGCTCCATTTGCCGGGGCCGGTGTCAATTTCGGAGGCTTCTTCCTCTCGTCGAAAGTAAAGGATGCTCTTACCGCCTCAGCTGTCGCCAAGGGCAACGATATCATCGAACCTCTGAAGGCCGTCTACCGCGAGGTGCTCCGCGCACAGCGCGGAGGTTTCACTCAGAGTGAATACGAACGCGCACGCAACGAATACATCTCATCAATCGAACGTGTCTACAACAACCGCAACACCCGTGAAAACAGCACATTTGTAAGCGAATATGTCGGCAACTTCAAGGATGGCGATCCTATTCCCGGAATCGAGGCTGAATGGCCACTGATCCAGCAGATAGCAATGAGCATCCCCGTACAGGTCATCAACCAGACAATGTCACAGGCCATCACGCCCGACAACCGCGTTCTCATGGTGCTGTGTCCTGAAGCCGAAGGAATGACCAATCCGACCGAACAGCAGCTGGCTGACGCACTTGCTTCGGTAGATGCGGAAACTATCGAAGCATTTGTCGACGAAGTGAAATCCGAACCTCTCATACCCTCCGACCCGGTAGCCGGTACTGTTACCTCAACCGTGAATAATGAAAAGTGGGGAACTACCGAATGGACTCTTTCAAACGGTGCTAAAGTCATCATCAAATCAACCAAATTCAAGGAAGACGAAATTCTTTTCACAGCCTATGCCAACGGTGGATATGCCGACTATTCAGCTGACTACGACAACTCGCTCATGTTCCTTCCTGTTGCAATGCAAGCTTATGGCCTCGGTTCCTACACCAACACCGATCTCAGCAAATATACTGCCGGAAAGCAGGCTTCGCTCTATATAAGCTTCAGCAACTACAGCCGTTCAATGGGCGGTTCGGCAACACCAAAGGACCTCCCCACTCTTATGGAAATGGTCTACATGGGCTTCAAGGACATAGAATTTACAGAAGATGAATTCGCAGCTCTCCAGAAAGCCTACAGCGGTATCCTCGCAAATCAGGAAAAGAGCCCTGAATATATTTTCCAGAAATCACTGCTCTCTACCCTCTATGACTCTCCGCGCAATCAGGCCATCAATTCATCCATCATTGAGAAAGCATCGCGCAATCAGATTCTTGAAGTTGCTCACGCGATGACTGCCAACGCTGCTGACTGGACATTCATTTTTGTCGGCAATGTCGATCCGGCAACACTCCGTCCGATGGTTGAAAAATATATCGCCTCGCTCCCCGGCGACGAAAAGACAGCTGTAAAGGAAGTGAAATCCTACAATCCCGCATTCTTCATGAAGGGCGGCGACAAGACTGATACATTCTCGACTCCGATGTCGACACCTCAGACCCACGTTGCGATCATCGAAAAAGGCGATATGGAATTCACTCCAAAAAATTCGCTGCTCGCCTCTATCGCAGGTCAGATTCTGACAAACCGTCTTATAAAGACAGTCCGTGAGGATATGGGCGCCGTCTACTCTATCAGCGCAAGCGGACAGCTCGACCGTACAGGACTCTCACCGGCCTCCCTCATGACATCATTCCCGATGAAGCCTGAAATGAAAGACGAAGTCCTCCCCTTCATCAAAGGCGAATTCAAAGCCATGGAGACCAACGTGACCCCCGATGAACTAAATCCGATCAAGGAATATATGGTAAAAGTGTTCACCGAAAACAGAGAGAAGAACCCTGCATGGCGTTCTGCAATCCTCGGCACACTGGCCAATGGCGTTGACACGTTCAACGGAAATGTCGACACAGTAAACTCTATCACGGTTCAGGATGTGATGGACTTCATGAAAGCCCTTAATGCCCAGAACAATTACCGCGTCGTTATCCTTGCCCCCGAAAAATAAACGCAAATAACCGACTTCACCAATCACGGAGCATGACACCTCATACGTCATGCTCCGTTTTTTGTTTTTTTAGCTAAAAATATACTTCGGTCCAAGCATTTTGCTTTTCAATATTTAGGCTTTTTTAGTTTGAAAATATTAACTTTGCCTCTTATTAGGAAATATCATTATTATATCATACTTATGAAACTTACCTTTAATGTCAATTACCGTACCGAATGGGGCGAATCTCTGTTCCTGACCGGCTCGGCCGAAGCTCTTGGAGGCAGTGATCTGTCAAAAGCCGTCCCCATGACACTCTCCGGGACTGAGACATGGAAAGCCGAGGTGGAGATTCCTGATTCAGTAGAGGAATTCTCTTATGGCTACATTGTCCGCCACGACAACGGCTACGTCCGCCATGAATGGGGCAAACCGCGCCGCTTCACACACGCACCTGAAGCTCATTCATTCAGAATCTTTGACCGTTGGCAGGACCAGCCGATGGATAAACCCTACTACAGCAGCGCATTCACCGACTGTATCTGCCACCGTGGACAACGCGACGAACCCGTTGTCCCTTCATCGGGAATGCTTACTCTTTCGGTTGACGCACCGATGATTGCTCCTGACGAAGCTGTAGCTGTAAGTGGCGAGGCCAAGGCTTTCGGAGAATGGGATACAGAGAAAGTTCTCCGCATGAGCGATGCAGCCTATCCGACTTGGACTGTCAACATACCGGCTGCCGGATTAGAACCGGGAAGCGATTATAAATTCCTGATAATAAAGAAATCGACTGGAGAAATCGTCGCTTGGGAAGGCCGTGACAACCGTCACATCGACATTAAACTCACCCGTTCTAACGAATCGGTTATAAGCGCCGGCGAACGCTTCGTCAATCCTCTTGCTCCATGGCGCGGCGCAGGTGTCGCGATTCCTGTGTTCTCGCTCCGCAGCGAAGAAGATTTCGGTGTCGGCGATTTCATGGATTTGAAACTAATGATTGACTGGGCGGCGCAGACCGGTCAGAATTTTGTCCAGCTCCTGCCGATAAACGACACTACAATGACCGGCTCGTGGACCGACTCCTATCCCTATAACGCCAATTCGACATTCGCGCTCCATCCGATGTACCTGCGCCTTTCAGCAATGGGACGACTGGACAACGAGGAGCGTCAGCATTATTTCGAAGAACTTGGCCGCGAACTCAACCGACTCCCTCAGGTTGACTATGAACGCGTCAACAACGCCAAAAATGAATTTACTCGCGAACTGTTTGCACAAAACGGCGAAGCAACCCTCGCCTCCGACGAATTCAAGGCTTTTTTCAATAAGAACGAATCTTGGCTTACACCCTACGCGGCCTTCTGCGTGCTTCGCGACAAGAACGGCACTCCTGACATGTCGAAGTGGGGCGATTATGCCGTTTATGACGAAGCAAAAGTCAAGGACTTCATCACGCTCCATCAGCTCGACATCAACTACGTCTACTATATCCAGTTCTATCTTGACAAGCAGATGCGTGAGGTACGTGACTATGCACATTCACACGGAGTAGCCATCAAGGGAGACATTCCTATCGGGATTTCGCGCACCAGCGCCGACGCATGGATTTCGCCACGCCTTTTCAATCTCGACTGTCAGGCCGGAGCTCCGCCGGACGATTTCTCGGTGCTCGGACAGAACTGGGGATTACCGACCTACAACTGGGACGAAATGGCCAAAGACGGTTTCGCATGGTGGAAAGCCCGTTTCCGTAAAATGGCCGAATACTTTGATGCCTACCGTATAGACCACGTGCTCGGATTTTTCCGCATCTGGCAGATTCCGATGGATGCCGTACACGGACTGCTCGGAGTATTTAACCGCGCCCTGCCCTATTCGCCTGACGAACTTCGCAACAGTTACGACTTCTGGATTGATGTCGACCGGCAGACACGCCCATATATCATGGACTATATGCTCAACGCCTTCTTCGGCGACTATACCGATGAATGCCGTGACCGCTTCCTCATCGACGAAGGCTATGGTCGATACCGTCTGCGCGACGAATTCAACACCCAGCGAAAAGTCGCCGATTACTTTGCCGGACTGGAAAAAGACGACAAGAACAACCGCATCTGCAACGCTCTTCTCGGCCTGATCGACGAAGTGCTCTTCGTGGAAGACCCATACGAAAAAGGCAAATACCATCCCCGCATCTCGGCTCAGTTCACCTTCGCATATCAGGCTCTCAACGATTATGAGAAATGGTGCTACAACCGCATGTATAACGACTTTTTCTACCGTCGCAACAACGACTTCTGGTATGGCAAGGCCATGTGGAAACTACCACCGCTCACCGATGCGACCGACATGCTCGTCTGTGCCGAGGACCTTGGTATGATTCCTGCATGTGTCCCTGCGGTGATGAACAATCTTCAGATTCTCGTCCTTGAAATCCAGCGCATGCCTAAAGATCCCAATTCCACATTCGGCAACACATGGAGTTATCCTTACCGTTCGGTATGTACGACCTCCACACACGACATGGACGGTATCCGCCGCTGGTGGGAAAGTGACCGCGATGCAACCCAGCGCTATTACAACGAAGTTCTCGGCGAACCCGGCCCTGCACCCCAATATGCCGAACCGTGGATTTGCGAGCGTATCATCCGCATGCACCTGCAGTCGCCTTCAATGCTCTGCATTCTCCCGCTTCAGGACTGGCTGTCAATCGACGGAGTGCTGCGCCGTCAGGATCCACGCGAGGAACTCATCAACATTCCGGCAAATCCGCGTCACTACTGGCGCTACCGCATGCACCTGACCCTCGAAGACCTCAACGGACAAAAAGAATTCAACAACCGTCTCCGTGACGAAATCACCAACTCCGGCCGATGAATAGAATAATAAAAAACATCATCGCGTGACAATATGATTTAAAGGCGTGAACCAGCAGCGGTTTCACGCCTTTAAACTTATTTAACGTATAATCGCTTGCTTCTGAGTATTCAGGATATGACTGATAAGCGGAATATAAATCTGTAATTTTTTATCAAGTGAGAAAACAATTACAGCTTCATGCCGATTCCGAAAAGGGCGAAGTCGTAAATTGTCGGGTCGGCGGGGTGAAACGGCGGAGATGGGCGGTTACCTCATCGACCGAACGGCGGTCGTTGGCCTTGCGGGTGAGCAGTCCGAGCTCACGCGAAATGTCGCCGACATGGACATCAAGAGGTATATAGAGCTGGGAAGGGTTGATTACGTCCCATACCCCCATGTCGACAATACCGTCGTTTCTGACAAGCCAGCGCAAAGCCATATTCACACGTTTGAGGGCTGTTGTCGATAGATTCTGTGGCAGACATCGGGATGCAAACTCATTGTTTGCCGGATCGGTCCCCTCCAGAACACGGTTTATACCCTCGACCAGTCTCCACGCCGGAGCTTCTGATGCAGCAATCCCCTCGCTCCGTCCAAATTCCTGAAGCGAACCGTGGCGCAAGTAAATTACACGCAGCCCACGGAGGTAGTGTTTGAGATGCTGCGTGAAAAAAGTGCGGTGGATATTCTGTCCGTCAGGCAAATCCTCATAGCCCTCGTCCATAACGTAGGCATACGGTTTGTTATCCATGAGCGCGAGCAGACGGTCGCAGTTACGGCATATCATCTTTCGGTTTCCCCATGCGATGCCGGAAGTCAGCAGAGCGGCTATCTCTATGTCTCGGATATCTTCAAATCGCCGTGGAAACTGAACGGGATCGTCCTCAATGAAAGACGGCGAGTTGATTCTCGCCGCCTCTGTATCAAGGAGATTTTTTAGATCTATTTCTGTCATAGTCTATGTTTCTTCAGTCTTTTGGATCGATCTGTTTCAGAAAATCACATTTGTATCCGTATTCACTGCAGCAGTATCGTTGGCTGATGTCGTGGCTGGGATTACGAGAGCCTGCGGCTCGTAGGTAGACATTGCTTTGTCAACATCGTCGATGAGAGCCTGACTCTGCTTGTCGCGCGACACTATGATGCCCTCAGGATTGATGAGTATGATGCAAGGTATGCCGGTGATACCGTAGAGGTCTGTCGGGACATTCTGGGCATTGATGATGCAGGGCCAGTCAAGACCGTGGCTCTTGATGGCTTTAAGGGTGTTGTCAGGTTCATCCCACACGGCTACACCGAGGACATCAAGGCCCATATCTTTGTATTTTGCATAAAGTTCCTTTATGACCTTTGTCTGACGGATGCACGGACCGCACCAGCTTGCCCAGAAATCGACGAGCGTATAGCGCCCGGGCTTCACATAATCGCTGAGTTTCTCAGTCTTTCCGTTGTAGGTCACCGAAAAGTCCTTGTAGTGTTTGCCTTCGGAAGTTTCTGCACGGGCAAGAAGCGAGTTGCGGAGAGTCTGCACACGTCCTGACGAAGCGAGATTCGCATCTGCTGCTATCGCAGCGTCAATCTGTGCAAGATCCATTTCATATGCCATCTGGAGGAAATAGTAGAGACCGAGAGCATTGCCTTTGTTTTCAGAATAGGCCTTTGATGGTATTGCCTCATATTCTGCCTGCAGAGCCTTGGCCTTCGGCATCTGAGTGGAATCATTCTGGTCTATGTTCTGGTACTCACCGACAATTTCTTTCATACGTTTGGCATATGTCTCCATTTTGGCGTTTAGCGGAGTGCCGGAAGCAACTCCTTCAGGAGAAAGCGCCACATTTCCCTCTTCTACAATGAAAATCGGGCCACGCGCACCGTCGACCACCAGACGTCCGATAAAAGGTGACTGAGAGTTGCCTGAAAACTTAGCCTGACCGTCAGCAACAATTACTGAATCAACCTTCTGACCGTTGTCCCAGTTGAGAAGATAGGCCATTGTATTGTTTTTCTCAGCCGGCACATTCGCTGTCACAGAATAGTTTGACTGCGCGTTGATAGTGCAGGCGCTCACTGCAAGCATTCCGGCAGACAGCGCAAAAATAATTTTTTTATCCATAAATAACAATGTAGTTTATTGAGACAAAAGTACGTAAAATCCATCAAACAGCCAAACCGTCCATACGTAATAAAAGCTCCCGACTGATATATGCCGGGAGCTGATATAGAGCTGAATGTCTTTATAGTGGACTATCCTTACTTCACAACGACTTTTGTAGTGACGGTGCGGCCGGATTCGAGAGTATCAACCTTGATAAGAACACCCTGAGTGCCTTCGTTCACGCGGATGCCCTGAAGATTATAGTAGACGGTGGAAACGACAGCCTCTTCAGCCGAGATGCCGTCAATGGCAGATGTCGCGCCTCCGACGGCAACAGCCTCTCCGAGACCACCCATTTCGTTGGCTGCACGGACAGAATAAACTTCACCCGCACGGCCTACCTCTACCTCAAACTGAGGCTCGATTGTAAAGGCGATAACCTTGCCGTCCTTGCATACTGCCCAACAAGACACGTAATCGCTATTATCCCATGAAAGCAGACCGTTTTCAAGAGTGACATTGGCCGGGGCCGGAGCCTGCTCAGTGTAGCTTGCGGGATCCCAGTCGTCGTCCGAACCCATGACGGCCTCATAGCTCATAGCATCGGCTTCTTCCTTAGTCAGCACAGGATTGTTTTCGTGTGAATCGGCAAAAATCTTCTTGCGCTGGCTGAGATCAATCACTGTTCCGGTAGAAGTCATCGAATTGTACTCGGCAAAGCGTGCAGGCCAGCCTCCGCTCATTTCGTTCCATCCGATTGCCGAAGGCTTGACTGTCATTTTGGTGTCGATATAGAGAGCAGTCGGCGTACCCTTGCCCCAAGGACGGCCGAGAGTATAGTTGCCGTCGATGTCATCTTTCTCTCCTACAATCTCGCAATCCTTGAATACATAACCATACTTTTTAGGATTGGAAGGAACAGCAAGGTAGCCACCCTTCTCACACATCTGTAGAGTAACGGCATTGTAATAAACGTCGCCCTTGCCGCAGAGGAAGTCAGTGCGTCCACGGAGGAGACCGCCTTCAAAGTAGAAACGACCCTGATCGTTGTTCGACACATAGGTATCCTGATAAGCCCATAGACAAACATCCTTCATCATTGTCTTGTCAGAACCATCGTTGAGCACGATGTCTCGGCCACGCGAATCACCCATAGAGCTCTTCATAGTCAGATTTTGGAAATAGGTAGATGTAGCGGCCTTGTCTAGACGAAGAACATCGCCCTTACCTATACCTTCAAGAAGATTTGCCGTACCGGAACCATTGTTGCCCTCACCTTCAGGCACGGTATTGGTTATGACCACTCCTTCCATGCTTTCGCCGATTAACGAGATATTAGGTGTATTGATATATGTGGTGGGATCGGGATAAGCCTTGCCGTCGCTGCCGGTCTTGGTAGCTGTAGTGCTTGCGGGAATCTTATAGAAACCGTCGTGGATGAAGATGCGGAAACGCTTGGTCTTGTCTTCACGCGCACCTGCAGCCTTTATGGCAGCCACAAGTTCGTCTACATTGCTGACCTCTGCATCATAGAGAGCCTTGGCCACGACCGGACGCGTCTTGGTAGTGAAGCGGATCTTAATCTCGTCACTGATTGAATTGTCAGTAAGGTCCATCACACTGTTGGCGGGAAGTGTGAACGTGTAGTTGGTAGCGTAGGCAAGATTCTTGTACTGGAAAAGTATGGTCTTGCCTGACACCGAAGGCGTGAGCACCTTGTCGCCGAGAGTAGCCGTCGTTCCCTCCTTGACCTTCACCTTCTCGTCGAATGTAAGCACTATCTTGCCGTTAATCGAGGCCGACGAAGATCCATCCTCGGGAATAAACGAAACAAGCACAGGTGCCGTCCCGTCGTCAATAAGCTTGCTTGTTCCGAGGATGTAGCTTGCTCCGATACAAGCGCCGTCATTGTCAGACTTAGTTCCGTCAATTTCGGAATCACGGTCGGCAATCCAGCGGATATATACGGCTTTCTGATTGTTTGCCTCAGCGGGGAGATCAAACTCTCCGTCGGTCCAGTTCTTTGCTCCCTGCATGAAGAGAGTGCCCACAGTCTGCCAGTTTTCACCGTCAAGCGAATACTGCACATTGTATTTCTGATAGGCATTGTAGTTGTAGACCATAGCGGTGATTACCTTGAGGTCAGTGAAAGCCTCGGCATTGACCATAGTCTGCCAATAGTATTTTCCAAGACCGTCGGTGCGCCAGTTCACACCACCGGGACGCCCCTCATAGCCACCGGCCGAAGCACTCTTGTCGAGCCAGCCCTGCGAATTGCCCGCCTCGTCGCGAAGCACCAGAGCAGCAGCGTCATTGTCGGCCGCAGCGAAGTCAGCGACGCGTCCGTTGTTGCCCGCACGGTGGAAATCCCATCCGGCAACGAAGTCAATCGACGAGTAGCTTGCGGTAAACGACTTGTCAGCATCCATTACAAACTGTATTTCGCTCGATGACTGACCATCGTTCCAGTTAGTGAACGTTAGAATCGGGTTACTGCTTGCAGTGAGGGTCACGGTCGTGCCTTCCTCATACATGTTCTTTCCATCGACAACAGTCGGAGCAGGAGTCGGAGCGACCATGTAACTGTTAGCTCCACCCTCGACATTATAGTCAAGCGCGAATGTGCGGAGCGCTTCGAAATTAGCAATGATTTCCGAATTAGCGTCGACGACGTATGTGAACGAAGTTTCAGCCGACAGTTCCTTGCCTGCACCATCTGTCCAGTTGATAAATCTGTAACCGAAATTGCGGGCAGCCGTAAGAGTCACTTCCGTGCCGGCCTCATATTCCTCTGCCGAGGGATAGGCTGTCACCTTGCCTGCGCTCTCAATGTTCTGAGAAAGTTTGAGAGTGTATTTATCAACAGCCTCGACTGTTCCGTCAAGAATACCGTTGATACGGACATCGGAAACAAGAAGACCCTTGTTGTTGGCATAGCCATTGTTCATGACGAGACTAAAACCATCGCCTGAAGCAAGAGCCTTCTGCTGCTCGGGAGTCAGAGCGTATTCAAACTTGACTGTATATGAATCGAGAGAGCCTTTGGCATCCTCAGCCTGAGTCTTGTTGTTGCGGTGAGGAGTAATCGAGGCAAATTCAACAGATTCCCCGCCGGTGATCTCGCCACGGACAGTCACATCATTGCCTGTGCCATCAGTGCCGTCACGTCCGACATAGAAGCTGACGCTTACAGGAGTAAAGGTCAGCCCCTTGGCAGGCTTAACCGTCCACTTGATTATGTCAGACGGACCGTTGGCCGACGTAATGTCGACAAACTGTATGTCAGGGCACATAGTTGTGCTGATAACCTTTTTGAAAGTACAAACACCGATATCGAAATTAGCTATCGAGAAAGCTCCCTCAGGCATAGCCACGACATCTTCCATGAAACTTGATGAATTGAAGGCCCATACGACCGACGCATCCTGATTTTCGAAAGTAGTGCCGGCAAGGTCCTTGGGGACTACAGGCAGAAGCACCTGAATGTAGCGATAGTAAGATCCGTCGCCGATGACGAGATCAACGAACTCTGCCTTGCCCTGACAGGTGAAGGACGGATTCTTAGTGCCGTCGGCAATAGAAACGCCGTCGACAGTCGTTGTTGTCGGCGAATTGTATGCCTCGGTCGAAACTACAGCGCCTTTACATGACGGAACTTTAAACGTAGTTCCGGCATTCATCTGCGCCCAGTCATTCCAGTTGCCGTTGGCAATCTTGCCACCGTTGTTTGTGTCAAAGTCAAGTTTCACATCAATGATTTCAGTACCGATTTTGGCCTGAGCTACCCAGAAACCTGTGACATTCTGAAATCCCACTGTGGGTGCTCCGTTCTGACGCTGGAAATCCCACTTGATTGTGACGGGATCTTTGCGGTCAGCGAGCGCGACGGCGTTATCGACGAAAACAGGAGTCAGTGAGACAGGGGCGGTGACTGTCATAATCTCACCGATTTCATAGTTCTTGCTTCCGTCGGTCCAGCCAACGAGAGTCTTGCCATCCTGATACATGGTGAAGTTTGCCGGTATGGTGAAAGTCTTGCCAGATTCAACCTTCGCAGACTCGGGAAGGATGCCGGAATCGACATAGTCACCAAAACCGAATGAAACCTCATACTCGTCAAGGAGCTCAGAGGGATTGACCTTTTCAACTGCAATGTAGGGAGTGTAGCTTCCACCTGCTATCGTAAGGGTGGCGGCATTACCTTTATAGACAGCCGAAGCGATGTTTCCGGTCTTGTCATTGTGATAGCAGGCACCGGTGTTTGTATTGAAGGTGGCAACAGTTTCACCGTCGGCATTTTTGACAGTCACATCTCCACCCCAAGCGCATGTGCCCATAGAAATCCTCACAGGACCTTCGACAGTCACAGTAGAGCTGAAATTACCCCAGCCGTGCTCATTTGAATGAAATTTGCCTGATACCACAATTGCAGCGGAAGCATCGTCAGCTGCAACACGCGAAACAGCACCGTCGGCAGCGACGGCAACTCCGAATGTAGTCGATGACTTATCGGCAATCTCGCTATCGGTAAGCATGTTGCCATTGGTCAGATCCACTCTGATATCCTTAAACCCGGCACGCGCCGACTGGAATCCCAACAGGCACGCCAGAACAAGGACAACATTCCAAATTCTTTTTGTCATGAGTAGAAATTAATAATAATTGGTATTAAATTTATTGATAATAAAATAGTGATGTCACATCAAGCCACTTATTGTAATAAGCCATAAATCAGCTACTAAGCGAAAATGTCTCTGAATGCAAAACTACAACTTAATTCGCTAATATACAAGCGTTGAGCAAAGAAATATTAAAATATTTTAAAAATTCATGTCTGAATATATTTTACCGACATAAAAACTTTTGAAGACGGAAATAACTACTCAAAGTTAATCATACACAAAAGCGTTCAAGGCATTGCAAAGCATAAAAAACCGGTCCGTTCAATCTATCTAAGAAAGAACGAACCGATTTTTGAATTTTATTTTATCTTCCTTGGTTCAGGAAGAGTCAGGTCGACTGTTATGGAACAATTACATCATGCCGCCCATGCCACCCATACCGGGTGCGGGCATTGCGGGTGCAGGATTTTCTTCCTTCTTGTCTGCGATAACGCAAGATGTGGTGAGGAACATACCTGCAATCGAAGCGGCGTTCTCAAGAGCCACTCGTGTAACCTTTGCAGGGTCGATGACACCCGCAGCGAGAAGGTTTTCATAATTTCCAGTGCGGGCGTTGTAGCCGAAATCTGCGTTTCCGTCCTTGACTTTCTGAACGACCACAGCACCTTCCTCACCGGCATTGGCAACAATCTGGCGAAGCGGCTCTTCGATGGCACGGAGGACGATATTGATACCTGTGGTTTCGTCATCGTTAGCACCTTTCAGATTTTCGAGCGACTTCACGCAGCGGATATAGGCCACACCACCACCGGGAACGATACCTTCGGCGATAGCCGCACGGGTTGCAGAGAGAGCATCGTCAACACGGTCCTTCTTCTCCTTCATCTCAACCTCACTGGGAGCACCGATGTGGAGCACGGCAACACCGCCTGCGAGCTTTGCGAGACGTTCCTGAAGTTTCTCGCGGTCATAGTCGCTTGTGGTCTGCTCGATCTGAGTCTTGATCATAGCGATGCGCGATGCGATAGCCTCCTTGTTGCCGGCACCATTGACGATTGTGGTGTTCTCTTTGTTGACAGTGATTTTTTCAGCACGTCCGAGCATGTCAACAGTAGCTGTAGTGAGCTGCATGCCCTTTTC
The DNA here is from genome assembly GCF_004803915.1 of Duncaniella dubosii. Lineage (NCBI taxonomy): Bacteria > Pseudomonadati > Bacteroidota > Bacteroidia > Bacteroidales > Muribaculaceae > Duncaniella > Duncaniella dubosii. Next base: position 420,638 of record NZ_CP039396.1, read on the forward strand.
TTCCGAGATGACCACACCGCCGGTAAGCACTGCGATGTCCTCAAGCATTTCCTTGCGACGGTCGCCAAAACCGGGAGCTTTCACAGCACAAACCTTGAGCGAACCGCGGAGACGGTTGACAACAAGAGTTGCGAGCGCTTCCTGATCGACATCCTCAGAGATGATGAGAAGGCCACGGCCAGACTGTGCGGTCTGTTCGAGTACGGGAAGGATATCCTTGATGTTAGAGATTTTCTTGTCATAGATGAGAATGTAGGGACTTTCCATCACACACTCCATCTTTTCTGTATTGGTCACGAAATAGGGTGAGATGTAGCCACGGTCAAACTGCATACCTTCAACGATATCAACAGTAGTTTCAGTGCCCTTGGCTTCATCAACAGTGATGACACCCTCTTTCTTCACCTTCTTCATAGCCTCGGCGATTAGATGGCCGATAGCCTCGTCATTGTTGGCAGAGATACGGGCAACGTCCTCGATTTTCTTGAAATCGTCACCGACTTCCTCGCTCTGAGCCTTGATGCCTTCAACGACAACGGCAACCGCACGGTCGATACCACGCTTGATATCCATCGGGTTTGCTCCGGCAGCAACGTTCTTGAGACCGACGTTGATAATAGCCTGAGCGAGCACGGTAGCAGTGGTTGTTCCGTCGCCGGCATCGTCGCCGGTCTTGGATGCCACTTCCTTCACGAGCTGTGCGCCCATGTTCTGGAATGCATCTTCAAGTTCGATTTCGCGAGCCACGCTGACACCGTCCTTGGTGATATGGGGTGCGCCAAACTTCTTCTCAATGATTACATTGCGGCCCTTAGGACCGAGTGTCACTTTCACGGCATCGGCGAGAGCGTCGACACCCTTCTTGAGCTCTTCGCGAGCCTTTATATCGAATTTAATTTCTTTTGCCATTTTATTCTTAAAATCTAAGAGTTATCGTTTATAAAAATCCTCAAGGGATTACTATTTATCTTTCTGTCCTGATAATTCCTGAACGCAGAGAATTACTTTTCAAGAACGGCAAGGACATCGCTCTGACGCATGATGAGATATTTAGTGCCGTCAAGCTCGATTTCAGAACCTGCATATTTGCCGAAAAGGACTTCGTCGCCGGCCTTAACGACCATTTCCTCGTCTTTTGTACCGTTGCCGGTAGCCACGACTGTTCCACGAAGGGGTTTTTCCTTTGCCGTATCGGGAATGATGATACCGGCGGCTGTTACTTCTTCGGCAGGAGTGGGGCTAATCAGCACTCTGTCAGCTAATGGCTTGATATTCATAGTTTCTGATATTATAAATGATTATTATTGATTAATTTTTTAATTACTTTAAGGTTAGTCGGGTCACGCGACCCGTCGCCTCTGCTTCATGATATCGCATAAATCGTGCCAAAGGCAAGGATTGTCAGTCGCGACTGACAAAATGTCAATCAGGCAGACATGTGGACTCATGGCATAATGACAAGACCGGCACACAGCGCCGGCTATCTATATTCAGAAACATTTTAAAAGGCACGAAAGTTCAGGCTCTCAGTAAAAAGCCATCCGTAGTTGCCGACAACAACAATACAATGACATCACATCGGGTCTTGTATATACATATTTATAATAAGGAGGCAATATCCAGATCAGAGTACTGAAGCAATTGAAGAACGAGACTCTTCCATTAGCCTTGAAAGATCATGACCGTCAGTCGAAGGGAGTATGGGTTTATGTATTGTCAGATGGATATGTCCCGGGACAGGCAGTTTCTTGAATCGCGGAAGCACCTTGAATGCGCCGTCAATGGTCAGCGGCACGACAGGGAGATTAAATTCCACGGCAAGTCGGTAGGCCCGCGCTTGAACGGGCGCATCTCGCCGGTCCATGTCCTCGCACCTTCGGGAAAAACCACAAGCGACATTCCTCCACTCAGCAGGCGCTCGGCCCGCTCCATTGTGCGGCGAGTGGCGGCAGGCGATGAATTGTCGACAAAAATCTGCTTTGCCCAGCGGCATGCCCACCCGACAAATGGAATTTTCTGAAGACTCTGCTTCATCATCCAGCGGAAATTATGGCCGAGATAGCCGTAGACAGTAAAAATGTCGTAAGCCCCCTGATGGTTGGCTACGAACATATAGCTGACCTTTGAGTCGATGTTCTCGCGGCCACTGACGGTCACCCTGACAAACGCCAGCCAGCAAAACAGACGCGACCAGAGGATTTCAGGATAATATCCCCACCATCCGCCGAAACCGAGGCCGAACCAATGACTGTAGCGACGGCGGTGAGAATAGTCGCCACTATCAGAAGCGGACACATGATGACCACCTGATAGATGCGATAGAATATGAGCAAGATTGCTGGCATGTGCGTATGTTTTTAGAACGTCCTTAAAAGGTTTACATGGCGCTTGGGCCGTTTATTGCTCACAAAAATACACATAATTTCTAAAAGAGTCAAAAAATGTGTGGAATATCTCAGAAACACATCTGTCACGAAACAAAGAGGTTGATATTAGTTAAAGAAATTTTTCTTTAATTCTTGTAAAGACCGATGTTTTGACGTAACTTTGCACTATCAAGAGCACAATGCGCATCTTTGGCAATGCCGAACATAGAATTCCGGCCTTCGGGTCTCGGGAATCTCTCATTTTCCCATAGCACAATTTCATAAATCCAATCTAATAATTTCTAATTTCATTTCCAAACTACTATGTGGTTAACATGCTCATCTATAGGAAGGAAGTTCGTGATGGCACTCACGGGCATTTGCCTTGTCCTATTTGTCACGTTTCACTGTCTGATGAACGGAGTGGCTATTTTCTCGCCTGATGGCTACAACGCTATCTGTGCATTCCTCGGAGCCAACTGGTATGCTCTCGTAGCATCAATCGGCCTCGCAGCCCTCGCTATCATCCACATCTGCTATGCAGTGTGGCTCACCATCCAGAACCGCAAGGCCCGTGGCAATGACCGCTATGCAGTCGTTGCAAAACCCGCACAGGTTGAATGGGCTTCGCAAAACATGCTCGTGCTCGGCATCGTGATTCTCGCCTTCCTCGTGGTCCACATGATTCAATTCTGGGCCAAGATGCAGCTGGCAGAAATCCTCGGCGAGCACTTCCCCGATCCACAAAACGGCATCTACTTCATCAACGAAGCCTTCAAGCTCGTGTGGACACCCATTGTCTACATCATCGGCTTCATCGCCCTCTGGTTCCACATGAACCACGGTTTCTGGTCAATGTTCCAGAGCTGCGGATGGGACAACGACACATGGCTTCCGCGCCTCAAAAGCATCGGCTTCTGGTGGACAACCATCGTGGTTCTTCTCTTCATTGCCGAAGCTATCGTGTTCACAGTCCGTGCCCATAGCGGATGTTTCTAATCTCATCGTTAACAATCCCACATCACAGATATGGCAGACAACAAGAACCTTGAGGGTATGATCGACTCTACCCCCATCATGAAGGATTACGCCGACATCGAATCCTCCAAGCTTCCTGAATATCAGATTGATTCAAAGATTCCCGAAGGCCCTCTCGCCCAGAAGTGGACCAACTATAAGGCTCATCAGAAGCTCGTGAACCCCGCCAACAAGCGCAATCTCGACGTGATTGTCGTAGGTACCGGTCTCGCAGGTGCGTCAGCAGCCTCGACTCTCGGCGAACTCGGCTTCAACGTGCTCAACTTCTGCATACAGGACTCACCCCGCCGCGCGCACTCAATCGCAGCTCAGGGCGGTATCAATGCAGCAAAGGATTATCAGAACGACGGCGACTCTGTTTACCGCCTCTTCTACGACACCATCAAGGGCGGTGACTTCCGCTCGCGCGAGGCAAACGTCTATCGTCTCGCAGAGGTGTCAAACAATATCATCGACCAGTGCGTGGCTCAGGGTGTACCTTTCGCACGCGAATACGGCGGCCTCCTCGCCAACCGTTCGTTCGGTGGCGCACAGGTGTCGCGTACATTCTATGCTAAAGGCCAGACAGGCCAGCAGCTTCTCCTCGGCGCTTACGCTTCGCTCAACCGCCAGATCAAGAAAGGCACTGTGAAGTCGTTCAACCGTCGCGAGATGCTCGACGTAGTAATCATCGACGGCCGCGCACGCGGTATCATCGTCCGCAACCTCGTCACCGGTGAAATCGAGCGCTACGCCGCTCACGCAGTGGTGCTCGCTACCGGCGGTTATGGCCGTGCATTCTTCCTCTCGACAAACGCAATGGGCTGCAACGGTTCGGCCGCAGTTCAGGCATTCAAGAAGGGAGCTTATCTTGCCAACCTCGCTTTTACACAGATTCACCCCACCTGTATCCCCGTCCACGGCGAAGACCAGTCGAAGCTCACACTCATGAGTGAATCGCTCCGTAACGACGGCCGCATCTGGGTACCCAAAAAGAAAGAAGACGCCGAGGCTATCCGCGCCGGCAAGAAGAAGCCGACCGATATCCCCGACGAGGACCGCGACTTCTATCTCGAACGCCGCTATCCCGCCTTCGGTAACCTCTGCCCCCGTGACATCGCCAGCCGTGCAGCCAAGGAGCGCTGCGACGCAGGCTTTGGCGTAGGTACAGGCAACGCCGTTTACCTCGACTTCAAGTATGCGATCAACCGTCTTGGCGAAGATGTCGTGCGCGATCGCTACGGCAACCTCTTCGACATGTATCAGATGATCTCTGACGATAACCCCTATGAAACTCCGATGATGATCTTCCCCGCAAGCCACTACACAATGGGCGGCATCTGGGTTGACTACGAGCTCCAGACTTCAATCAAGGGTCTCTTCGCCATCGGTGAATGTAACTTCTCCGACCACGGAGCAAACCGCCTCGGTGCGTCGGCTCTCATGCAGGGTCTCGCCGACGGTTATTTCGTGATTCCCTACACAATGCAGAACTACCTCAGCGACCAGATCAAGGTTCCCCACTTCACAACCGATGCCAAGGAGTTTGACGAAGCAGAGAAGGCCGTACGCGCCCGCATCGAAAAGCTCATGAACATCAAGGGAACAAAGTCGCCTGACCAGATCCACAAGCGTCTCGGCCATGTGATGTGGGATCTCGTTGGTATGGGCCGCACACTTCAGAGTCTCGTCAAGGCTCTCGACGAAATCGAAGAAGTACGCAAGGAATTCTACACTGACCTCCGTGTCGTAGGCCGCGCCGACGACCTCAACACCGAGCTTGAAAAGGCACTCCGTCTCGAAGACTTCCTCGTGATCGCCAAGATGATGGCCATCGACGCCCTCAACCGCAACGAATCATGCGGCGCACACTTCCGCGAAGAATATCAGCTCGCCGACGGCGAAGCCGCACGTAACGACAAGGATTACATGTATGTTTCCTGCTGGAAATATACAGGCGACAACGAAAAGCCCGTCCTTCTCAAAGAACCCCTCAATTACACCGAAATCAAGGTTCAAACACGTAACTACAAATCATAAGCAAATTTCGAAGACAAATGGAACATACTATAAATGTAAACCTCAAGATTTGGCGTCAACGTGGCCCAAAAGAACCGGGTTCATTCCAGACCTATCGTGTTGAGAATGTTTCGACCGGCAGCTCATTCCTTGAAATGCTCGACATGCTCAACCAGCAGCTCGTCGACCGCAACGAAGAGCCTGTGGTATTCGATAGCGACTGTCGTGAAGGCATCTGCGGTATGTGCTCTCTCTATATCAACGGACACCCCCACGGTCCTGTACAGGGCATCACTACCTGCCAGCTCCACATGCGTAAGTTCAACAACGAGGACACCATCACTATCGAGCCTTGGCGTTCGGCTGCCTTCCCCGTGATCCGCGACCTCATGGTCAACCGTAACGCCTTCGACCAGATTCAGCAGGCCGGTGGTTATGTGTCGTTCAACTGTGGTGGCGCTCCCGATGCCAACAACCTTCCCATCTCAAAGGAAGTGGCCGACGTGGCTATGGACTCGGCAACATGTATCGGTTGCGGCGCTTGCGTTGCAGCCTGCAAAAACGGCTCGGCAATGCTTTTTGTCAGCGCCAAGGTAAGCCAGTTCGCACTCCTGCCGCAAGGTCAGGTGGAACGCGCACGCCGTGCCCGCGCAATGGTCAGGAAGATGGATGAACTCGGATTTGGTAACTGCACAAACACAGGCGCATGCGCAGCCGAATGTCCCAAGAACATTCCTCTGAGCAACATTGCCCGCCTCAACCGTGAATTTGTCAAAGCCAAATTCGCTGACTAAAAGCCGACCGCGCATAAGCGTATCAATAACAACACCGCCGTCACCACCTTAAAAGTAATGACGGCGGTGTCGTTTTTATGTCCTCTTTTCAATCTTCAGCATCGCTTTCATATAGCCTCTCGCAAACCTTAACTGCAAAATTTAGTTAAAACATCCGTCAGACAAAACCAGATCTGTAATCAGATGTATTAAAAGTATGCAAGCGAATCCAAAAATCAAAGTCATTGAGGATTTAATTGCAAAGCACACTAAATTGTAACATTTTCGCAATAATTATGAATCCAAATTAATCCTCTATAATTCAGAATACTATCTTATTTTGTAATATATTTGTCATCAATTTAACAAAATTTTATATTAAATATATTTATCACGCTAAGATTTTGTTGTAATTTTGAATTGTCAAATGTGTCCGTGGATTTACCAGAGGCATATTGAGGACAAAAAAGGAACACAACAACAATCCTCGATTCTTTTTGATACGTTCAACTCTCTAAATTTTCAATTATGGGAACTCAGGAATTTCAAAACAAGCTTATGAGTCTTCAAGGCAATCTTCTAAACTTTGCCTACATGCTCACCTCAAACAGAGACAACGCTTACGACCTGCTGCAGGATACCACCCTGAAAGCCCTTGATAATGAGAGCAAATATGTTGACAACACCAACTTCAAAGGTTGGGTTTTCACCATTATGCGCAACATCTTTATCAATAATTACCGCCGCGTCGTTCGTTCCTCTACCGTTATTGACCAGACTGAAGATCTCTATCACCTTAATCTCTCGCAGGATTCAGGACTTGAAACACCGGAAGGATGTTTCGGAGCAAACGAGATTTCAGATGCAATCAACGAATTTCCCGACGAATACCGTATTCCTTTCTCCATGCACATCGCCGGGTACAAGTACAATGAAATCGCCGAAAAGATGAACCTCCCTCTCGGCACTGTCAAGAGCCGCATCTTCTTCGCCCGTAAAAAACTTCAGGTGCGTTTTGCCGACTATCGCTGATAATCGGATAAGGCCCGCATCTTGAAAGAGAAAAACATGCACGACCAAAGCTAAACATAAAAACTATTTTGTAGAGATTAAATTTTTCCTGTATAACTAACTGTTGGTTTCCATTAGGCAGACCGGTAAAATAAGATTGTTTTACGATTCACGTTATCGAAATTTATCATGGTATTGATTCGACAGAAACATACATAGAGATAAATATGTCATTACTTTTCTTTAAGATGCTAATTTTATCCTTACTGCTATAGGAACATTACACACACTGATAACAGATCCGGAACGCCTGCGAAGTTGATTCGCGGGCGTTTGTTTTTAGGAATTCTGTAATAAAAATATACATTGCAACAATTCCGCAACATTAACAAAAAGCAAATAACAAACTAATATCCAACAAATTACCCACAATTCACGACATCACGTCCTCATATTAACATTCTTTTACAACAAGAGTGATTCATTACACGATTTTGGCGATAACTTTGAAGCGTAAACAAAAAACAACATTGTGAAAAGCCCGCTTTTCACAAAACCAACACTCCGTTCAACCGCATAAAAACGATAAATTTATGGGAACTCAGGAATTTCAAAACAAGCTGATGAGCCTGCAGAGCAATCTTCTTAATTTTGCCTACATGCTCACCTCAAACAGAGACAACGCTTACGACCTGCTGCAGGACACCACCCTGAAAGCCCTCGACAACGAAAGCAAATATGTTGACAACACCAACTTCAAAGGCTGGGTTTTCACCATCATGCGCAACATTTTCATCAACAACTATCGTCGGGTGTCACGCTCGGCGACAATCATCGACCAGACCGACGACCTCTATCATCTCAATCTGTCACAGGATTCAGGACTCGAAACCCCGGAAGGCTCTTTCGGTGCAAACGAGATTTCAGATGCCATCAACGAATTTCCCGACGAATACCGCATTCCTTTCTCCATGCACGTTGCCGGCTATAAATACAATGAAATCGCCGACCACATGAATCTCCCCCTCGGCACAGTCAAGAGTCGCATCTTCTTCGCCCGCAAGAAACTCCAGACTCGCTTCGCGGATTATCGCTAAACGTCATCTTTGGATTGTCAGTTCTGCTAAAAGCCCCCTACGGACAACTACGACTTACACATCTAACATATATCAATTCTAAAAAAACAGACTTCCCGCCTGATTTTGAATCATTCGGCGGGAAGTCTGTTTTTTCAATTTCTTATTCAGATTGCACGCTTCTTACTTGGAAGAGTCAACCTTATTGTAACGGGCGTTGAGCCCATCGATGATATCACGTGTGATATCGAGCGACGGATTGAAATAAATGCCCGCAGCTTTGAAAAGGATAGCATCATATCCCTTGGAAGCATTATAGACCTTTACATAATTCTCAATCGAGTCATTCAGCTGAAGCTGCTGCTGGCCAAGCTCGTTTTCAGTGTTGCGGCTAAGGTTAGCAAGATAATTCTCGGCATCCTGCTGCATCTTCTGGAGCTTCTGCATATCTGCATTGTAGCTGGCCTCGGAAAGATAGCCGTTGCTGCGCGCCTTCTGCTCGATGGCTGCGGCAAACTTCTGAATCTCGCCGGCTTTAGCCTGACGTGCGCTTTCAATCTTCGACACAGCTCTCATTGAAGCCTCCTGAAAATCCTTTGCAAGATTGTAGTGGGTCATGAGAGAATCTGAATCGATATAACGTATATTAAGTGCGGAAGAGGTTGCGCCATCGGCTGTTGCTGCTTGAGCCGGAGCTCCGGCTGCAGGATCGCTTGACGTTGAACCGCCGCACGAGGTAGCAGTGAGGGCAAAAAGACTTAGAAGCAGCGTCGAAGCTGATATTGCTAACTTGTTCATGTGTTAAAGATGTGAGATAATATTGAATTTTGTGATGTTTATATTCTTGATGTTCACACTGAAAATCCGATGTTTCATGGTTCTTTATGACGGTGCGCGCACCCTATGCCACGGCGCTTTAGCTCCGGGATGTCGTGCGCATGCCCTGTCGGAAATTTGCCTCCTTTGACAAAGAGCGCTTTCACTCCCATAATCACTACAGCCAACCCGATAAGGACAACGGCCGCAACTACTGTCAGAAGTACAATTTTCATAGACAATCGGGGTTTTCAGATGCAAAAGTAGCAATTTAGCGCAAATTATAGCGTCTATCTCAATTTTATTTTATAATTTAGTGGTGCAAATGTGAGATATTTAACAATTGTTTCACACTTGCGCTAATATTCCTAAAAGATGCGTCTGCAGATACCATCTGCCGCATATATTTTTAACATGTCCGTAAAAATTTCAATTACGTCCATAAATCCTTAAATATTTCTATATGGAAATCAAAGATCTTCAACCGCGTGAGGTTTTCTCTATCTTCGATGAGATCACTAAAATCCCCCGGCCTTCCAAGAAGGAAGAAAAAATCCGTGAATACCTTCTTGAATTTGCCCAAAAGCACAATCTGACAGCAAAGACCGACAAGGTTGGCAACGTGGTCATCTCCAAACCGGCTACACCCGGCCATGAAAACGCCCCGACCGTTATCATGCAAGGCCACATGGACATGGTATGCGAGTCTAACGACAAGCACTTCGACTTTGCCAACAGTCCGATTCCTGCTGTGATTGACGGCGAATGGATCCGCACAAACGGCACGACTCTCGGCGCTGACAACGGCATCGGAATGGCTGCATCGCTCGCAGCCCTCATCGATGACTCCTTTGAACACGGACCGCTCGAGGCTCTCTTCACAGTAGACGAAGAAACAGGCATGACCGGAGCAAACAACCTCGGTCCTGACATGATCACCGGCTCTATGCTCCTCAACCTCGACTCTGAGGACGACGCTGAAATCTTTGTCGGATGCGCAGGCGGAGTCGACACTCAGGCCTTCTTCACCTACAACCGATCATTCGCTCCATCCGATTTCCTTTACTTCAAGATAAATGTCGAGGGACTCAACGGCGGCCATTCAGGCGGTGACATCCACCTCGGACGCGCCAACGCCAACAAGCTCCTCGCCCGTTTCCTCTTCCTCCTTTCAGGAAAGCACGAAGTTGTGCTTTCAGAAATCGACGGCGGCAACCTGCGCAACGCCATTCCCCGCGCAAGCCATGCGGTCATCGGTGTCCACACATCGCGCAAAGAAGATGTCCGCGTCGCCCTCAACCACTACATCGCCGATCTCGAAAACGAATACCAAGGCATCGAACCGAATCTCAAGATTACGATGGAAAGTGTTGATGCGCCTGACTTTACAATTGACCAGACCACATCAACCAACATCATCCGCGCCCTATACTGCGCACCTCACGGAGTTGTTTCCATGAGTCGCGAACTCGAAGGTCTTGTCGAGACTTCGACAAATCTTGCATCTGTCAAGATGGCTCCCAACAACACTATCGTTGTCACCACCAGCCAGCGCAGCTCTGTCGAATCGCGCAAATGGGACATCGCCCGTCAGGTAGAGGCCGTCTTCCTCCTCGCAGGCGCACATGTCGAACATGGTGACGGCTATCCCGGATGGCAGCCCAACCTTGAATCACCCATCATGAAGATTACCCGTGATGCCTATCAGGAACTTTATGGCGTGACTCCTGCCATAAAGGCAATCCACGCCGGCCTTGAGTGTGGCCTTTTCCTGACAAAATACCCGCACCTCGACATGGTTTCATTAGGCCCGACCCTCCGCGACGTCCACTCTCCTTCAGAGCGCATGCACATTCCGGCTGTCGAACGTTTCTGGTGTCAGCTCAAACGCACACTCGAAAAGGTAGGCGAGCTTAAGAAATAAAACAACTTAAATACTCACGTGTCACATCTGCGCGCATGCAGATGTGACACGGATTATTGGAAAAACATACTCCGGATCATACACTTATCCCGGAGATAATCCCATCACCAGTTCCGGGTTTTCAGAGGAAAAACCGATCGAAAAACAACATTGAGATTAAACCTCAACGCCGATATGGCGTCTTATTGTCAGGTGTAATGCCGAGCCAATGCAGCGAAAGGTATGGACTCTGCATGAAACCCTGAGTAAAATCATCACTTCTGAGATAGTTATCCCCTCCGCACCGTGCGGTGCACAAGGGAATTGTTTTACTAAAGTAAATTTTTATGTACAGACGTTTCGCTCTGCTCATGCTTGCTGCTCTCTTCTCGGCGGTGCTTTTCTCTAAAAACGAAGAATCTTCGTTGAACTCAAGCCCCGACAACCTCTCCCAAGTATTGGCAGAATGTGAAAATCTTCTCTCCGACACGATCATCAAGCTTACAGAGGAAGATTTTGAAGAGGTGGCCCAGCGACTTGGAGTCGAGGTAGCTGCCATTAAAGCCGTTGTCGAAATTGAAGCCGGTCATTCACACGAAGGCTTCGCTTCGCCCGGCAAACCGCTTATCAATTTTGATCTGACTATGTTTCGCCGTTTTGCCACCCGCCGCGGTGTCAATCTCTCGAAATACAGCAAATCACACTCCGTTGTCTTCACCTCATCGCGAGGCTCACAGACAAGGGCTTACCGTCGTCTCGACGCTGCTATGTCAATAAACCCGCATGCGGCCATTGAAGGCACATTCTGGGGCATGTTCCAGATTGGCGGATTCAACTGGAAGAAATGTGGAGCTAAGAATCTCGACGATTTCGTAGAACGCATGTCGACCTCCGAACGCGAACAGCTCGAAATGTTTGCCGAATTCATAGTCAACTCCAACCTTCTCAAACCGCTTCAGGACAAAAACTGGGCTACGTTTGCCCGAGGCTACAACGGCCCCGGATATGCACGCCGAAACTACCATACCCGCATGGCAAAAGCCTATAACCGCTACTCACAGGCTGCCTCCGCAGCAGAAAAAGCCGAGGAAGAGCCGAAAGCCTGAAAAACCGGGCGTATGCCGACATTCTAAAAATCAGACATATCTCTCAGACGACAGCGATGACAGCTTCCTTTTTATGGGGCGCTGTCATCGCTGTTTAATTTCCGACGGTTTTACCGTCTGTTACATGGATGGAAATTTCAATGAAAAAATTTGGAACTAATCGGAAACAAAGCTATCTTTGCGATATAAAATAATATCATTTTAATATCACAACTGACTCGTTAAATATTTCAACATACTCTAAAATACATCGCCATGACTAATCCTGACACCAACAAAGAATTCAACTATGAAGGCCGTGTCTACAATGGCTTCTTCATGCTTTTCGTCAACATCATTCTGATTCCGGCAATCATAGCCGCGATGTTTTTCCTTACCTCCGACATGGAATCCATCCTGTTGTGGCTGGGCTCTCTTATACTCGTATTTCTGTTTTTCATCTGTCTTGGAGGATTTTTCATCCAGCAGCCCAATCAGGCACGGGTTATGATATTTTTCGGAAACTACCGTGGCACATGCCGCCAGACAGGCTTCTATTGGGTAAACCCCTTCATGACCCTAAAGAAAATCTCGCTCCGCATACGCAACATGGACATTGCTCCAATAAAGGTCAACGATAAAATCGGCAACCCGGTGATGATCGGCATGGTGCTCGTATGGAAAGTAAGAGACACCTACCGCGCAGTGTTTGATGTCGACGCCGACTCCGGCGCTCCCGCGACTACGTCAAGCGCAGCTTCCCGTGCAACATCCAACGCTCTCGAAAACTTTGTCAGCATTCAGAGCGATGCCGCTCTCCGCGAAGTCACCGGACGTTTCGCATATGACGAGGAAGACTCATCGTCAACTGAAATCACACTCCGTGGCGGCAGTCAGGAAATTGTCGAACTCCTCGAAAACAAACTTAATGAACGCCTGTCAATGGCCGGTATCGAAGTTGTCGAAGCCCGTCTCAACTACCTTGCCTATGCTCCCGAAATTGCAGCCGTCATGCTGCGCCGTCAACAGGCCTCTGCAATCATTGCCGCCCGCGAAAAAATCGTCGAAGGAGCGGTCTCAATGGTTAAAATGGCACTTCATCAGCTCAAGGAAGAAGATGTGGTCGAGCTTGATGAGGAACGTAAGGCAGCTATGGTAAGCAACCTGCTTGTGGTACTCTGTGCCGATGAGCCTGCACAGCCGGTGGTAAATACTGGAACGCTTTACAACTAACCGCAAATCCCAATCCGTCGCGTCATCCACTCCCGAGATGGCGCGACATCACAGCAACCATCAGCAAGTATTATAGAATGGCAAAGAAAGAAACAGGCAAAAGCTTCCTGCTGCGACTCGACGCCACCACAATGGAAAAAGTTGAGGCATGGGCGGCGCAGGAATTCCGTTCTGTCAACGGACAGATCCAGTGGATAATCGCCGACTCACTACGTCGCCACAACCGGAATACCCATCCTAAACCATCGGCTGACCACAACGAATCTGAATAGCATCAACTCCCGCTAAACAGACAGCCACATCACAACCGAAATCTGAAAAACCACATTTTCCGGTTGCTTTCAGCGAAAAGTCACCGGCTTCAGTTGCCGGGGACTTCACTGTTAATAAGCTCAGAGATCTTATTTCAATATCGCTGATGAGCCGCCGGCTTGTTCACCTACTTCATTGCTCCTTTGCACCTTCTTGCCATATCCGAATGTATAGGTGACCGAAAAATTAATCCTTCGATGATAATAAGTTCCACCCTGCAACATCGTTTCCGAGTATATCGGAGCATGCAATGTCTGAGTTGCCGCAAGCCAATCGCCCCTGAACATATTGATGGCAGAGAGGCGTATATTCCAGTTCGAATTACCCCAACCGGCCTGTAACTGATAGAAATCTCTGGACCTGTACCATGTGCCCAAATTACCGTTGATAGTTTTATCCTTACTTTGATAAGATGCCTGAACGAAAAAACGTTTTATATAATATGTCGCAGAAGCATTGACCACGAAAGGATTTTCTGACATATTGTAGTAACCATTATATCGAAACATGGAAATTGACGGCTGCGCAGCCAACTGCATGCTTCCATCGAATAATTTAAGGTTAAGTGACAAACCAATTTGAGTTCGATTATAATCCTGATCCGAAGAATATGTCTTCAATATGGCATGACCATTTTTGTATGGCTCGAATATCGGAACATATAAATCATATTCACCGAAATACTGACCAAAGAGTGACATGGAAAATCTATTATCCGCAATCCAGTTATACTTCATATTAAACGTGACCTGACGGGAAAGGGACAGATTCGGATTGCCGGTCTTATACATTAGCTCATTATCCTGCAAAATGTTAGGGGTCTTGACACTCTCCCCGGGATAGTTCGCACCATAATGGATAAAAGCCTGTAGCGAATGATGATCTGAAGGAGAGTATGTACCTGAAACATTTATCAATGGATATGTCTCACTTGCGTATACCCCATTGATGCCGTTGCGTTCCCATTGCAAGGCTACATTCGAATTGAACCGCCATCTACGGTTATTAAAATTATATCCGATTCGCAAACCCGCGTAGCTATCTGAAAATTTATTTTCATAAGGTGAAGAGCCCCTGTATTCCACGTCATTCCGATTTGTCCCCGTATAGATAGCGGCAAAAGCGCTATGATTGGCCGTGAAACCTTTATACAGTGTGGCACTCCCGCTTACCTTATAATAATTTTCACGCGAAGTATTGTCAATCGCTTCACTTCCCGGCAACGAAGCAACATAGGAATAAGCGTAGTCGGTATGTCCGTAATTTACCCTCGTGCTCAGGCTTAACTGAAAATTATCAGGGAGAATAAAATAATACGCTCCTGACCATATAAAATGTCGGGTAGTATAGGGCTGATTATTTTTGTAGGAATAAGCAGTGGCGTTACTCTGTGAATAAGAAAGATGACCTTGGGTTTCAGCCAAAGGACTCTGGTCGAAATTGAAACCGATCGTATTGCCAATCTGTGTTTTGTCACTGTCATACACTGCACGCAGTGTGACAGGATACTGATTGTATTTGAAATGCGAGTTGTCAAATTTCTCCTTTCGTATTATCGTATTGTCATTCCTGTCATCGGCAGTCAGTCTGTATTCCCCAATCCGGGATGTACCGGCATGATGAAAATCATGATTTGACGCACCGGCATATAAATCAAAAATCATATTCTTATATATAAACTTTGAATATAGGGAAGTTCTGCTTGACAGACCGACCATAACATTCTCGCTCGCGGATAACTTTGTATATCCGCCATATTCATACTTCTGCATTATAAAGTTTATGACATGCTCATGACCATTAAACCGGGGATCTGTAGGAAAATCGAGATACTCCACCCTTTTCACATCCGCAGTCCTCATCCCCTGCAGTTCTTCGGATGAAGCCGGCAAGCCGTTTACATATATGGCCACCGCGCCACCTGTCAGAGTCCTTACGGATTCATCCACAAGATTTATGCTTATTTGTGGTATTGCAAGATTCCTTAGTAAATCAACCCCGGTCTGCGACGCATTTTTTTGACGCTGAGTCGGGCGATAAACCGTTTTATCAGTGTATGTCCGTGAATATTCGGCTTCAACATTTACATTCCGTAGGCGAACCGGCAATTCTGTCATGATTATGTTACCCAATGAGAATGATTCACATTTCCTGTATGTCGGCTTATATCCGAGACAAATAATTTTTGCTGTCACTCCTTCTCTGTCGCATGGAATGGAGAAACATCCCTCATAATCAGTCATACCATACGTGACGACAGTGGAATCTTTATGGGTAAGCAACATAACCGTTGCTGCAACGACAGCTTCTCCATCCGTACCGATTGTACGGCCTGAATACATAAACCTGCCATACTGAAGCGCCTCGATATAATAACGTCCATCCCGTTTTATCACGGAAACAGGATTAAGGCCGACAATCTGTCTCAATGCTTCGTGTGCATCATCCGTATCCACATTTGCTGTCACTTTGTAGTTGCCAAGTTCGTTATAGATAAAATTGACCTGAAGATCAGGATGCTCCTCAGCAATACGGACAAGAACATCCGACAGGCGTACCGAATGGAGGGCATAACTAAACCTGTTTGCGTATGTTGTGATGACACACAGCATAGCTACAAGGACAAAACATAACTTTCTCATCGTTATTCTATGGTCAAAGTGTTACCGGCAAGTTTTATATTGATTTGCTCGAAATTGTTGAGTTGCTCAACGATTTCTTTTAGAGAAAGTGTCTGATTCCATTTAAAATACAGATGAAGATCCTTTGATTTATCGCTGTCGTAAGCCACTGTCGCACCATAATACTCTGCAATCGTCCGTATCACGGCAATGAATGGTTCATCTTTGAAAATCAACGTCTTTGGTTCTATAGGCATAATGTCTGAATCATACACCGTATCACTCTTTTCATTACAATCTGACATGGCGACAACGGAAATCACATCTCCACTATGCTGATGCTGCAATTCTTTCCGGGGATGTGTAATCGAATATTTAATTCCAATTGTAGCTGCCACGACCGCAAGAGAGCCAACCATACATATCAGTATGGCAGCAGCATTTCGAGAAAAAAAGGCTTTTATCGAACTGTATGACCCGCTTGGAAGCGGAACCGTCTTACCGTGTCTCTCGACAAAACATTCCCATTCTATATCTATGTCCGGGTCTTTTGTTTCGGTCAGAGCATCGGAAGTTTTGTTGGTGATCTTATAAAGCTCTTGGATTTCACTGTCTTCGAGCATTCTTCGAAGTTCTTCATCTGAAAAACGGTCGGGATATTCGATTGCCTCTAAAAGCCGGTCGGTATTATCTTTCATGTTCATTGAAATATTGGCGTAAAACATTCATCGCATGACGCAGGTGCTTATAGACACTGACCTCACTGATGGAGAGAAGTTTCGATATTTCCTTATAAGTCATTAGCTCGCAGAATCTAAGACGGACAATCCTCCTCGTCTGTTCAGGAAGATGGCTGTCAACTATATCATTTAGCTTTGCGATGTCCTCATCATCAGGCCACTTATCATCTTCGATTTCTTGGCAATCAACAGCATACAGACTATTGAGGCGTTCCCTGACTGATAAATGCCTGATATGTTTCAGACAGGCAAAACGCACCCCGTTTAGAAGATAAGCGGTTGTAGCGGTCTTTACATTTCCCGACAGCAATGAGGCAAAGACATCGTGCACTATGTCTCTTGCACTTTCCTCGTCGTGCAGAAGCCGCTTAGCGAGAATAAGCATTTCCTTATAATTGCTCCGGAAGAGTTGTTCTATGTCATCTGTTGTCATCATACATATATATAAACCGTAACTTTCAATTTCCCTAACCTTACATCTCGTTTTCCATAGTTTTTCTTACAAAGTTATACAATAATCAAAAATAGCGCTTATTAAAATTTTTTCTATTTTTTTGTTACACTCCGCAGCATGCTTCGTTAAGATAAGTGAAAGCTACTACAAATAGGTTTAAGTTTATTTGTACACTTTTAGGTATGGCAAGGAATTTTAATAGGCCATAACTTTGCATCGTAGTAATTCAAATTATAGAACAACATGAAAACTGCTTTACCAATCATCTGCGCATTGTTCCCGTTGACAACCTTGGCTCAGTCAGCGCAAAACGACAGCATTGAGACCCAGCAACTCAACGAAGTCGTGGTCGAAGGACAGATGCAGAATGTCAAACCCGGAATATCGACATATTACCCTGAAAGCAATCAGAAAAAATCAGCTCAGGATGCAATTGACCTGCTCTCGCAGATGGGTATGGCACAGATCAGTGTGAATCCCGTATCAAACTCGGTTCTCACCCTTAACGGAAATACTGTCTCAATTTATATCGACAAGCAACCCGCCTCACAAGCCCAGCTGGATGCTTTAAAGCCGGAGGACGTAAAGAAAGTGGAATATCTTGTCTACCCTACCGACCCTCGCTACCAGCATAAACCCTATGTCGTAAACTTCACCATGCGCAGATACGAAATCGGAGGCTATGCCAAATTTACAGGGAAAGACAATATTATGACCGGCTCGGGCAGCGGGATGGCCTATGGCAAGATGGCCTATAAGAGCATGACTTACGACCTCGTGGTTTCCGACAGATACACCGACCGTCACAATCAGGGCTCTGACCGGAAACAGATATTCCGTTTCCCCGAAGCCGACGGCTCTCTGAAAGAGATTACGCGGGAAAACGTCATGGACTACAGCCGGTTGCAGCGGAACAATCTCGGCATATCTTTCCGTGCCGTCTACGGGACTGAAAAAATCTCCATATCCAACACAGTCTCTCTGGATGCCACAAACCGTCCACGCCTCAACACTGAGGGTTCAGTGATTTTCACTCCCGATATTTACAGTCAGTCAGACTACAGCTCAACGGCAAGCTCTAATGTTATATATCCCACTTGGACCGGCAACTTTTATTTTGACATCGGCCACGGTTATCAGTTAAACGCCGTGACACAGTTGCAGTATCAGCACACGACAAGCAACAGCACCTATCGTGGCGCTGGTGAGACCGCCATTGTCAATAATGCCCGCGACAAGGCGATGTTGGGTCAGCTGATGGTGCAGCTCAACAAGAATATCAATGACCGGAATACGGTAGACGTGCAGGCATACTATGTAGTCAACCACGACAAAGTAGACTACTTAGGCTCAACCCGCTCGACCGACCGTTTCAGGCAGATTGCCTACGGTGCTCTCGCCGGATACTCATATAATGCGGAAAAATTCTACGGACGCTTTGAAGGTGGCATAATCGGCGAACAAAACAAAATCGACAACACGACGATGTCTGACATTCTCCCTCTCTTCAATCTCAACATGCAATATGTCTTCAACGATAAAAATTCGCTCAATTTTTCCGCAAACTATAACTGCAATTTCGTTGACCAGTCCGACAAGACATCTACAATCCTACAGGAGAATGAACTTCTCTACAAGACAGGCAACCCCGACCTCAAAAACACGCGGTGGGGAGCGGCTGACCTCCAATACACTTGGCTTCCGAATAATCGATTTCAAATTGCAGCCTCAGGCGGCTGGAGTCAGTATTTTGACAGACCTGTCCCGATGTTCACACCCACAGGGCCCGACGGCATGATGCTCCGCTCCATAGTAAACAGCGGCGACTGCCGGAATTTTGATGTCGGCGTCTCGTTTACGGCACGTCTGTTCAAACGATCACTTGTCTTACAGCTACAGCCACGCATGTGGTTCGGCAAACTGACAGGAATATACAACGACTCTTACAACTACCTCATGGTCTCGGCCAGCGCCACATACTACTTTAAACCGTTCTATGCCTCACTGTATTATTCGACAGCAGACCGTGGACTTGTGCAGTATTCACTCAATGAAACCTTCACCCGAGGCAAGTCGCTATATCAGTTTAAACTCGGCTGGCGAAATAAAAACTGGAACATCAGCGTCGCAGCCGTAAATATCTTCCGCAAAAGCTGGATAGACCAGACGTCCAGTCTCAAAAGCGAGTACTTTGACCAGTATAACACTGTATACAATTCCAGCAGTCACAGATGCATTCGTCTTACGGCAAGCTACACCTTTAGCTTCGGCAAGAAAATCAAAAGAGGCGACGAAATTCAAACCATAACCTCATCCGGCTCAGCCATAATGAAATAAAGACAATAAATAATCTGGATTGTGTCGGGATTCCGGCGTCACCGCCGGTGGAGTCCTGACACCATTATTATCTTCTCGTCAAACAATCATGCAACTCAAAAAGTTTTTTGGTTAATCGGCGGAAGTTATGTAGATTTGCATAGATAAAAAATCCATGTAAACCGGTTGAATAATGAAACGCAGTTTTATATCTATTTTTATGTCCGTGGCTGCGATCTCTGCCTTCGGATGGGGGCAAAAAGGTCACGATGTGACAGCTTTTATAGCCGAAAATCATCTTACGCCCACAACCCGGGCGGCTGTCGATTCGCTACTCGAAGGCCGTTCGATGGTCTATTGGGCAAACTGGCTTGACAATGCAAGCCATACTCCCGAGTATGCCTACACTAAAACTTGGCACTACAAAAACGTCGATGAAGGCGAACGCTATGAAGAAGCCCAAGCCAACCCATCGGGAGATGCAGTCACTGCCATCAAGGCCCAGATTGAAACCCTCACCGGCAAAGATACTCCTTTGAATGATTCACAGCTCGCCCTTAAAATACTCGTCCATGTGATGGGCGACCTCCACCAGCCACTCCACATGGGCCATGCCACAGATCTCGGGGGCAACCGAACGCAAGTCAAATATTTCGGCCGCGACACAAACCTTCATTCCGTATGGGACTCTTCAATCCCAGAATCGGCTCACAAATGGAGCTATACGGAATGGCAGAACCAGATTGACCGCGTGCCCGAAACCGTAGAAGCAGAAATCATTTCCGGCACAATCGACGACTGGGCCAAACAGACAATAGAAATATGCGACGACGTTTACAAAGCATTTCCAGTCGGCTCTAAGATCTCATACAATGAAGTAGCGGAGTGGACACCTGTCGTCGAGAATCAATTCCTCAACGGCGGCCTTCGCCTCGCCCACGTGCTGAATCTGATTTTCGACCCCGCCTACCGCTCGTCGTCCACATCAACAATCGTCAGATAGACATCCATTTTGAAAGCATAAAACCCGGCAACAAGGGGGCTGAGTCCTGAAAACGGAATCAGTCCCTGTTTTTTCATCCAACACCCACATCCGACCATACAGCATTGTTATGTCGGTTATGTCATTTCCTATATTATGCGGATCAAAAGCCATTATTACAGCCAAGCCATCGTCACTTCACAGAAAGGATATATCCTCTTTTCTTAATCGACGCAATTGAAACTGACGGATCTGTCAGCATCCGGCGGATATATGTTATCTGCACGTTAAGAGCGAGAGAGTTTGAATAGCTTGAATCGCCCCATATCCTGTCGAGTATCACATCACGCTCTACCGTATTACCCAAATTGTCGGCAAGCATTTGGAGAATTTCTGTCTGGCGTACTGAAAGTGAGTGGGTTTCTCCACGGTAGGTCAGCGAAGAGAGATTGGGACGGAAAATGGTATCACCCAACTGATACTCTACATCCTGATTCACCGTCATGCTTTCAAACCGTTCATTGATCTTGGCAATCAGCTCTTCAGGATAAAACGGTTTTGGTATATAGTCGTTCCCTTTGAGAGAAAAACCGTGCAGACGGTCTACCTTGTCTGTCCTGTCCGTAAGAAAGAAAATAATCACCCTCTTGTCATTCTGCCTGATAATCCGTGCCATTTCAAATCCGTCGAGTTCAGGCATATTTATATCAAGCAGAATCAAATCGGGGCGGATTTCACGATACATCTCCAACCCAACCCTCCCGTTGTTGGCATAGGTTACCTCATAGCCTTCCGACTCGATAAAGCGCTTGAGAAGCATCGAGTTTTTTATGTCATCATCAACCAACAGAATTTTAATCGCTTTCATCATTGCGGTAATCTTATTGTAAAACTTGTCCCCTTGCCTTCGTCGCTCCCAGCTGATATAGAGCCGCCATGAGCATCGACCAGCAATTTCACATATGCAAGGCCGAGTCCCATTCCGGGTTGCTCTCCGGCTGAAGCCTTTCCGCGATAGAAACGCTGAAATATATGCTTCAGATCGCCTGACGAAATGCCATTGCCTGTATCGCTTATGTGAAGCTCGACATTTCCGTTGTTCTCAATTGCGTCTGCTTTGATTTCAACCGAATCACCTGAATACTTCACGGCATTTTCAACGAGATTATTCAATATATTATATAAATGTGACCGGTCGGCTGACACCTCAACAGATTTATCAATATTGTTGCTGATTCTTACAGTCTTACCGGGAGGCAACACCGTCGCCGACGCCACGGTCTCAAACAGCTCATGCAGATTGACACATTGAATATTCAAGGGGATTTGCTCCACATTGTTGAAGGTTATGTCCCTCAGTTTCGAGAAATAGGCCGAAAGATTGTCGAGGGCATTTCTTGTTTCAGACAACAATTCTTTCTTTACATCCCTATCCTCCATCATCCGTGGGTTCTCCAACCCTGACACACACATTTTTAACGTGGAAATCGGTCGTTTAAGCTCATGAATCATCGTAGTGACAAAACTGTTGCGCATCCTGTCGAGCCGCGACAGCTTCAACACGGTGGAAAATTGCAAAACAAGACAGACGATGAGCATACACGATGCCAGCAGTGTTATGATAAGTGCCTGCCACATCTCCGGCAAAACATCAAATGGATTGATCTGGCTTGTTATACATACGGTTTTCCCTTGCAACTCTGAATAAGGAATTGTCATTGTCAGGGCCGGCGAGAAAACTGAAATGTGGTCTGTTACCGTCGTATTCCATACCATACTGTCGGCTTCAATCAGTCGTATGCGGGCTTTTATTCCGGATTTGTGCAAAATTGAGTCAATGCCTTCCACGGCAAACGGACATTTTCTTTCAATCTGGACATTGCTTGTGGCAAGCCACGCCTGACTTTCATCTCTGGCGCCCGATGCGTCGAAAACCATCGAATCAACCGGTGTCGCCATCTGAACCTGAGCAAGATCCATCGCCCGCTGTTTCTGCCCCTCTGAAAGAGGCGTTCCCGGTTCTAATCCGAGGAGTTCGTGGGCAGAAAAGAGATATGTATAAATTTTAGAAGTACGCGTCGTCTTTACCGTATCGCCATACTCCTGTTTCAATGAAAATGTCGGGACAGAGAATACTTCGGCGTTGTTTCCCTTTTGCTTCAAAGAATCAGCGCTTTTATCAGGTCTTTTTGCCCTGATCGCATTATAATCGTCCACACATGCCGTGATCCTTTCACTCAAATTCCTGTCATATTCCTTGAGCGAAAACTCATAGCGGCCATACAGCCAATACATCTGCATTCCGAGGAAAGCGATGATAGCAATGATTGTGACTATATAAAGTGTCTTTATCCGTTTTTCCATGATGCAAAATTAAACAATTTTAATTTGTCGGAGTGACTGTATATCAAGCCATTTGCCTGACAGTAATAATTTAGTAACAATTCCATAATGTTTGAGTAATGATTATTTTCGGCTCTAAGACCGGCTCGCAAGTAACTTTGCAGCAAGAAAATCAATCAACAAAAGACAACAGACATGAAAAAATCTTTTTTATTCCTCACCATCGTTCTTACCATCTGGGCTACAGTATCAGGAAAAGTCGTGCGCCGTCAACTCAGCATCTTTCAAAACACTGTCCCCGAAACAGAAACACTCGCCAATGAGACAATGGAGTTTGTCTATGACTACCGCTGCTGCGTAGATACCACAGGCTTGCTTGACGACAACATATCAAGCGACAATATGCTCCTTCAGATAGGGCCGGACGGACTCTCGAAGTTCTCAAGCTACAAGAACCTCACTGTTGATTCCATTCTCATGCGCTCTACTTCCGAACAGATAGCCGACGCAGCAATGGAAGGAAAACTCAGCAACGGTGAGTTCATGACCATCTACAAGAATTATCCGTCAGGAAAGCTCACCCACACTGAAAAAATATGTCAGGACTGGTTCCGCTACGAGGAAGAGATGCCGAAGTTCGACTGGGAACTAACCGATTCGGTCACAACCGTACTCGGTTACGAATGCCGGAGCGCTCAATGCAAGTTCCGCGGACGCGAGTGGACTGTATTCTACACCGAGGATATTCCCCTGATGGACGGTCCTTGGAAACTCCACGGTCTTCCCGGTCTCATCATGAAGGCTTCGGATGAGAACGGACACTACACTTTCGAGTGCATAGGTATCCGATCGAAAGCCAACCGACCAATCACCATCTACAAAGTACCCTTCAACAAAACAGACCGCAAGGGATATTATGACACCAAACATCGTTACGAAATAAATCCTTACGCCTATTATGAAGCCACGACAGGCGGTCATATCACAGTCACCGACATGGAAGGAAATCCATCACTCGACGCATACGACCCCATAGAACTGCCATACGATTACCTCGAACTTGACTGGAAGAAATGAACAGATACAGCTTTTTTATATTTTGCGTTTTCCTCGGTCTGCTGTCGGTTTCGGCAGCAGACCCGGGTGAACTGCGTGGCAAAGTCGTTAATGCCGACACAGATGAACCGGTAACCGGATGTATTGTGAAATCCAAAGGTGCGTTTACCTCAACCGACAAAGAAGGCCGCTTCGTAATCACCCCCAAATCCGGTGCTGACTCCATATCGTTCCGCTTCATGGGCTACGAATCCTTGTCTCTACCTGTAACTGCCGACTTTTCTTGTGTACGTCTTAGTCCCAGAGTCACGCAACTGAACGACGTGATAGTCAAAGCCCCCGATATATATGCCAAAGGTGACACACTTGTGTTCAATGTGGCTAAATATGCAAATGCAAAGGACAATGCCATCATTGATGTCATCAAGCGTCTGCCCGGTATAAAAGTGAAGGATGACGGCACTATAGAATATCAGGGAAAGCCAATCAATAAATTCTATCTCGATGGCAACGACTTCATAGGTGGCCAATACGGTCTTGCCACCAACAACATCTCGCATAAGGATGTTGCATCAGTCGAAGTGATGGAAAACCATCAGCCTGTCAAGGCTCTTGAAGGCATCGAGTTCCCGGAGGAGGCAGGTATCAATCTCAAACTGAAGGATGATGCCCGCAGCCGATGGGTAGGCGTTGCGCAGGTGGCGGCCGGAGCTCAGCCATTACTCTACGACGGTTCGCTGTTCACAATGCGCATGGCTTCCAAAATTCAGAATATGTTTACATTAAAAGCCGACAATACAGGATGGAACCCGGCAAATGAGATACGGGAGCATGATTTTGACGATATGTTCTCTTCGGACTATACCGAATCCCTTTGGCCTGAGTACATTTCCGCCGACATTATCAACGCACCACTGACTGAGAAGCGCACCCGCGACAACCTGTCATGGCTGGCCAACGCGATAACGGCATGGAAAAAGAATGATACTTCAATGCGCTTAAAACTCAATTATATGGGCGACCGCCTTGACTACAATTCCGGGATGACCACCGATTATTTCAGCTCGCAGATTCCTCAGTTCGTCCAGAATAATGCACAGCGGACTCAGACACATGACATGTCGGCTCAGTTCTATAGCCAGACTAACAAACGTGATTATTTCCTTAAGGAAAAATTTACGGTAGCGGGAATATGGGACAAGTCCAACTCGACAGTGACGGGTTCGTATGACCTCGCCCAGCTTGTTGACCGAAAGAGTTTCTCTGCCTCAAACGACCTGAAACTTGTGAAGCGCAATGAGAAAAAACTCTTCACTCTTATATCGCGAAACACTTTCGGGCATAATCCGGACCTATTGACAGTGGCCGGTGACGAAGATGCTGTGCAGAGTCTGGGAACTACTGATTTCCGAAGCACCACGGAAACCAGATTCGGGAAGATGACACGTTTCTGGAAATATTATTTAACTGCCGGACTTGATCTTGACTGGCTCCGTATGAACAGTTCTCTTGCCGGACTTGGCGAATTTGACAACAACGGAATCCATGAAGCATTCCTGTCTAATCTATATGCCACTCCACAGATTGATTACGAACGTAACGGCTGGCGCGCATCGCTTCGGATACCGCTGAAATGGCTGCATCACTCCGTGGCCGGCCGACATGATTATGTCAATACATCCCCGCGTCTATATGTCAGACGGCAACTGACTTCCAAATCAGACGTTTCCGGTTCGGTGGCCTATAGTCTCGGTTCTCCGCAGCCATATATGAATATCACTGCCCCGGTGCTTTCCGACTACCGTAACCTCTTCATTGCGGATAACCCCGACAAATATTCACAGAAGATTGCGGCCACGCTCTCTTATCGTTATCGTAATCCGTTGAAGTCTCTGTTTTTCAACCTTTCGGCAACATATAACCACAGTCGTACATCAATAATGTCAAACCAGTTATTTATAGACGACTTCATAGTGTCGACCTATGCGCAACGTCTGAATAACAGCAATTCATGGTATGTCAACGGCGGTTTCAGCAAGGGACTTGGACACAGCAGGATAGTGGTAGGTTGCGATGTCAATGCCTCTGTGTCGTCCGCTTCCTCCATGCGCGATTACGATGTGATACCATACCGCCAGATGACAGCCGGTGTAAAACCCTACTTCAAAGGAAGTCTGTTGAAATGGCTCTCGGCCAATTATGAAGCAGACTATGGATTCTCAAAGATGAAAATCAACGGCGAGACCAACGACTATCATACCTTCAGGCAGAATATTTTTACAACTATAATCCCCAGCGATATTGTGCAGTTTACCATAGGAGCCGAGCATTTTCTGACCCGTTTCCCCGAAGGGAACACTGCAAATCTCCTACTCCTTGACGCCTCAGCGGTGTGGCGTCTTAACAACAAAGTACGGCTATCGCTTACAGCCGACAACCTGCTCAACCGGCGCAGCTACGAATATGTCAACTACGGTACACTATCCCGTTCCGAACACCACTTCCTTATACGCCGGCGCAGCATCCTCGCCTCTGTCCAATACCGCTTCTGACAAGTCAAGTCCCCGACATCACTGCCGAGGACTTGACTGTCAGTATGATTAAGCTGTTTTTATTTCAGAATACCTGATGACGCACCTGCCTGTCTGGTTATATCATCGCCTTGTTTCACTTTCTTACCAAAACCGAGTGTATATGTTACTGAAAGCTGAACAAACGCATGACCTGACGCATTGCTGCTCCATTTATTGACTGAATAATTCTCGCTGCGCATCGTTTCGTATGAAGATCTCCAGTTCCACCTTTGAAGATTCTGAGCTGTCAGCCGAATATTCCACGACGCATTGCTCCATCCAGCCTGCAAGACAAAGGCATCCTTGTTTTTTGTCCATATCCCGGACATGGAATTATAATTGTCGGTTGCATTTTCCGAATTGTATGATATGGCAAAATTAAAATTGCCCAGATAATATAGCGCCTGTAGATAGAAGTTGATACAGGAGTGGTTTATGCTGTATGGCAATCCATTGTGGACATAAAGCTGAGCCAGTTGCCCTGACAAATAGAGCTTGCCATCAAGAAAACTGGAAGAAGCATTTATCCCGTAGTTGTAATGACCGAACTTGCCTACAGGCTGTTGAATCGTTCTGACTATACCTTCCGAAGTCGCCTCATAGACAAACGCCGCCCGGTTACCCACAAGCCATGAATTAGCAAAAACGGTCATGTTGAATCTGTTTGATGGAATGAATGTGTAGTTGATGCCTATATCATAACTTCTGTGAGACTTCAATAGCGGATTGCCCGTATGCCAGAGAAATGGAGACACCTGAATGATATTGTCGCTTTTATAGTTGGATGAGGGTGGCCATACTGAATAATGGAACACCGCACCAAATGAGTTTTTTCTGTCAGGCACAAATCTGAATGAGGCATCGATATATGGATAGTCTGAAATTGCCTTGTTGTCATTAAGGTCTGTTGCCAGCCAGTTCCACCCGAAGCCTAAAGATGTGGAGACTTTCTTATCGGCAAAACTATAGGAAGCACCAATCTGTCCGAATTTAGTTGTTGAATTGTCAAGAGCATTGACCGAACCTGAATAGTCGGTGCGGTTATGTTCATATAGTCCTCTGATATGTGTCATTATAGAATGTTTCTCACCGAAGGTCTGACTGTAATTCAATCCAATGTTTCCCTTATGGGTATTATCTCCAGCATTGTTATATATTGAAGCGATATCAGTCTCTGAATATTGTGAGCTTTGATTGGTGTGGGAATATGAATAACCAAGTGAAGCTGTAAGAGAATTATTCTCAGGCAGACTGAAAAAATAATATCCATTGTAATTAAGATATTTTGCTTTTGAGTCTGCAATGGATTCATAATATGACCGGCCTAAAAGATTGTCTGTATATTTTACCTCTCCTGTATTGTCGTCATGTGGTGTGGCGTCAAGTCCAATGGAAATCTGACTGTTGGCCGTAATCTTATCTCCTGAGTACAAGGCTCTGAAACTTGTCTCATAATTACGTCTGCGGTATCTGGAGGTCTCCGTCCGAGACTCACGCTGAAAACTTTTTATTTCGCCGTCATCCTGAGGCAGCCGGAACGTCTCGGTCTGATCCACTCCGAAATGGTTGTTAGACATATAATAACCATAGCACATTATATCGTATGTCATCTTGTTTTTCACAAATCGGACATTGCCTTGCAGAAATCCGGAATTTGCAATGAAATTCTCTGTCCCCAAAGCTTTCACATATCCGCCATATTCATATTGTGTCATTCTGAAATTGATGACGTATCTATTACCCTGAAATCTTGGATCTCATGGATATTCGAGGTATTCAACGCATCTGACATCCGACATTCTCATCATTTTAAGATCATTCTCCGATGCAGGAACATAGTCTATGTAGATAGCTACCGGCTGATTGGAGGCTGTAGTTACAACGGATGAACCTAACTTTACATTAAGTTGAGGAATTGCCATCCTGACAAGCAGATCAGTCGCGGTCTGGGAAGCGTCCTTCTGTCGTTGGGTAGGTCTGTAGATACTTTTATCAGACAATAACAAGGCATTATCTCCTTCTACTTTAACGGATTGCAGATTGATAGGCAACTCCTTCATTAGAATTGTGCCCATATCAAACGTACTGGACTCTTTATAGGTCGTTTCATAACCGAGGCATGACAATTTGCCGACTACTCCTTGTTTGTCACAAGGTATCGAGAATCGTCCTGCCTCATCGGTTATGCCGTATGTGATGACAGTCGAATCTTTGGGCGCCAGCAGCATCACTGTCGCCGCAACCACAGGCTCGTTGTCGCTACCGATGGCTCGGCCCGTATAACAGAATTTTCCATGTTGCAGTGCCTCGATATAGTAATTATGGTCTTTTTTGATAATTGATATTGGATTAAGTCCGATTGTCAGACGCAAGGCTTCATAGGCATCATCAGTATGTATTCTTGCTGACGTTTTGTAGTTATCGAGTTCCTTATATATAAATGTGATATTTACATCGGGATGGTCTTTGCAGATTCTGATGATAGCTTCTGATATGGGCGTGTTGTCAAACGAATAGTCGTATTCGTATGCACCGGCTGAAATGCAGCTCATCGCAACCATTATCAGGGTCAGGAGAGTTTTCTTGCTGCGCAAGCGATAGGTCGATAACATTTTCAGTCGAGGTTTAGGATATTTCCGGTTTGTCTGATACTAATCTGCTCAAATGTGTTAAGTTGCCCAACAACGTCGTCAAGCGTCAACGACGGATCGAGTTTGTAGTAAAGACGCAGTGATGCCGCTTCCTTGTTGTTGAACCTGACCTCTACACTGTATGTGTCGGCGACCTCTTTCATTATCTTTTCAAGAGGCTCATTCTCAAACAATACAGGAGTCTGACTAACTTTTACAGTATCGCTATATACGGTAATGCTATCTGTTGAAACGACAGCGACTGATGGCGCAACAGTCACGTCGTCAGCGGCCGATTGCGGTTTATGGTCAATCACAGCCACAGTGACAACAAATCCGGCTGCAACGGCAATGATTGATGAGCCTATTATAGCTGCGATTGAGGCTGCTCGACTGCCGGACCATAAGAATGAACGACGCGGGCTGACAGTATGTTTCGCCGAAAGGGTCTCCCATTCGGCATCGACATCTATCTCTCTTCCGGCTTCTATCGCAGAATCGGTTTTGCAAAGAAGATTGTAAATCTCTCTGGTTTCAGAATCCGACAGTATTTCAGTCAGCTGCTCCGGCGTATAATTTTCCGGGTGCTCTATAATATCAAGCACCACATCATATTTAGACTCATACTTCTCCATTTTCATTGAGTTTTTTGCGGATGATTGTAATTGCATGACTCAGATGACGATACACGGCAGTCTCGCTTATGCCCATTACTGCTGCGACTCTGGCAAAGGGCAAACCGTCGGAGAACCGCAGTTCCATCACCCATCGTGCCTGAGGAGAGATTTCAGACTTGATCAGACCGTAAATCCGGGCAATTGTTTCATCATCAGGCCAATCCTCGGTGTCATATTCATCATTGTCAAGGAAATAACGGTTAGCTATGCGCTGATGAATCTCACAGTCCCGGATATGGTTAAGACAGCGGTTGCGGATTGCCCGCAAAAGATAGGGACGCGATAAAACGTGTCCGCCGAGTCGTGAGTCGAGTAGCGAGACAAACACATCGTGTACGATGTCGCGCGCAAAATCATCGTCGTGCAGAAGTGCCACGGCCATCCGGTACATCTGCGCATAATGTGCTTTGAAAAGCTGCTCTATGTCGTTTCTGTTCGTCATACATTAATAAGACACACAACATCCGCAAAACTCAACCCTGAAAAAGAAAAAATTTTGAGAAAATCACATATCTGTCTGTAAAGTTACTGAAAACAATCCGATTACACATTAAAATATTCGCCCCATGTCAATATAATACCATATACCCATGACCTCACCGAGCAAATTTTACCGATATTACATCAAACAATAAAAAATATTGCTGTCCGATAAAACTCAAATAGCGCAATAAAGTATGGCTCGAACGCTGATTTTACGGTGTTCGAGTCTTCTTTTTTACCTTACAAGCCCCCTCAGTCAAACAATGACGGTTCGGGAGGCGCTCCGGAGGCCTCGGAAAGGATGATTTCCCACTCTTTTTCCGGGTTGTTAAACAGGCTGTTGAAGTCAACGTAGTACATCAGGGTAATTCTGACCATTGTTGCCAGCCCGGAGAAGCTCCACTGGCGTTTCAGCCCCTTCTGCATAACCATCAGCAGTAGATTGGCGATTAGTGTGATCCAGATCTGGATCTTGATGGCATTGGCGCTCTCGCCATAGAAGTATTTAAGTGGAAAGTTTTGTTTCATCTGCTTGAACAGCAGCTCAATTTCCCATCTCTGTCGGTATATCGCGATGATTTCCTCCGGGTCGGACTCCATATCGTTGGTCAGCAGCGATATCAGTTTGCGCTTCTTGACATCCACATAAGTGATTATGCGTGATTTATGTCGAATGACCTCTCCGCCTTTAACCTGCTTTACAAACTCCACTTGCTGTATCCTGACCTCCATCAGTCCGTCAGGAGTCTGATACATAGTGTCCGACAATATGCTGTATTTCAGGTTCTTCTTCATCTTGGTGACGTATGTTACGCCACGCTCCGTCAGTTGTTGGAACTTCTCATAGTCGATGTATGCGCGGTCCATTGCCATTATGTCGCCTTTACTCAATGTTGTTGGCTTGAGCATGAATGAGTCGTTTGTAGCCGCTGATGTGAACTTTATATCCGACGGCACACCTTCGTTGGCATGTATGACGGTATGAACCTTGATTCCGCCTTTCTTTTTTCCGGTCTTTGGATGGCGTCCGACTCCCTTGAACAGCAGGTTGGAGAACAGAGTAATAGTCGTGGAGTCGATAATCTGCAGTCGTTTCATCCATTTTGGAGTCTTGCGGCTGTGGCTGTCCGAGGAAAGAACGTGGCGGTAAGTGGCATATAGATCACGATATATAGCCTCAAATATAGCTTCGGGGCGCCTCTTGTTGGCATCCGCAAGTGTGCTGCGCCCGATTTTGAAAGTAATACCTATATGAGACAGTTTACGCGTCTCGGCAAGCAAACTGGCTGTTATCTCACGCAATGAGTCGAATCGCATTATCACGGCATAGAGCATTACCACCAGATGAATCCAGCAGTTAAACCGTTTGGTATATCTCTCTCCTCCGTATTCGCGGCTAAACTGAAGAATTTTCGACTTGTCAAGCAGTTTTATTACCTGACCATAGAGCGGCTGTCCGCTAAAATGACTACTTTTGGGCATAGTTTAGAATATGTTTTGACCAACACAAACTAAACTAAAAGGACTGACTCCTGCAATAGGTGCCAGTCCTAATTTTGTTTTGCCTCAAAAAGTTTTATCGGACAGCAATAAATAAAAAATCAGCCATTCAGTTTCAATAAGAAACCGAGTGGCTGATTGTCTTGATATACTCACAATAAATCCTAAAATCGGCTGTGTGAGACTATAATATTGACAGGCTGTTTATATCGTTTCTAATTTTCGGCAGGAAACATGTTACAGAATCCCTGCTTGTTGAACTGATAGTACATTTCTATGCGTTCCGGTGTGTCGTTTTCAAGCAGAAGAAGCAGTTCCTTTGCAAATTCAAGGGCCGCAGAACCATTGGCCGTCACTATCATCTTGTCGCTGACAGCCTGAGCATGGACATATCCGTCCGTATTGGTATAATTTTCACCGCCCCACAGTTTCAATTGTTCCAGTCCGTTGCCGGTGTGTGTGACCGCGTTAAGAAAACCGTGTTTTGCCATAAAGGAAGCAGCATTGCAGATTGCACCTACAACCTTACCTCTCTCAATGGCCTGTCTGACAATCGGCACAACCTTATCCGCGACAGGCGTAGTCCAACCGAAGCCACCAATCAATACCAATGCCGCATAATCGTCAGGCATCGTCTCAAACGAATAGTCGGCCATCGTGCGGAAACCGCCGATTGACTTGACAGGCTCCAAAGACGGAGCTAAAACCTTATTGACATATTTCGGATTTTCTTTAAGCGCGAACTCATCGGAAGCTATGGCCTGTGAAAGATATACAGCCTCATGTGCCGCATAATCCGGCAAAAGAACATATAGAATCTCGTTGCTCATTTTTATTTATTTTTTCCAGAATGTAGGGGTAAAGAGAATCAGAACAGTGAACAGTTCAAGACGGCCGATCATCATAATTATGGCCAATAACCATTTACCAACGTCAGGGACAAGGGCATACGAACC
Source organism: Duncaniella dubosii (assembly GCF_004803915.1). NCBI lineage: Bacteria > Pseudomonadati > Bacteroidota > Bacteroidia > Bacteroidales > Muribaculaceae > Duncaniella > Duncaniella dubosii. Next base: position 453,580 of record NZ_CP039396.1, read on the forward strand.
TCCGTAGCCTGTGACACCCGCTCCAAGGCCGGTATTGCTTATGCAGGAGAATGCCGAGAAAAACGAGTCGACCAACGGAAGCCCCAAAGCAGTGAGAATGATGCCTCCCGCCATGATAATCATGACATACAGACACAGAAAGGCAATAACCTTCGACACTGTCTCATGTGGAATCACACGACGGTTGACACGGACTGTAAAAATATTGTTCGGATAAACGCACCTTACAATCTCGTTACGGCAGTTTTTCAATAGATAAATCAGACGGTCAATCTTAGCGCCTCCGCTGGTAGAGCCGGCACACGCTCCGAAAAACATCAGGGCGAATACAAGCGACAGAGTAAACGTACCCCAGTTAGAGAAGTCGGAAACCTCATAGCCCGTCGACGTGATAGTCGACACTATCTGGAACAAAGGATCAAGCGTTACCGACTTTATGGAATAAGCCTGTCCGTGATAGAATATGGCGATGACAAACAGCACGTAGCACACAAGAATTATACCTACATACGCACGGAACACATCGTTTTGCCATATCGGCTTGAAATCACCGTGGGCCGCACGGTAAAGCAACACGAAGCTCGTCCCGCCAAGGAACATGAACACCGTCACCACAGATTCTATATATATAGAATCCCATGCCTCGATACTTGCATCGGCCGTAGAGAATCCACCGGTCGACATTGTGCTGAACGCATGACATATCGCTTCGAACGTATCCATCGGGCCTATTATAAGCAATATGAAAAGTACAAGGGTCAGCACAATATAGATGAGCCACAGTCCCTTGGCCGTCTGCGAGATACGGGGACGCAACTTGTCGTGTGTAATACCCGTCACCTCCGCGTTAAACATCTGCATGCCACCCGAATGATTGAGCATCGGGACTACAGCCAAGGTAAAAAGAATTATACCCATGCCGCCTATCCACTGCATCAGGCTACGCCACATGACAATACCGTGGCTGAGATGACTGATAGAGTCCATGACCGTCGCCCCGGTAGTGGTGAATCCCGACATAGCCTCAAAAAAGGCATCGGAGACCGACATCGGCTGCTTCTCCATGAGTATGAATGGAATCATGCCGAAAATCGAAAAGAAAATCCATATCAGAGCCGTCAGCAGGAACCCCTCTCGTTTACCCATGCGGGGATTACGCGGACGGATGCCGAAGGTCATTATAGTTCCGGCCACAGTAGTGACCACCATTGTCAGCAGAAAACACATCCAGTCGGTTTCGTGATAGACAAGGGATGTAGCAAGCGGGACTGTCAGGAAAAGTCCCTCGATGATAAGAAGCAACCCGATGATACGGAGTATCATCGGGAAATTTATGGCTGTAGGTCGGTAACGAAGAAAATTCATGTCATTTAAACAGTTTTTCGACCTTGTGGATGACACCGTTGAGTGTAAACACAACCACACTATCACCCGGCTCGATGACAGTGTTACCCGAAACAAGATAACCTTTACCATCCCTTATGAGACCTGCGATAGTCATGTCGCGCGACAGTTTCAGATCCTTTACAGGGCCTCGGGTGATTTTTGAGCCCTCACGAGCCACAATCTCTGCGACTTCGGCATCGGCCAACGCAAGACATTTCGACGTGGAAGTATCACTGTCGAGAAGCATCTGGAATATTCGCGAAGAAGCAAGGAGCTTTTTATTGATGATTGTTCCGATATTCAATCCTTCTGCCTCAGAGATAAACTGCAAATTCTCCACCTCGGCGATTGTTTTGACCACTCCAAGCTCTTTGGCGGAAAGACAGGTGAGAATATTGGTCTCACTGCTGTCGGCAAGCGCGATAAAAGCATCCATATCGGTTATGCCGGCATCAAGAAGAGCATCGGTGTCACGTGCATCGGCATTGATGATTGTCGCGTCAGGACATTTTTCCGACAACACAAGACAACGGTCGCGGTCCATATCCATGATTTTGAAGTTGAACTCATCGCCGGCCATCGCACACAGCCTTATCGCAATACGGCTGCCTCCCATGATGAGCACATCGCGTATCTTGCGCTGAGTCTTGCCACAGAGCGCGACGAGCGAATCGACATGCTCACGCGTAGTCATGAAGTAGACAATATCATTTACTTCCAGACGGTCATGACCGCCGGGAATAATCGTCTCATGATTGCGTTTGATTGCAGCCACGTGAAAACTGTGTTCGGTCATTCCAAGCTCTTTGAGCTGCATTCCCTTAAGCGGGGCATTGTCTCTCAATTTGACACCGACGAGAATCAGCTCCCCGTTGTGAAGCTCAAACCAGTGTCTGACCCAGTTGTGACGCAAAGCCTGAATAATCTCAATCGCGGCGAGATACTCGGGATAGATCATGTCGTCAGCCCCGATATGGACGAAGAACTCATGATTAGCCGGATCTTTAAATTCGTAATTATCAATCCGGGCCACAGTCTTGGACGCTCCAAGGCTTTTTGCTATGGCACACGCAATGATGTTGCGTGTCTCAAACGGAGTGACCGCGATAAAAAGATCGCAATCCTCAACACCGGCCTGACGAAGAGTTGAAAAGGAAGTCGGAGAGCCTTTGAAGGTAAGGAGATTATAGTTTGAATCAAGCATGGAAAGCTTTTCACCGTCACTGTCGACTACGGTGATATCCTGCTCTTCGTTTGACAGAAGCTTGGCAAGGTGAGTACCGACCTCTCCCGACCCGGCAATAACTATTTTCATCTGTAATATCAGCCTTTAACAGGATTAGCAATCTTGGCAATGGCCTCGTAGATACCCTCTTCGTCAAAGCCGCAAAGATGTTTAAGCTCTGCCGGTTTGCCCTGAGGAATAAAACGGTCAGGAACACCAAGACGATGCACCGCCACATCAGAACCGGCCTCAGAAAGCGCTTCAAGCACTGCCGAACCCATTCCTCCGTCAACCACACCGTCTTCGACTGTGATGACAGGAACGTTCATCGCGACGATACGGTCAATGATTTCCTTATCCATAGGTTTAAGGAATATCATATCATAGTGGGCAATGGAGATGCCGAATTCCTTTTCCGCACGGTCGATCACCTTTCGTGCCTCCGAAGCTACCGGTCCGATGGTAAGCACCACCATGTCGCTGCCGTCCTTGAGCAGTTCGCCCTTGCCGACAGGCAATTTGTGCATCTCTTCCGACAATTCCGAGTCTCCGTTTCCTCGCGGATAGCGGATTGCAAACGGACCATCGAAACTTTCAGCGGTAAGCATAAGATGACGGAGCATGTCGAGACTCCTTGGCGATGCGACTGTCATGCCTGGAATCGAGCGGAGATAAGCCATGTCGAACACACCGTGGTGTGTAGCGCCGTCCTCCCCGACAAGACCGGCTCTGTCAAGACAGAAAGTGACAGGCAAGCCCTCAATCGCCACATCATGTATGATATGGCTGTAGGCTCTCTGAAGGAACGATGAATAGATGGCTACAAATGGTTTCATACCCTCTTTTGCCATTCCTCCTGCAAATGTCACAGCATGTCCCTCGGAAATGCCGACATCGAAAGTCCGTGACGGGAAAGCCTTTTCAAGCTTGTTCATTGAAGTGCCCGACGGCATGGCTGCCGTCACCCCCACTATTTTAGTATTACGCTCGGCGAGCGCGACAAGCGTTTCGCCGAACACGTCCTGATATTTTGGAGCCTTCTTCACGCTGTCTTTTATAATCTTGCCGGTTTTCGCGTCAAAGCGCCCCGGAGCATGCCAGCGTGCAGGATCTTTCTCAGCCGGTTCGTAACCTTTGCCTTTTATCGTACGGAGATGAAGGATACGCGGACCGCTGAAATCCTTTATTTCATTCAGCACATTGATGATAGTCGGCAAATCATGTCCGTCGAAAGGTCCGAAATACCTGATATTCAGGCCTTCAAAAATATTTTGCTCCTTGGTTATAAGTGACTTCAGGCTATTGTTGAAGCGCATGATCATCCCTTTGCCCTTGTTGGTTACAAGATGGTTCTTGCGCAGAAACCTCGCAAACTTATATCTGAGATTATTGTAGGCTTTCGATGTTGTGAGATGGGCGAGATAGGAATTGAGAGAGCCGACATTGCGGTCAATCGACATATCATTATCATTAAGAATGATAAGAAGATTCGAATTGGCATTGGCAGCGTTGTTAAGCCCCTCGAACGCGAGACCGCCACTGATGGAGGCATCGCCTATAACCGCTACGACATTGCGGAGCGGGGTTTCGTTTTGCAACGAACTTGCCACAGTCATGCCAAGAGCTGCCGAAATGGAGTTCGAGGCATGGCCTGCAGTAAATGTATCATATTCGCTTTCCTTTGGCGAAGGGAAGCCGCTTAGACCGCCAAGCGTGCGATTGGTACTGAAACGCTCGCGACGCCCGGTCAGTATTTTGTGGCCGTAAGCCTGATGTCCGACATCCCATACGATGCGGTCGTAGGGGGTGTTGAACACATAGTGCAAGGCAACTGTAAGCTCTACCGCCCCCATACTCGATGCAAAGTGCCCCGGATGGGTTGAGAGCGAGTTGATCAGAAACGAACGCAACTCGCTACACACTTTCGGCAGCTCCTGCACCGGGAGTTTGCGCAGGTCGGCCGGAGAGTCGATCTGCGACAGGAGAGGATATTTATCGTCCTTCGTTTCTTTTTCCATTCTTAATATATTTCTTATAGAGAGGAACCCACACAATGATACCGGAAGCGGTTATGATAAATATGGTCCAGAGAGTGAACGGCCGCGATGCTATGACAAGATAACACAGAAAAAGCCATAGCACCGCTATAAAGCCGAATCGTATTTTTGTCGACGTATCCATTAACGGCGGATTATCAATAGCCGGTATAACTGTGAGGTGAAATAGTCTTCAGTTCGGCTTTCACTTCAGCGGAAACATTGAGCGTATCAATAAATTCGGCGATACTCTCGGCAGTCACAGCCTCGTTTTTACGGGTGAGAGCCTTGAGTGTCTCGTAGGGCTTCGGATAACCCTCGCGACGAAGCACTGTCTGGATAGCCTCTGCCACGACACTCCATGTGTTGTCGAGATCAGCGTCTATCGCCGCACGGTTGAGAAGAAGTTTCCCAAGTCCCTTCATAGTCGAAGCAACAGCGATAAGCGTATGAGCAAGAGGCACACCGATATTGCGCAGGACGGTTGAATCGGTGAGGTCTCTTTGCAGACGAGAGACAGGCATCTTGCTCGCGAGATGTCCGAAAACAGCGTTCGCGATGCCGATGTTGCCTTCCGAATTTTCAAAGTCAATCGGATTTACTTTGTGGGGCATAGCCGACGAACCGACCTCTCCTGCCTTGATCTTCTGTTTGAAATACTCCATGGAGATATACATCCACATGTCGCGGTCAAGGTCGAGAATTATGTTATTGATACGTGCGAACGCATCGAAAAGAGCCGCAAGATTATCATAGTTTGAAATCTGTGTCGTATACTCTTCTCTGACGATGCCTAACTTCTCCGAAAGGAACTTAGCACCAAACTCGCGCCAATCAAAATCTGGGAAGGCACAAAGATGAGCATTGAAATTACCTGTCGCACCACCGAACTTACCTGAAATCTCGACAGCATCAAGAATTGCAAGCTGACGGCGGAGACGGTAGCTGAACACACGGATTTCTTTGCCGAGACGGGTGGGCGATGCCGGCTGGCCGTGAGTCTTGGCAAGCATAGGTATGTCATACCATTCGTCGGCACGGGCCTCAAGATGCTCGATCATTTCTACGATACGCGGACGATAGACATTTTTGATGGCATCGGCTATCGACATCGGGACGGAAGTGTTGTTTATGTCCTGCGATGTAAGGCCGAAATGGATATATTCTTTATATTTTTCTATGCCCAAGAGATCAAAGCGTTCCTTGATGAAATACTCAACAGCCTTGACATCATGATTGGTCACACTTTCAATCTCCTTGACTCTGGCGGCATACTCCACGGAGAATTGGCCGTAGATATCGCGTAACTTACCGAATAGCTCGACAGGGAAATCAGCAAGAGCCGGCAGGGGCAATTCACAAAGAGCGATAAAATACTCGACCTCTACCTTTACACGGTAGCGGATAAGAGCAAATTCTGAAAAATATTCATCCAGATTCTCACATTTTCCGCGATAGCGGCCGTCGACCGGTGATATTGCTGTCAGTTCAGTAAGTTTCATGTCAATCTCTTTGATTGGTTTAATAACTCTAAAAAATATAAACGGTATAAAAACTCATAAGTAGCCCGTCAAAATTAGGTTTCAAGTGCTACCATGTTAATTTAAGTATTGCAAAATTACAAAAAAACGGTCATATAACCTTACGTCCCGCTGAAAATTCAATCGCAAAGCACTATATTGACATAATTGCATAAAAAAAGCCGAAGCCTGAGACGCTATCTGCATCTCAGGCTTCGGTCGTTTAGAAGGGGCGGTTATCTACTTTCCCACTTTCGCAGTATCATCGACGTGGTGAGGTTTAACTTCTCTGTTCGGAATGGGAAGAGGTGGAGCCCTCACGCTATGGCCACCTTAGTATCTTCATCAGGAAACTTCCTGACGTGTAAGGTTAGAAAGAGGCGGTGGAAGCGAAGTGAAGCTACATGAGTAACCTTCTCTTGAACCGGCCACCGAACGATTCCCGAGGCCTTGTTACGTTTGCCAGCGGATGTACGATTCAGCGACTGAAATTGTCCTTCCATCAATGGGAAGGCTATTTTTGGGATTGCTCCCAAGAAAGGGTTTGGGCGATTAGTACCGCTCGGCTGTGTACGTTACCGTACCTGCACCTGCGGCCTATCTACGTCTTAGTCTTAAACGGCCCTTGTGTGGAGATCTTATCTTGAGGGGAGCTTCGTGCTTAGATGCTTTCAGCACTTATCCTTACCCGACGCGGCTACCCGGCGGTGCTCCTGGCGGAACAACCGGTAAACCGGAGGTCGGTCCAACACGGTCCTCTCGTACTAGTGTCGGGGCCTCGCAAATCTCCCGCGCCCACAACAGATAGAGACCGAACTGTCTCACGACGTTCTGAACCCAGCTCGCGTGCCACTTTAATAGGCGAACAGCCTAACCCTTGGGACCTTCTCCAGCCCCGGGATGTGACGAGCCGACATCGAGGTGCCAAACCACTCCGTCGATATGAGCTCTTGGGAGGGATCAGCCTGTTATCCCCGGAGTACCTTTTATCCTTTGAGCGATGGCCCTTCCATACGGAACCACCGGATCACTATGCTCTAGTTTCCTACCTGTTCGACTTGTCTGTCTCTCAGTCAAGCGCGCTTGTGCCATTACACTCTGCGGCCGGTTACCAATCGGCCTGAGCGCACCTTTAGAAGCCTCCGTTACGCTTTTGGAGGCGACCACCCCAGTCAAACTACCCACCAAGCAGTGTCCTCGCTCATGCGAGTTAGAGACCAAATGTGCAAAGGTCAGTATTTCAACGCCGACTCCACGGTGACTGGCGTCACCGCTTCGATGTCTCCTGACTATCCTACACATCGCACACCCGGTCACAGTGCTAAGCTGCAGTAAAGGTTCACGGGGTCTTTTCGTCCCGTTGCGGGTAATCGGCATCTTCACCGATACTACAATTTCACCGAGCTCACGGTTGAGACAGTGTCCGGATCATTACACCATTCGTGCAGGTCGGAACTTACCCGACAAGGAATTTCGCTACCTTAGGACCGTTATAGTTACGGCCGCCGTTTACCGGGGCTTCAATTCAATGCTTCCCTTGCGGTGACATCTCCTCTTAACCTTCCGGCACCGGGCAGGTGTCAGGCTGTATTCTTCATCTTTCAATTTCGCACAGCCCTGTGTTTTTGTTAAACAGTTGCCTGGACCTATTCTCTGCGCCCTCCCCGGAGGGAGGGACCCCTTATCCCGAAGTTACGGGGTCAGTTTGCCTAGTTCCTTAACCGTGAATCTCTCGAGCGCCTTGGTATGTTCTACCCGACCACCTGTGTCGGTTTGGGGTACGGGTCCTGCATGGATTAAGTTTAGCGGATTTTCTCGGGAGCATGGTTACCTCCGCTGTCGGATTGCCTCGGGGGCTCTCCGTACTGTCCCGTTTCAGCACTCCCGGCGGATTTGCCTGCCGGGCGTATACCTACGCGGTTCAACGTGCTATTCCGTCAGCACGCGGGAGTGTCACTTCTCCGTCTCCACATCACTCCATACAGGAGTAACGGAATGTTGACCGTTTCTTCCATCGGGTCCGCCTTGCGGCTGCCCCTTAGGTCCCGACTGACTCTGATCCGATTAGCGTTGATCAGAAACCCTTGGTCTTGCGGCGAGGGGGTTTCCCGCCCCCTTTGTCGTTACTTATACCTACATTTGCTTTTCCGGCTCCTCCAGCGCGGCTCGCGCCACGCCTTCAGCGGTTACCGGAATGCTCCCCTACCAATCATGCATTACGCATGATTCCACGTCTTCGGCACCTGACTTATGCCAGATTATTATCCATGCGGGATCACTCGACTAGTGAGCTGTTACGCACTCTTTAAATGAATGGCTGCTTCCAAGCCAACATCCTAGCTGTCCTTGCAATCCCACCTCGTTATTGTCTTCAACTTAGCCCGGATTTGGGGCCTTGGACGGTGGTCTGAGTTGTTCCTCTCTCGGACGCGGACCTTAGCACCCGCGCCCTCACTCCCGGGGACCGTGCCGTGGCATTCGGAGTTTGTCAGGACTTGATAGGCGGTGAAGCCCTCGCATCCTATCAGTCGCTCTACCTCCACGGTACTGCGCCCGAGGCTGCACCTAAATGCATTTCGGGGAGTACGAGCTATCTCCAAGTTTGATTGGCCTTTCACTCCTACCCTCAGGTCATCCGAAAGCTTTTCAACGCTTACCGGTTCGGTCCTCCAGTGGGTGTTACCCCACCTTCAACCTGCCCAAGGGTAGATCACTTGGTTTCGCGTCTACCGCCGCTGACTACAGGCGCCTTGTTCAGACTCGCTTTCGCTTCGGCTCCGCACCTGAAGTGCTTAGCCTCGCCAACGACGGTAACTCGTAGGTTCATTATGCAAAAGGCACGCCGTCACTGCACCAGGCAGCTCCGACCGCTTGTAGGCACATGATTTCAGGGTCTGTTTCACTCCTCTGTTCGAGGTTCTTTTCACCTTTCCCTCACGGTACTGGTTCGCTATCGGTCTCTCGGTAGTATTTAGCCTTACGGGATGGTCCCCGCGGATTCGGCCAGGATTCCTCGTGTCCCGGCTTACTCAGGTGCCGTCTCTGTCAGCCTTTGCATTTCGCCTACGGGGCTCTCACCCGCTGCGGCCCTCCTTTCCAGAAGGTTCGGCTATGCGCCCGCTGTCCATTCGTCGACGGTCCTACAACCCCGGTCCACGCCGAAACGCGGCCGGTTTGGGCTCTTGCGCGTTCGCTCGCCACTACTTGCGCAATCATTGGTTTATTTTCTCTTCCTCCGGGTACTGAGATGTTTCAGTTCCCCGGGTTCGCCCCTCCTATATGGGAGGTACCGGCCGGAAGCCGGTGGGTTGCCCCATTCGGACATCTGCGGATCAAGGGATATTTGCTCCTACCCGCAGCTTTTCGCAGCTTATCACGTCCTTCGTCGCCTCCGAGAGCCCAGGCATCCTTCATGTGCCCTTCTCTCCTTTCTTTATGACCTTAGTATTTTTCAATCGGTTCGAACATCACTCGGCTCGCTCTCTGAAATCGTCCTGTTGTTGTGACTCGATTCAAAGAAACAGAGTTGCCTCGTGTTTCGCTTGATTTGATTTACTCGTTGTGTTTGCTTCGATTTTGCAAGCTCCATATTTTTTCAATGGAGTCTCGCGTATCTTCGCTTCCAGTATGTCAATGTCCTCTTTCTTGTGTGGAGAATAACGGATTCGAACCGTTGACCCCCTGCTTGCAAAGCAGGTGCTCTAGCCAGCTGAGCTAATCCCCCGTATCCGTGGAGTCCCTCAATGGATATCCGCGGGGTTTTCAATAGAACCCTTGAAAGCAGTACCGTCAATGTCCGAAGACCCTGCATGCGACAGTCGCGACGGCCATCTCGGTACGGAACGCCATAGGCTTTTCCGCTCCAGAAAGGAGGTGTTCCAGCCGCACCTTCCGGTACGGCTACCTTGTTACGACTTAGCCCCAGTCACCGGTTTTACCTTAGGGCGCTCCTTGCGGTTGCACACTTCAGGCACTCCCGGCTTCCATGGCTTGACGGGCGGTGTGTACAAGGCCCGGGAACGTATTCACCGCGCCGTGGCTGATGCGCGATTACTAGCGAATCCAGCTTCATGGAGTCGGGTTGCAGACTCCAATCCGAACTGAGACAGGCTTTGAAGTTCCGCTCTGCGTCGCCGCATCGCTTCTCTCTGTACCTGCCATTGTAACACGTGTGTCGCCCCGGACGTAAGGGCCGTGCTGATTTGACGTCATCCCCGCCTTCCTCACAGCTTGCGCCGGCAGTCTCGCCAGAGTCCCCAACTTTACTTGCTGGTAACTGGCGATGGGGGTTGCGCTCGTTATGGCACTTAAGCCGACACCTCACGGCACGAGCTGACGACAACCATGCAGCACCTCGACGGATGTCCCGTAGGACTGCCTCCTTTCAGAAACATCCATCCGTCGTTTGAGCCCGGGTAAGGTTCCTCGCGTATCATCGAATTAAACCACATGTTCCTCCGCTTGTGCGGGCCCCCGTCAATTCCTTTGAGTTTCACCGTTGCCGGCGTACTCCCCAGGTGGAATACTTAACGCTTTCGCTGTACCACCCAGGCATCATTCTGCCCGGACAGTTAGTATTCATCGTTTACTGCGTGGACTACCAGGGTATCTAATCCTGTTCGATACCCACGCTTTCGTGCATGAGCGTCAGTTGAGCGCCGGTATGCTGCCTTCGCAATCGGAGTTCTGCGTGATATCTATGCATTTCACCGCTACACCACGCATTCCGCATACTTCTCGCTCACTCAAGAACGCCAGTTTCAACGGCACGACGGGGTTGAGCCCCGAAATTTTACCGCTGACTTGACATTCCGCCTGCGCACCCTTTAAACCCAATAAATCCGGATAACGCTCGCATCCTCCGTATTACCGCGGCTGCTGGCACGGAGTTAGCCGATGCTTTTTCTTCAGGTACTCGCAAAGCGCCACACGTGGCGCCCTTTGCTCCCTGACAAAAGAGGTTTACAATCCATAGGACCGTCATCCCTCACGCGACTTGGCTGGTTCAGCCCTGCGGCCATTGACCAATATTCCTCACTGCTGCCTCCCGTAGGAGTCTGGTCCGTGTCTCAGTACCAGTGTGGGGGACCTTCCTCTCAGAACCCCTACGCATCGTCGCCTTGGTGGGCCGTTACCCCGCCAACTAGCTAATGCGACGCATGACCATCCGTAGCCGGAATCGCTTCCTTTAAACCCACGGAGATGCCTCCATGGGTTGTTACGCGGTATTAGACGGAATTTCTTCCGCTTATCCCCCTGCTACGGGCAGGTTTCATACGTGTTACTCACCCGTGCGCCGGTCGCCGGCGGGAGTATTGCTACTCCCCCGCTGCCCCTCGACTTGCATGTGTTAAGCCTGTCGCTAGCGTTCATCCTGAGCCAGGATCAAACTCTTCGTTGTTATCTATCTTTTCTTTTTCTTTTCTATTTTATCAATAGAGCAGGAAAGCAGGAAAGACCGTCTGTTCTGTTCTTTATTTTGCCTTCACAGAAAAACCTTCGAGAGTCGCCCCGTCCGGGATGTCCGTTCGTTATATCTATTGCGATTGTCGGTAGAATTGACAGAGTCTCTTTATTTCATTGACTCTTGTACTACTTTCAATGTCTATTGTAATTCTTTCAATGTGCTCTGTGCTTTCATCGCGCTTGCCTCATCAGGCGTTCAGCGGAAAACTTTGCAAAGGTAAATCAAATTTTTGAAACCTGCAAATCTTTTCGAGATTTTAACATTTGTTTAACATTTCATCATCAAACAATTCAATGTCTTTCAGCGTTTCAATCTCTATCCCCTCGCCTCTGTGAGGTTTGCTTCTCAAAAGCGAGTGCAAAGGTAGACACTTTCTCCTTTACCTCCAAATTTTCCATGGCATTTTAACAGAAATTTAACACTCAAAGGCATTTTTAGGCCATTTTGGCGCATTTAGAGCACTTTTTTGCGTTCTCTGGACTTTAACACGACACTCTTAATTTCACCCGAAGGCATCACGATATCCGTGTAGCCACCCTTTGGAGAAGCGACAAAAAGTTGTGAAATTTTTCCATTTTTCCATTCCATATCCACAATGAAACCTCCACGCGCCCTCAATCCGCTAACTTTTCCATTGCGCCATTCCGAAGGCAGAGCCGGCAAAACAGTTATTGACTCAGGCGTAGATTGCATCAGCATCTCTGCCACACCGGCCGTTCCTCCGAAATTACCGTCAATCTGAAATGGGGCATGCGCGTCAAGAAGATTTGGATACGTACCTCCACCCGACCTTTTGTCCGGACCTTTGTAATTATCGGGACTCACATATTTCAACAAACGGCGATACATCCTGTAGGCTCCCTCTCCGTCACGCAGACGAGAAAGAAGGTTCACACGCCAGCCGGTACTCCACCCGGTAGTATTGTCACCTTTTATATTTAATGTACGCGCCGACGCACGCGCGAGCTCAGGAGTGGAGTCTACTGAAATGTGTCTTCCCGGGAACAATCCATACAGATGAGACTGATGTCTATGCTGCGGATCTTTATCATCCCAGTCATAATACCATTCCTGAAGATTCCCTTTTTTTCCTATTTTATAAGGATAGAGCTTAGGCAACACACTGTCAACCTCGTTGCAAAAACCACTGTCGACTCCGAGTTCCGTGGCAGCGTCGCGTGCATCCGCCAGACACTGCCTGACCATAGCGAGATCAGCCGCACCTCCATAGAGGGTAGCCCCGACATAGCCGTCAGGCGTGACATACTGATTTTCCGGCGAGGTCGCCGGCGAAGTGACGAGATAACCGTCTTTCCCGACAAGCCAGCCAAGACAAAAGTCAGCCGCACCTTTCAGCACAGGATAATACTCTTCAAGAAACGATTTGTCTCCGTTAAAAAGATAATGCTCCCAGATATGGCTTGCAAGCCACGCACCACCCATATTCCAATTAGCCCAAGTCGGATCGCCTCCGTTAAGCCCTACAGGATTGGTCATCGCCCAGATGTCGGAATTATGGCCGAGACACCAGCCACGATCCACACCATAGTAATGACGAGCCGTGGCCGCTCCGCCTTTAGAAAGATTTTTTATCCACGGGAGCAACGCTGTGGCATGGAGTTCGCCAAGTCCTGTCACCTCGGCCGGCCAATAATTCTCCTCTACATTTATATTAGTAGTATAGTTGCTGCTCCACGGCGGAAGAATATATTCGTTCCAAAGCCCCTGCAGATTTGCAGGCACAGCTGGAGTGCGCGAACAGGCTATCAGCAGGTAGCGTCCATACTGGAAATAAAGCTCCTCAAGGTCAGGGTTGACTTCTTTAAGATCCGTGTAGCGTTTGAGCTGCACGTCGGTCGGAAGTACCGACACCGAATCAGCCGTCGCACCCAGATCAAGCGTGACACGATCGAACAGATTATGGTAATCTGCCAAATGGTCGGCGAGGAGACGGTCGAATCCCTTCACCTCGGCACGGCCGATGCGTTTCTCTGCAAGACCGATATAGTCGCGTCCTTCTTTCACCGGATCTCGGTCGAAACCGTTGAAACTTGTTACATTCGTGACATACACCACTGCATCGCTGACATCCTTCAGGGTCAGACTGCCGTCAGGATTAGCAATAACGCTACCGTCGGCCGGCACAGCCTTGACGATTGTACAAAAACGAGTGCCGCGCTGCGGATCATATTTCAGTTTTTCATCAAAAGACGTATAACCCGGCAATGAGAGATAGGCGGCATGGCCGGTCGAACGGATTTCACCACCATTCGACTTCACCTCATGAGGCAACTGCGAGTCAAGGCGCAGCGTAGCCGTCAGCGGACGCTCGCTTTTTATTCCGACCACGATAACCGAATCAGGAGCAGAAGCGAAATAGACACTCCCCTCCCCTTTGCCGTCGCGCTTGAAACCACGGAATGCTATCGCATCCGAAATATCGAGAAGCCTTATATAGTCACCAACGTTTCCTTCCTCGCCCGCATCGTATGAAATCGTCAGCGACCCGAGAGGCTGATAGTTTTCACTGTAATGGCCCTGCACCTTGCGCTGGAGCGAATCGGCCGCACGGTAGTCACCACGGTCAAGCGCCTCGCGTATCTGCGGGATAGCCTTATAGGCATCAGGTGTGGCCACCCCCTTCTCAGGCTCGCCGGTCCACAATGTGATGTCGTTTAGCGACAGACGATCTTCCCCCACTCCACCATAGAGTATAGCACCGATATTTCCGTTGCCTATGACGAGTGCTTCCTCGAAAAACTCGGCAGGACGGTCGTAGTGCAGACGCAATGGCTTGTTGGCTTCTGTCGCATTGGCAGCCACAGCCACTGAGACCGCTGCTGCAAAAAGAGTAGTTTTCATGATAGGTTTAAAAGATGTGTGATATGAAAAACAAAACCCGGCAGACGCGCCACGCTTTTAATTCGTGCCGTGCCAGCCGGGCATATTATAAATTCATGTCGGTTTTATATTCGTCATTATGCCTACACGTTGAAGAGGAAGTGCATGATATCGCCGTCCTCGACCACGTAGTTCTTTCCCTCGATAGCCATCTTTCCGGCTTCGCGGACAGCGCTCTCGCTTCCGAGGGTCACGTAGTCGTCATACTTTATAACCTCCGCACGGATAAATCCTTTCTCAAAATCCGTGTGGATTACGCCGGCACACTGCGGAGCTTTGCTACCCTTCATGAAAGTCCACGCGCGCACCTCGTCAGAGCCGGCGGTGAAGAATGTCTGAAGATTTAGCAGCGCGTATGCCGCACGGATCAGACGGGCCACGCCTGACTCCTCAAGCCCTATTTCAGCGAGAAACTCCTGACGCTCCTCAAAAGTGTCAAGTTCGGCAATCTCGCTTTCGGTCTGGGCGGCCACGATCAGTAGCTGCGCGTTCTCATCCTTGATAGCCTCGCGGACAGCCTCAACATATTTGTTACCTGTGACGGCCGATGCGTCGTCCACGTTGCAGACATACATCACCGGTTTGCTTGTCAACAGGAAGAGGTCGTGGGCGAATTTCTGCTCATCGACAGTCTCAAGCTCGACAGTGCGCGCCGGCTTGCCCTGCACCAGAGCCTCCTGATACTTCTTCAGAACCTCATATTGCATCTTTGCCACCTTGTCACCACCTGTCTGGGCCTGCTTCTGTGTCTTTGCGATGCGGCTCTCCACAGTCTCAAGGTCTTTGAGCTGAAGCTCGTAGTCAATTATCTCCTTGTCACGCACCGGATCGACAGTGTTGTGGACATGCGTCACATTGTCATCGTCGAAACAGCGCAACACGTGGAGTATCGCGTCTGTCTCGCGGATATTCGCAAGGAATTTGTTGCCAAGCCCCTCTCCTTTGCTCGCGCCTTGGACAAGACCGGCGATATCGACAATCTCGACGGTCGCAGGGACTATGCTGCGAGGCTGACACATCTCAACAAGCTTGTTGAGACGCGCATCGGGGACGGTAATCACGCCCACGTTAGGCTCGATGGTGCAGAACGGAAAGTTTGCCGACTGCGCCTTGGCGTTGGACAGACAGTTGAATAGCGTCGACTTGCCTACGTTAGGAAGGCCGACTATGCCGCATTGAAGTGCCATATTATGCTGTTGATGATATGATTGTTATTATTTCAAGTTTGAACTGCAAATTTACATAAAAAATTTCACTCGTCAAACTCTATGTCGGTTCTCCGCACGAAATCGAATTTCGGATGCGCGTGAATCATGACGAGTTCAGCCAAAGCGGCCGCCTCGTCTCCCTCAGCCTCATCTTCAACTCCACGTAAATCCACCACGGCATCCGCCCCGCCCCAGCGGGCGGTCACATCATCAATCACTCTTTCAAGCTTTGATACATCAGCCGGATCAAATGGATAGTATCGGCATCCCGAAGCCTGAGCCAGCGGCGTGCACCGCTTCGAATCAGAGTGGCAGAGCGCCACTGAGGCATCAACGCCTCTGAATATCCTGACAAGCATCCCGGCAAGCTCCGTCGGACCGCCAATCACCACCGCATTCAGCTTAGGAAACGAAAGAGTGAAGTCGCCCGGTTCGCGTTTAGCGCCCGCAGCATGGACCACCACCCGGCTTTTTGGCGCAAGTTTCCCGGCGCGATATTCCTCCATCCGTTTTTCAAGATAATTATCAGCCATACGTATCTCTGTTTTTCCTATTTATTTCGGTTATAATACCATTTCTCTGTCACTTGTATTTCGGATTCAACGCCGATTTAAAAAAATTTCTCAAACCTGAGCCCTTACGCTTCTCATATCCGGGAAACTTAGTGGCGACATATCTCTGATCGGGCTTCTCGACAGCACGAAGCCGGGCGTGGTCGATACTGTTGACCCTCCCGACAAGCTCGACAATCGCAGGCTGCAATTCCGGAGCATGGTCAGGAGAAACGATGGCCACCGCTTCCGCACGCCTGTCGCGCTTCTCGAATTTCTTTGCCTGCCCGACGCTCATATACTCTTTGTCGGTGATATACATTTCAGCATATGTGTCCACATCGAATTCCTCTCCTGCATGCAGGAATCTCGGCAGGTCGCGGCCTCTGCCCTTCGACTCAATGTTTATCGCCAGCCCTGCGATGTTGTCGGCGAGAATAAGACCGCTGTTCACTTCCGCAAACCTGTATTTCAGTGTGAATCTCGAAAAATCAACCTTTCCGCGAAGATACACCGCCAGACTCTTGGCCCAGCCATGACCGGTCGTGTCGGCAAGCACATCTACATCCAGACTGACATTCTCGCCATCCTTCCGCCATATCGACGCAGGGCCATATTTACCCGCAACCGTATCGCAGGCAGCTTCGTCAAACCCTTGAAGGCGCGCCGGGAGCTCGGCTCGGTCAATGACACCGACCCAGTCCGACCACGAGAAATGCTGACCGAAATAATTGCTTACACTGTCAAGACCCTCGTCGTTCGAAAAATGATAATATGACTTCGAGGCAAGCACGCGCGGAGTCGTCCACCCGTAATAGCCCTTTGTCTTCCTTGCAGGAATCATGAAATCGACCATCTTTTCCCGGAAAAGGAACACGGTGTCGGCATATGTCGTAAGCATCGAATATTCCCTCACATACCCTTTCATATAAAGCACCTGACGCTTTTTAGGCCCGACCACAACTTCAGGCAGGTCATAGGCAATCTCGCGAAGCTTTATCAGTCCGTCAGTAGGTCCTTCGACAGTCGCGGGAGCATATCCGAGACTGCTGACAGTAAGCGGATAGTCCGACAAGGCTATCCTTTCGGGCAATTCCCCATTGTCTGAACTGATTCCTACAGGTTTACCGCTCCTGCCGAACACCGACGCCTTAGCCAGCGGCCTGCCAGAAACGGAGTCCACGACAACCGCCCTCTTCATAGCCCCGGAGAGCACGAAAGGCAACAGAATCATCGACAATGTCATCAGCAGAAATCGTGGCATAATATACGTATGATACAAAAGCGTTTAATCATCAGTGAGGGCAACCATTACGCAAAATTCATAAAAAACCTCGAAACCCACAAAGAATAAACCTTAAATGATGTCAACACTTGTTTTGGTAATGAAAAAACAAGGCGCATACCCTACATGGTTTTGCACCTTGTTTCTTTAGCTAGTTAATTGCGATGAAGAATTATTACTTCATCAGATTTCTGAAGACTGCTGAGGTCAACTTTCTGCCGATTTAAATATTTGCCAGCATAATTTTGAACGAGCTTATCGGTATACTCATTGTAAAGAACCGTCACATATAATATATCTTTATTCTTGCGAATATCAACGAAGAATAAGTCTGCAAGTTCTTCCATAGTAATATCATCAATTTTCTTTAGAATTACTTCGCAAATACCATTATTTTCGCTATGATATTCCAATAAATTAGAATCATAATCTGAATCTTCCAATAGCCATTCTTTTTCGCACAAAAAAGTTCGAAGTGCAGGAAACGATTCTTTTTTAGATGGTTTGCCTCTAAAAAAGAATCTGAAAGTTATAGTGTTATCATCCTCTCTCATATCACGACTTTGAATGAATGATTCCCCACCATGACGATATATATCCCTCGATTTATATCTGAAATTTCCTGCTCCTTAGTTTCCTTTAAGAGAACGCCGTGAAGAGTGAAAACTCTGACAATCGAATCTGCGGCTTTATTAAGAATCAAAATAGTACCGTTCTGAACTCTTACAGAAATGGAATCTTTATCAGCGATGACTCCTTCAATACCTAATGACGGCTCAACCTTAATTCTCTTAGACAGAATCCGTGAATCCGTGAAATCATAGAATCCCATATCGTTCTTTCTACACTCGATACCGAAATAAAGGGTTGTCTCACCCTCCTTTAGGCCTGTAGCAAACCAATGAGGATTATTACTGGTCGCTCCTTCCGATGAAAGTTCAATCAATTCTTCATCATAATCAGTGTTGAACGTACACCAAATATCAGCCTGATAGAAAATACCAAGATCTACTTTCTCACCGACTTTTAATAAAATAGGAGCTTCCGTATCCCATTCAAGATTATTTGAGGCCCTGTTAACTGTCAAATATGCACGGGAAGGACTTGCGATAACGTTGGGATTAGTTCCTTTAGATGTGAGATTGAAAATATATTTTCCAGCCCACATTGGACGATCAATATTTGTATTAACGTAATTTCCGGCATAATCACCTCCAACAATAGACATAATATGCTGATTGTGAGTATTATCTCTATCAATAACATACAATTCAATCCAAAAATCATCCTCACTAAAATCACCGTTTATTTCGGGGATATAATTGAAATAGCTATCGGAGGTGCGTAATCCGGGCAGGAATTAGTAATTTTGCACACAGAAATTAAAGCCGGGTCAAGAACAAACCAATCCTCTACGGTGTATGTTTCAAAGAACCGAATTTTAAATCGGATTTAAGTTTAAAATCTGAATTATGAAAATGTCACTTTTGCGCCAGAGGCTCAAGCCTTGGATGCTGCCGATTGCCATGTTGGCCGGAATCGTCTTTCATGACTTCATGGGGAAAATAGAATTCATCGCCCCCTACCTGATTTTCATCATGCTTTTCATCACATTCTGCCGTGTCAGGCCGAGTGAATTCCGCGTCACCGCCCTCTCGTGGGGACTGCTCTCGGTGCAGGTCATAGGCGCAGTGGCTCTCTACTTCTCCCTCCTGCCATTCAGCACCGACCTCGCCCAAGGCACATTCATCTGCGTCTTCTGCCCAACCGCCACGGCAGCCCCTGTTATCACCGGAATGCTTGGAGGAAGCGTCCCACGCCTGGCCACATTCTCCATCATCTCCAACATCACCGTCGCCATTCTTGCCCCGATATTCTTCACCCTCATGGGCTCTAAAGCAGACATCCCCTTCATGGAAACACTCACCACCATCTCCGCCAAGGTGATGCCTCTGATAATCCTCCCGCTCATCCTCGCCATCATACTGCTGAAAGTAGCCCCGAAAGTCCACCATGCCGTGGCCGACAGACAGGCCGTGTCATTCTACATCTGGGCAGTCTCGCTCTTCATTGTTGTGGGTCGCGCCGTAAGCTTCGTCATGGACGAACCGGCCGAAGCCGTTCCCGAAATGATGCTCCTCGCCATCCTCTCGGGCATCGTGTGCTGCCTCCAGTTCTGGATCGGACGAAAGATCGGCCGGCGATGCGGCGACAGGATAGCCGGCGCACAGGGACTCGGACAAAAAAACACCGTCCTCGCCATCTGGATGGCTCTCACCTACCTCCATCCTGTCTCATCGGTCGCACCGGCGGCCTATGTCGCATGGCAGAACACCATCAACTCCGCACAGCTCTATTTCAAGACCCGCCGTGACTCACAGATGGCCAAGTGACTCCCAGGGTATAAATAGTTGCTTAAACAACTTTAATAACAATTGGAGCATTCGTAAAAAAACTAAAAACTTCCCAATTACGTTAGTTATATAATAGACAGCGCGCATGTCCCGCCGTCTCTATCAACCATTAACTGAAAATGAGTCATGGCAGCCAACAGCATGTATGAAAATCTCATGGGGCTTCCCCTCTTCAACGGCGTGAGCTACAACCGCATATCAGAGATTGTAGGAAACACCCGGCTTGCTTTCTCAAAATATCTTCCCGGAGAGACCATATTGGAGGCAGGCGATCCATGCACACGTATGATGTTCGTAATCGGCGGATGCGTACGGCTATCGGTGCGCAACTCGACCGACAGATTCGGTGTGATGCAGACGCTTCAGGCCCCGTCCGTAATATCGCCCGATTTCCTTTTCGGACGCAACACTCTCTACCCCGCCACGGTAACTGCCATTGACACCGTCTCGATAATGCAGATAGAAAAAAACGACTTCATCAATATCATACGCACCGACGAAGTATGCCTCTTCAACTACCTCAACTACATATCGACCAACGCCCAGAAAGCAATCGACGGCGTGCTTTCGCTCACCTCAGGATCGCTTGAAGAACGTATAGCCTTCTGGATTATAGCACTCACTCAGCGCGATGCCCTTGATGTCGTGCTCACGTGCAAGCAGCGCGACCTCTACACCCTTTTCGGCGTGCAGCGTTCTTCCTTCATCAACACCCTTGAAAGCATGAAGGCACGAGGACTGATTGACTACACCTCAACTGAAATCCGTGTGGTCTCGCGCAACGAACTGCGCTCCCTCCTGCTAAAAACGCCCGATTAGACCGCTATCAGATTACCATCAGACATACCGCCCGATATATCCTTTGGAGTCTCATTGATTTAAAAGAACCAAGAACGGGTGCGCCATCCTCGGTAGGAGGCGCACCCGTTCTTGGTTTATCGCTATCGATTCCCTCCGGGAGATTTTCAGAACCCCTCTGAATAAAAATTGTAAATCCCTGAGCCTCTGATGGCTCAGGGATTTACAATTTTTATTCAGAAGCCCGTCATTCACAATTATAACGGCCGCATATATTCTCTATTTCTTGTATCCGCATTTGATACATACGCCTTCTTCGGTAAGGGCAATGCCACAAAGCGGACAGCGTTCGATTTCCTTACGGTCTGTATATTCTTCCGAGGCTGCGTTGTCGCCACTCGTAAACGTAATCTTCGCAATGTTAAGCTTGTCCTTAAGAAGATCGTAGACAATCTTTATCATACCTTCGACAGTCATTGTCTCCTTGGTTACGACAAGGCGGGCATCAGGATATGCCTTTGCAAGCTCTGTCTTGAAAGCCTCGCCTTTCAACGTGTTCTGCGGGTGACCGTGGAGGATTCCTTGCTGCTCATAGACACCTGTGATTGCAGGCAGCAACGGATCGTCTTCACGAAGCACAAGTGCGTGGTCAAAATTTTTCAGAACAGCCCATGCCGTCTTTTTTATCTCATTACACGGAAACACCATGTTCACACCCTTGTTGATCGAATCCTCGACCTCGATAGTCAGTGTGCCGGTATGGCCATGAAGATACTGGGCCTCACCTTTGAAGCCATAGAAACGATGTGCGTACTGCAAATCGAATGTGGTTATACTTCTCATAGTTGGATAACGTTTTTTTAATTAGACTTGGGTAGCATAACATTTACGCTTTTGTTTCAATTACACTCTGTAACATGTAAACAAACCATATGTGCAATAGGTTTACATCCCGCCACATCTCCGGGCAGGAAACAAAGCGAGGGCTGCCAGTGACCCATCGGTCATCATGGCAGCCCTGTGCGATATTTCATATATTTCTTGAATCACCGTCCGATGCGGGAAACAATCCGCAGCAGCTCGCCGACCCAAAGCACGAGCGAAGTCCCGATGACTATAATCGCCCAGTCCTCTATCTTAAGCGGGACTACATTAAAAAACTCACCGCCTATGGTGACAATCACAACCTGCCCGACAAATATGACCAGAGCTATCAGCAGGAACTCGCCACACGCCTTCAGATGGAAAGCACTCTTGTGAGTGGCATAGGCTCGGGCGTTGAACAGATTCCAGAACTGGAGCATCACGAATGTCGTGAAGATTATTGACAGCTCGTATGGGCTAAGTCCCTGAGGCGCTCCTATGCTGACATGGAGAATATCGGCAAGCGAATTGACCTCAGCATGCTCGAAGAGATAAACCATTCCGAGCACGACAGCGGCAAACATGACACCGACGCCACCGATGAAGCGCCACATTGAAGAAGTGATGATAAAACTCCGGCGGTCACGCGGACGATCGTTCATCACCGAACGCGATGGAGGCAGCGACGACAGGGCCATCGAAGCGAAAGTGTCCATGATCAGGTTGACCCATAGCATCTGGGTCACTGTCAGCGGAGATTCAGTGCCCATGAATGCACCGACAAGCACCACAAGACAGGCCACCACATTGACCGTCAGCTGGAAAAGGATAAACCGCTGGAGATTCTGAAACAGCGAGCGCCCCCACATGACCGCACGTCCGATCGAGGCAAACGAATTGTCGACAATTGTAATGTCGCTGGCCTCCTTTGCCACTGACGTACCGTCGCCCATCGACAATCCGACATTGGCAGCCTTTAGCGCCGGAGCGTCGTTAGTGCCGTCGCCCGTCACAGCCACAACCTGCCCCTGCTTCTGCAAAGTCTCCACAAGACGCTTCTTGTCCATCGGGCGCGCCCTCGCAATGATTTTCAGGTCACCCACACGGTCGGCAAGCTCACTGTCGGTCAACGCGCCGAACTCAGGCCCTGTGATTATGTTACGGTCACCATCGCCTTCCTGCCACAAACCTATCTGACGGCCGATCTCGCGTGCGGTGGCCGGAGTGTCGCCCGTGACAATCTTTATGGCTATGCCGGCATTAATACACTCGCGTATCGAATCGGGCACTTCTGCTCTGACCGGGTCGGCGATAGCCACGACACCGATAAACTCCAGTCCGTCGGCATCGACACCGTTATCACCTATGCCGTCGGCCCCTTCGGGGAGCAGACAAGTGGCAAAAGCAAGTGTGCGCATCGCCTTTTCCTGATAGCCGAGAAGCTGCTCGTTGATTTTGGCACGCTCAACACCTCCGTTGACGCTGTCTGACATGGCAAGCACGATTTCGGGTGCCCCCTTGACAAAGAGGCGCTCGCCTCCGCCGGGCTCGGCTATGACCGTAGCCATATACTTGCGCTCGGTGGTGAAAGGCAGCTCACGCACAACCTTTGCCTCCTCGCGCAACGGACGGTAATCGACACCGTTCTGGCGCAGCCACAGCAACAGAGCGCCCTCAGTCGGGTTGCCGAGCACCGACGGATGTTCTTCGTCGCTCAAATCGAGCTGCGCGGTCGAATTGACAGCGACTGCTGTCTCGATCAGACGGCTCATCGCGTCGTCGCCAAGCTTCTGTCCCGGAAGAGCGTAGAAATCGGTCTCAGCCACACGCATCTGGTTCTGGGTGAGAGTACCTGTCTTGTCGGTACATATCACTGTCGTCGCACCCATAGTCTCACAGGCGTGCATCTTGCGGACAAGATTGTTAGTGCGCAGCATGCGGCGCATACTGTATGCGAGACTCAGCGTCACTGCCATCGGAAGCCCTTCGGGGACAGACACAACGACAAGCGTTACGGCAATCATGATGCTCTGAAGGAAATAAGCGATAAACGGCAGCCATTCGAAGCCGGAAGTAGAAAGCATATACATTACGATGCGACCCAGAATCACCGCCCCGCCGATGACATAGCTGCCCTTAGTGACCAGAGCACCAAGCCGTTCGAGCTGTTCGGTCAGCGGAGTCTTCGTCCCGTCGTCGATATGGGCAGCCTCATAGACCTTTCCGTTCTCGGTTGAATCGCCCACGGCATAGACTTCCGCCACACCGTGGCCCTCCATCACACGTGTGCCCCGCATCACATGGTCAGACGGAAATGTCGCTTCAGGGTCGAAATGATCCGGATCGGTGGTCTTCGAAGCCATCGGCTCACCGGTCAGGGTCGACTCATCGACATTGAGCTGCGTCGATTCGAGCAGACGCGCATCGGCGGGAATCTCCTGCCCGGTGTTGAGGATAAGGATATCACCCACAACAACATCCTTTTTGGATATTTCGGTGGGATTGCCGTCGCGGATCACCTGAACAAGCTCATCATCGTTGACCTGATTGAGTATCTTGAACTCGTCCTCGGCCTTCTTCTCGAAATAGAACGACAGCCCGGTGGCAAGGAATATGGCCATGAATATGCCGACAGGCTCGAAAAAGACCGTCCCGGCCTGATGGAGGGCGAAATATTCATAACATGAAATCAGAACCGACAGCACACCGGCCATAAGAAGCACAATGATAAGCGGGTCTTTGAATTTGTCTAAAAACAGTCGCCATAACGACTCTTCCTTAGGAGGCGTGAGCACATTCGCGCCATGAAGACGGCGGCTCTCCTCGACTTGCTGCCGGGTCAATCCACGGCGTTGGTCTGCATTGAGGTTCATAGTCAAAAGTAAGTTTTTTAAGAAGCTACAAAAGTATTATATTAATGAGTCATACGCAAATCAGGGTCATTAATATTTTATTAAATTCCGCTCTGCGACAACCGGCAATTAACTTTTCAATTCTAACGGCTGTCTCCCTCAGTATGTTCGCTCGACATGGAACTGCCAGGCTCCGCTACCGTTCTGTTTTAAAAGCGAAAGCCTGAAAAACGCTTTTATTTTGCCCGATGGCTTATTATCCCTAACTTTGTCGGCCAGATTAGCAAAACAACATTTCTGATACCACCCCAATGGAACAATTGTCACCCATAATGCTTGCCGGGACGGGCAGTGATGTCGGCAAGAGCCTTATCGCCACCGGGCTTTGCCGTATTTTCAGGCAGGATGGCTATAATCCCGCGCCATTCAAGGCTCAGAACATGGCTCTCAACTCCTATGCCACCCCCGACGGGTTTGAAATCGGACGCGCACAGGCCGTTCAGGCCGAGGCAGCCGGGATAGCATGCAGCACCGACATGAATCCGATTCTGCTGAAACCATCGGGCGAACACACATCGCAGGTTGTCATAAACGGCCGCCCTGCAGGAAACCGCGACTCATATTCCTACTTCCGCAAGGAAGGGCGCGAAGAACTGCGAAAGGTAGTCCACAATGCCTTCGACCGCCTGTCGCAGCGCTTCAACCCGATAGTGATGGAGGGCGCAGGAAGTATTGCGGAAATAAATCTCCGTGACAGCGACCTCGTCAACATGTCGATGGCCCGACATGCAGATGCGGATGTCATACTCGTGGCCGATATCGACCGGGGAGGTGTGTTTGCAAGCGCCTACGGCTCGATAATGCTACAGTCCGAGGATGACCGGCGACGCATCAAAGGCATTATCGTCAACAAATTTCGTGGCGACATGCGGCTGTTTGAGAGCGGACGGCGGATGATGGAAGAGATATGCGGTGTGCCTGTAATCGGAGTCGTCCCCTACGCCGGTGACATCCATATCGAGGAGGAGGATTCGGTGGCGTTGGGACTCAAAGCAACAAAGAGCGTGACCGACAAGGTAAATGTAGCGGTCGTATTGCTCAGACACATCTCGAATTTCACAGATTTCAATGTGCTCGAACGCAATCCCGGCGTGAATCTGTTCTATACGGACAATCCCGATGCCCTGTTGTCGGCCGACATAGTAATCATCCCCGGAAGCAAATCTACTCTTTCAGACCTCAGCGAACTGCGACGCAACGGGCTTGCAAAAGCCATCGTCAGTGCAAGAGACAACGGAAAGACGGTCATCGGAATCTGTGGCGGCTACCAAATCATGGGCATCGAGGTGAGCGACCCCGACGGGATTGAAGGCAGTCTCCGAAGCCTCCCCGGACTCGGGCTGCTGCCGGTGAAGACAGTGCTTTCCGGATCGAAGGTGACACGGCAGGTGAGTTTCAGTTTCCTCGGGGAGAACAAGCCCTGCAACGGTTACGAAATCCACATGGGACGTACCGAGACCAAAGGGAAGGCCACTTCTCTTAACACCATACTTGACGACGGGACAGCCGACGGATGCTTTGTCGATGACCGTTGCTTCGGCAGCTATATACACGGACTGCTCGACAATGAAACAGTGGTCAGCTACCTCATCTCGCCGTATCTGAAAGAGAAGCGCAACGAGAAGTTCGACTATACGGCCTACAAGGAGGAGCAATATGACCTGCTCGCCGACCATCTGAGAAAACATATCGATATCGACAAACTCTATAAAATCATGAAACACCATGATTGACGGACACGGAGACGACTCGTTTCGCTACGGCACACGCATACGCCATAATTTCAGTACAAACATCTACTCTGATGTCGACCATTCGGCGCTTATCGACTTTCTGGCCGATAAGGCCGCAGGCATTAAATCATATCCCGAACCAAGACCGGAGTCCATCGAACGGCTCATAGCCATGAAACTCGGAATCGGCAAAGGAAATGTGATGGTGACAAACGGCGCGACAGAGGCCATTTATCTCACAGCTCATCTGTTTCACGGCGGGAAATCGGCAATCGTCAGTCCGACGTTCCGTGAATATCAGGATGCGTGCGCAATGTATGGCCACTCGGTCACATTTATCTCCTCGCTCTCCGAAATTCCGTCTGACACTACCTGCGTGTGGCTGTGCAATCCCAACAACCCGACTGGAAAGACTGTCGACAGAGATTCAATACTTGAGACAGCTGCCAAAAATCCGGGGGCGGTCTTCATTATCGACCAAGCCTACAGCGACTACACCTTGCAGCCGCTCGTCACCCCTGCGGAGGCTGCCGGAATCGGCAACCTCATGATTCTAAGCTCGCTCACAAAGCGCTTCGCAGTGCCGGGGCTAAGGATAGGCTATGCCGTCGGCAGCGAAAAACTTATGTCGGAAATCGGAAAAATGCGCATGCCTTGGTCTGTCAACCAGCTTGCAATCGAGGCTGCCCGATTCCTCATCAATCACAGTGACGACTATGTGATTGATTCACGCGGACTCCACGCGGAAGCTCTCAGAATCGGGAAAGAAATGGCCGGGATGGGAATTAAGTCGACTGGAACCGACTGCAACTTTCTGCTCGCAAAACTTCCTCAAGGCAAAAAAGCCTCACAGCTCAAAGATTTCCTCATCGACAGATATGGAATCCTGATTCGCGATGCTTCTAATTTCGAAGGTCTCGACGGAAGCTATTTCCGCATCGCCGCCCAACGCCATGAAGAAAACGATTTACTTTTAACAGCTTTAAGAGAATGGATGTCGCAATCATAAAACTTCTGCCTCTGCTCCTTGCATGGTGTCTCGACCTTATTTTCGGAGACCCGGCCCGTCTGCCACACCTCATAGTCGGATTCGGAAAATCAATCTCGTTTTTCGAACACCGTCTCAACAGCGGTCAGCACAGAATGGCCAAGGGGGCTTGCGTGGCTGTCGGACTCATACTGTCAGCATATATCGCAACGTGGGTGCTCATCAGTCTGCTCACTCCATATATATGGATAAAGACGGCTGTCGAAACCATTATAATATTCTATTGCCTTGCCGGGACTACACTTATCCGCGAAGTAAAAATGGTATTCAAGGCCCTCGACCGTTCGCTCGATGCCGGACGCAGACAGGTGGCACGCATTGTCGGACGCGACACCGGGCAGCTTTCAGCTACAGAAATCAGGACTGCCGCACTCGAAACACTGTCGGAAAACCTGAGCGACGGTGTGGTCGCGCCCTTGTTCTGGTATGCCCTGCTCGGTGTCCCCGGAATAGTGGCCTACAAGATGGTCAACACTCTTGACTCGATGATTGGCTACCGCAACGCACGCTACAAGGCGTTCGGATGTGTGGCGGCACGGATCGACGACGTTACCAACTTTATCCCTGCCCGGCTCACGGCATTGCTCATGGTGATTGCGTCGGGACAGCCAAGTCTACTCGGTTTCGTCGGAAAATTCGGATGTCGCCATGCAAGCCCCAACAGCGGCTACCCGGAAGCAGCCCTTGCCGGAGCACTCGACTGCCGTTTCGGAGGTCCTCACGACTATTTCGGCGAGACCGTCCACAAGCCATTCATCGGAGAAAACGAGCGCGAACTGACCACTGCCGACATGCGCAAGGCTGTACGCATCAACCGCATCGCCGAAACAATATGTGTGGTTCTGGCAGGGGCGGTCAGATTTCTGATTGTAGAAATGCTTTAATCAGACACCGGGTCTCTATCCTGAATAACATTCACTCCTAAATTTCAATTTCAAGAATCTCGCCATAGCCGGGCTGACGGGCGAATGCCTCCTCGTCGGTCAGACCGCATAGCGTGGCGAGGGCATGAATCATGATGCCTCCGTGAGTGAAGACCGCCACCGATCCGTGGCCCGAAGCACGGATGTCGTTTACGAAATCAAGGAAACGCTCCCGTTGGTCCATCGACGACTCGCCTCCTGTGGCTCTGACATTAAGAAAATCGGCATACCACAACTCAATGCGCGGATCTGTGATTTCGTCATAACGCTTCATCTCCCATTCGCCGAAATTCATTTCCATGAGACGCGGGTCGAGCTTTGGATTTTCATATCCGCATCTGGCGGCAAGCTTCACGCAACGCGAAAGCGGACTTGAATACACCTCGTCGAATCTCCGGCCCTTCAGTCTTCCACACACCACTTTGGCCTCAGAGTCAAAACTCCCGGCAAGCGCGACATCCGACTGGCCGTAGCAGACACCTTTCGGGACTGCCACCGACGTGTGGCGAATCAAAGTCAGTATCATAGACCGGAATATAATATCACACTGATTCCAATAATCATCGACAGCTCACACAGCAGACATGTCGCACCGCAGCAGTCGCCGGTATAACCGCCGATTTTTCCCGACATCAGCAGCGCCGACAGCGTGAACGTCACTATCGGACACACGGCAGCCAATGCGAACCACGGATTAAGCATCAGCAGAAAAAACATCGGCAGCACACCGCATATAATCTGAAAGAGAATCTGATGCCAGTGCATGCGTGAATATGAAATCTTGTTTTTAGCTCCCTCGGGGCGTGCGTATGGCAGGATATTGGTGAGCTGACCGGCACAGAGTTTCGCAAACGGGTCGGCAGCGAATACGGTGCAGACAGCCATCATCGGGCCAAACGATGAAAACAGACTTATCCACACGGAAATGTAGCATATCAGACCGATGACACCGTATGTCCCGATATGGGAATCCTTCATTATCGAAAGAATCCTGTCCTTATCGCCTCCACATCCAAACGCATCGCAAAAGTCAGCCAGTCCGTCCTCATGGAGCGCGCCGGTCAGAAGCAAGCGCCCGACAAGCGCGAGAATGACAGCTGTCGACCACGGCATTACAAACGAAAAACAATACATGACGAATGCTGTCAGTCCACCTGTCAGCCAGCCTGTCAGCGGCCAATAGACAACAGCATCAGAGTAGTCGGACTGCGATGGATTAACCCATTTCCATACCGGGAGACGGGTGAAAAGTATGAGTGCGGCCACGAATTTCTTCATGTCAGGAAGATATAAAAGATGTATTGGATAAGCAGGATGTTTCAGAAATATTTTGTCACATTCACATCCTTGAACGAATCCATGTGATTGATCATTCTGACTGCCGACTCGATTATAGGATAGGCACACACAGCTCCTGATCCTTCGCCGAGACGCAGGTCGAGATGAAGCAGCGCACGTACGCCAAGATTTTCGAGCATCAGTTTATGGCCGCTCTCGTCGCCCTGATGACCGAACACGGCATAGTCAAGCACCGCAGGATAAAGACGCGAAGCGGCAAGGATGCAACTTGTCATGATGAAACCGTCGACAATTATCACCATGCCGAGCTCAGCCGCCCGGAGCATAGCTCCGACAGCCATCACCATCTCATATCCTCCGAACCAAGCCATCTTGGATTCAACAGAGTCATCTCCGTCATAACGGGAGAGCGCGTCGGACAGCACTTCATATTTATGTCGTATGCCCGCCGAGTCAAGTCCTGCTCCTGCACCGATACACTGCTTCAAGGGTATGCCTGTAAAAAGGTGCATCCACATTGACGACGACGAAGTGTTGCCGCTCCCCATCTCACCGAAACTTACGATATTGCAGCCGGTCGAATCATGAATTTCATCAATCACCTCAGCGCCACGCTCAAGACAAAGCCGGAATTCACCTGCTGTCATGGCAGCCTCATGACGGAAATTCCGTGTCGACTTACGGACTTTCTTGTCAATGATGCCGTGGCCGGCGGGAATATCGTAGTCGACTCCCGCATCGACAAGCACAAGACGGAAACCATGCTGATCACAGAGAAAGTTGATGCCGGCGCCCCCTTTGGAGAAATGTCCGAGCTGCTGCCATGTGACCTCTTTAGGCGAGACACTCACGCCTTCGGCTATCACACCGTGGTCAGCGGCAAAAAGCACATTGTGTGGGTGACGGAGTTCGGGAGTGAGAGTCTGCTGAATCAGACATATACGTGCCGCAAGTTCTTCAAGACGGCCAAGCGACCCTTTAGGCTTTGTAAGATTGTCGATTTTGTCTGTGACAGCGGCTTTGAGAGCCGTGTCGACAGGTTGGATTGAAAATGTCATGATGATTGGCTGCTTACTTTTACTTTATTTTTAGGTCTATGCCGGAAACGATGAAATGAACCTCGTCGGCAATCGAGGCAACGTGCTGGTTGATCGAACCTTGCAAATCAGTGAAACGTCGCTGCATGGCGTTTTCAGAAACTCCGCCGAGGCCGATTTCATTTGTAACCATGAGGAGTGTGGCTCCCGACGAGACAAGCCTGTCAAACGCCTTTTTCATCTCGTCAAGCGCTCTCGTACCGTCCTCTCCGCATTCAAAAAAACCAGTTGGTCGCCCAGAGAGTCACGCAGTCAAACACTACCACATCATCCGATGTCAGACTTATGGAATCGACATGTAACGGCTCTTCAAAAGTGGTCCACTGCCAACCGCGACGCTGCTTGTGGACATCGACGCGATGACGGAAATCCTCGTCAAAAATCTGCGCGGTAGCGATGTATCGAGGATTGGCTGACAGAGACAAGGCAAGACGTTCGGCAAACAGGCTCTTGCCCGACCGCTGCCCACCGGTTATCATTATTATCATCGTTCCTGTTATAAATTTGCTTTCCCCGCAAAATTACAAATTATTCCGGCTCCTGCCAAGCAGCCGTTAATTTAGGATATTCAATCCGAATAATATGCCTTATCGAAAAAGCATCCTAGACATTTATATCTCAAAAACAAATATAACTGATAATGAATAATTTTTATCGTAGATGTTTGCATCTAATGAAATAAAGTCCTAAATTTGTGGTGTAAACATTTAAAGTCATGATACATTCAGTACCAAATCCCCCGATGGATAGAGCAGACATCGCTCGTTTCCGTAACAATCTGGAGAAACATCTTCGGGATGACTTCAGCACGGAAGAAAAACATCAGATTGAAGTACGTCAAGCCCGCACCAAAGCAAACGCAAAAAGAATTATTACAAATTGTGGAGGAAAAAACCCCTTACTCGGATATTGATTTCCAAATAAGACTCATGACTGACACAGACTATATGAATATGTCTGCGTTCTCATGTGGGGTTGAACTTCTTGACAAATTTTTCCACTACGAGATAAAAGAATGTGTCAATCATCATTACCTTTCCGCATATTGTGCATTCCTTGATTCAAAAGAAATCGTTGCTGTGTTCACATTAATGAATGACGCACTGATGATTGTGAGCCATACGGAAAAAGAAGATTTTATCGATGACATGAGGCTGGATACGAGTAGTGATATTGTTGATTTTTTTAAACGCCAATCATCATATCCAGCTATTAATATCGGACATCTTGGAATATCTGTCAACCATCAAAGAAATGGAATAGGTTCTGCCATAATAGATCTCGTAGCCGATACATTTTCAAATTACAGTCAAGCCGGATGCCAATTTATAACCGTCGACGCGCTTAACAACGAAAAAGCCATTCTCTTCTATCTGAACAATCAATTCAATTTCCAGACAAACCGGGATCATTATTCACCGACAAGACGCATGTATCGTATTTTATAGCAGCGGAATACTATATTTTAAGTTCATTGCTGATTATAAAAACGACATCCCATTCTATTGGTTATTCCGGATTCCGGCTTTCCGGCGTTTTACATTCCTGCGGCTCGCCATGATGTAGAAAGCACCGAATATGCCGGTGGTTACGAGAATTATAGCCTGAAAACTCCAGCAGACAATCGAATATGCCGCTCCGTCACTGTCGCTGATTCCAAACAGGCTCAAGGCAAACATTACCGCTATGTTCCACGGGCCGAGACCGCCGTTTGAGGGAACGGCCATGCTGCACGAACCGAAGACAAACACTACCAGTCCCGGCACAAGCCCCAACGGATAAGCCGAATGCGTGACAAGCTCACGGGTAAAGGGAAGGCAAAGAAACAAACATAAGCCTCGAAGAAATAACAAATCCATATCCCAAGGGTCAGAATGAGATAGAGCCCTGTGCCTTTCATGTGGAACAGCACCTTGAAACCGTCCCATATTCTGATAATACTTATATTGATTCCCTTGACAAATGATGTGTTGCGAAAACAGTAGTCACTCACGACCAACATGGCAATCACAGCAATCACAATGACCCACATGCCTCCGGCGGTCATCACCCGTTGGATATCCTCGCCAATCGGATAACGGTCAAGGAAACGGTCCATCGCCGGATGAGCCACAAAAAGAGTCAGAATGATTATAAGGAATATCATTATGCCGTCCGATGCCCTGTCGCCAAGGTCTGTGCCGACGACTGTCGACAGCTTACACCCCTCACGACGGGTGATGTAGACACAACGCCACGCCTCACCCAGAAACGGAAACACAAGATTCAGAGCGTATGCCCCGAAAATCGACACACTTTCCGCGACTACCGGAATGCGAGGGATGCCGGCAGCACGCAACTGAATGCCCCACCTGATGCCTCGTATGATATGTGAGAGCACTGTCAGCACCATCATAGCGATAATATAGCGATAATCGACACCCTGCTTTATTATTGACTCTACCTGATGGATGTTGACTTTATGAAAAAGCCATAAAATCAGTCCCGCCGAAACAGCCAACGGCAGGATGACCTTGAGCACGCACCCGACAATTTCAAATCGGCTACGGCGGGAGACCGGGGATGGATGAGTAGATGTCTGCACGTAGATTTAACAATCTTACAATTAAAAGAGATTGGTCGTGACGGAAATTTCCGAATAAAACAGGCTTCTACCCTCTATGTGTCAAAGTTTTTCCGGGCGCAGCAGTTCAATCCAGTAGCCGTCAGGGTCTTCGATGAAATATATTCCCATTGCAGGATTCTCATAACACACCACCCCCATCTGCCGGTGAAACTCACGGAGTCTTTCATAGTCCTGTCCGGCATCAAGACGGAGTGCGAGATGAGTTTCGTTTTCGCCGAGGTCGTAGGGCTGCGGATGGTCGCGCATACATGTCAGTTCCAAGCGAAAACCGGTAGAACCGTCGCCCATATAGGTGATTGTAAACGCCCCGTCAGGGCCGTCGATATGGCCGACCTCTTTAAGCCCCAATGCTTTCCGATAAAATTCCATCGAACGGTCACGGTCTGCCACGTTGATATTGTAGTGATCGAAATGAAGTTTGAAATCCATTGTAGAAAAAATTTATGAAGTACTTCTATTATATACCCTCTGCAGACATGAAAAGTTCAAAATTATGGTTTATCAGGAAATAAATGCCATCTTTGCAATTTAATCATGCCCACTATGGATATTTCAAATACAGATACCCCAACCGTTACAGATAACAATGAACGCCGACATAGCATCAGGCCATGCCACGAAACGGACTATCCTTCAATCGTTGCCCTGTGGGAACGGTCAGTACGCGCTACACATGAATTTCTCACCGAAGATGACATACTTGAGATAAAATCAAAACTTGCCTCAGAATATTTTCCGGCTGTTGACATCCACATTCTTGATGTCGACGGTAAACCGGGTGGTTTCATCGGCATGGCCGGAAACAAGATTGAAATGCTGTTTGTCGACTCATTTTGTCAGGGCAAGGGATGTGGAACGGCCCTGTTTGATTTCGCCATCGGGAAAGGAGCTAAGCTTGTTGATGTCAACGAACAGAATCCCGCAGCACTTGTATTCTACAGGTCAAAAGGATTCCGGAGCGTCGACCGCACCCCGACCGACGATGCCGGACGCCCTTTTCCCATACTTCATCTGTCGCTGTGACATGATTCAGCTGAATCGGGAGGAATGTCAGTCTATATCTCAGGCAAAGATTTCCATTTATCGCAGTAATTGCCTAACTTTGCCTAACCATGAAGTTCAGCCAGATTCCAGACCACGAGAATGTAAAGCGACAGTTGCGCGACATGGTCGCCGACCATCGTATCCCCCATGCCCTCCTGCTCCACGGCCCGGCAGGAATAGGTAAGTTCCTGACAGCACGCACATTTTCACAATATCTCCACTGCCGGTCACCGCTGCCCGAAGGAGAGCCTTGCGGAGAGTGCCCAGCGTGCCGTCAGCATGAATCGTTCAATCATGTCGACAGCCTGTATGTGTTTCCTGTCGTCAAGACCGACAAGCTGAAAGCGCCTGTGTCAGACGACTACATGACGGAATTCAAGGAATTTGTCGAGGCAAGCCCGTTTATGGATTTCGAGCGCTGGACAGGATATTTCGACAAGAAAAACGCCCAGCCGGTCATCTATGTCAGCGAAAGTGAAGCGCTCGAACAACGTCTTTCGGTCACAACCACGGTGTCGAAATACAAGACAGTCATAATCTGGCTGCCTGAAAAGATGAACGAACAGACGGCCAACAAGCTGTTAAAACTTATCGAAGAACCCTTCTCCGACACAATCTTCATACTCGTTTCCGACAACGCCAAGGCCATCCTGCCGACCATATATTCCCGATGCCGTCCGATAGAGATGAAACGTCTGAGCGACGAGACAATCGCATCGTATCTGACATCGCGTCTCGCCATCGACCCGCAGGACGCTCTCGCAATGGCCCACATAGCCGCAGGCGACATCAACAGCGCCCTGCGCGCAATGGACGCGACAAGCGTCAGCCGCATGTTCTTCGACTATTTCGTCAGGCTGATGCGTCTGGCCTATCAGCGCGATGTCAAAGCCCTAAAAGAATGGAGCACCGATCTTGCCGCCCTCGGCCGGGAGCAGGAGATAAAATTCTATGACTATGCCCAGCGGCTCATACGCGAGAACTTCGTGTATAACTTCCGTGTGCCCGACCTCCTTTATCTCAACCGCGAGGAAGCAGGCTTCAGTAAAAATTTCGCCCGCTTCATAACAGAGAACAATGCCGAAAAAATCATCTGTGAAATGGACCGCGCCATCACCGACATTGCCGGCAACGCCAACGGAAAGATTGTCAATTTTGATTTCGCGATAAAAATGATAATCCTCATCAAGAATTTCTGATCCCTCCACAGCGACACACACTATGACTCCATTTCTCCAGCAAGTAGCCTCGGTATATATCAACAACGAACTTCCACAGCTCGCAGACTACTGCTTTGTTTTCCCAAACAAGCGCAGCGGTGTGTTTTTCCGCCACTACCTGTCGCTCGAAGCAAAAGGC
The DNA here is from genome assembly GCF_004803915.1 of Duncaniella dubosii. NCBI lineage: Bacteria > Pseudomonadati > Bacteroidota > Bacteroidia > Bacteroidales > Muribaculaceae > Duncaniella > Duncaniella dubosii. Next base: position 489,276 of record NZ_CP039396.1, read on the forward strand.
CGTCCGTTCATCATGCCGGAAATTGGCACTATCGCAGAAGTGACAAACCGATTTTCGGCACTGACCGAAGCGCCGCGACTCGACCAGCTGTTCATACTATACAATGAATACCGCGAGCTGAGCGACGATGTGGTCGACTTTGACCAGTTCATTTTCTGGGGCGAGATGCTGCTCAACGATTTCAATGATGTCGACCTCTATCTCGTCGACCCTCACAAGCTGTTTGTCAATCTGAAACGCTTCCGCGAGGTCAGCTCCAACTATCTGACCGAGGAACAGGTTGAAATCATCAACCGTTACTGGGGTGAAAGATTCGTCCACACCAGTCCTGACGAATTCTGGAATCATCTTCATCACCAGCCGACTTCACTCGAAAGCAAATTTCTGAAACTGTGGGAGGTGCTCGACACACTTTTCGAACGTTTCAAAAAACGTCTCCTCGACAACGGGATGGCATCGCGCGGCATGTTTGCCCGCAACGCAGTCAACTACCTCAGCCGTGGAGGAGACACCCGTCTGCCGTTTGAAAGATATATCTTCGTCGGATTCAATGTGCTCACACTGGCGGAAATCAAGATATTCGAGAAACTTCAGGCAAAAGGAATCGCCGATTTCTACTGGGACATGGCCTCGCCGGCATTTGCCGACGAAGGCAACAGAGCCGCATTTTTCATGCGCCGCAATGTTGAGTGTTTTCCTTCGCGCTACAATCTTGCGGAACTCTATCCCGAAAAGCCGACATTCCCCTACATCCACATCACCGGCGTACCTACGGCATTCGGACAGACCAAAGCGGCCGGACTCCAGCTACAGAAATGGATTGCCGACGGAACGATCGGAAATCCCGCCAATGCCATTGACACGGCAATAGTGCTCCCCGACGAATCGCTCTTCATCCCGATGATCCACGCCGTCCCGCCGGGAATCACCGCACTCAATGTCACGATGGGCTTCCCGCTGAAAAGCACATCAATCTCATCGCTGATGTCGGCGATTGTCGCCCTTCATCTGAGGGCTTCGCGCTCCCGCGAGGAATGGAGCTACTTCTACGAGGACCTGCGGTCAGTGCTGACCCATCCGCTCCTTCAGGCAATCGACCCGGATGGATGTAACGCGCTGCTCAGGCTGATGCTCGACCGAAGGCTCTACATGGTCCCCGTGTCCAAAATCACCGAGACCGCCCCGGCACTGGCATTCGTGTTCAGTCCGGTGCACGACACAAACGGAGTCGAGGAAGTACACTCCTATTTTTTCAGGCTAATCGAAGGACTTCGCGCATATACGCTCGTACACAAGGAGCTGAAAATCGAAAACTATTTCCTCGACACCTATCTCGTAGAGCTTGAAAACCTACGTGCGGCATGCTCTCGATGGAACATCACCATGCGCGACAAGACATTCATCGAACTGCTTCAGCGGACCATCTCATCGGTCAGTGTCCGCTTCACCGGCGAGCCGCTTGCCGGACTTCAGGTGATGGGTGTGCTCGAAACCCGTGCGCTTGATTTCGATAAGCTCATAATGCTCTCGATGAACGAGCATGTGTTCCCCCACAAACAATACACCCGCTCGTTTATCCCCGACACGCTGCGGAAGAGCTACGGCATGGCCACCACGGAACTTCAGGAGTCGATATTCGCCTACTCGTTCTACCGTCTCATTTCGCGTGCGTCGCAGGTCAGACTCTTTTACGACGCGCGTACGCTGAGCGGAAAGAACAGTGAAATCTCACGCTATATAGCCCAGCTTCTCTATCTGTTTCCCGAATGCCGGATTGACCACGACCTCGCATCGTTCACCACACATCCGCTCGACGAGGAGACCATTTCAGTCGAGAAGACAGCCGCGATAATGGAAAAAATGCGTGAATTCACACCCGAAGGAGGCAAACGCACACTCTCGGCCACAGCAATAAACGACTACATCAACTGTCCGCTGTCGTTTTATCTGAAACGCATCTGCAATCTCGACCTTGACGAAGATGTGATGGATTATATGGACTCAGGGACATACGGCAACATCCTGCATGAAGTAGCCGAACGGCTCTACAAAGAGCTGCGCGGCGACCGAGACGAAGTGAAGGTCACAACTGAGATTCTCGACAGTTTCATCAGAGACGAAGTAAGACTCGACACACTCATCACAGAGCTAATCAATGAAAAATACAACCGTCTGCCCGAAGGCGACCGCACACCGCTCGTCGGCGAGAGCCTTGTACTCGGCAAGGTGATGAAACACTTCCTTATCCTTATGTTCCGTCGCGAGAAAGAGATAGCTCCGTTTGACTTCATCGACGGCGAGCACAAGGTAACGGCAACGATGAAAATTTCTGACGGACTGACAATCAACATACTCCAGTATATCGACAGAATCGACCGCATCTATCCCGGAAGCCGTTACGGCGAAGGACTCGGACTGCTGAGAATCGTCGACTACAAGACCGGCTCTGACAAGACTGATTTCTCCGATATCGACGAGCTCTTCAACCCGGAGACCGACCACAGACGCAAGGCAATCCTACAGCTGATGTTCTATTGTAACGCATACGCCGGAAAAATAGGTTTCGACGGGCCTATTATGCCACAGATCTATTCGTTCAAAACCATGTCGACCACGGGACTGCAAGCTCTGAAATATCAAAAAAACGATTTTACTGACTACCGCACCATCAACAAAGAATTTATCGAACGCTTCAACGCCACTCTGACGGAAATGTTTGACCCGAACGTACCGTTCACACAGGCCGTGGACGATTCCGCATGCAAGTTCTGCGGATTCAAGCCAATCTGCCGGAAACACTGAGCGATACACATATTATAATATACGTAAACCATTTCCGCGACACAACGATGAAACTCTATATCCACGTCCCATTCTGCCATTCGAAATGCGCCTATTGCGATTTCTACTCCACCCCCCGAAAGGAATGGATGGAAGCTTACACCGATGCGCTTATCAATGAATGGCGCGTCCGCTCTGAGACGTTTGACGAGGGTATCGACACTCTCTATTTCGGCGGAGGGACACCGTCGTCGCTCCCCCATGCCCTGCTCAAACGCATAATCGACGCACTCGACCTTGACACACGTCTGCTCCGTGAGGCGACCATCGAAGCCAATCCTGAGGACGTAAGCATGGAATGGGTGCGGTTTATCGTCAATGAGACACCGCTGCGACGCGTCAGCATGGGAATCCAGTCATTTGACGACTCGGAACTGCACACAGTGGGCCGACGGCATACCGCCGCGCGGGCTATCGAAGCAACCGAGACCCTCCGAGCGGAAGGAATCGCCAATATCAGCTGTGACCTCATCTACGGATTACCCGGACAGGACATGAAATCATGGAAACGGTCACTTTCAACTCTGACAGGACTCCGCCCGGAACATATCTCGGCCTATCTGCTGTCCTACGAACCCGGAACACGGCTTTTCGCCATGCTCGACAAGGGAAAAATCGAGGAAACGCCCGACGAAGTTGTCGAAGCTATGTATGCACATCTCTGCGAAGTCACGGCCAAGGAAGGCTATCTCCACTATGAAATCTCAAACTTCGCCCTCCCGGGAAAAGAAGCGATACACAACTCTTCATACTGGGACGGGTCGCCATATATAGGTCTCGGTCCGGGCGCACACTCTTGGGACGGCACAAAGCGGTCGGCCAATCCATGCAATCTCAAAAAATATATCGAGGGAAATGGCTCAGGAGTTAACGAGACGGAGGACGAAACGATTGAAAATCTGTTTAACGACATGCTCATCACCCGTCTGCGCACGGCTCGCGGAATCAGTCTCGATGAAATCAGTGAAAAGTTCGGCAAGAAGATGGCTGAAACATTCAAAGAAGAATCCACACCCATGATTGAAGACGGCCGACTCGTTCTAACACCCGACCATCGTTATGCCATTCCTGAAAACCAATGGCTCACATCAAACGCTATTTTGCTCGAACTAATCAAAGTTTAAAATTACCTGTCAACTACTGACCAGTCAAAAAATTGGACTGCCCATAACAAAAAATAAAATATCCCAGACCATGAAACGATTTAAACTGTCACTGATAGCTGTCATAGGCATCGCTTTTTTCACACAAGCTTCCGAACCGACCCTAATCGGACGGCGCGGCTGCGGATATGCCATAGAAAATACAGCCGAAGCATACCTCGAAGGCGCGCGACGCGGCTACAAGATGATGGAAGCTCATGTACGCGCAACAGCCGATTCGGTATTTGTCACATCTCATGACGGAAAGACCGACCGGCTGGGAGGAAAGATGAAAATAGCTAACTCGACCATAGCCGAACTGCGCACCGAGCGCTACACACAGACCCGCGACAGCGCTACTTATGAAGGTTCGGGAATCTGCACCGTCGGCGAATTCCTCGACATCTGCAAAGAAAACGGAGTCGCACCGCTGCTCCATCTGAAGACTTTTTCAAAGGATACGAAAGATAGCGGACATCTCACGCCACTCGCAAAGCTTATCGCTGAGAAAGGTGCTACCGGAGACTGCATCATACTGACATCCGAACCTGACTATATAGACTATCTGATGGCCAACCATCCTGAAATCAGGCTCCAGTTTCAGGCCGACACAAAGTGGCAGGAACGCTTCGAATGGTCATGCTCGCGCAAACTCGACGTGCAGATACGCGCGGATCTCGTCGATGCAGACTGTGTGAGGCGTTACCATGATGCAGGTGTCAAAGTCAACGTGTGGACAGTCAATACTCCTGAAGAATATGTCCGTCTTAAAGACTGCGGAGTCGACTATATCGTGACGGACTATATCGTGCCTTAAAAGCCAAACATATCACTGTCATGCTGTTTTTAACACCGGGTCAATAAATTTTACAAGCATTTTAAACGTGATGTGGCACGGGGTTCATGGAAATTGCGTAAATTTGCATCCGCTAATTTACGGCTAATAAAAATTGTGTACCGGCTATGCTTGATATGCTTAAATTTTCACGGAAACCTTACAAAGTAGGTCTCGTCCTCAGCGGAGGGGGAGCACGTGGATTCGCAAACGCGGGCGCACTGCTCGCCCTTGAAGAAGTCGGCATCAAACCCGACATAATCGCCGGTGTCAGCGCGGGTTCTGTGGTGACAGCCATGTATGCCTCAGGAATCGCCCCGGAGGAGATTGTGACTGCGTTCAGCAATATTTCTTTCGGAAACTTAGCGGAACTCGGAGTGCCGCGCGACGGTTTTTTCTCAATGGACGGCTTCAAGAAATTTCTTAAGAAGCAAATCAAATATGAACGCATCGAGGACCTCCCGATTCCGGCACTCATCTGTGCGACCGACCTTGACAACAACAGGCCGGTGGCATTCTCGGAAGGGAGCATCGTGGACTGCGTGGCTGCATCGTGCAGCATTCCGATCGTGTTCAAGCCTGTAAGAATCAACGGCGTGACATACGTCGACGGTGGCGTGCTCGCCAATCTTCCGGCATGGGCACTCAGAGACAGTTGCAAATATGTCATCGGAATCAACTGCAGCCCTGTCCCCCGCAGAGGCAAACCCAAATCACTCATGGACATAGCCCACCGTACCTACGACCTTCTCGTAAAAAACAATTCGCAATCGCAGATGGAACTGTGTGACCTCGCCATCAGCATTGACGATGTTGCCTCCTATAAGGTGTTCAACCTAAAGGAAATCCGGCGAGTGTTCCGTTCGGGTTACGACAACACTCTGTCCGCGTTGCTTGACGCCGGCTTCACTCACCGTGGCCCGGTCAGAAAGAAATAGGAACAAAATAAATCAGAACATCAACACACAGCAGCAACATACAGTAACTATATAATGAATCAGAAACCAGTCATCTATCAGCTTTTACCACGTCTCTTCACAAATACAAACAATCATTGCGTGCCAAACGGCACATACGCTCAGAACGGTTCAGGCAAGATGAACGATATCACCGATACCGTACTCGCCGGAATCAAAGAACTCGGAGCTACACACGTATGGTATACGGGAATCATCGAACATGCGACCAAAACCGATTACAGCCGCTACGGTATCAGACCCGACAATCCCTACGTGGTCAAAGGACAGGCCGGTTCGCCTTATGCAATCAAGGACTATTACGACATTGATCCTGACCTTGCGGAAAATGTCGAAGACCGAATGGGCGAATTCGAAGCTCTCGTCGCCCGCTCACATGATGCAGGTCTTGACGTTATCATCGACTTTGTGCCCAACCACACCGCCCGCTGCTACAACAGCGATGCCAAACCGGCCGGAGTAAAGGATTTCGGGGAAGATGACAACACCGATATGTTCTTCAGCCCCAATAACAACTATTATTATATGACCCGCCAGCTTTTCGCACCGTCAATCGACCTTGGCACAGGCAAAAAAGCTTACGTCGAATTTCCGGCAAAAGCGACTGGCGACGACTGTTTCTCGGCATTCCCGACGGTCAACAACTGGTATGAGACAGCAAAACTAAACTACGGACGCGATCCGGGCAACTGGAGCACACACTATCAGCCTATTCCAGACACATGGATGAAGATGCTCAACATCCTGCGGTTCTGGGCATCGAAAGGCGTGGACGCTTTCAGATGTGACATGGCCCACATGGTGCCTCTCGAATTCTGGCAGTGGGCGATACCCAATGTCAAGGACCGCTATCCGAGAATCAAATTCATAGCCGAGCTCTATGATGTCAAGATCTACCGCGACTTCATCGAGAAAGGTGGTTTCGACTATCTCTACGACAAAGTGAACCTCTATGACACGCTGCGAGGCATACAATGTTCAAACTACTCGGCGGCGACTATCACCAACTGCTGGCAGACAGTAGAGGGAATCTCGGACAAGATGCTCAATTTCCTTGAAAACCACGACGAACAGCGTTTCGGTTCGAAATTCTATGCCGGCGACCCTGCAAAAGTAATCCCGTCGCTCGTCATCAGCTCGATGATCTCGACAGGTCCGATGATGATATATGCAGGGCAGGAACTCGGCGAACAGGCGACAGATACGGAAGGTTTCAGCGGTTATGACGGCCGCACGACAATCTTTGACTACTGGAGCGTGGCCACACTGCGCAGATGGTATAACCACGGCAATCCCGACGGCTCGCAGCTCACTCCGCGCGAACGCTGGCTGAGAAACAAGTACTGCACAATCCTCGGGCTCTGCAACCGTGAGCGCGCCATTTCCAACGGCCGTTTCTTCGACCTGATGTATGTCAATTATCACAATCCGACTCTCAATCCCCACCGCCAGTATGCGTTTATCCGTTCGTATGACGGCGAAACGCTTATCATAGCCGTGAATTTCTCGGCCGACTCCTGTGACCTCGCGATTGATATCCCGCGCCATGCGTTCGATATGCTCAACATTCCCGAAGGAGAGGTGTTCGCAACCGAACTCATCACACGCCAGCAGGACATCAAGGAACTGCGTGCGACAAAACCGTTCAGGACGATGATTCCTCCATACGACGCTGTAATCTGGAAAATCAGACACCGTCAGGTGAAACGTATTCCAAGCCGTTCATAATAGCCTATCGCATAAAGACGGTTTTACACGACAAATCAATAAAAAATCAACAGACCGCACGTCATTGCGACATGCGGTCTGTTGATTTTTTCAAGATGTCAATGTGTCATTTCAACGACACGGTGACAGGCGGCATCACTTGCTGTTGGCCGGAAGAGTGCGATACTGCTCAGAGTAGCGGAGCACCTGAGGCAGATAGTCTTCACCGTAAGTGATATTGACATCGGTTATATTTCCATCCTTGTCGGTAACAGGAGTATAGACGGGGTTGACGAAGCCCTTGTAAGGAGCAATGTCAAGAGTCGCATAGCGGTCAAGCACTTCTTTGTGGAGCTGCGGGTCGACCTTTACTGCATAGGTCTCCACAAGGTCTCGGCCTGCTTCATAGTCACCCTCGCTCTTAATACGCTGCACTTCGGCAAGAAGCTGGCCGAAGAGGTCGCGGAGCTTGGCGTAGTCATTGATCTTGATGTATGTCTTGCCGTCGCGCTTCACCATTTCAATCACATTGTCAGCCTTACCCTTTTCGAAGACCCATGCTGAAATGAGCTGGCGGTTACGCATGTGTGCTTCCTCGACATCCTTGCCCGGTTCGATGCGCATGAGCTGGGTCATGAGACCGTTGAGGATATACTTGTAGTATTCGGCCTTATAGGCATCAGGATTGTCAAGCAGACCAAGTTCGAGAAGTTTCGGGTCGGCAAGATAGTAGAGAGCAAAGAGGTCGGCGCGGGCTTCTTCAAGAGTAGAGCCGTGAGCCTTGAGAGCGTCGGGGTCAACACCGGGGAGCAGACGGCCAGAGGCATGTCCAAGACATTCGTGAAGGTCTGTGTGGAGATTGTCGGTGATGAAGAGGTATTTGTCCATGAGGTCGGATGTCTCCTTGTCAATCACAAATTCCTCGTTGAATCCGTTGCCGTGAGAAGCCTCGTCGTAGGCTTGAGTGATGTTTTCAAGCGTCACCGATTTAGAACCGTGGGCGGCACGAATCCAGTTGGCATTGGGGAGATTGATGCCGATAGGAGTGGCGGGATATGAGTCACCGGCAAGAATAGCGGCAGTGATGACCTTGGCGGTTACACCCTTCACCTTGTCTTTGCGGAAACGCGGATCGACAGGTGAATTCTGCTCGAACCATTCAGCGTTGCCTGAAATAAGCTCGGTGCGGTGAGAAGCTTCCTCATTCTTGAAATTGACAATCGATTCAAAAGCGCCGGTCATGCCAAGCGGGTCACCGTAGCTTTCAATAAATCCATTGATAAAATCGACCTTCGAGTCTGTGTCCCCAACCCATGCGATGGAATAATCGTCGAATGACTTGAGATTACCTGTGGTGTAGAACTCGATAAGCTTGTTGATGACACCGCGCTGAGTATCATTTTCGGCATACTGCGAAGCTTTGCCGAGAAGGTCGACAATACGGGTTATGGCATCGGAATAAAGACCACCCACCTTGTAGGTCTGCTCGACAATCTTTCCGTTTTCCTTGACGACACGTGTATTCAGGCCCCATGACACGGGAGTAGCGTCGGTAGTGTCCTTGAGAGCGTTATAGAATTTTTCGACCTCAGCCTGAGTCACACCCTCATAGAGATTGTTGGCGGAAGTAGCAATCAGATCCTGTCCTTCGGCCTGATTCACACGCTTGGCCATTATCGAAGGATTGAAAATCACCTCATAAAGCGTGTCGACGTTTTCAGGTTGTTTGTCAGCGGGAAGTTTGGCGACATTCTCTGCAAGGAATTCACGGGAGAACGCTGGAGTGAACTTGTCCATCGAGTAGTGGTGATGGATACCGTTGGCAAACTCTATCTGTTTGAGATAAGTCTCAAGCGCTTTGAAATCCTTGCTCTCACGATCGCCGTCATACGATTTGTAGACATTCTCGATAAGGTCGCGTATGGCAAGATTATATTTGCCGTTCTGATCCCAGAGGATGTCACGGCCGGTGAGAGCCGCTTCGGTCAGATAGTAGATGAGTATGCGCTGCTGAGGAGTCAGTTTCTCAAAATCAGGCACCTTATAACGAAGCACTTCAATATCGGCGAAACGGTCGACCGTATAGTCGAAATCGTCAGCCGCCGCTTGGTCGGTAGCTTTAGAAGCACACGAAGTTATGGCTAATGCTGCCATAGCAGGAAAAATGAATTTGGTTAGAGACACGAGTATTAAGTATTAAGGATGAAGTATTAAGGACAAAGTATTAAGGATGAATTTACCACATACCGCTATTTATTCTACGTAGAGGACAAGCCCCTTGAGATATTCGCCTTCAGGATGGTAGATGTTGACAGGATGATCGGCTGGCTGTGTGAGCTGATGGAGAATGCGCACTCTGCGACCCGACATGGCTGCGGCCGTAAAAACCGCAAGACGGAACTGCTCCTTGCTGATGGCCTGCGAGCATGAGAATGTGAAAAGAATTCCACCGGGAGCAATCTTCTCGAAAGCTGCTGCATTCAGACGGCGATAACCTATCATCGCGTTGCGTATCGCACTGCGGTGTTTGGCAAATGCCGGCGGATCGAGGACAATCAGGTCGTATGTCCCCTTTTCCATGCGTCCAAGGAATTTGAAGGCATCCTCGGCATATGACTTATGACGTTCGTCGCCCGGGAAATTCAACTCGATATTGGCATCCGTAAGAGTGATGGCCTTGGCCGACGAATCGACCGAATGGACGAGCTGCGCCCCTCCGCGCATGGCATAGACAGAGAATCCTCCGGTGTAACAGAACATGTTGAGCACCTTTGCACCATGACTGTATTTCTGAAGAAGCGAGCGGTTGTCACGCTGATCCACGAAAAATCCGGTCTTCTGGCCCTTAAGCCAGTCGATGTTGAACTTCAGACCATTTTCAACCGCTATATTCGTATCAAAGCCACCTATTATATAGTCATTGACAGGATCAAGGCGCGCTTTGAACGGAAGTGTCGTCTCAGACTTATAATATACATTTCTGATACCGGCGTCAGGCAGACGGGTTAGTTCGCGGGCGATAATGTCGCGGGCGAAGTGCATGCCCGGGCTATGGGCCTGAAGCACTGCCGTATTTCCGTAAATATCAACAACGCATCCCGGAAGGAAATCACCTTCGCCGTGGACAAGGCGGAATGTCGAGTTGTCGGGACGGATGAGACCGAGTTTTCTGCGCAGTTCCCATGCCTGCGACAAGCGTTCGGCATAAAAATCCGAATCAATCATGCGCTCGGATGAATCGAGCATACGGACGGCTATTGAACCGATTTCGTAGTGACCGACTCCGAGGGGACGGCCGTCGGAAGCTTCGACACGCACTGTCTCCCCTTCTTCAAGCTCTTCTGGCAGATGAGCTATCGCGCCGGAAAATACCCACGGATGGAAACGCAGTAGCGACTCCTCTTTTCCTCGTTTGAGGATGATGGTTTTAAGTTGTGATGACATATATCAAGACAAAAATTTTGCTGTGTTAAAGGTTGGTTAATAACCTGTTATTTAAAGAACGCCCGGAAGATGTCGTTGCCGTTCGCATAAAGCAGGAGCAGAAGCAGGAATGCCATGCCGACATACTGAGCGGCTATGAGGACTTTTTCAGGAGCCTGTTTGCCTGTGATGATTTCCCAGAGGAGGAACATCACGTGGCCGCCGTCAAGCCCCGGGATAGGTATGATGTTCATGAACGCGAGAGCAACCGAAAGGAATGCTGTTATTTCCCAGAAACTAAGCCAGTTCCATCTTTCAGGGAACATATTGCCGATCGCACCGAATCCGCCAAGACTCTCTGCGCCTTCCTGTGAAAAGACATGGCGCATTGAGCTTACATAGTTTGAGAGTGTGGTCGTTCCGATTTCCCATCCCTTCGGGAATGATTCGAAGAAATTATAACTGATGGTGACCGGCTTGTATACAGCTGTCAGCGGACGAAGCTGGAAACCGAGTTTGCCATGTGAATTCGGTGTCATTTCGATTTGCAGAGTCTTCCCGTCGCGCTCGACAGTGACAGGCACTTTTTTATCGGCATAGTTGTGGAGTGCGGCAGTCAGCTCGGAATATGACGGAGTCGGGATTGTGTCGACCGCAATGATATGGTCACCCTCTTTCAAACCCGCCTTGGCGGCAGCCTCACCGGGCACGATGCGGTCTATGTAGACCGGCAGACGATAGGCAAGGAAACCTTTGTCGTCGTTCAGACGGAACAGAAAATCATCGGGGATTGCGATATTTACAGTATCCTTATGGTTGCGGATGACAGTGACCACCTTGGCATCGGCCATCTTGTAAGGGTAGTCACCCTTCGAAGCGTCAAGCAGCACGCCGTCTGCCATATATGGGATGTCGCCGTTACGGAAACCGACCTTCTGGGCGGCAGGAGTGAAGTCGAAACCCTCGGTCGCGGCATCAAACGGAATATATTGCGAACCCCAGTGCATCGCTATGCCGGCATAGATGAGAATTGCAAGAATGAAGTTGAACAGCACACCGCCGAGCATTACGAGCAGACGCTGCCACGCGGGTTTCGTGCGGAATTCCCAAGGTTTCGGTTCTTGTTTCATCTGCTCTGTGTCCATCGACTCGTCGATCATACCGGCAATCTTGCAATATCCGCCAAGCGGAAGCCAGCCAATGCCGTATTCAGTGTCGCGCCAAGAACTTTTGTTCGGATCTGCTCCGGGTTTTGGCTTCGGTTTCCATTTGAACAGCGAGAAATATGGGTCGAAGAACATGTAGAACTTCTCGACCTTTATTCCGAATATGCGTGAAAATATAAAATGACCGAATTCATGTATAATCACAAGAAAGGCCAGAGCGACAATTAGCTGTAAAGCTTTTATGAGAAATGTTTCCATTAAAAATTAAATCAGATGTGTTTTTATTTTGATACGTGTCCCGCGTCAGTCACGGTCAGCGCAGAGGAATTTTGCAGCCGGTAAGTTGCTCGGCAAAAGTGATTGCGGCACTATGTGTCTCCACATAGTCATCAAGCGTCGGCGACTGAATGAATGGAATCGCATCGAGAGTGCGCATGATAGTACCATATATTTCCGGGAATGAGATTTTTTCATCAAGGAAGGCCCGCACGGCCACTTCGTTGGCCGCGTTGATTATACATGCGGCGTTGCCTCCACGGTTGAGAGCGTAGGGTGCGAGTTTGAGGCAGGGAAATTTTTCAGGATCAGGCTTCTCGAAAGTGAGTTGCGCGTAGTCAGTGAGCGAGAGCGGGCGCTCAGACGAAGGAAGACGAGAGGCATCGCCAAGCGCATAGCGTATCGGCAGGCGCATGTCGGGTATGCCGAGCTGCGCTTTCACCGCACCGTCGATAAACTCAACCATCGAGTGAACAATGGACTGAGGATGGACTACGGCCTCAATCCTGTCAGGCGTAACGTCAAAGAGCCATCTGGCCTCAATGATTTCGAAAGCCTTGTTGAGCATGGTAGCCGAATCAATCGTGATTTTAGCGCCCATGTTCCAGCGCGGATGACGCAGAGCCTGCGAAGGGGTCACACTTTCAATCTGCTCCTTTGAAAATGACCTGAACGGACCGCCGGAGGCTGTTATGATAAGTTTCTCGACTGTAGCCGGATCTTCACCTACAAGACACTGGTAGATGGCCGAATGTTCGGAATCGACGGGAATCACCCTGACAGGCGATTCTCTGAGAAGCCGCGTGACAAGCTCTCCGGCAACCACGAGAGTCTCCTTGTTGGCAAGAGCAATCTGTTTTCCCGCACGGATTGCACGGACAGTCGGGAGCAGTCCGCTGTAGCCGACAGTCGCAGTGACCACCGTATCAAAATCAGGACGCTCCATCGCATCAGCCAAGGCGGCACTGCCGGCGGCAGTCTCGATGCCAAGAGGAGAAAGAGCTTCACGCAGACGGGCATATTTGGATTCGTCGGCGATTATAGCCAGAGAGGGACGGAATTTGACAGCCTGTTCGATAAGCTGCTCTACATTAGAACCGGCGGCAAGCACGGTAGCCTTGAAGCGCTCCGGAAAGCGCGAAATCACATCAAGGGTCTGCGTTCCTATCGACCCCGTAGAGCCGAGGATTGCTATGTTATGTGGCATGAGTGGATAAATCTATAAGAGCATGTTTAAGAACTGCAAAAATACGCAAAAATCCTCACTTTGGCACGGTTTTTGCGGAATTTTGAGTAATTTTGCATATATAAGTTATCTATGAACCACCAAATTGATATATCCAAGGAGCTTGAACGTCTCATCAGCCAAAGGCGTGTCAATGACGCTCTTGACCTGATCGACAATGCTTCGGCAACGCTCGGGGCTGTCCCTGAACTGCGCTCGGCCACATCGCGGCTACGCGAAAGCTACGAGCTGATGACCCACTACGCACTGCAAGGAATGCCCGATCCGGCACGCCCGGAACTGTATGCGGGAATCATCGCAGACATAAGGGCACTTGCCGACGACCTTCACCGCCGTTCACGCCTCGACGATGCCCCGACCCTGTATTTCAACACACTGCGCTATCAGAATATGCGTCCTGACATAAGCATAGCCACGTTGCTTGACGAATATCGCCGTGTCAACCGCCGCTTGCAGATGGCCATGCTCACAGAAGATGTCGAAAAGGCGGGCAGAGAGTTCTCAATGCGTGCCGAAGACCTCGAAAAAAGGATATTCAACCTCATCTGGATCACCTATCCTCTCACTGTCGACGACGCGGCTGCCATAGGCAACCTTTTGAGCGACATATCACTTGCCGGACACTTCAAACAGCTCTGCGTGTCGGCTCTGATGCTGGGTCAGCTCGAATATCCAGATGAAAAACGTATGCGCCTTCTGATGGATGCCTACCTATCGGACAATGCGGAAATCTCCGTGCGTGCGCTGTGTTCGATGCTCATCATCATGTCGGTTCGGCGCAACAGGCCGTTTTCTCCGGCACTCGCACGCCGTTTCGACTCGCTGCGCGAGGATAGCCGCTGGAGTGCAGACGTAAAGATGGCGCTGTTGCAGTTCATCCGCGCACGCGATACCGAACGAATCGGACGTAAACTGACCGACGAAGTGATTCCCGAGATGATGAAGCTCCAGCCGGAACTTGAGAAACTCGGACGCAAACCGCTCGATCCGGAGTCAATTGAAGAGAATCCCGAATGGGCGGAACTGCTCGACAAATCAGGCATATCCGACAAGCTGAAAGAGCTTCAGGAGATACAGGAAGACGGAGGCGACGTGATGATGGTCACATTCAGCAAGCTCAAAACCTTCCCGTTTTTCAACGACATATCCAACTGGTTTCTCCCATTCCACACCTCACACTCATCCATAGCCGGTAGCAACGACGCATCAGTGCGCATGCTTGCCGACATAATGGAAAGCGCTCCGATGTTCTGCAACAGCGACAAGTATTCAATCATACTTTCGCTCGCACAGGTGCCTGAGTCACAGAAACAGATGATGTCATCGCAGCTAAAAGCCCATTCGGCCCAGATGGCAGCCATGAGTTTCGGCGACATCGACTCGTCGCAGAAAGGCCGCGAACGGCTGGCAGGAAAATATGTGCAGGACATCTACCGTTTCTTCCGCCTGTTCAGACGCAAGGGAGAATTCAACGATCCCTTCGCCACAACCCTCAACCTCGTGACTGTCCCGCTGCTCTCCGACATATTTGACGATGCCGACACTCTGCTTCTCGTCGGGGAATTCTATTTCAAACATAAACATTTCGCCGATGCCTTTGATGTGTTCGAACGTCTGTCGGACAAAGTACCTCCTTCCGCACAGCTCTATCAGAAAATGGGCTACTGCATGCAGATGCTCGGAGCGATAGACACGGCTGTCAGATATTACGAGCAGAGCGAGCTGCTCAACGCCGAAAGTCTCTGGACCATCAAACGCCTTGCCATCTGTCACCGCAACTCGCGCAACTGGGAAAAGGCCGTAGAATACTATTCGCGCCTCGCGGCAGCAAATCCGGATGACGCTAACGTGGCACTCAATCTTGCTCTGTGCCATCTCGAAAACGGACAGACGGCAGAGGCCATGCAGCTGCTCTACAAGGTCGAATTCCTGCAGGGCGAGTCAGACCGCTCGTCGCGTCCGCTTGTCAGATGCGCGTTGCTTGAAAACAACCTTGATAAAGCCCGCAGATATTCCGACGCACTGCTTTCGCGAACACCATCGGCATCGGACTATATGCACGCAGGCCATATCGAAATCCTGAGCGGAAACCTCGATAACGGAGTTAGACTCTATGCCGAGGCAATAGCCGCCGACAATTTCGACACCGGAAATTTCGTCAGAACATTCAAATCAGACATGGAAACCTACAAAGCCATGTCGGCAATCGACTCTCTGACTCTCGGGCTGATTCTCGACGAGGCAATCAAGCGTTCGTCGGCTCTCGGCCACAAAGTCTGAAAAAACATTCGTTAATCAACCATTCACTGTCATATCTCCCATTTTTTTACATGCGTAAAATCCTATTATCGGCTTTTGCCGCCGCAAGCATTATGATACAAGCTCAAAATCCGTTTTTTCAAGAATTCAACACCGCCCCCCACGGTGCGGCTCCTTTCGACAAGATAACATTCGCCGACTACGAACCCGCCATCGACCGCGGTATCCGCCTCGGGCTTGAAGCCGTCGACGCTATCGTCAACAATCCTGAAGCCCCGACATTTGAAAACACAATCGTGGCTCTCGAACACGCCGACACCGACCTCAACAGAGTTCTCATGGTGTTCGATCCGCTGCTCTCGGCTCTCAGCGACGACAACATGATGGAGCTGTCGATGAAAATCACACCGCGCCTGTCAGACTATTCCACGTCCATCTCGCTCAACGAAGGTCTGTGGAAGAGAGTTAAAGCCGTCTATGACAACCGTGCCGACTATAATCTTGCCAAAGAGGACAGCATGTTGCTTAAACGTACCTACGACTCTTTTGTGCGCAACGGCGCTCTTCTCGAAGGGAAGGACCGCGAGACCTATTCGCAGCTCTCCAGCCGTCTGAGCGAACTGACCACACTTTTCGGCCAGAATGTCCTAAAGGAAATGAACACCTATGAAATCTGGCTCGGTGCTGATGATCTGGCCGGACTTCCCGAAAGTTCTGTAGAGGCTGCAGCCCTCGCAGCACGCGAGAAAGGCCGCGATGGAGAATATCTTTTCACTCTCGCACAGCCTGTCTACATGGCTTTCATGAAATACAGCGACCGTCGCGACCTCCGGGAAAAGATGTATCGTCTCTACACCGGCCGAAACATCAAAGGCGACTACAACAATCTCCCGATAATGAAGGAAATCGCCGAGACAAGAATGAAAATCGCCAACCTGCTCGGCTATCCGACCTACGCTCACTATGCACTCGAAAAGACAATGGCGAAAACTCCCGACAAAGTCTACGAGCTGCTCAACTCGCTGCGCGATGCTTATCTTCCGGCACAGAAAGCCGAATTCAAGGAACTTGCCGACTATGCCTCTTCAATTGAAGGCAAGACAATCGACCTGAAACCTTGGGACTACAGCTATTATGCCAACAAGCTCAAGAATGCCAAGTATGCCTACGATGAAGAGAAGCTACGTCCTTATTTCGAGCTTAACAATGTCATTGACGGAGTGTTCGGTCTCGCTACCCGTCTCTATGGCGTGACATTCAAGAAAAACCCCGAGATTCCGGTCTATCATCCCGACGTGACCGCCTTTGATGTAATCGACAACGACGGTTCGTTCCTCGGTGTGATCTATACAGACTTCTTCCCACGCGAAAGCAAGCGTCCCGGCGCGTGGATGACGGAATTCAAGAGCGAGGAAATCACTCCTGACGGCAAGGTGATACGCCCACACGTGTCAATTGTGATGAACTTCACCAAACCAACCGGATCAAAACCGTCGCTCCTGACACCCTATGAGGTCGAGACCTTCCTCCACGAATTCGGCCACGGGCTTCACGGACTTCTCGCGAACACAAAATATGCCTCTCTGTCAGGCACAAACGTGCTCCGCGACTTCGTGGAACTCCCCTCGCAGTTCAACGAGAACTATCTCACTGAGAAAGAATTCCTCGACGGATTCGCACGCCATTATGAAACAGGCGAAGCCATCCCTTCGGAACTCGTCAGCCAGATTATAAGCTCGTCGCAGTTCGGTGCGGCCTACGCATGTCTCCGCCAGCTCAACTTCGGACTCATCGACATGGCATGGCACAGCATCACTGCCCCGGTCAACGATCCTGAAAAGTTCGAGCAGGAAGCCGGAGCATCGGTGGCTATGTTCGACCCGATTGCAGGCAGCGTGACAGGAAGCACATTCTCACACATTTTCGCAGGTGGATATGCCGCCGGCTACTACAGCTACAAATGGGCTGAAGTTCTCGATGCCGACGCTTTCGCCCACTTCAAGGAAAACGGAATCTTCGACCGCAAGACTGCCGAATCATTCCGTCAGAACATTCTTTCACGCGGCGGCACAGAGAATCCCGACGAACTATACCGCCGTTTCCGTGGCAAGGACGCTTCAATCGACGCTCTTCTCCAGCGCGACGGCATCTCCCAAAAGCCATCAGGAAAATTGCCGGTCCCTATGGATAAATAAGTCTTCATATCAGACATAAACAAAGTCTTCAGGCGGTTAAAAATCCAATTGGAATTTTCAACCGCCTGATTATTTTCCATGTGTAAACCACATTAATCAATCGGCATTAAATCTGGCAGGCCTTTTCATAGAAAGGCCCCGAGGCGGCCGGGCTTAACTTTCTTTAACCTGATTGAGCAAAATTTAAGCACTCAAGTTTTCTACTTTTGCATCATTATGACAGAAGCTACACTTGAAAAACTGAAGATACTGGCCGCAGCCGCCAAATATGACGTGTCATGCTCGTCAAGCGGGACAGTGCGCCGCAACGACGGCAAAGGCGTGGGAAACACGGTTGGCGGCGTCGGCATCTGTCATAGCTTCGCTGCCGACGGCCGTTGCATAGCACTCTTGAAAATCATGCTTACTAACTATTGTAAATATGACTGTGCCTACTGTGTGAACCGACGGTCGAACGACATCCCGCGTGCCACGCTTTCCGTCTCCGAAGTCGTCGACATAACGATGGAATTCTACCGCCGTAACTATATCGAAGGTCTGTTCCTTAGTTCGGGAGTGGTACGCAACGCCGACTATACGATGGAACGCATAGCCCGCATTGCCAAAGATCTCCGCACTATCCATCGCTTCAACGGCTACATACACCTGAAAAGCATACCCGGTGCGTCGCAGGAACTCGTCAACGAAGCCGGACGCTATGCCGACCGAATGAGCGTCAATATCGAAATCCCGCGCGAGGAATCTCTCAGATATCTCGCGCCCGAAAAGAACCATCAGAGCATATTCGAGCCGATGGGCTATATCAGGCAAGGAGTGCTGCAATGTCAGGAAGACAGGAAAACCATGCGCCATGTGCCGCGTTTTGTACCGGCCGGACAGAGCACTCAGATGATCATCGGGGCGACCCCCGACACTGACCGCGACATTCTCCTTGCCTCATCGTCACTCTACGGGATGCCGACGATGCGCAGGGTCTACTATTCGGGCTATGTTTCTGTCAACACCTACGATTCCCGGCTGCCGGCGCTGAAACAGCCGCCGCTCGTGCGCGAAAACCGCCTCTATCAGGCCGACTGGCTGATGCGCTTCTATCATTTCAAGGCCGAAGAAATTGCCGACGACACCCATCCGAATCTTGACCTCGAAGTCGATCCCAAGCTCGGATGGGCGCTGCGACATCCCGAAGCCTTCCCGGTCGATGTCAACCGTGCGCCATACGAAATGATACTGCGTGTGCCCGGAATAGGCGTGAAATCCGCAACGCTTATCGTCAACGCACGCCGTTACCGCCACCTCAATTCGTCACACCTGTCAAAAATAGGTGTCGTCATGAAGCGGGCGCGATATTTCATCACATGCGGAGAGCTGACCGCAGGGACGATAGCCGACACATCGCCGGAATATGTGCGCAAAATCCTGACCGCTCCACGAAAACCCAAAGGTGAAAATCCGCTGCAACTGTCATTTGATTTTTCCTGATTACACCTAAAGTTATAATATACACAATGGTCATCTATCGTTTTGACGGAAGTTTCGACGGACTGCTCACCGCCGTATTCGACTCTTTTGCGCGAAAGGAGCGTCCCGACGCACTTCTGTCACCTGACGGCGACATGCCATTGTTCTATGACACCCTGCACGAAGTCGAAACCGACCTTGAAAAAAGCACACGGGTCTGGAAAAAACTTTCAGTCTCAATCTCAGCCGGTGCACGCACCGCGCTCATGACCGCGTTCCTCACCGACAATTCCGATTTTCCCCTTCTGGCTCTGCGCTTCATCAGCCGTGCGGTGACCACCAGCCCTTCGATAGAGAATGATTTTTCTGACCCTGCAGTCCTCTCGATCGTGAAAGAAGGCCGGCGCGTCCGTGGCGAGGCCCACCGTCTGCTCCAGTTCGTCAGATTTCAAAAAGCGGTCGACGGTACTTATTTTTCAATGGTAGAACCGCTGTTCGATGTATTGCCGTTTGCCATAAAACATTTTGCCGACCGTTTTTCCGACCAGCCATTCATCATCTACGACCGGGTGCGCGACTACGGCTATCATTACGACGGGAAAGAGACTAAACGCATCACACTCCGGTCTGACAGCTATCACCTATCGACCGGGCGGCTCTCTGACGAACTGATGGACCCTGACGAACGACTCTACCAGCAGCTGTGGCGCAACTATGTCAGATATACAGCCATCACCGAACGTACCAATCCGCGCAAGCAGCGTCAGGACATGCCGGTCAGATACTGGAAATATCTCACCGAGATGCAATGACGATTGTCAGGAAATCCGTAACTTTACGCAGAATTTCTAATTATCAGCCTAATTTCAGATTATTAGCCTATGCGTAAAGGACTGGTGCTTGAAGGAGGAGCCATGCGCGGACTGTTCACCGCAGGTGTCATCGATGTGATGATGGAAAACGGTATTGATTTCGACGGGCTCATCGGAGTTTCGGCCGGATCAAGCTTTGGCTGCAACTTCAAGTCGCGCCAGCCGGGTCGCGTGCTCCGCTACAATCTGCGGTTCTGCAAAGATCCGCGCTACATGGGGCTGCGCTCGCTCCTGAGCACAGGCGACCTCGTCGGGGCTGAATTCGCTTACCACACCCTCCCGCTCGAACTTGACATTTTCGATATCCCGACATTCGAAAGCAACCCGATTGAATTTCACCTTGTCTGCACCGACGTGACGACAGGTCTTCCCGTCTACTACCGTATGGACCGCGTCGACCACGATTCCCTCGAATGGCTCCGCGCATCAGCCTCCATGCCGATCGTCACCCGTCCGGTCAGCGTTGCCGACGGGCATCTGCTGCTCGACGGAGGCATCAGCGACTCGATTCCTTTGGCCTATTTCCAGTCACAGGGCTTCGACCGCAACGTCGTCGTACTGACCCAGCCGCTCGACTATCGCAAAAGCCCGGCGCAAAAATGGGTGTTCCGACTCTTCATGCGCCGCTATCCAAAGATTGTCGAGGCTATGGCGAAGAGACACGAAATGTATAACGCGCAGCTCGACTACATCCATTCACAAGCCCTGACAGGCAACACCCTGATCATAGCCCCGTCGAAACCACTGCCAATCGGCCGCATCGAAATGAATCCAGAAAAAATGCGGCTTGTCTACGGCATGGGACGTGACAGCGCGACCGCAATGCTCCCGCAACTGAAATCATTCCTCGACGGAAAATAAGAGGGTGTTTCATAACAAATGTCAAACACGACCCTCTAAGTACGGGAGCAAAAAGTGACATTAAGTGGTGGTTAAAGAAAAACCTTATCGTTGAGAAGGCGGTTTTCGAGCGCGTCGAAATGGCGACGTGCATCCTTGGTCGTCAGATAGGCATCGATCACATCTGCGTGACGGAAATTGTGGAGGTCAGTGCCTAAAAAATCCACATAACCTTTTTCAATCAGTTTCTCCGCCGTCCGCTTCTCTTTCTTTGTATATCCGCCCGCAAGCGAAAGCACATTGACCTGAAACAACACTCCGGCCTGATGCAGCTGGTCATAGCGCTCGGGTGCTCCTCGAAATAATAATGGAAACGCTCCGGATGAGCCATTATCGGGTTGTAGCCCTGAATTTTCAGGTCAAACAGGAACTGGTCAAGCTGCCACGGCTCCTGAATGAACGAATTTTCCACGAGGATATACCTGTTCGGGAAAGTGGTGATCTGACCTGCCGCAAGCTCCGAGCGGAAAAAATCGTCGATGCGGTTCTCCGACGCACGCGAAAGCTCCACATCTACACCCGCATTCTTCAAGGCATCCTCCAACTCATGCAATGCCGGGTCGAGCACATCTGGAGTGTTCGGAAAAGTCGCTTCCGTGATGTGCGGGGTGGCTATGATGCGGTCAAGCCCCCAGTTGCGCATGCGTTTCACAAGTTCGACCGAGGTCTCTACGTCGGGCGAGCCGTCGTCGACACCCGGAAGGATATGACAATGTATGTCGGTCCTGAACGGAAGTCTTGCCGGCTCACTCTTTCTCGAAAGGAAACTAAAAAATGCCATATTAAATTGTTATGTCTGCGTCTATTGTTTGATATTTCACATACAAAGGTAACGATTCATTTTGTAATAGCCTAAAAACGGCTGCCGGAAAAAGAGTGTTCCGGCAGCCGTTTTGGATTATCACAATCAAAACAATTGTTTTTTTGAGATCTCTACATTTTCGCCAACAGTGGTTCAGACACTTTTCAGATAGACGTTGACCTCGGGCCGGCCACCATTCTTAATGACATTTATCGAGTCTATGAGATTCGGATTTATATTTTTTATTCTTTCATAAGGCACAGTCCTGCTTTCATTGCCCTGATACAACGTCACCTTTTCCAGCGATCTCGTCATGGCGGTGGTCTTTTCTTCCTTTATGCTGTCGTCTTTCTTAATTTCGTCTTTCTTGATTTTAAACGACACGGGGAGTGTATACCACACGTCAACAGCCTCGCCATTCAACATGCCCGGTGTAAAAGTCGGGAGAGTCTTGATGACACGCTCCGCCTCCGCGTCGAGCGACGGATTTATTTTCCTTATTGACTTCACATCGCCTATCGAACCATCTTTCTTAACGACGAAGCTCACCACAACGCGTCCTTCAATCCCATCACTATACGCATCCTGCGGATAGCGGATATGAGAAGCGATATATTGGAGCAACGCTTTTTCACCACCGGGAAATTGCGGCTTGGACTCCACTACGGTATACGGTTGTGAACCATCCGTATGTCTTGAGGACTCACGGCGCTCCGCCACTTTGCCCTCGGCCGAAGATGCAGAGGCGCTCACGCCATCGCCGGGTGCGGCGACAACCTCGGCGGTCTCGCTAACTTCATGAGGGGGAACTTCGGTGACATCCCTGCCTCCGGCGGATTCTTCGACCGGCTTTGCTGCGGGCTCACATGACGTTCCGTCTGACGACACCGATGCTGCGACATCGCCGACAGCCACCGTCACGGTTTCACCGACAGTCACATCGTCCGGTTTCTCAGCCGGCGGCAACATTACCTCATCGACCGACTGGACGCCAACCGACTCAGCCACAGTGGCGTCATCACCGTTATCAGCGACAAACGACGCAAGAGCCGTGTCGTCGATAACCGAAGCGACGACATCGAGATTGGCCACACCGACTGCCACAGCAAGCGCCGGCAACAGCGCCAGTCCGCGCAGACGGCGCGACGGAGCTGTATCGGTGTTATACATCATCGTGATACGTTTCTTCAGTTTGCTGTGATTCAAGCTGTTTGCAAGCGACGTAAAACGATGTCCCACAGCCTTTTTAATCAGCAGCATCTGATACTGGCGCGCCCCGACACCCGATTCGAGCACTGCGCCGTCGGCCTGATACTCATGGACGGCCTTAAGCTCCTCGCGCATGAGCCAAGCCGCAGGATTATACCACTGGAACACCCCGACGGCCTGAGCCATCAGCAGATCTATCCAGTGGCGCAGACGCAGATGCTGAAGCTCGTGGACGAGAATCATGCTGCCGTCCTCCTCCCAGTCCTTGCGGCTCATCACCACATATCTGCACCAGCTGAACGGTGCGATCCCCCCGTCGTCGGTGACGACCACGATCTTTCCGCCATATCTGCCGGCTTCTTCACCGCGCGAGATTATGCGCCGGAGTCTCAGCCCGACCCATACTGTCTGGAATAGCGTCGCAGCCACACCGGCGAGATAGACCCACAGAAGCACCGTGATCCACAAAGGCTGCGCCGGAGCGACGAGCTCGCCTTGGTCTGCGACGCTGACCATAATGTCTTCAAAATCGATTTCGGCCATAGGCACAGACGCCGGGGCATCGGCCATGAATCCGCGTGCCCACTCGGCGGCAGGGAGCGCCGTAAGCGCAACTATATAGATGAGCCATAGGGCCACACGGTTGTAACGGTGCTGGTTTTCACCGGCCATCACCCATTTGTAGGTGAGATAGAGCATCGAGAGGAGTATGGAGCTGTAGAGAGAATATGATAGCAATGTTCCCATGATAGATCCGGTATTAAATAACTGACGGTGGATTGACAAAGGTGACGTAGAGATGACTGACGGCAGAAAAAGGTCAGGATCAAGCAGTCTTGATAAAAACGGCGTCCGGCGGGGTATGTGCGCCGGACGCCTCAATCTCAGGTTGGAATCTTATAATATCCCTGACATCGTGTTTTCGCGATTATTTCTTTGCGTTCTTGCGCTCGATGAGATCCATGACTTCGCGGAGCTCTTCGTCCGACATCTTTTCTTCCTCGACGAGTGCAGAAACTGCGTTCTTGTAAGAATTGTTGAAATAGTCCTTCACCAGACGGGCCAACGAACGCTTCATGAAATCTTCCTTCTTGGCGATGGCATAGTAGCGGTAGGTCGGACCAAAAACTTCGTGGCTCACATGACCCTTCTCTTCGAGGATTCTGACGATGGTCGAAAGGGTGTTGAAGTGAGGTTTGGGCTCTTCGTGGATGTTGACCATCTCACGCACAAAGAGAGGACCGCGCTCCCAAAGCATCTGCATGATGACCAATTCCTTTTCTGTGAGCATCTGTGGTTTTCTTCCTGGTTTCATAATTAATGGATTTTAATGTTATGAGTATTCTGTTATATCGTTAAAAAATCAGCGGTGTGAAACTACCATGATAGTTTCACACCGCAAAGATAAAACTATAATTGAGTTATTGCAACGTATGCGCAATATTTTAGTGTTAAAAATACCTAAAATAGCTTATACGCGAATCTGACGCTGACCACCGGATAGACCTTGAAAGTTGTCATGAGGTCCACATAGTCGCCCGGCTTGCCCTTGATATTTACCACATCCTTGGTCAGATTAGTGCCGTCGTGAGTGACGAGCGAGGGCGATCCGCCCCAGATCATCATGCCGCAATCCACGTCGAGAGTGAAGCGCTTCGACTTGCCGAGGTCGCCCGTGTAGCCAAGCCCGACGTAGGGCTTGAAAGCATTGACGAAAGCCGAGACCTTGACCATACCGTCGGTGTCGGGCTGCATCATATAGGGTTTGCCGTCCTTGAAGTCTCCGACATGGATGCCCATGTGGCCTTCGGTCTCGAGGTCGGCGCGGAGGTCGTCGACGAGGAACGGATCGAGATACGTGTCGCCGAAAATAGGCTTGTCGATGGCATCGTCGCTCATGATGAAGTCATAGAAGTTATTATAGATGTTGACAGCCACGAGCGACGGCATCTCGCCCATCGTGTTGAGCGCCTTGGCCACCTTGCGCGAACCGGCATAGAAACCGACGGTCGCCCTCCAGCCTTTGGTTTTCCAAGGATAGATGTCGAAGAGCATCTTGAAATTGGTCATGGTCGGTTTGCCGTCAAGCTCAACGCGGTCGTCGACCTCGATGCCGGTCAGACGGTGCATATAGTTCTGCAGCTTCTCGAAATTGTTGGCTGTGACTCCGCCCCCGTCCGAATAGCTCTGGAGGCTGAACGACATCGGAAAGGCGATGTGGGGAGTGAAATCCACTCCGGCCCTGACGCGGAGATAGTCGGTCACATGGGTCGAGAGGTCGAGGCCGAGGCCGGTGCTGCCGACCGAGACTCCGATATCAAGATGGCGGAAAACATTGCGCTCCTTTGCTCCGAAAGACATCTGAGCTTCCGGTCGCTATCCTGCGCATGAATCGCGCTCACAAAAAACAATCCAATAATTACGGTAGTGATCCTGCGGACAACTCCTTTTGTGCTGTGTGTCATGCTGATGGGTTGATTGATTTTATTTCTTAAATAATATATATACTATAATTACATTTGTTGACAGATTCTCCCCGCAAAGTTACAAAATTCTTCCAAATTTCCGAAAATTTAAACAGTGAAACATTTTTTCCGTTAAAACTTGTTGCGTTTCGCATATTTTTACTACCTTTGCCACCTGATAAGATTATCAACGTGGAACTCAACATTTACTCTAACTCAACTATGACAGCAACCGAATTTTCACTTTCAACTTAAAACCAAAAACCACTGACGTTGCAGCAGGATATTATATAATTCTAAGGTTATTATATAATACTAACAACGGTCGGGACGCTTTTCCACAAGCCAATCCCGCCGGGAAAGACATACACACGGATTCAATAATTTATAACGACTAATACATATTTAATTTAATCAAACTGAAATGAAGAAAAAATTCATCCCAGGTCTGCTTCTTTTGGCGCTTACTGCCGGAGGATTCAGCACTTTTACTTCATGTAAGGATACAGACGAAGATCTGTATATCAACCTTCGCGGTGAGCAGGTTAGCCTTCAGGCAGCCCTCGATGCCCTGAAGGAGCAACTTGCCAACTGTGGCACAAACTGCCAGAATGAAATCAAGCGTCTTGAAGATCTCATCAATGGCAAGCCCGGTTACACAGAATCCGAAATCAAGGGTTGGATTACTGATCTTACCAATCAGTATGCCACTCAGGAAGCTTTAAAACAACTTGCCGACCGTGTCGCAGCTCTTGAAGGCAAAGAACCCGGAGGAAACGACCAGTTCAAACCTGAAGATGTTACTACTCTTACCGATCTTATCGCCATCGCTGACCAGCTCAAAGCCTTGGTAGGTGAAAACGGAACCGTAAACACTCTTTCAACTGAAATTGAAAATCTCAAGAAAGTTCTCAACGGCGACGGAACTAACCCCGGCCTACTTGCAACCGTCAGCGGTCTCGAAGCTTGGTTTGAAAACATAGGTCTTACAGTTGATGAATTCCAGACTTACGTAAAGCAGGGTGAATTCGTTCTCTCAAACAAGGCAGCTCTCGAAGCTCTCGTAAAACTTCAGAACGACGGTACTCTCAACGAAGATGCCCTCAAGGCTCTCAACGAAGTTTACGCTGACCTCGCAGGCATTGACGAGATGTACAACACTATCTTCAAGGGCGTTGAAGCTCCTGCCGACGGATGGTGGAACTACGCAGAGGTTATGCAGAACATCAAGAACAACTCTGCCGCCATCGCAGAACTTCAGGACGAAGTTGACGCTATCTTCAACCGTATCAACGACTTGGTGACAAGCCTCATCCTCCAGTCTGCATCAAACCACCTCTACGGTACATTCAACACACCCTTCGGCATCAACTCTATGGTGCTCATGGCCAACTTCGGTCACCTCGCTATCGACCTCAACCAGTTCCCGGTTTCGGCAGCAAAGGATATGGGTGCAGAATGCTACTCAGACTCAAACATCGACTGGTCGTCAATCACTTCCGACAAGTATGACCTGACTTCAACAATTCTTGCCTATACTACCAACAACGGACAAGCTACTCTTGGTAACCTCTGGTTCACTGTTAACCCCGGAACTGTCAACCACCTCGACAAGGCCGGTTTCGAACTCGTCAACAGCCGCGACGAAGTTTCAAAAGTAAACCTCGTTGACATCACTAAGGACGACGAAACCCTCATCCAGTTCGGTGTTAACTCCAACTCTCGTGCAGCCGGCAACGGCAACGGCCTCTACCGCGCTGAAGCAACTGTAGCAGTTGACGACCTCGACGCAATCAAGGTCAACATCGAGTCAGGTCTCGCACAGGCTCTCAAAGACGCTGTCAAGAACCACACTGCAGCTGACATGGCTCACCTTCTCAAGGCTATCTACAGCCAGCTCCAGAACGTATGCGACGCTAACGCACTCCGCTATACTTACGAAGCTATTTCAGGCAAGGGTGGCGCTACTTCAACTCAGAAGGTTTACTCTAACTACGGTCTTGCTGCAACTGCCTTCAAGCCCCTCTCGTTCGCTACTCTCAAGGGTGAATCATTCCACAAACTCCCGACTATCGATCCTATCGAAATCGACAAGTCGCTCGTTGACCTCGGCCTCAAGCCCTTCGAAATCGGCGATGTAAAGCTTGATGTAGAACTCGACCTCGGCAAGATTGAATTCGATGAAGTTGGTGAAACTATCATCGAAGTCAAAGTTCCTTCTCATTTCAATGAAAACGGTGAAGCCGATGCTTGGACATATGAAAAGGTAAATATCACCGGTGACCTCCAGCAGATTGTTGACAAACTTCAGGCTTCTGTCAACGAATGGTTCGAAGGCAAGGTTGACGAACCCAGCCTTAACGAAAAGCTCCAGAGCCAGATTGAAGCAGCTGTCGACTCAGCATTCAACGGTCCTGACGGCCTCATCGCAAGCATCGAAAATCAGGTTAACGACATGATGGGCAGCATTCAGGATAAGCTCGACAACCTCGTTGACCAGATCAACAAGGATTACCTCAACAAGGTTAACAAGCTCATCGACAAATACAACTCTATTGCTGACCGCATCAACAAGGTTCTCAGCGATCCTAACCACTACCTCCAGAGCGTGATGTTCATCCGCAAGGCTGACGGCAACCTCGGCTTCCTCAGCACCAACGCTAAGCAGCCCTCACAGTTCAAGGGTAACGGCGAAGCTATCGAGCTTTTCGCTACTACCTACAACTTCGAGACTGTCTGCCCCGCATTCAAGAAGATTGTCGGCGTTGTCAAGGTTACCGACCAGAACGGCAACGAAAACACAGCTCTCAAGAATGCTGCCAACGCAAGCATGGCTAAGGTTCTCGACGGTCGCGTAAACCGCGTGGCTCTCGACGTTCGCGGTGCCAAGGGTGGTGTCTTCACCTACGAAATCGCTTATCAGGCAATGGACTTCACCGGTCACACTTCAACTGTTAAGTGCTACGTACAGGTAATCCGCTAATCGAATCGTCAAGGCTCAAATCTTTAGAAAACTAAAAACATGAAAATTAACAAGTTATTTCTAACAGCCTCATTCGCCCTCTGTGCAGCCTTCATGGCTAACGCACAGGAGGCGCAGGAGGAGACAGAATATGTCTTCCAGCCCCACTGGTATGTCCAAGGGCAGGTTGGTATGCAGGAGACCTTGGGAGAAACCAGCTTCGGCAAACTCGCATCGTTCAACGCACAGGTTGGCGTAGGCTACCGCTTCAACCCCGTACTCGGCGCACGCCTCATCTTCAACGGATGGACCTCAAAAGGTTCAATCGAAGTTGACGGCAAGCGTTCAGACTGGAAGTGGAACTACGTAGCTCCCACCGTCAACGCAACAGTCGACCTCGTTAACCTCATCGGCGGCTTCAACCCCGAGCGTCCCGTCAACGCCGGCATCTTCGCTGGTATCGGCGCTAACATCGCAGCCCGCAACGGCGAGGCCAACGACGTCAACAACGCCCTCAAGGCAAGCGTCTACAAGGATCTCGACGCAGCTGCCCGCCCCGACGTGCTCCGCAACATCTGGACCGGCACAAAGGCCCGCTTCGTAGGTCAGTTCGGCGTTTATGCTGACTACAACCTCACCAGCAACCTCAAACTCGGCCTCGAACTTCAAGCCAACGTCCTCCCCGACGGCTACAACTCAAAGAAGGCAGGTAACGCCGACTGGTATTTCAACGGCCTCGTAGGCGTGAAGTATGCTTTCGGAACAACCTTCACCAAGCAGAAGCGCAAAAAGTGCTGCGCCGCTACCGCCGAACCCAAGATCATCGAAAAGATCGTGGAAGTTCCCGTAGAGAAGATCGTAGTCAAGGAAGTAATCAAGGAAGTGCCCGCACCTCTTACCCGCGACGTATTCTTCAAGATTTCTACCATCAAGATCACCAAGGACGAAATGTATAAGGTGGCTGAAGTTGCCCGCTACATGAAGACCAACCCCGATACCAAGGTAACCGTAACAGGCTATGCCGACAAGGGAACAGGTTCAATGAAGCTCAACCTCCGTCTCTCGGCTCAGCGTGCCGAAGCGGTTGCCAACGCCCTCATCAAGGAATACGGCATCGCTTCAGACCGCATCACAGTCAAGAGCATGGGTGAAGTAGAGGATCAGCCCTACCCCACTCCCGCTCAGAACCGTGTTGCAATCTGCATCGTTGAATAACCGGCGATTACGAAACACGTAAAGTCCTATATATCGGGGCTGTGTCTGAAATGGCGCAGCCCCGATTTTTAACATTCTTTTCTTTCGGTTTAGTATTTTTTGTCGTAATTTTGCAACTCGAAAAAACCATTCTTTGACATTTTTTTAATTTCACATATCTCCGATTTAGAAATGAAGAAGCTCATCACAGCATTCGTCGCTACAGCCGTAGTACTCTCCGCATCGGCCAAGATTGAAGGTGACGGATATTACCGCGTCCAGAACTTCAAGACCGGACGTTACATCTACGTACTTGACGACAAAGGCGAACTTAACTTTCAGGCAACGACAGCCGAACTCGGAGCGCTCCAGCTCTACAAGGACTATGAAAAAACCATCTCCGACCCTTCGACAATCATCTATGTCAAGGATCTTAACGGCAAGAATCAGGACTTTGACCTCCAGACTCAGGGCACAGGCGTGAAGGCGATCATCGACTATCCCGTCAGCATCCGTCTTGCAAATGCCAAACTCGAGACTTACATGGTCTTCGGACGCAACAGCGGCATGACCCGCTACATCGGCGACTCCACCGAGGGGGACTCTGACCGAGGTTATGTCACCTCCATAGGCAACGGCGATTATTTCCGCTGGTATTTTCACCCCGTCACCACCGACGACAGCAACTATTTCGGCATACTTCCCGAATTAAATGACGGCGGCGACTTCTATGCCTCGCTCTACGCTGACTTCCCCTACACCTGCCATTCGGAGGGAATGACAGTCTACTATGTCACATCGTATGCCGACGGCGTAGCCTATATCTATCCGATTGAAGGCACCGTCCCCAAGGGAACACCTGTCATCATCAAGTGTTCGTCGCCTTTCACCGCCGGCAACAAACTCGACCTCGGAGGCGAAGCAGCCCCCATCAGCTACAACAAGCTCAAAGGTGTCTACTTCAACAATACAAGCCTTCTCCACAAGAATCTTACCCCCAATGACCCGGAGACCATGCGAGTGCTCGGCAAACTCTCCGACGGCTCGGTCGGTTTCGTGAAATATACCGAAGCCAACCTGCCCCGCAACAAAGCCTATCTCGTAGTGCCCGCCGGCTCGCCCGACGAAATCAGAATGGAAGTCGCAAGCTCAGGCATCGCCGACATAAGCGCCGACAGCAAAGAAGCGACCATCCGTGTCAACGGTCTCGATATCTATGTCGAGGGAGCGGAAATAACTGAAATCTACAGCATCACCGGCCAGCTTATCGCCCGTGGCAACGGCAACGGACACCTTTCAGTCCCCGCACCCGGACTCTATATCGTCAAGGCAGGGACAACCGTCCGCAAAATCATGGCCCGCTGACACATACGCAGGCTTCAACGCTTGACAGAATAATAGGTTGTTTAAAAACTCTAAAATGGCCGTATGATTTTATGACCATCTGAAAAGCAGGACGACATTAACCGAATTTAAGGTTTGTCGCCCTGCTTTTTTCACAATGCTTTCTTAAAATTAACACATACAGATGCCGGCCGACGGTTTGAGAGCGCTGCCGACAAACCTAATGAAACGTTCCGACGTTTTAACGACATGAAAATCATACTCGCAGCGCTGCCGGCCGTCGTCATGACCGCCTCGTGTGCGACTCCGGCAGAGAAAAACCGACAGACTATGGACAACGATAACATCAACAACATTGAGACAATCTATTTTGCAGGAGGGTGCTTCTGGGGAACGGAACACTTCATCAAGCAGATCGACGGTGTGGTCGACACCGAAGCCGGCTATGCCAACAGCCTGATTCCCGATCCGACCTACAGTGAGGTCTGCACCGGGCAGACAATGGCCGCCGAAGGCGTGAAAGTGGAGTATGACACCACTCGCATCGACCTGCCGTCACTGATTCAGCTCTATCTCATGACCATCGACCCGACTTCGGTCAACCGTCAGGGCAACGACCGGGGACTCAGTATAGGACAGGCATCTACTACACCAATCCCCGCCAGCAGCAGACGGCTCTCGCCGAAATCGCAAAGGAAGCGCAGCTCCACCGCCTCCCGATAGCCGTCGAGGTCAAGGAGCTTCAGAATTTCTATCCGGCCGAAGAATATCATCAGGACTATCTCGACAAGAATCCGGGAGGATATTGCCACATAGACCCACGGCTGTTTGAAGTTGCCCGGCGAGTGACCAAGCGGCCACAGGCTCATGTCGACCCATCGGCCTACAGTCGTCCTGACGACGCGCGGCTGCGCTCGGAACTGACAGCGGAACAGTATGCCGTCACGCAGCAGAACGCCACCGAAGCGCCGTTCCGCAACGAGTATTTCGACAATCACGAAAAAGGAATCTATGTCGATGTCACGACAGGCGAACCGCTCTTCGTGTCGACCGACAAGTTTGACTCTGGATGTGGCTGGCCAAGCTTCTCGCACCCTGTCAGCGATGAAGTGATAGTCGAAAAGAGAGACCTTAGCCATGGAATGGACCGCACGGAAGTCAGAAGCCGTGTCGGCGACTCACATCTCGGCCATGTGTTCCCAGACGGGCCTAAGGAGCGCGGAGGATTGCGCTACTGCATCAACAGCGCCTCGCTCCGGTTCATTCCTCTCAACAGGATGGCAGCCGAGGGCTACGGCCAATATATCCCGCTCGTCAGATAAAGCATGGAAGAGCCGCATACGGCATAGAATATCATAGAAAAGAAACACATCCTGCATCCAAAGGACAAATCCTGCACAAAAAAAGCCTGCGGTCCACATCGGGTCGCAGGCTTCGATATAATATAAAGAACTATCGTTAGATTGGTTGCAAAGTTATGACAATTTCTGTTGCCATGCAAGCAACCGGCGCTTGTCGCATGACTTTTTATGCACCGAGGAACTTGTCGACAAGTCCCTTGACATGAGCGGCGGTGAAGCCAAACTTCTCGTCAAGCACCTTGTAGGGGGCAGATGCGCCGAAGTGGTCAAGACCGAACACCATGCCGTCGGCACCCACGATTTCGCGGAGGGTCGAGGGAAGGCCTGCGGTCAGACCGAAAGCGGGAACGCCGGGAGTCATGACCGACTTGCGGTAGTCGGCATCCTGAAGGAAGAAGAGACCGAGCGAGGGAACTGACACGACGCGGGCTTTCTTGCCTTCGGCAGCAAGCTTCTCGGCAACTTCGCAGAGGAGCGATACTTCCGAACCGTTTGCGACGAGAATCACATCGGGGTTTTCAACTTCGACAACGGTGTAACCGCCCTTGCGGCATCCGGCGTTCGCCTCGGCAAAGCGGTCGCCTGAAGCAGCGGGAAGGTCGGGGAGGTTCTGGCGTGAAAGCACGAGAGCCGAGGGAGTCTTGAAGTTCTCCATTGCCATCGCCCAAGCTACGGAAGTCTCGGCAGCGTCGGCCGGACGGAGCACAAGCATCGAAGGCTCGCCGTTGAAGTTGCGGAGCTCTTCCATGAGACGGAGCTGTGCTTCCTGCTCGACGGGTTCGTGGGTCGGGCCGTCCTCACCTACGCGGAATGCGTCGTGAGTCCAGATATACTTCACGGGGAGCTCCATGAGAGCAGCCATGCGGACTGCGGGCTTCATGTAGTCGCTGAACACAAAGAATGTGCCACATGCGCCGATCACACCTCCGTGGAGTGCGATACCGTTCATCACGGCGGCCATTGTGAGCTCCGATACACCTGCGTGGAGGAATGCACCCGAGAAGTCACCGTTGGTAAACGGATGTGTCTTCTTGAGGAATGCGTCGGTCTTGTCGGAGTTTGCGAGGTCGGCTGAAGAAACAATCATGTTGTTGACCTTCTCGGCAAGCACACCGAGGACATCGGCCGAAGCCTGACGCGACGCGATGTTAGGCTTGTGGGGGATGGCTCTCCAGTCGATTTCAGGAAGCTCGTTGTTGAGGAATGTGTGGAGTTCCTTGGCAAGCTCGGGATTTGCGGCTTCCCATGCGGCCTGTTCGGCACGCTTTGCCTTTACGATTTCGCGAAGCTCTGCGCGACGGGCATCGTAGAGAGCCTTGACATCGTCGAAAATAACCCAAGGATTTTCGGGATCAGCGCCGAGGTTTTTCATTGTAGCGGCATAGTCTGCGCCTGATGCGCTAAGAGGCTGACCGTGGGTAGAGCACTGTCCTTCGAAGTTAGAGCCGTCAGCTTTGACGACGCCCTTGCCCATGACAGTGTGGCCGATGATGAGAGTCGGACGCTGCTTTTCGCCCTGTGCGGCCACGATAGCTTCGGCGATTTCCTTGGGGTCATTGCCGTTGATTTCAATCACGTTCCAGTTCCAAGCGCGGTATTTAGAAGCCACATCCTCGCAGTCGACCGCATCGACCATTGTTGAAAGCTGCACACGGTTGCTGTCGTAGAACATGATGAGGTTGTGGAGACCGAGGAATCCGGCGAGACGGCCGGCGCCCTGCGAGATTTCTTCCTGAATGCCGCCGTCGGAAATGAAAGCGTAGGTCTTGTGGCTCATCCACTCGCCGAAACGAGCGGTCATGAAACGCTCGGCGATCGCACATCCCACAGCCATTGTATGGCCTTGTCCGAGAGGGCCGGAAGTGTTTTCAACACCGCGCTCGGGATGAAGCTCGGGGTGACCGGGAGTCGGAGAGCCCCACTGACGGAACTGTTCAAGCTCGGCCATTGTGTAGTGTCCGAAGAGCGCGAGCACGCTGTAGAGCATGGGGGACATGTGACCGGGATCAAGGAAGAAACGGTCACGGCCAAGCCACTTGCCGTCGTCGGGGTCGGTAATAAGGAATTGCGAGTAGAGCACATTTACAAAGTCAGCGCCGCCCATGGCGCCACCGGGATGACCGGATTTTGCTTTTTCAACCATCGAGGCAGCGAGAATACGGATATTGTCGGCTGCGCGGTTAATTGCTGTCAGATTCATGGGGTTAATTATATTGTTAAAATCATTTAAGTTTATACATGAAGACTTTTCGGTATGCAGAGAGTAGTGCAAATATACAAATATTCGCTGAAATAACAGAAGAAAACCGTCAATATGATATAAATAAGAATCCATTTGAGATATTCACGGACAATAAAAACGAATTCCCTGTCGTGATGACAAGGAATTCGACACACAATAGTAACAAATAATAGATGCACCGCTTTTCACAAAGAGGATTATCACCTATGTCTTGATCCCGTGCGTAGATTTGACGGAATCATATTTTTCAGCCTGAACGCTTCCACGGCATTGCGTGAAACGGCAATGGGGAGGGGGCTTCGGACAGCGACATGAAAATGCGCGAATCCTATATGCTCGTTTAGTTGAAGCCCCCTGAAAAAAGAGAGACGCCGGAGCAGCGAGCATCCCTGCATCTGCCTTCGGTGTCACACGGACACACGTCAAGGCTAATACGGACATCTCATCAGAAAATTTCGTTGGTGAACAAGCATGACAATCCTTTTCCCGTGGAGAGATAAGCGCATTTTACAGAAGTCCGCCGCTACTTCCGGCAAGCACGGAGGCAGGGAGAAGCGACTCGAACGCCATAAAAATCTTCATGCGAAGCAAGAAGGTGAATTGATAAATAAGAACTGAGCCGGACTCGCCGGTGGAATTGTCAGGGCATAGTAAATGAGAGGAAGTAGATTGGAGATCCGCACAATCCTCTTGATGGCGGAATGGATCGTTTCAGTAGAGTCGAGCAGAGTAGATTAGAGCTGCATTTAATTAGAGCTATATTTACATGTAGATAGTGATCAGCTTTTGCGTTTTTATGTTCAGCGGTTTGGAGATTGATGTTTTTATAAAAAATCGTTCTTTTTCCAATGGATGGCCACTCGCCGGCACATATCCCCGCCGGAAAATGGACAGCCAATGGGCGAACGTTGACAAAATAGCGACACAAAAGTAAAAAATGTTGACGAATTGACAACAATTTTAGCCGATAAATTTTTCAAAAAAATGCGCTTACAGTGTGCCTCAATGCCTTTTTGAAGAAAAAACACGAAATTTAAGTTACTTTTGAGCTACTTTTTCCATTCCGGCCTGATTCTGAAAAATCCATTCATTGAAAACAGGGCGAAAAGCATGCCGGAAAACACATTTAATAAACAAAGAAATTCAAAAAAGAATCATTAACTTTGCTGAAACATAGTTTCAACATTTATGTTGCCCGCTTAAAGTCAAATTTCTAAGATAAAAAATTTTTAAGTTCATAAATCAAACAAATCTATTCTACCTAAACTAAACGTAATGGAAACGACTCCAAAAAACAATGCACGGATAGTGGCCATAGTCGTGATGTTCTTCATCTACGCCATGATCTCGTTCGTGACCAATCTTGCAGCCCCGATCGGCACGATATGGGGATATCAGTTCGAAGGCAACTCGGTGCTCGGCATGATGGGCAACATGATGAACTTCCTTGCCTATCTGTTTATGGGAATCCCGGCCGGCAACATGCTCGTGCGCATCGGCTACAAAAAAACAGCCCTATGGGCGCTCGCAGTCGGCGTTGTCGGACTCTTTGTACAGTTCCTTTCGAGCATCGTCGGGACAGAGACTGTAGTTACAACATTCTCGTCGACTAATGCAGAAGGAATCGCGACTTCATTCCCGATTACCCTCAACTTCTTCATCTATCTCCTCGGTGCGTTCATCTGCGGTTTCTGTGTCTGCATGCTCAACACCGTGGTCAACCCGATGCTCAACCTTCTCGGCGGCGGAGGCAACCGTGGCAACCAGCTCCTGCAGTTCGGCGGCGCACTCAACTCTCTTTCCGGCACTCTGACACCTCTCTTCGTGGGTATGCTTATCGGTGTGCTCAGCAAGCAGACTCAGATCGGAGCTGTCAATCCTCTGCTCTTCCTCGGCATAGGCATCTTTGCTGTCGCATTCATCATTCTCAGCTTTGTTTCCATACCCGAGCCTAATCTCAGCAATGGACGAAAGATAAAATACAGCCACTCCCCTTGGAATTTCCGCCATACGGTGCTCGGCGTTATCGGTATCTTCTTCTATGTAGGTATTGAAATCGGCATACCCGGCACACTTAACTTCTATCTCGCCGACCAGAGCGCCAACGGCGCGGGCGTCGAGGGACAGGCTTCGGCCATTGCAGGCGCAATTGTCGCCGTCTATTGGCTTTTCATGCTTGTCGGACGTACGCTGTCGGGCTTTATCAGCGGTTCTGTATCGTCGCGCAGCCAGCTCATCGCAGTTTCGTCAACAGCCATCATCCTTATTATCCTTGCTATTTTCATCCCGAAGACCACCACATTCCCTGTGCCCGAGTTCCTCTATGAAGGTGGTGCACAAGTGCCTGTGAGCGCGTTCCTGCTAATCCTTTGCGGTCTGTGCACATCCATCATGTGGGGTGGCATATTCAACCTCGCAGTCGAAGGTCTCGGTAAATACACCGCTCAGGCGTCGGGTATTTTCATGATGATGGTGGTCGGCGGCGTGATGCCTCTTATCCAGAACGCCATTGCCAAAGCAAGCGGATATATGACTTCATATTGGCTTGTAGTAGCAATGCTTGCATATCTGCTCTATTACGGTCTTATCGGCAGCAAGAATGTCAATACGGCTATCCCTGTTAGCGAAGACACTCCCGATGCTCTGGATCTCTGACATCATGCACGAAAATCTCATACAAGCACTCCATACAATATCTTAAATTAACGATAAGATATTTCATCCCTACAGACAAACGGTCGCCTTGCCCATCTGATGACGGACAAGGCGACCGAATTTTATATACAATTCATGCCACACAGGCTCAATTGACACCTTCGTCAAGCGGACTTCGACACGGCGGAGCTTCCGTCCGGCGATGGCTGACCTTTTTACGCCGTGATGGCTTTACGGCAGCACTGTCGGCTTTGAGACCAGCGGAAACGGTATCAGATATGGCTATTGTATCGACACTGCATACAGAAGGTGGAGTGACAGTCTGCTGTGTTGCCAAAGCATTTCTGACAACGAGATATAGCGTCAGCAATCCCAACACTATTATGAGAACGAAGAGACCTCTGCGCTCACCGGCGGTGAATCGAGCCATAATACATTAATCTTCTAACTTATAAATCTGTTATGTTTATCCGTCAACGAATCTGTCAAGTGATATTAAGCATCTGAAAGACATGGTATCTATCATTGATTACCGATTGGGTCAATCCTTTCAGGCATCCCTATAAAAAGAAATCATCGCCGGAATCCTGAGGAATCCGACGATGATTTTCATTTATTCTGTGATATATCTTGCGAAGAAGATTATTCAGCGACGGGTGCTTCAGTTGCAGGTGCTTCAGCGTTGGGAGCTTCTGCAGCAGGAGCTTCAGCAGCGTTAGCCTTTCCGCCACGACGTGAACGACGGGTGCGGGTTGACTTCTTGGCGCCGTTGTCCTTAAGCATGTTTTCGTTGTAGTCAACGAGTTCGATGAAGCAAGTCTTGGCGTTGTCACCGAGACGGTTGCCAGTCTTAAGGATGCGGGTGTAACCACCGGGGCGGTTAGCAATCTTCTGAGCGATTTCGCGGAAGAGTTCAGTCACGGCCTCTTTGTTCTGAAGGTGAGCGAAGACGAGGCGACGGTTGGGAGTGCTGTCTTCCTTAGCGCGGTTGATGAGGGGCTCAGCATAGACGCGGAGTGCCTTGGCCTTGGCGAGAGTGGTGAAGATGCGCTTGTGCATGATCAGCGAAATCGTCATGTTGGCGAGCAGAGCGTCGCGATGAGCCTTCTTGCGACTGAGGTGATTGAATTTTTTATTGTGTCTCATCGTTATAATTACTCTTTATCAAGTTTATATTTTGAAATGTCCATTCCGAACGACAAATTGAGGTTGGCAAGGAGCTCATCGAGTTCGGTGAGTGACTTCTTACCGAAGTTACGGAATTTCAGGAGGTCGGTCTTGTTAAAGACCACCAGTTCACCAAGGGTCTCGACCTCGGCGCTCTTGAGGCAGTTGAGTGCGCGGACAGAAAGATCCATATCCACGAGCTTGCTCTTGAGAAGCTGTCGCATGTGGAGCACTTCTTCATCAAATTCCTCTTCACCGTCAGTCTCGTCCGTTTCAAGAGTAATCTTTTCATCGGAGAAGAGCATGAAGTGATAGATGAGGATTTTGGCTGCTTCCTTAAGAGCATCCTTCGGAAGGATAGATCCGTCGGTTGTGATTTCAAGGGTGAGCTTGTCGTAGTCGGTCTTCTGATCGACACGGAAGTTCTCCACTGTATATTTCACGTTCTGGATCGGGGTGTAGATAGAGTCGATAGCGAGGACATCAATAGCATCGTTTGCATTGCGGTTTTCCTCGGCGGGAACCCAACCACGCCCTTTGTTGATGGTGAGATCAATAGTGAAGCTGGCGCTCGGATCCAAATGACAGATCACAAGGTCAGGATTGAGGACTTCGAATCCTGTAAGACCTTTGCTAATGTCACCGGCTGTGAACTCTTCCTGACCTGACACAGTGATGGTAGCCTTTTCAAAGTCGGTATCTTCAACCGTCTGCTTAAGGTTGACTTTTTTGAGGTTAAGAATGATGTTTGTGACATCTTCCTTTACGCCGGGGATAGTGTCAAACTCGTGTCTTACGCCGTCGATGCGAATCGACGAAATAGCAAAACCTTCGAGCGAGGAGAGGAGAATGCGACGCAGGGCGTTGCCAATGGTTATACCATATCCCGGTTCCAATGGCTTAAACTCAAATTTACCGAATTGATTGTCGGCTTCCAACATGAGGACTTTGTCGGGTTTCTGGAATGCTAATATAGCCATGGATCTTAATTTAATGATTATTTAGAATACAACTCGACGATAAGCTGCTCTTTGATGTTCTCAGGGATATCTTCACGGGCGGGAACGTGGAGGAACTTACCGGCCTTAAGGCTTTCGTCCCATTCCAGCCAAGGATATTTGCTGTGATTGAAACCGGCGAGTGCGTCGGCAATTACTTCGAGAGACTTTGATTTTTCGCGGACACCGATAACGTCGCCGGGCTTAACTGCGTAAGATGCGATGTTTACGACCTTGCCGTTAACGACGATGTGGCGGTGGAGTACGAGCTGGCGGGCTGCTGCACGGGTGGGAGCGATTCCGAGACGATAAACTACGTTGTCGAGACGGCCTTCAAGAAGCTGAAGGAGGATCTCACCGGTGATACCCTTAGCGCGCGATGCCTTGTCGAAAAGGTTGTGGAACTGCTTTTCAAGCACGCCATAGGTGTATTTAGCCTTCTGCTTTTCGCGAAGCTGGACACCGTATTCAGAAGTTTTTCTTCTCTTGTTGAGTCCGTGCTGGCCCGGGGGATAGTTTTTCTTGGCGAGGACTTTATCTTCACCGAAGATGGGTTCGCCAAATTTACGGGCGATTTTGGTGCGGGGACCTGTGTATCTTGCCATTTTTGTGTTTGTTTGAAATTGTCTGTCTCTGATTCCGTCGCTCCGGCTGCGAGAGACTTTCGTGACAGCCGCGACCATAGAGAGGTGAAAAAAATATGGTCTATTTCACTTATAGCCTGTCGCCTGATATGTCTGACATCATTTACTGTTCAGAAACCGGGGCGGATTTTTTCAGTGAAATCAGGGACTAATGTAAAATTGATGGATCAAAATTTACTTTTGTGATCAGCATTCGGCTGGCTTCTCAATAATCGTAATGAAAGTTAAGAGCGGGAAGCTCCGATGCTGAAAGCGGGAAGCGTATTATACGCGACGACGCTTGGGAGGACGGCATCCGTTGTGGGGAAGCGGAGTTACGTCAACGATTTCAGTAACTTCGATGCCTGCACCGTGAACTGTACGGATAGCTGATTCGCGACCGTTACCGGGACCCTTTACATAAGCCTTCACTTTGCGGAGGCCGAGGTCATAGGCAACTTTCGCACAGTCCTGAGCTGCCATCTGAGCAGCGTAGGGAGTGTTCTTCTTAGAGCCACGGAATCCCATCTTGCCTGCAGAGGACCATGAGATAACCTGACCTTCAGAGTTGGCTAAGCACACAATAATGTTGTTGAAAGACGAGTGAACGTGAAGCTGACCGGCGGCGTCGACCTTAACGTTTCTTTTCTTAGCTGCGACTGTCTTTTTTGCCATGTTGATTTATTATTTAGTAGCTTTTTTCTTGTTAGCAACAGTTTTCTTGCGACCCTTGCGAGTACGGGCGTTGTTCTTAGTGCTCTGGCCACGCACGGGAAGACCGTTACGATGACGGATGCCACGGTAGCAACCGATGTCCATGAGACGCTTGATGTTGAGCTGGATTTCGCTGCGAAGGTCACCCTCCACCTTGTAATCGCTGCCGATTACTTCGCGAACCTTGGCTGCCTGATCGTCGCTCCAGTCCTTAACCTTGATATTCACGTCAACGCCTGCCTTTCCAAGGATTGTCTTGGCTGCGCTGCGTCCGATACCAAAAATATAGGTCAGGGCGATTTCACCTCTTTTGTTTTGGGGGAGGTCAACTCCCACGATTCTTACTGCCATATAATTATTTGATTACTTGACTAAAATTTTTGCAAAGGTAATACTTTTTTGCTGACTGCGAAGCGGTTGAGCGACCATTTAAAACACTTATTAGGAATCATTGAGAAATATTAACTAATAGGAGCCTATAATAGAGCTGTCCGCTTCGCCGGACAGCTCATTAGCCTTGACGCTGCTTGTATTTAGGATTTTTCTTGTTGATGACGTAAAGACGTCCCTTGCGGCGCACGATTTTGCTATCGGGAGTGCGCTTTTTAACAGAAGCTCTTACTTTCATTGCTTATCAGTGTATTGAAGATGATTATTGTTTCTTTTGATGATGGATTCCCGGATTATTTATAACGGAAAGCGATGCGTCCCTTCGAAAGATCATAGGGTGACATTTCGACTTTCACTTTGTCGCCGGGAAGAATCTTGATGTAGTGCATTCGCATCTTGCCTGAAATATGGGCTGTGATCTCATGACCGTTTTCAAGCTCGACACGAAACATTGCATTCGATAATGCTTCGACGATAGTGCCGTCAAGTTCGATTGCTGCCTGTTTTGCCATATCTTATAGTTTGGTTTCAACAATTGATTTTAAATGCTAAATGAATTTATCTCCGAGGGCTTCCTCTATGTAGTCAAAGGTGGTGAGGATACGGGGGCCGTCGGTGTCGATGGCGATTGTATGCTCATAATGGGCCGACGGCTTGCGGTCTTTGGTGCGACATTGCCAGCCGTCTTTCTCGATGACAATGTTACGGCTGCCAAGATTGATCATCGGTTCGATACATATACACATGCCTTTTTTCAGGACGGGTCCGACTCCACGACGTCCGTAGTTGGGGACTTCGGGGTCTTCGTGCATTTTTCGTCCGATGCCATGTCCGCACATCTCGCGGACGACTGTGTAGCCGTGGCGTTCGCAATAAGTCTGGACTGCATTCGCGATGTCGCCGATGCGCTTTCCCTCCTGAGCGGCCGCGATGCCTTTATAGAGCGATTCCTTGGTTGTCTTGCAGAGTGCAAGGATCTCAGGAGCGACTTCGCCAACCGGGAAAGTGTAGCACATATCTCCGTTGTAGCCGTCAAGCTCGACAACGGTGTCGATGCCTACTATATCGCCGTCGCGCAGTTCATATCCGGATGGAAATCCGTGGACGACGGTTTCATTGACTTCTATACAGAGTGTGCCGGGGAATCCTCCGTAACCAAGACAGGCTGGCTTGCCGCCGTTGTCGCGCATGAATTCCCTTGCTATATTGTCGAGGTGACGGGTAGTCACGCCCGGAGCCACCCACTTGGCGATTTCGCCAAGTGTGCGGCTCACAAGCGTGCATGCCTGCTGCACTTTTTCGATTTCTTCGGGTGTCTTAAGATAAATCATTTATCTAATGAAAAAATCTGCGGTAATCGAGTTAATGGCATTAATATGCCGAGCCGGTTGTGCGGCCCTTGATCTTGCCGTCCTTCATGAGGCCGTCATAATGGTGCATCATAAGGTGGCTTTCAATCTGCTGGAGGGTATCGAGGACGACACCTACGAGAATCAGAAGCGATGTTCCGCCGAAGAACTGGGCGAAGTTCTGGCTGATGCCAAAGAATCGCGCGAAGGCGGGAAGGATAGCCACAATGCCGAGGAAAATAGATCCGGGGAGAGTGATGCGCGACATAATAGAGTCGAGATACTCAGCGGTCTTCTTACCAGGCTTTACACCGGGGATGAAGCCATTGTTGCGCTTCATGTCTTCAGCCATCTGGGTGGGACGCACTGTGATGGCAGTGTAGAAGTAAGTGAAGGCTACAATGAGCACGAAGTAGACAAGATTATACCAAAAGCCATTGATATCAGAGAAGGCTGCATAGAATCCTGATGAACCTTCAGAGCTGCCGAAGCCTGCGAGGGTGATCGGGATGAACATGATGGCCTGTGCGAAGATGATAGGCATCACACCGGCGGCGTTAACCTTCAAAGGTATGTATTGGCGGGCACCTCCATACTGACGGTTGCCGACGATACGCTTGGCGTACTGTACGGGCACCTTGCGTGTTCCCTGAACGAGAAGCACCGCACCGACAGTCACGGCGAAAAGGAGAATGATCTCGACTACGAACATAATCAGACCGCCCTGACTTCCGGTAGCACCGGGAAGACGGCTTGTGAATTCATAGAAGAGCGCTCCCGGAAGACGGGCAATGATACCTACAAGGATTATGAAGGAGATACCATTGCCGATGCCGCGATCAGTGATGCGCTCGCCGAGCCACATGATGAACATAGAACCGGCGGCAAGGATTACTGTCAGGAAGGCTATAGTCCAAGCGCCCATGTGGGCACCGCCGGTGGCGGCACTCACCTGGACTTGGAGATTTACAAGATATGCAGGACCCTGAAGACAAAGAATCAGCACAGTCAGATAACGGGTATACTGACTGAGTTTCTGACGGCCGCTTTCGCCCTCGCTCTGCATCTTCTGGAAAGAAGGGAGAACCATGCCGAGCAGCTGAATCACGATGGACGCAGTGATGTAGGGCATGATACCGAGAGCGAAGATCGAAGCCTGAGAGAACGCGCCTCCTGAGAACATGTCAAGAAGCTGCATCAGACCGCTCTTGTTGGTGAACTTCGACAGTGCGTCGAGGTCTTCAGGCGAGATGCCGGGAAGCACGACGTAACAGCCGAGACGATAAACGAGCACCAACAGAAGAGTGACGAGAATGCGTTTCCTCAGTTCTTCAATGGTCCAGATGTTACGAATTGTTTCAATAAATCTCATTTCGAGGAGAAGGGGGATTAAATTTTATT
Organism: Duncaniella dubosii; assembly: GCF_004803915.1. Taxonomy (NCBI): domain Bacteria; kingdom Pseudomonadati; phylum Bacteroidota; class Bacteroidia; order Bacteroidales; family Muribaculaceae; genus Duncaniella; species Duncaniella dubosii. Next base: position 533,449 of record NZ_CP039396.1, read on the forward strand.
GATAGAGCCTCCGGCTTCAACAATAGCCTTCTCAGCAGCTGCAGAGAATGCGTTTGCTTCAACGGTGAGCTTTTTGGTGAGCTTGCCGTTGGCAAGAATCTTGACGGGCTGCTTGCCATTGACGAGACCTGCTGCGATGAGTTCTGCAACGCCGATCTTCTCGAGGTTAGCAGAATTTGCAAGGTTTTCGAGGTCAACGAGGTTGACAGCCTTGTATTCAGTGCGAGACAGGGGTTTGAAACCGAATTTGGGGAGGCGACGCTGAAGAGGCATCTGACCACCTTCGAAGCCTATCTTACGGCTGTAGCCTGAACGGGACTTTGCACCTTTGTGACCGCGGGTAGATGTTCCACCCTTGCCAGAACCGGCGCCACGACCGATGCGGGTTTTCTTCGGTACAGAGCCTACAGCGGGTTTTAAATTGCTTAAATCCATAGTTGTGTTGATGATTTTTAGAAATTAGGCGTTGGTCACTTCTACCAAGTGGCGTACTGCTTTAACCATACCCATCACAGAGGGAGTGTCTTCAAGAACTACCGAGTGATGCATTTTTCTCAAGCCGAGAGCATCAAGTGTACGCTTCTGTACAGCAGGAGCGTTGATGCGGCTCTTAATCTGGGTGATTTTAATTTTTGCCATCTGATATATGGAGATTAGCCGTTAAACACTTGTTCGATAGAGATACCACGGTTCTGTGCTACCTGAGCGGGTGAACGCATTTCACCGAGAGCGGCGATGGTAGCCTTTACGAGGTTGTGGGGGTTGGAAGAGCCCTTAGACTTAGCAAGGACGTCAGTGATTCCGACGCTTTCAAGCACGGCACGCATCGCACCACCGGCCTTAACACCGGTACCGTGGCTTGCGGGCTTGAGGATTACGCGAGAACCGCCGAATTTTGCGAACTGCTCGTGGGGGATAGTGCCACGGTGAACGGGAACCTTGATAAGATTCTTCTTAGCTGCTTCAACACCCTTTGCGATGGCAGCCTGAACTTCATTAGCTTTGCCGAGGCCCCAACCTACGATGCCGTTTTCATTACCAACGACAACGATGGCTGCGAATGTAAAGGTGCGGCCACCCTTGGTCACCTTGGTAACGCGGTTGATGGCAACCAGACGATCCTTGAGTTCGAGATCGTTAGTAGACTTTACTTTATTATTCTTATTTGCCATATCTTATTAGAATTTAAGACCGCCCTTACGTGCGGCGTCAGCCAATGATTTTACTCTGCCATGGAAAAGGTAACCGTTACGGTCGAACACGACTTCAGTGATACCTGCAGCGATGGCTTTCTGAGCGATAGCCTCGCCAACCTTGGCTGCAATTTCACACTTAGTGCCCTCTTCGATGCCCTTTGACGATGTGGCGCAGATTGTAGTGCCTGCGAGGTCGTCGATGAGCTGGACATAGATCTGCTTGTTGCTGCGGAAAACCGACATGCGGGGACGTGCGGCGGTGCCGGAAATCTTGCCACGGATACGGGCTTTGATTTTATTTCTACGTTGTATCTTAGAAACCATTGTTTTAATCAATTTAATTATTTAGCACTTGCCGACTTACCCGACTTGCGACGGATAACTTCGCCCACAAACTTGATACCTTTGCCCTTGTAGGGTTCGGGCTTGCGGAGTGAACGGATCTTGGCACACACCTGGCCGAGGAGCTGCTTGTCGTCGCTCTCAAGGATGATGAGAGGATTCTTGTTACGCTCGCTCTTAGCTTCAACCTTGACTTCGGGGGAAGCTTGATATATATTGCGTGTGAGTAACCAAGCGAAAGCTCAAGCACCTGACCGGTGGCGGCGGCGCGGTAACCCACACCTACTAATTCCATTTCCTTGCGATAGCCTGTAGAAACGCCGACAATCATGTTGTGGATGAGCGCGCGGTAGAGACCATGCTGAGCGCGGTGCTCGCGGTCGTCGCTGGGACGGGTCACTGTGAGGTGACCGTCTTCAACCTTGATTTCGAGGTCGGGATTTACGTTCTGGTTGAGTGTGCCTTTGGGGCCTTTTACGGTTACTACATTATCCTTGTCGACGGTGACAGTGACACCTGCGGGGATTTCAATGGGAGCTTTACCTATACGTGACATAATTATGTATCCTCCTTATTGATTAGTAAACGTAGCAAAGGACCTCGCCACCAATCTTGAGGTCGCGGGCCTTCTTATTAGTCATCACACCCTTCGAGGTCGAGAGGATGGCGATGCCGAGTCCATTCAACACACGAGGCATATCTTTGTAGCCGGTATAACGGCGGAGACCGGGACGAGACACGCGCTCAAGGCTCTTGATTGCGTTGACCTTGTCAACCGGATCATACTTGAGGGCAATCTTGATTGTGCCCGCTGGATTTTCGCTTTCCTCAAATTTGTAGTTGAGGATGTAGCCTTGTTCGAAGAGAATCTTGGTGATCTCTCGCTTCAAGTTTGAGGCAGGAATCTCTACCACACGGTGGTTGGCTTTGATTGCATTTCTCAATCTTGTCAGATAATCTGCTATAGGATCAGTCATTTTGAAAAATGTTTAAATTGATTGGGATTTTCCCAACAATATTTAATACTCACTGTGATTCTTTAGGAGTGTAACGAGGATTAGAGGTAGAGGTTGCGATGATTGGTCGGAAGCCGGTTTATAAAAATACAGCTGCGCTACGGAGATCGCCGTGGAGTTCCTTTCTGTCGGACGGCTGCGGGCCTTGGTCCTGCGGGATTATGGAGTAACTTTGAGTGACCGTGGGGACTCCGCTTAGAGGTAACGACTCTCGAGCCGTCGGACTATCAGGAAACGTTTGCGGGATCTGTGGAAGCATCAATGGCTGTCGTCGACAGTCCATCCAGCTACCGGCATATTGACTGTGCTTACCAAGAAGCTTTCTTCACACCGGGGATGAGACCGGCAGAAGCCATTTCGCGGAACTGAATACGTGAAATACCGAACTGACGCATGTAGCCTTTCGGACGACCGGTGATCGAGCAACGGTTGTGGAGGCGTACGGTAGAAGCGTTCTTCGGGAGGAGCTGGAGACCTTCGTAGTCACCGGCAGCCTTGAGTTCGGCTTTCTTCTTGGCATACTTGGCAACGAGCTTAGCGCGTTTTACCTCGCGTGCCTTCATTGATTCTTTTGCCATAGCTTAAGCTTAGTTTTTAGCGTTTTTGAAAGGGAGACCAAATTCCTTGAGCAGAGCATAACCTTCTTCGTCGGTGTTTGCCGAAGTTACGAAAGTGATGTTCATACCCATGAGCTTATTGATGGTATCAATGTTGATTTCGGGGAAGATAATCTGTTCGGTGATACCGAGGGTGTAGTTACCACGTCCGTCAAGCTTGCCGTTGATACCCTTGAAGTCGCGGATACGGGCAGAGCGACGCGGATAAGACGCTCGAGGAATTCATACATTTTCTCACGGCGGAGTGTCACCATGACACCGATGGGCATCTTCTTACGGAGTTTGAAGTTAGAGATGTCCTTGCGAGAAAGAGTAGCGACAGCTTTCTGGCCGGTGATGGCGGTGAGCTCGTTGATCGCGGTCTCGATGAGTTTCTTGTCCTGAGTAGCAGCGCCAAGACCCTGGTTGATGACAATCTTCTTCAACTTGGGCACCTGCATAGGTGTGGTGTAGCTGAACTTCTCGGTCAGGGCGGGAACGATGCGTTCCTTATAGTCTTTTTTAACTGTTTCGGTGCTCATTACTTAATTTCCTCACCTGATTTTTTAGAGATACGAATTAACTGGCCTTTCTCATCGCGGCGGCAGCTCACGCGGGTGGGCTTTCCTGATTTGGGGTCGATGAGTGAAAGGTTGGAGATGTGGATGGGAGCTTCCATCTTGATGAGGCCTCCCTGAGGGTGCTGTGCATTGGGCTTTGTAGCCTTGGTCACCATGTTGATGCCTTCAACGATGGCTTTCTGCTTCTGCACGAGAACCTTGAGCACTCGACCCTCCTTGCCACGGTCTTCGCCGGCAAGAACATAGACGATGTCGCCTTTTCTGATATGTGATTTGCTCATTACGTTTATTGTTTTTGACGGTTAAGATGATTAGAGGACTTCGGGTGCGAGTGAGACGATCTTCATCTGGTTTGCAGCACGGAGTTCGCGGGCAACAGGACCGAAGATACGGGTTCCGCGGAGTTCGCCTGCATTGTTGAGAAGCACACAGGCATTGTCATCGAAACGGATGTAAGAGCCATCGGGACGGCGGATTTCCTTTTTGGTACGGACAACCACTGCCTTAGACACTGTGCCTTTCTTAACGTCTGATGAAGGAATGACACTCTTGACAGAAACGACAATGATGTCACCTACAGAGGCATAACGACGGCCGGTACCACCAAGTACGTGGATGCAGAGGGCTTCTTTAGCGCCACTGTTGTCGGCTACTGTTAAACGGCTTTCAGTCTGTATCATAGTTTACTTCACTTTTTCGATGATTTCCACGAGGCGCCAGCGCTTGGTCTTGCTGAGGGGACGGGTCTCCATGAGGCGGACGGTGTCGCCGACTGAACATTCGTTCTTTTCGTCGTGAGCGTGATATTTCTTAGTTTTGTTGACAAATTTGCCATAAATGGGGTGCTTCTCTTTCCACTTCACCATTACGGTGATGGTCTTGTCACCCTTGTTGCTCGAAACAACCCCGATGCGTTCTTTTCTTAAATTTCTCTTTTCCATTTGTGGGGAGTTTATTTGTTGTTAAGTTCGCGCTGACGCAACTCTGTCTTTACGCGAGCGATAGCCTTGCGTGCATGTGTAATCTTAGCGGGGCTGTCAAGGGGCGAAACTGCATGGTTGATCTTGAGCTGGGCGTAGTCCTTCTCCATCTCAGCCAGGCGGTCACGGAGATCCTGAGTGCTGACTTCTTTGAATGATTCTTTCTTCATGACTTATTACACATTTTGAGTTGGGTCATAGTCGCGACGCACGATGAACTTGGTGGTCACGGGAAGTTTTTGAGCTGCGAGGCGGAGAGCTTCCTTAGCGATATCGTAAGATACGCCTTCAACCTCTATGATGATGCGGCCGGGAGTAACGGGGGCAACGAATCCTTCGGGAGCACCCTTACCTTTACCCATGCGGACCTCGGCAGGCTTCTTTGTGATGGGTTTGTCAGGGAAGATGCGAATCCAGATCTGACCCTGACGCTGCATGTAGCGGGTAACAGCGATACGGGCGGCTTCAATCTGGCGACCGGTGATCCACTTAGACTCTAAGGTCTTGATGCCGAACGAACCGAAGGCCAACTGGTTGCCACGCTGCGCAATGCCTTTCATGCGGCCTTTTTGCGCGCGGCGAAATTTGGTTTTCTTAGGTTGTAACATTGTGTTGTTGAATCAATTGTGGGTTTAACGGTTGTTTTTGGGTTTGCGGAAACCGCCACGACGGGGAGCACCGTTTGAAGAAGAGTTGCGGCTGTCCTTCTGAGTGTTTGTGTACTGGGGAGCAAGGTCACGCTTTCCGTAAACCTCACCACGGCAGATCCAAACCTTCACGCCGATAACACCAACCTTTGTGTGAGCTTCTACGAGAGCGTAGTCAATGTCAGCACGGAGGGTGTGGAGCGGTGTACGGCCTTCCTTGAACATCTCCGAGCGGGCCATTTCAGCTCCGTTGAGACGGCCTGAAATCTGAACCTTGATGCCTTCGGCACCCGCACGCATTGTCGATGCTACAGCCATCTTCACTGCACGACGGTAGGCAATCTTGCCTTCAATCTGGCGGGCGATGGTCGAAGCTACGATCTGAGCGTCGAGTTCAGGGCGTTTTACTTCGTAGATGTTGATCTGGACATCCTTGTCGGTGATCTTCTTGAGCTCTTCCTTAAGCTTGTCGACTTCAGCGCCGCCCTTACCGATGATAAGACCGGGGCGAGAGGTGCAGACAGTGATAGTGATGAGCTTCATAGTGCGCTCGATGACGATGCGCGAAACGCTTGACTTTGCAAGACGGACATTGAGATACTTGCGGAGTTTAGAGTCCTCAAGCAGAGTATCGCCGTATTTCTTACCGCCATACCAGTTAGAGTCCCATCCACGGATAACTCCCAAGCGATTGCTGATTGGATTTACTTTCTGTCCCATTTGTTAAGCTTTAGCGTTTTTGTTATCAATTGTGTCAACAATCAATGTGACGTGGTTTGCGCGTTTGCGGATACGGTAGCCACGGCCCTGCGGAGCAGTGCGGAGACGCTTGAGCATAGGAGCACAGTTTACATAGATTGTGCTGATATAAAGCTCGCCGGCGTCAGCCTTGCGTTCGTTCTTGGCTTCCCAGTTGGCGATAGCCGAGCGGAGGAGCTTTTCGAGGCGGGCAGCAGCTTCCTTATTAGAAAATTTCAGGATACCGAGTGCACGGTTGACCTCTACCCCGCGAACCATGTCAGCGACAAGGCGCATTTTGCGGGGGGAGGTGGGGATGTTGAGGAGCTTTGCGAAAGCTACCGTCTTCTGTTCGGCTTTCCTGAGGTCGGCTGAATTTCTTTTTCTTACACCCATTTTATTGTAATTCTTTTCTTTTTTACAAATGAATTAGTTATATCAGGGCCCAAATTATTTCTTGCGGTTACCGGAGTGACCACGGAAGGTACGTGTGGGAGCGAACTCACCGAGCTTGTGGCCGACCATGTTTTCAGTAACGTAGACAGGGATAAATTTGTTACCGTTGTGAACTGCGAAAGTATGACCTACAAATTCGGGGGCGATCATTGATGCACGGCTCCATGTTTTGATAACCGACTTCTTACCGCTCTCTTCCATTGCAGCGACCTTCTTTTCGAGCTTCACGCTGATAAACGGGCCTTTTTTTAATGAACGACTCATGATAAGTGTTGCTAATTTAAATCAGATTACTTTTTTCTTCTTTCAATGATGTACTTCGAAGAATGTTTCTTCGGGGCACGAGTCTTAAGACCCTTAGCGTAAAGACCCTTGCGAGAGCGGGGATGACCACCTGAAGCGCGGCCTTCACCACCACCCATCGGGTGATCGACAGGGTTCATAACAACGCCACGGTTGCGGGGACGACGGCCGAGCCAGCGTGAACGGCCGGCTTTACCGGAGCGTTCGAGCGAGTGCTCTGAATTGCCGACAACACCGATAGTGGCGCGACATGCGGCGAGGATCTTGCGGGTTTCACCCGAAGGTAATTTGACGATGGCGTAGGTGCCTTCACGAGATACGAGCTGGGCGAAAGTGCCTGCCGAACGAGCCATGAAAGCGCCTTGGCCGGGACGCAACTCAATGTTGTGGATGAGCGTACCTACAGGAATGTTTGCCAGCGGGAGGCAGTTTCCTACTTCCGGCTGAGCCTCGGGTCCTGAAAGGAGTTCATCACCAACCTTTAAGCCGTTGGGTGCAATGATGTAAGCTTTAGCACCGTCTTTGTAGTAAAGGAGGGCGATACGGGCCGAACGGTTAGGATCGTACTCGATGCTCTTCACTACTGCGGGAACACCGTCTTTTGTTCTCTTAAAGTCAATGATGCGGTATTTGCGCTTGTGGCCACCACCAAGGTAGCGGGTGGTGAGATGGCCTTCGGAGTTACGTCCTCCGGAGGCCTTTTTGCCGACTGTAAGAGATTTTTCCGGTGTAGTAGCAGTGATGGTACCTTTAAATACACCGATAACTTTGTGTCTCTGCCCAGGTGTTGTGGGCTTGAATTTTCTTACTGCCATTTTTATATTTAGATATTGCTATAGAAGTCAATATTCTGTCCTTCTGCAACAGTAACAAGCGCTTTCTTCCAAGCGGCAGTCTTGCCACGGAGCAGACCGCTCTTGGTCCAGCGAGACTTGTTCTTGCTGCGGACATTGATGGTGTTTACGCGAACCACATTAACGCCGTAGAGCTTCTCGACGAGGGCCTTGATCTGATATTTGTTAGCCTCAGGAGAAACGGCGAAGGTGTAGCGGTTAAGCTTCTCGATGAGATTGCTTGCCTTCTCTGTTACGATGGGTTTGATTGAGATTTCCATTGTCAAAGTTGTTTTCTCTGGTGAGGTTAGATTTTATTAATGAAATCAAGGCTGCTCTCGGTTACGATAACAGCGTTGGAATTCATGAGCGCGTAAGTATTGATATCCGATACGACCATAGTCTGGGCATAGGGGATATTACGTGCTGACAAAGTTACGTTTTTATTTTGACCCGGTAAAACGAGAAGGATTTTTTTGCCGTCAACTTTAAGATTTTTAGCAAAATTTACGAAATCTTTAGTCTTCGGTGCCTCGAAGTTGAAGTCTTCAACCACGATGAGCTGTGAATCCTGCACCTTGTAGGTCAACGCACTTTTGCGAGCGAGCTGTTTCACTTTCTTATTCAACTTGAAGCGATAGTCACGGGGACGGGGACCGAACACGCGGCCACCACCAACGAGGACGGGCGAGTTGATGTCACCGATACGGCTGCCGCCGCCGCCCTTCTGCTTGTGGAGCTTGCGGGTAGATCCCGAAACTTCGCTGCGTTCCTTGGATTTGTGAGTACCCTGACGCTTGTTGGCGAGATACTGCTTCACATCGAGATAAACGGCGTGCTCGTTTGCATCTACTGCAAAAACTTCGTCGCTGAGCTGAGCTTTGCGACCGGTGTCTTCACCTTTGATATTGTAAATTGCGACTTCCATTATTTCTCAATTAAAACGATTGAACCTTTACTTCCGGGGATTGAGCCCTTGATGAGGAGCAGATTGTGTTCTGCGATCACTTTGAGCACCTGGAGGTTTTGAATTGTCACTTTCTCGTTGCCCATCTGGCCTGCCATACGCATGCCTTTGAACACCTTTGCGGGATATGAGCAGGCGCCGACCGAACCGGGAGCGCGAAGGCGGTTGTGCTGACCGTGAGTGCTCTGGCCTACGCCACCGAAACCGTGACGCTTAACCACACCCTGGAAACCTTTACCCTTCGATGTTCCCTGGATATCGACGAAGTCATTCTCGTTGAAGAGGTCAACGGTGATGGTGTCACCGAGATTGTACTCGCCGTCAAATCCTTTGAACTCGGCCAAGTGGCGCTGGGGAGCTACTCCGGCTTTCTTGAAGTGACCGGCCATAGGGGCGGTGGTGTGCTTGTCTTTTTTCTCTACAAAGCCAAGCTGCACGGCCTCATAACCGTCTTTGTCAGCCGTCTTAATCTGAGTAACTACGCAGGGGCCTACTTCGATAACAGTGCACGGCACATTCTTGCCGTCGGCACTGAAAACGGATGTCATTCCGATTTTCTTTCCTAATAATCCTGGCATTTCTCTTTGATTTAAAATGTGAACTGTTGTGGGAGTTTGTTGTGATTTTTACTTAATCTTTCCGGTTGTTCCGAGGCGATTACACCTTGATTTCCACTTCGACACCTGAGGGAAGTTCGAGCTTCATGAGAGCGTCGACGGTCTTGCCGGTTGAATTGTGGATATCGATGAGACGCTTGTAAGACGAAAGCTGGAACTGCTCACGTGACTTCTTGTTGACAAAAGTCGAGCGGTTGACGGTGAAGACACGGCGGTGTGTGGGCAGGGGTATAGGCCCGCTGATCACAGCGCCGGTTGCTTTTACGGTCTTCACAATCTTCTCGGCCGACTTGTCAACCAAGTTGTAATCATAAGATTTAAGTTTGATTCTGATTGTTTGGTCCATATCTTTGTTGAATGAAAGTGTTTGTCTTACTTGATGAGGTCAACACGGCCCTGACATTCGGTGAGCACGTTCTTTGCAATCGAGCTGCTTACCTCTGCATAGTGGCTGAATGTCATGGTTGATGTCGCACGGCCTGATGTGATTGTACGGAGTGCAGTCACATAGCCGAACATTTCGGCGAGAGGAGCCTTAGCTTTCACGATACGTGCGCCAGAACGGCTGGTTTCCATGCCTTCCACCTGACCACGACGCTTGTTGAGGTCACCAATAACGTCACCCATGCTCTCTTCGGGAGTAACGACTTCTACCTTGAAGATAGGTTCGAGAAGCACAGGGCCTGCCTTTTCAGAAGCCTTCTTGAAAGCCTGGATAGCACAAAGCTCAAATGAAAGCTGATCCGAGTCAACCGGGTGGAATGAACCGTCGATTACGGTCACCTTGAGCTGATCTACGGGGAAGCCTGCGAGCACACCGTTCTTCATCGCTGCTGTGAAGCCCTTCTGGATAGAGGGAATGAATTCCTTGGGAATGTTACCGCCCTTGACTTCATCAACGAACTGGAGACTGCCTTCGAAGCCTTCGTCAACCGGCTCAACGCGAACGATGATGTCGGCGAACTTACCACGACCACCGGTCTGCTTCTTGAATACTTCGCGAAGTTCAACGGGCTTGGTGATTGCTTCCTTATATGTTACCTGAGGACGGCCTTGGTTACATTCGACCTTGAATTCACGACGGAGACGGTCGATGATGATATCGAGGTGAAGCTCACCCATACCAGAGATGACTGTCTGACCGGTCTCTTCGTTAGTCTCGACACGGAATGTGGGATCTTCCTCAGCGAGCTTCTGCAGACCGACACCGAGCTTGTCGAGGTCCTTCTGTGTCTTAGGCTCTACTGCGATACCGATAACGGGATCGGGGAATTCCATTGCTTCGAGAACGATAGGATGGTTTTCGTCGCAGAGAGTGTCACCGGTGCGGATATCCTTGAAACCTACGCCTGCGCCTATATCGCCACAGTCGATTGAATCCTTGGCATTCTGCTTGTTCGAGTGCATCTGAAACAGACGGCTGACACGCTCTTTCTTGCCTGAACGGCTGTTGAGCACGTAGCTGCCGGCCACAACATCGCCTGAGTAGACACGGAAGAATGTAAGACGGCCTACATAGGGGTCAGTAGCAATCTTGAATGCGAGGGCACACATCGGTGCGTCAGAAGAAGGCTCACGGGTCTCAACCTGATCGGGATCTTCGGGATTTGTTCCTTCTACAGCGCCTGAGTCAACCGGACTGGGAAGATAAGCACATACAGAGTCAAGGAGACACTGAACACCCTTGTTCTTGAACGAAGAACCGCAAATCATGGGGACAACCTCCATCTTGAGGGTAGCGTTGCGGAGTGCACGACGGATTTCATCCTCAGTGATGGTAGAGGGATCATCGAAATACTTCTCCATGAGAGCATCGTCGAACTCGGCAATCTTCTCAAGCATCTTGTCGCGCCATTCTTCAGCTTCTGCAACAAGCCCTGCGGGGATCTCTTCGACAGAGTAGTCGGCACCCATTGATTCATCGTGCCAGAAAATGGCCTTCATCTGGATAAGGTCGACAACACCCTTGAATGTCTCCTCAGCTCCGATAGGAATCTGGATAGGACAGGGATTTGCGCCAAGGACATCCTTGAGCTGGCGTACCACCTCAAAGAAGTTCGCACCCGAACGGTCCATCTTGTTGACATAACCGATACGGGGTACATTATATTTGTCAGCCTGACGCCATACGGTCTCAGACTGAGGCTCAACACCACCTACAGCACAGAATGTAGCGACAGCGCCGTCAAGCACACGGAGCGAACGTTCAACTTCGACAGTGAAGTCAACGTGTCCCGGAGTGTCAATAAGGTTGATCTTGAACTGTTCTCCTGCATACTTCCAGAAAGTAGTGGTAGCGGCAGAAGTGATTGTGATACCACGTTCCTGTTCCTGCTCCATCCAGTCCATGGTGGCAGCGCCATCATGCACCTCACCGATCTTGTGGGTAAGACCGGTATAGAAGAGGATACGTTCTGAAGTGGTTGTCTTACCGGCATCGATGTGAGCCATGATACCGATATTACGGGTATATTTTAAATGTGCGTCTGATTTAGCCATTTTTGTTTTGTGAATCTAAATGTCCAATGAAAAATTTATTTCTGATTCAAACTTCGGCTTAGAAACGGAAGTGTGCGAAGGCGCGGTTAGCCTCGGCCATCTTGTGCATATCTTCCTTACGCTTGTAAGCACCGCCCTGATCATTGAATGCGTCTACGATTTCGGCAGCCAGCTTGTCAGCCATAGTCTTGCCGCCACGTTTGCGTGCGTAGAGGATAAGGTTTTTCATCGAGATAGACTCCTTACGGTCGGGACGGATTTCGGTAGGCACCTGGAAAGTTGCACCGCCCACGCGACGTGATTTCACCTCCACTTGGGGAGTGACATTTTCGAGAGCTTTTTTCCAGATCTCAAGCGCGGTCTTCTCTTCGTTGGGAAGTTTTGCCTTCACGAGTTCGAGAGCAGAATAGAAGATGGTGTATGAAGTGTTCTTCTTGCCGTCATACATGAGGTGGTTAACGAACTTCGATACTCTCACGTCATTAAACACGGGATCGGGGAGAATCACCCGTTTCTTTGGTTTTGCTTTTCTCATTTTTTGAGCAAATGTTTTGTTTTTGGTTGCTTGGTTGCTGCATCTTTAATCTTCAACGGCCGCCCCTCCGGGCGCCATTTACTCAACCTTTGATGTTTTAGCCTTCCAATCAAATCAAAAACGAGGGGTTAACGACTCTGTTTTTAATTTAATTAATTGATTTTCAGAAAAGGAGTGCGAAAGAATTATTTCTTAGCAGCCTTGGGGCGCTTTGCTCCGTACTTGCTGCGACGCTGGGTGCGGTCCTTAACGCCACTTGTATCGAGCGTACCGCGGACAATGTGGTAGCGCACACCGGGGAGGTCCTTCACACGACCACCGCGAACGAGTACGATTGAGTGTTCCTGAAGATTGTGGCCTTCACCGGGGATATAGCTATTGACTTCCTTGCCGTTGGTGAGGCGCACACGAGCCACCTTACGCATAGCCGAGTTAGGCTTTTTGGGGGTGGTGGTGTACACACGCACACAAACGCCACGACGCTGCGGGCAAGAGTCAAGTGCGGGTGATTTGCTCTTATCTTCAAGAGCCACGCGTCCTTTTCTTACTAATTGCTGAATAGTAGGCATCTTAGTTTATTTTGGTTTATTAATTAGTGATTAGAAGTGTTTTCTTTTCTGATTCATATATCCATCCATACTTATCCCATTGACTCACAAAGAGTTAATGATGACATAAAGACGGATTGCTCCTAAAAGCGTTGCAAAATTACAACTTATTTTCCTAACTGCCAAACATTTCCGCTTTTTTTCTCATCAACTTCTTTTCGATTGTTGTTTTTACGAAAAAACCGGTTGCAAAAGTGGAATGTGTTATGACAAACAACGTTTTTTGAAAGATATTTAAGTCAGAAACACTCAAAATTTCCTGCGCATGTGATGTTTTTACTTAAATATACACTAATTTTGCACTTTAAAACAAGAATCACAATATTTTTCGCATAATTTCATCTCAACAGACTATAATGGAAAAGAAATTCAAGCGCACCCTTATCACCACTGCCCTACCCTACGCCAACGGGCCTGTCCATATCGGACACCTTGCAGGAGTCTATGTCCCGGCCGACATATATGCACGCTACCTCCGCCTCCGCGGCGAGGACGTGGTCATGGTAGGCGGCAGCGACGAGCACGGCGTGCCCATCACACTGCGTGCACGCAAGGAGGGCATCACCCCGCAAGAGGTAGTCGACCGCTACCACACCATAATCAAGGACTCGCTTGAAGAGCTTGGTGTCAGCTTCGACATATATTCACGCACCACATCGAAACTCCATCATGAAACTGCTTCTGAATTCTTCCGCCACCTCTACGACAAGGGAGAGTTCACCGTCCAGACTGCGCTCCAGCCCTACGACGAGAAGACCGGCGAATTTCTTGCCGACCGTTATGTAGTCGGTACTTGCCCGCGCTGCCACAATGAAAACGCCTACGGCGACCAGTGTGAGGCATGCGGTTCGTCGCTCAATGTCACCGACCTCATCAACCCGCGCTCTGCCCTCACCGGCGAACCTGTGAAGATGCGCGATACCACCCACTGGTATCTCCCACTCAACAAATGGGAAGGCAAGCTCCGCGAGTGGATTCTCGAAGGCCACAAGGAGTGGAAGACAAATGTCTACGGCCAATGCAAGTCATGGCTTGACGCCGGACTCCAGCCACGCGCCGTCAGCCGCGACCTTAAATGGGGTGTGCCTGTTCCCGTGGAAGGAGCGGAAGGCAAGGTTCTCTACGTATGGTTTGACGCTCCGATCGGCTACATCTCCAACACAAAGGAACTCCTTCCCGACTCTTGGGAAAAATATTGGAAAGACCCCGAAAGCCGCATCATCAATTTCATCGGTAAAGACAACATCGTCTTCCACTGCATTGTCTTCCCCTCAATGCTCATGGCCTACGGCGACAACTTCCAGCTGCCCGACAACGTGCCGGCCAACGAATTCCTCAACCTTGAGGGCGACAAGATTTCGACATCACGCAACTGGGCTGTATGGCTTCACGAATATCTACGCGACTTCCCCGGGAAACAGGACGTACTCCGCTACGTGCTGACAGCAAACGCACCCGAGACAAAGGACAATGACTTTACTTGGGCTGACTTTCAGGCACGAAACAACAACGAACTTGTGGCCATTCTCGGCAACTTCGTGAACCGCGCCGTCGTGCTCACCCATAAATATTTCGGTGGAGTAGTTCCCGTACGCGGAGAAATGAGCGACACTGACAACGAAGTCTTCGCCGAGCTTAACCGCATAAAGGGCGCTCTTTCAGAGGCACTCGACACATTCCATTTCCGCGAAGCCTTGAAACAGGCTATGGAAATTGCACGTCTCGGCAACCGTTACCTACAGGAAACAGAACCTTGGAAGCTCGCCAAGTCTGATATGACACGTACCGGAACAATCCTCAACGTGGCTCTTCAGCTCTGCGCGAATCTTGCCATAGCATTCGAACCGTTCATACCCTTCTCGACCGGGCGTCTCGCCAAGATGCTCAACATCGGCAAACTTTCATGGGATATGCTCGGCCAGACTGAGCTCGTGGCCGAAGGCTCTGAAATCGCACCTGCCGAACTTCTTTTCGATAAAATCGAAGATGCAGAAGTCCAGAATCAGGTTCAGAAACTTCTCGACACAAAGAAAGCCAACGAAATCGCGGCATGGAAGGCCCAGCCTCAGGCCGAGACCGTGGAATTTGACACATTCGCGGCCTGCGATCTCCGTGTAGGAACTGTGGTTGAATGCGAGAAAGTGCCAAAGGCCGATAAACTGCTTCGCTTTCTCATCGACGACGGTCTGGAAAAACGAACCATTGTCTCAGGCATCGCCAAATTCTACAAACCGGAAGATCTCGTCGGCAAACAGGTATGCTTCATAGCCAATCTCGCCCCGCGCAAGCTCAAGGGCATTGTTTCCGAAGGCATGATTCTCTCGGCTGAGAACTCCGACGGCTCAATCGTGCTTCTTTCACCGTCTGCGACAGTAGCTCCCGGAGCAAAAATCGGTTAGTACATGGCTTTTGGGTTTAAAGCCAAAACCGATAATGTTTCAATATTATATTTAAGGCAGGTAACGAGGCCGGAATTTCCAATCCGGCCCGTTACCATCCTTAATTTCTCAAAGCACATATCACAAGTTAACCTTTCCAACACATACCTTTACCAATGATTCATACACATAAACCCCGGCTTCTTATAATCTATACCGGGGGGACAATCGGAATGATCGAGAACCCGGAGACTCACGCTCTCCAGCCTTTCGATTTCAGCCACCTGATTGACAACGTACCTAAAATCAAAAAGCTCGATTACGAAATTGAAAACATCCAGTTCAATCCTATCGACTCAAGCGACATGGATCCTGCCGGATGGGCTGAAATAGCGACTGCCATCGCTGACAACTACGATAAGTATGACGGATTTGTCGTTCTTCACGGCACTGATACAATGGCCTACACAGCTTCGGCCTTGTCTTTCATGCTCGGCAATCTCCACAAACCGGTCATCATCACCGGATCGCAGCTACCTATCGGAGAAGTCCGCACCGACGGAGAGGAAAATCTCATCACAGCCCTGCAGATCGCAGCAGCAACGACATTCAACGGATCGCCGATGGTTCAGGAAGTAGCCATCCTTTTCGAAAACTATCTTTGGCGTGGAAACCGTTCGACCAAAATGAGTGCCGACAACTTCAACGCTTTCAAGAGCAACAACTATCCGCAACTGGCTAAAATAGGCCTTGGCATCCATTTTGCAGAGGAAGCGCTCTGGCGTCCGAAAGAACGCAAACCGCTCGCACTAAATACAAATATGGACCGCGGTGTAATGTTCATTGACCTGCATCCGGGAATGACGCAGCAGACACTCCGCTATCTGCTCCACACTCCTGACATACGCGGAATCGTTCTTCGCACCTATGGAGCCGGCAACGCCCCGACATCCCGATGGTTCATCGAGGAAATCGCTCAGGCCGTACAGAGAGGCATAGTGATTGTAAACGTCACTCAATGTGTAAACGGGGGTGTCCACCACCGTCGCTACGTCGCAGGCGACAAACTGGCTAACGCAGGTGTCATCTCAGGTCACGACATGACCTCTGAAGCGGCCATTACCAAACTTATGTACCTCTTCGGACTTGGCCTCACACCTTCCGCCGTGGCCACACGCCTTGCGACAGACATCTGTGGAGAAGTGACACTCTGAGCGGATAGCCTGCTTATATCGACATACACTAAAAGCTGCCTTCTTGCCGAAGATGAAGGCAGCTTTTAGTATTATAGACTATGATATATTACCGACTAACCTTAAGCGAAAAGTTCGGTCGAGAGATAGCGTTCGCCCGTGTCAGGGAGCAACACCACAATATTCTTTCCGGCATACTCCGGCTGACGGGCAAGCGAAGTCGCAGCATGGAGAGCCGCCCCCGACGAAATTCCTGCCAATATGCCCTCTGTACGAGCCAGACGGCGGGATGCCTCGTATGCTTCCTCGTTCTCTACCGTTATCACTTTGTCGACAACACTTCTGTCAAACGTATCGGGAATAAATCCCGCCCCTATACCCTGAATTTTATGTGTTCCCGGCTTACCGCCGCTTATGACAGGCGAACCGGCCGGTTCTACAGCGACAATCTCAATGGCAGGGTTCTTGGATTTTAGAAACCGTCCCACTCCGCTGATCGTACCGCCCGTTCCGACCCCACCGACAAACACATCCACATGCCCGTCGAGAGCCTCCCATATCTCCGGGCCTGTAGTGACAAAATGGACAGCCGGATTTGCCTGATTGGAGAACTGCCCGAGGATTACAGCCCCCGGGGTTGACTTGCGGATTTCCTCTGCCTTGGCTATAGATCCTTTCATGCCTTCCGCACCGGGAGTCAACACGATTTTTGCACCAAGAGCCGCAAGAAGCTTCCGTCTCTCCACGCTCATTGTCTCAGGCATTGTCAGTATGACCTTGTACCCACGGGCCGCGCCGACAAGGGCGAGACCGACACCTGTATTTCCGCTCGTCGGCTCTACGATAGTGGCATCCGGTTGCAGCAATCCTTCTTGTTCCGCCATGTTTATCATATTGAGTGCGACACGGTCCTTGACCGAACCTCCGGGATTGAACGCCTCCAACTTGGCATAGATTGTTGCAACAGTTTTTTCAGATTTGTCATACGCGCCGAGCTTCACCAAGGGCGTATGACCGATAGTCTCAAGAATCGAGTCCGCGATTTTTTTCATAAATAGTTTTGACGTTAAAATTATGGTAAATAGTATAACAAGGCTGACAGAATACAGGTTCACAACTTCCCTTCGTCAGCGTAGGAATATGATTTGTCGCGTGCGATTATAACATGGTCAAGCACACGCATGTCAAGATAGGCTGCCGCTTCTTTTATTTTAGAGGTAAGACGGTCATCTTCGCCACTCGGTTTCGGGTTTCCCGACGGATGATTATGTACGAGTATTATGCCCGAGGCAAGACAATCGACAGCACGTTTCATAAGCAGCTTCACATCAACGACAGTTCCCGCAGTCCCACCCTGCGATAGACAACGCCTGTATTTGACTCTATTGCTGCGCGACAGCATCAGAACCCAGAATTCCTCATAATCGAGGCCTTCGAGTGAAGGCGACATAAGCGACACCACGTCGGTGCTTGACCTGATTGTCACTTCCCGGTTTTCAGCCATCTGCTCGCGGTTACGTCTGCCAAGTTCGAAAGCAGCCGCAAGACACACAGCCTTGGCCGGACCGACTCCTTTATATTTTGCCATCAGCTCGTCCATGCTCAGACGTGCGAGATTATCGACACGGTTATCACAGTCACGCAAGATCGACCGGGCAAGATCCACTACCGAAAGCCCGGGCAGCCCTCCGCCGAATATCAGTCCGACGAGTTCGGCATCACTCAGTGCGCGTATTCCAAGATTCAGCGCTTTTTCACGGGGCTTTTCGTCATCACCGAGGTCGTGAATCCGACGGTTGGCAAAAGGAGAGAGGGTTTCCATTATCTGAATTTGATGATTAATGAATTGACGATTGGAATTAAATGGACTTATGGGGCGCGGTCACTTTCCTTTGCGTATAAGGATTTCTTCTTCTACGTCACGCCCCTTCCCGAGTATGATTTTGAGAAAATAAGCCTTGATAAAACCGCATCCGTAGCCACAAATCTGGATAACACTCGCAGGGACTGCCTTGGCGGCAATTGCAACCGACCGTGTGCTTACGAGTGCAGTGACAAATATAGCAAGAAAATAGACAGCCAATGGAAGCAGGAACCACGGACTGACAAAAATCGAGAGCAGCAACAAAACCACCCCGATGATAACCGCGATTGCCGGAAGCGCATGGACGGCTTTGAGCGAACCGGGATAAAGCAATTTGAGAGTGATGCGCGACATCCCGAAAACATATACCTGACGCAGGAACTTGCGGAAATCTACCCTGCGCTTATGGTAAACGAAAGCAGGCCGGATAAGCGCGATACTGAATCCGGCATTACGGATGCGCGTCGACATGTCGATGTCCTCTGAAAACATTTCCCGAAAGCCCCCTACCCTTTCGTACACCCTTCGCGAATACCCCATGTTGAACGTGCGCGGAACAAACTTCTCAAGGCTGACCTTGCCGCCACGGATTCCACCCGTGGTCAGAAAAGAGGTCATGGCGAAATTGATAGCCTTCTGCGTAGTCGTAAACGATTCGTGAGCCGAGTCAGGGCCTCCGAAGCAATCCGTAGGATTAGCGTCAAGCTCCCGGGTAAGCACTGAGAAATAGTCGGGGGGTATCACACAGTCACTGTCAAAGAAGATGAAATATTCTCCGGCTGCACGCTCCAGACAGTAATTACGGGCTATGGAACGCCCCTCGTTCTCCTTGAAATAATATTTCACATCTATCCCTTCAGCCTCGCGCACAGCATCGAGACATGGCGCGGTCGATCCGTCCTCGACGATTATGACCTCAAAATTTTTAAGGCTCTGCCGGGAAAGGCTGTCAAGAAGGTCACGCACCTCGTCGATTCGGTTGTAGACGGGGACGATGACCGAGAATCGCGGACGCACTTCCGCCTGATGACCGTCTGTAACAGTTTTCGTTATATCCATAGCTGAAACGTGGGATTATGAAGATTGGATAGAATATAGAATATGGCGAGACCTCAGCTCATCCGGTGCTTGTAGTCCTCGTATGTGAACCGTCGCAGATATGTGCAGTCTCCGTTGATGTCACACATAACGATGTCAGGATGCTGAATTCCGTTGAACATGGTGGTCTTTACCGTAGTGTAGTGGTTCATGTCCTCAAGCGTCAGCCTGTCGCCCGCCTTCAGCGGATTTCTGAAACACCAGTCGCCGACATAATCTCCGCTCAGACATGAATTTCCGCCGAGACGGTAGCGCGGAAGCCCTTCGGCCTCCTCAACGCTCTCGGTGATGGCCGGTTTATAGGGCATTTCAAGACAGTCGGGCATGTGGCATGCAAAGCTCGCATCAATGACAGCTGTCTTTATTCCCTGATTGTCCACTATGTCGAGAACTTCCGTAATCAGATCGCCGGTACGCCACATCCATGCGCTCCCCGGCTCAAGCACTACACTCAGCCACGGATAACGCGAACGGAAACCGCGAAGCACCTCTATCAGATGAGCCGTGTCATATCCCTCGCGGGTCATGAGATGTCCGCCTCCGAAATTCACCCATTTGAGCTGTCGGAAATAACATCCGAACTGTTCCTCAAAGGCATTGAGCACTTTTGCGAGATCATAACTTGAGCTTTCACACAAGGCATGGAAATGAAGCCCCTCGATCCCTTCGGGGAGCACTCCGCCAAGCTGCTCGGCAGTGACCCCGAAGCGCGAGCCGGGAAGTGCGGGATTGTAGATTTCAGTCTCTATGACCGAACACTGCGGATTGACCCTCAGTCCCGGCGACACTCCGGCCGCCAAAGTCCGCTGTCCGTATCGTTCCCATTGGCTTAGGGAATTGAATGTGAGATGCGTCGCACGAGAGAGAAATTCATCTATCGTCTGTTCGGTATACACCGGACAGTAGACATGCGCCTCGCCTCCGAGTTCCTCATTTCCGAGACGAAGCTCATTGAGCGAGCTTGCGGTGAAATCCCGGTTATACTCGCGGACAACAGGAAAACTGCGCCACAGGGCGTTGGCCTTGAAGGCCATGATGATATTGACACCGGCCTCGCGCTCTACGCGTGTAATCAGTTCAAGATTCCGGCGCATGCGGTCCTCGTATACTATATAATATGGTGTGGGTAGCTCAGAGGCTTTCATATATTATTTTCGTTTTTATAGCATTTTAAATTTATCCCACTATCGCGAATTTTGCAAATTTCAGCATCAGTGTCCTCTCGTCGGTAGAGTCAAACTTCACCGTTATGCGTGCATCAGGGCCGGAACTGTCGATCTTGACAATCAAACCGCCTCCGAACTTCGCATGTTCGATTCGCATATTCTCCGAGAGTTCTCCGACGCTATGGACGGTGTAGTCGCCTCCGGCAGCCGATGATGCAGTCGCTCCGGCCGTGGTTGCCTGACGCGAAGAAACCGGACGGGGGGCTGTGATTCCGGGCGAACGCAGCGAATTCAGACTACGGGCGCTACCGGCCATTGAAGCTGCATAGTTGACCGTCGGGCGGACTTTCGGAGCTGACGCGCCGAGAACGTCGTTGGTGGAGAGCCGGAGAAATTCCGGATCGATGTCACCGAGAAATCGCGAAGGGCGGCAGGCGACCGTCTGTCCGTTTCGGAAACGCGAACCCGCATAACTGAGCATACAGAATTTACGGGCGCGGGTAATGGCCACATACATGAGGCGACGCTCCTCTTCAATCTGTGCCGGCGAGTCCTGAGCCATAGCCGAAGGAAACAGTTCCTCCTCGACACCGACAACAAACACATTATTGAACTCAAGCCCCTTCGCAGCATGGACAGTCATTAGCGTAACACGCTCCTCGTCGCTGTCGGAATCAGAATCCTGATCGGTGGCAAGCGAAACTTCGGCCATGAAATCGGCAAGACCTGTCGCGCTGTTTCCCTCCTCCGTCCGTGTTTCGACAAATTCCTTCACACCGTTGAGAAGCTCCTGCAGGTTATCCTGTTTCGAGATGCTTTCGGGCGTATTATCGTGAAGAAGCATTGTGAAAAGCCCGGTGCGGTCGATTATCTCTGTCGCGAGCACCGACGCATCGTCTCCGCTGCGATTGCTCTGCACAAATCCGGCTATCAGCCCGGCAAAGGCATCAAGCTTGCGCATAGTTCCGGCATTGAGGCCGGCAGGATGTAAGTCGGGTTGCTGAATCACAGTCCAGATGCTTACATTATCGTCGATGGCACGACGGACGAGCCTGTTGACCGTCGTCTCCCCTATGCCTCTCGCCGGAAAATTTATGATACGCTTCAAAGCTTCGTCATCGTCTGGGTTCAGAGCCATACGGAAATAGGCGATAGCGTCTTTCACCTCCTTACGCTGATAGAACGAAAGTCCGCCGTAGATTCTGTAAGGGACATTGCGCTTGCGCAACGCCTCTTCAAGCACACGGCTCTGGGCGTTGGTGCGGTAAAGTATGGCAAACTCCTCGGCACTGTCGCCCGACCGCATTTTTAGCTGCGATACACGCGATGCTACCTGATAAGCCTCCTCGAAGTCGCTGTAACACTTCACCACCTCAATCGGCACGCCCTTTTCGTTCTCTGAATAGACCTGCTTCGGAATCTGGTCGCGGTTCTTGTCGATGAGCGAGCCGGCGGCGTTTATGATGTTGCGCGTCGAGCGGTAGTTGCGTTCGAGCTTGAATGTCGAGAGGTCGGTGTATGTGTGGCGCAAGTCGAGGATGTTGCGTATGTTTGCACCACGAAACGAGTAGATGCTCTGCGCGTCATCGCCAACGACACACAGCTTGCCGCTTTCGCGGGTGAGCTGTGTCACGATCACATGCTGTGCGAAATTGGTGTCCTGATACTCGTCGACAAGCACGTAGCGGAAAAACTCCCTGTAGTGGCGCAGCACATCGGGATTGTCGCGCAGCAGCACGTTGGTATAATAGAGCAGGTCATCGAAATCCATCGCACCGCTTGCGACACAGCGGTCACGGTAGGCACGGTAGACGGCATACATCTCCGGGCGCTTGGCTCGGCGGTCAGCTTCAATCACGTCGCGACTGATGGCATAGTCCTCAGGAGACACAAGAGCGTTTTTCGCTCCTGAAATCGCCGAAATCACAGCCGCCGGCTTATAGATTTTCTCATCGAGCTGCATATCTTTCACAATCGTTTTGACAAGCGACTTGCTGTCAGCGGAGTCATAGATAGTGAAATTGCTTTTGAAACCTATAAGTTCGGCGTTGCTGCGGAGAATACGGGCGAATATCGAATGGAAGGTTCCCATCCAGAGCTTGGAAGCTGTCTCGCGTCCGACGAGCTCTTCGATGCGCTCGCGCATCTCTCGCGCGGCCTTGTTGGTAAAGGTCAAAGCCAAAATGCGCCAAGGCTCAAAGCCAAGGCGCAGAAGATGTACTATTTTATAGGTGAGCACGCGGGTCTTGCCTGAACCTGCGCCCGCAATCACGAGTTGCGGACCGTCGCAGTATTCAACGGCAGCACGCTGCTGCTCATTAAGTCTGTCAAGATAATTTTCAGCCATTTAATGCTTGAAGCACATATAAAATTTTCTATTATCGGCAGTTCCGTCATTTTATTCGGAGGTGGTCGCCTGTCTGGTCGGCTATCGAACGGTAGTAGCGCTCGTCATAACCGCCATATATCGGCGATACGGGCATCCCTTCGGGAGTGCGCTCGAACTTGCCGTCCTTCTCGCGCTTGATATTTCCGTCCATATATTTCACGAGCAGATAGTCGCCCAGATCCTTGTAGCGCTTGACATAGCGCTTCGAAGCGTCGGCCGAATGGGCGTTGAGGCGCTGACGTGCCGTAGCTGCGTCCATCGAAGGAAGTTCGGCTATAAATTTGTCGACCTCGCCCTCAAGAGTGGCTTCCTCGGCCTTCTGCACTTTGCGGATATCGTCGATCATCTTGCTATACTGGTGATATGCCTGATTGGCAACATAGCTCGTAACCCAGAAAGCGGCATCCCACGAAAGCGTCAGGAGGTCTCCGTTGCCGACGGCAAATTCATGAGGGATGGAAGTTATGCCGTTGTACATGGGGACATATACGCAGGTGTTGGCATCATCGACACCAAACCAGAGAATGCCGCGCATGAGTTCGGGATGAGCCGAATTCATCTGCGACACGAACGAGAAACCGGTCTGCTGTGTGGCGATGGCGCGTTCGTTGAGATATTCCTTGTCGTCGACCTTGAATGTCATCGGACGCCAGCGGTAGGGGACGGCATACGGTCCTGCGCCGATGTCCTGAGTCATATCCATAGGAGTGCCTTCGAAATGGTCGCGCATCATCCACTTCATGTCGTTGACGCTAACCTTGCGGTTGGGCTTCACCCACAGAGGGAAAGCCTCGCCCTCGCCGTGCATCACGTATGGAAGATAGGCATCCATCCCGTCGGAGAAGCGGTTGAAATAGCTCCAGACACGGCCGTCACAGCCACGTGTGGCAGTAGCGTCGAGCTCTCCGTAGGCAAGCGAGAAACTAAAATCCTCGTCCCTTCCCTTGTAGTAGCCCATCTTGCGGGCGAAGTCGATAACATCGGGCGAATAGATGGTGTTTTCCTTATCGTTGAGAGGGAATTTGTGGATGCGCGGATGGTTGGCATGACCCGAGATGCAATCGTCGGGGATGCGGCGTGCCACCCAGACAGCGCCCTTCTCCTTGCCGCCCTTGCCGATGAGCTCCATGACCCAAGCCTCCTCAGAATCAGCGATAGAGAATGACTCTCCGCTCGAATGGTAGCCGTAGTCCTTCACGAGATCGGTCATGACCTTGATGGCCTCGCGGGCTGTGCGTGCGCGTTCGAGCGTCACGTAGATGAGCGAACCGTAGTCCATGATGCCCGTGGTGTCGGCGAGTTCCTCGCGGCCGCCCCATGTACTCTCGGAGATGGTCAGACCATGTTCGTTCATATTGCCTATGGTGGTGTAGGTCTCGGCCACCTGCGGGATGTCGCCGAGATACTTTCCGGTGTCCCACTCGACTATCTTGCGCACTTCGCCGGCCGAATGCTTGCCGCCGGGACGGTTATAAAGCTCGCCATAGAGCGTATGGCTGTCGGCGGCGTATGTCACAAGCACCGAACCGTCGGCCGTGGCCTTCTTGCCCGCGATGAGACTCGTACACGCAAACGCCTCGACCGGCAACAGAGCCGCCATAGCCAGAAACAGTGATTTCATTTTCATATTTTTATATAAGGTAATTGGTTTATTCGTCTATATGAGATGTCCTTTATATTAAATCGGTATACTCTCAGGCAAAGTTAAGAATTATTTTTACATTTTTGTGTGATGTGAAACTTTTTTATCTAAAGTTTTGCTATTTCATAATTTATGTATAATTTCGCGTCTGAATTAGACTTTTAGCCTGATTTTGGAACTTTGTACGTTTTAAACCTGTCCTTCAGATGATTGCCGTATATCGGCAAGCCATTCTCTTCTTTTTCAGGGCTTAATGCCGCACAAAACATATGGATTAATTATTATACACAGCATCAGTAACTTCAAGACGAATGTCATGAGCGACATACAACATAACGCACAGATAATTTTACCCCCCCCGTTTGCTTTAACGCATTGGGAACCAATTATTTACCCCCCCTCCCCACAGCCTGAAATCGGCCAAGATTTCGGTTTGCGGGGATTTGTTGCATAGCCCTGCCACCGGATCTGACCGGCGGGGCTTTGCTGCATTACTCCCGCCGGCGGCAGCCGTCCCGCCGCCACCCTTCCAGAGGGCACTGCGGTCCACCCTCCCCTCCATTCACACAATAACTTCACTCCTCGCAAAAAAGTTAGGTATCCTAAAATTCGTTATCCGATTTTAATTATCACAACCGATCCTGCATCAACGATACACGCAGGCGGCACGTAGTAACTACATATATGAGATTCAAGATTCTTTTGGCCGGAGTCCTTTTAGGGCTTCTGAGCCTGTGTGAAGTCAAAGCGCAAGATGCAGCCGTCAAGACCAACATCCTGTCCGACATCGTATTGTCGCCATCGGTTAGCGCCGAGGTCGGACTCGCCCCAAAATGGACTTTCGAACTGACCGGGCAGCTCAACGCATGGGATGTCAACGAGCACTACTGGAAACACTGGCTCGTAATGCCCGAAGGGCGCTACTGGTTCTGCCGCAGATTCTCAGGTCATTTTGTCGGCGCTCACATCTTAGGAGGGCAATACAACTTCGGAAACCTCGACAACAACATCAAGTTTCTCGGGACTGATTTCTCGAAACTCTCCGACGAGCGCCATCAGGGATGGATGTTCGGCGCAGGCGTGGCCTACGGTTACTCATGGATCATCGACCGCCGATGGAACATCGAAGCTGAAATAGGTCTCGGATGGGTACACACGATCTACGATGTCTATCCGTGCGCCAAATGCGGCACAAAAAAGCTTTCAGGCAAACACCACAACTACTTCGGCCCGACAAAAGCCGCTATCAATCTCATCTACACATTTTAAACCCCTCATACATGCGAACCATGAAACGGATTGCAAGCATACTTTGTGCCTTCGCCGTCGCCACACCCGCCCTCATGGCATTCAAGTCGACAGCCGACAGCACCGATATAAAGCTCTATGACATCAACGTCGCCGTCGACGAGGCCGCTGCCAAAGTCAGAATCGACATTGACCTCGACATCGAAAAATATAGCGTCAATTCCGAACGCGAAATCATATTCACCCCCGTCATCGTGGCCGACAATCTCTCCGACAGCCTCGCGCTCGACCCCATAGTGATCGCCGGACGCAACCGCTGGTTTCACTACCTCCGCGACGGCGAGCTCGAAGACCCTCTGACACCCATCTACCGCGCTGGCAAGAAGAACGCCCACGCCGTCTACACCCGCGAAGTCCCCTTTGCCTCATGGATGGAACAGTCGACAGTCGAGATGCGCGCCGAATCGGCCAACTGCTGCGACGCGCCCGACCGTCTCACAGGCCCGTCACCCTCAGGCAACATTCCTCTGGCACATATCGACGTGACCCGCCCGGCGTTCAACCCCGATTTCGTCTACGCCCCGCCGGTCGATGCCGGCCCTGTCATCAAGTCGCTCAGCGGATCGGCGTTCATCACCTTCATTGTCAACCGCACCGAACTTGAGCCTGACTACATGATCAACCCTCAGGAGCTGCGCAAGATCTACAACTCCATCCAGTATGTCAAAGACGACAAGGACGCGACCATAACCCACGTCCACATCAAGGGTTTCGCATCGCCCGAAGGTCCTTATGACAACAACGTGCGTCTTGCAAAGGGACGTACGGAGACACTCCGCCGCCATGTCCGCGACCTCTACCACTTCCCCGACACGGTGGTCACTTCGAGCTACGACCCCGAGGACTGGGCCGGTCTCCGCAACTATCTGACCGACTCGCTCGACTTCCCGATCGAACACCGCCGTGAAATCATCGACATTGTCGACGGCCCGCTCGGCTACGATGCCCGCGACCGCGAAATCAAGGTGCGCTTCCCCAAGGACTACGCCATAATCCTCAAGGAAATCTACCCTTGGCTGCGACACTCGGACTACACTGTCGAGTATGCCATCAAGACATATACCGACATCAACGAGATACGCCACGCTTTCGAGACCGACCCGACGCGTCTGCGCAACGTAGACTTCTACACCCTCGCGCAGACCTTCCCCGAAGGCTCTGACGAATATTGCAAGGTTTTCGAGACTGCCGTCGAGGTCTACCCCGACGACCCGATGCTCAACCTCAACGCTGCCAACAACGATATGAAGCGCGGACAGCTCGACGAGGCACAGAGCCACCTGCTCAAAGCCGGCAACACTCCCGAAGCCCACTATGCACGCGCAATCCTCGCGGCCAAGCGCTCCGACTACACCGAGGCCGTCAAGCGATTCAAAGCCGCCGCCGATGCGGGTATGGACGGTTGCGACACGCTCATCAATCAGATAGGCGAGCTTAACACATATCACCCCGTGACATATCTCATCAAGCCTTCGTCTAAGTAACAGACACACAACGCATTCACCGAATTTATTCAACACATTAATATATTAAACAACCAAAATTTGTCACAAAATGAGAAAATTTAAATTCCTCAGCATGGCAGCAATAGCAGCCATGATGCTCGGAGCTTGCTCCGACGACAAACTCAGCGACGGTCCTGACAGCCCGAATGGTCCCGGAACTGAAACTCAAGACGGTGTGTATTTCACCATCGACATTGACCTGCCTAATGCAAAAAACTCCCGTAGCCAGACTGTTAATCCGGGCGACAACGGTAGCACAAGTAATTCTGGAGTAGAATATGGTAAAGACTATGAAAATATAGTTGAAAAAGCCATTATTATACTTGCTGAAGCAGAAACAAATAACTTTATAGCAGCAGCACAGATTACAAAAACAGACCTGCATGCTTTAACAGCAGACAAGTCGACTTACCAAGCTGTTTCACAGTTCACCAAGACACAACTCAGCAATTATTATAACAAGCCGAACCATAAAACAGAAGCCAATATTTTCTTGTTCTGTAATCCCACTAACGAACTTTCGAATATAGTATTTGGACATAAAGAAGGAGAAAATACTGTTGCTGGAATTGCCTCCGGCAGCAATGACTGGATTAATAAGATTGGCAATGCTACTGTAAACGACGCAATCTGGGCTAAAAGCTCATTCCTCATGTCAAATGCGCTCATAGCCACACGCGAGATTCCTCATACTCTTCAAGATTGGAATTTCTATACATCCAAGAGCAAGCCTTTCGATCTCTCAGGCACAAACGGAGATGTAAACATTGACAATGGAACAACTGATCGCGGTGCTGTAAAAGTTGAACGCGCCGTAGCTCGTTTTGACTTCAAAGACGGCTCTATCGGAGGAAAAGGATGTAATGACGAAAATGGTTACAATGGTATCAAAAACCGTACATACGAAGTGGTATACATAACCGGAGATGACAATAAAAAGACTGCTATTGTAAACATTCAGCTTGAAAAAATGGCTCTTATAAACATGAACAAGAGCTATTATTTCCTTCGTCATGTTTCAGACAATGGAAGTCCGACAGATGCACAGATTTGTAAGCCTGAACTTCCTTGGTATGCAGTTGGAAGCGGTGCAATCACAAAAAATGGAAATTATGTTGTCGACGCTGATTACACATGGAAGCAAAGTGTGATAACTGCGACAAAAGCCAATACCATCCCCACCACTTTTGACTACAGCGAAGGTTTACATTACCCATTCTTCAAATCAGATGGTACAATCGACAATAATGGCAATGAGGATCGATGGGGAACAGTATCTTGTGAAGATGTCTTAAACGGAACTGAAGACAACAATGACTCTTGGAATAGTGACGATAAAAATGATCTCGGCGATTATCGCATCTGGCGTTATGTAACCGAAAACACAATTGCCGGACCTGTTGAATCACAGATAAATGCAATCTCTACAGGTGTTGTATTCAAGGGTAAAATGGTTGCGCCAGCTGCTGCGGTTAATTCTACTGACGCTGATATCAAAGAACTTGCTGATGCAATAAATAATACAGAAGAGTCTTTTGGCGATTCATATCGTGCGCCGATTCTTTACCTTTTTGCAGGCAATCTTTATCTTTCATGGCCAAAAATACGCGAAGCCGCTATCAAAGCTGCTATCCCCGGATTCAAATGGGTTGCTGTTAAAGGTGAAACTGATGGCGGACATTGGGAACCCATATCCATCAACCGCAGCAACAGCCTTTACGTTGCCGTATTCGGAACAGGCGGTTTCGGAAGTGTAGATTTTAAATATAATGTTGTAGACAGCCAGACAGGCAATGTCACTCAAGAAGGTGTTTCTATCAAATATACCGACACACTTGCAGAAAAAGTTGGTTGTGCAAACGACGCATGGAACAAATGGAACGAAGCAAGAAAACCGGCTACTGCTGACAGTGAAGTCAAAAACGCATTTAAGAAAGCTGTAACTGATGCGAATATAACCATTTATCAGAGAAGCAAAGACAAGGATCTTGGCTGGGGTTACTATTGCTACTATTATTACTGGAACCGTCATAATGACAACCTCAATAACGGTGTCATGGGTCCGATGGAGTTTGCTGTTGTCCGCAACAACGTCTACAAACTTGCCGTAACAAAACTCAGCCAGATAGGTCATCCGCGCATTTCTGAAAATGACCCGGATAAACCCACTCCCGGAAGACCTGACGAAAAGAGGACGTTTACCTCACCGTCACTGCACAAGTCCTTCCTTGGGTTGTACGTGTCAACAACATCGAATTCTAATCGAAACTTCCGACGAACCAAAATTTAAGAGTAATCCTACAAAAAACAGCAATGAAACTGTTTGGACGAAATATCATCTCATCTATCATCCCGGCGGCGTTTGCCGTCGCCGGATGGTTTCCCTTGCCTCGTGTGACGCGATCATCTACGACGATCTCGATCCCTGCGACGAGGGTCTGCGGTTACGTTTCGTCTATGACTACAACATGGAGTTTGCCAACGCATTCCCCTCGCAGGTCGACTGCCTGACGCTCCTTGTTTACGACAAAGACGGAAAATATATCGAAACCCGCACCGAATCGAGCGCCTCGCTGCTCTCAGACGAAAACTGGCGCATGCAGCTCGATCTACCTGCCGGCACTTACCGCCTCCTCGCCTATGGAGGCATGGCCTGTGACGACGCCTCGTTTAGCTTCACAGCCACCCCCGACGCATCGCTACCGATCGAAAACGTAGGCGTTGCGATGAACCCCGGGTGCATCACATCGCCCGTCGGGACGCAGCTCCACAACCTTTTCTACGGAGCACTCGAAGTCACAGTCCCCGAAGAGTCGACCGACTACACCGAAGCGACAGTCGAGATGATGAGAGACACCAACAACATCCGCGTTGTCCTTCAGAACGTCAACAATACCTCTGTCGACAACCGTGATTTCAACTTCTCGATCACCGCCGACAACACCCTTTTCGACTGGCAAAACAACATTATCCCCACCACCGTCACCACCTACAGCCCGTGGGCGCGCGGACAGCAGACCGCCGGAATCGACCCCGACACGGAGAAAAGTTTCGAGGTGGCCTATGCCGAGTTCAGCATCTCGCGCCTCATGGCCAACCACGAGTCACGGCTCGAAATCACCAATGCCAACGACGGATCAAAAGTGCTTTCACTTCCACTCATCAATGTGCTCCTGCTCCTCAAGAGCGACCAGTATTCATCGATGGGTTCTCAGGAGTTTCTCGACCGCGAGAACACATGGAACATGGTTCTGTTTCTTCAGAACGGCTACTGGATCTCGACCTACATCACAATCAACGGATGGGTGGTGCGCATCAACGACACTGACTTATGACGCTTAAACGATTTGGACATATCGCCCTGTGCCTTCTTGCCGGCCTGACGGGAATTTCGTGTGACGGTGACCGCAACGCCGACACCCCTGATCCCATACCCGCCGAAAAGATGGTCAACCTGACGTTTTCAGTAGTAGCCCCCGATGCCGTCCGCCAGTCCGAATCGAGAGCACTCGTCACCACTCCTGACAAAGACAACTACTTTGAGCGGGAAGCTTCAAAATATGAGAAAATCCACACTCTCCGCATCATAATCCTCCGCCCGGGCACTGACTTCCAAGGCAAACCGGTCAAGGACTCGGACGGCAACGAGATTATCAACCCGGACACCAATAAGCCTTATGACAAAGTAGTCGAGCACAACCGATTTTTCACATTCAACGAAAACGGTGTGGTGCGCTACGACGACATGAACATCAAGGTTCACGGTGGCGAAAACAAGACCATCTATATTCTCGCCAACGAGGAAAGCATCAACGCCAATCTTCCCGCCGGGGAGACAGTCAATCTCAGCAGCCTCACCCCCGACAGCCCATACACGGCAGACTATATCGAGAATATACAGATTCCTGCCGGCACAAACGGCATTCTCTATGACAACACCAACGAAAGCGGCGCTCACTATATCCCGATGTCGGAGGTCTATAAGGATGTCTACATCGAAATGCCCGAAACTCCTGAACTCCGCGAGCAGAAAGTAGGCCCGTTTTTCATCACCCGCGCTGCGGTGAAGTTCAGCTTCAACATCAAGTCGGATTACGGCAAAGGGCTCTACCTGAAATCGCTGACGTTCAACAGTCTTGCCGACAGGGAATATTTTCTCCCTAAAAAAACCGTGTACTCTCCGGAAAAACCGACATTCCACAAGGTTGACAACTCCGGCTCGACCGACGGCTCCAAAAAACCGTCAGACACCAGCGACACATCCATCGACCTCTCAGGCCGGTTCATCACCGAGTATGAAATCCCCGAGTCGGCCAATCACTCGCCGTTTACATTTAAATTCAATGGCGACAGCATTGACCTGAAAGATAAGACAACGCAAATCAGTCTGCCAATATATTTCTGCGAAAGCAAGTTTCTGCCTTTAGATGGAGAGACCATTGCCGACGGCAAGCCCTATTCCGTCGAACTGGTTCTTCATACAAAGTTCGGCGACCAGACCATCGTTGCGACTTCCGAGAAACTTACGCTCGACAATCTGCCGATCCTTCCGAGAAACACACATGTAAAAATCAATATCGACTTAGGCGTAAACAAGGCTACGGTCGAGCTTGTGCCCTATACCGGCATATGGCTCGACCCCGACTTCGGCATCGACCGAAAATGAAGCCCGCGCCTCTGCGACAGCTACCGCCCAGACATCTCCACCACCTATATATTATATAAATAGTAACAGGACGTATCCATTATCACGATGAAATCGAAGATCTACGACATATTAATCACCCTCGTTTTTTCCCTTGCAGCCGTCTCCTGCGCCGAAGACCCTCTCTATGACCCTTCGTATATCGGCGAAGGTGAGGCAGAAGTCACCGCGGAGGTGACTTTCACTCCGCTCTACCCGGCTTTGAGCCGTGCGGTCACCGGCGGAACTCCGGGCGATGCCATAAAGGAAATCGAAAATCTCTGTATCGTTTTCTATAATGAAAAGAATGAATACGTCAATCATTTCTTCTATGATGAACCGACGACTGAAAAATCGACGGCTCAACCCGACGATGTCAAATATAACGAAAATAGCCCTCACCGCGCGGAGACTGCGACAAAGAAGGCTACAGTCAAAATCCCGAAACTTTCCTATGGAAAATATCACATCTATGCGGTGGCCAATGTGGCCAAGGAGCTGTTGACCGACGAGATTGTCGAAAATATAGAAAATCTGAAAAAATTCACTCTCGAATGGAACGAGGAAAACGTAGCTGCCAACAATCAGATGTTCGGCTACTTTTCCGCAAATAATGCAAGCAAAGGATTCGACGCGCCCGAAATAGTCATCAATAAGAAAAACGTCACTCTCCACGCATGGATTAAACGCGCTGCGTCAAAAGTGACAGTCGCATTCGACGGCACAGGCCTTAAAGACGGAGTCGAAATCTTTATCAAATCCGTCACTATAAAAGACATCCCGAAATATTGCTATCTCAGTGCTGACAATCCTGAGACCCCTTCAGAGGATGGTGTCGCCGGTTCGGATAACGAAATCGGAAAAATCGAAATAATAGACACCCCCGACCAGATAATTACATATTATCCCGACAATATAGACCCGACAACAGCAATTCCGGCTGAAAGCTACAATGAAAATTGGCCGGGATACGTATCAAAAACAAAGAATATCAACGGTTTTGGAGCAGACGGACTTAAAGAGGAATGTCTGACTCTGAAAAACTTGCAGCATTACACTCTGAAACAACCAACGCGTTTTATTTCTATGAGAATCTACAAGGCAAAGGAAAGGAAGGAACACCTACCGACAAACATCAGCAGGTCAACCAGCAGGACAAGACTGATGGCGTTGTGTCTTATCCCGATGGCATAGACCCAACCAATATCTCTTGGAAAGATGCCAAGAAATACGGATCATATATAGAGGTTAAAGCCTACTATAAATCAGGAAATGAAAAAGAAGGTGAAGGTGAAATCACCTATCGCTTTATGCTTGGCAAAGATGCTGCCCTTGACTACAATGCCGAACGAAACCATCACTATAAACTCACCCTTAAGTTCAAAGGGTGGGCTAACGACGTGGACTGGCATATCGACTACCGAAAAGAGCCTGAGACAAAACTACGCTTTCCACATCCATTCTATATCTCCTATCTCTATGGACAGACCGCAATGATCCCTCTCGAATTCGATGCGCCAAAGGATGTTAAAATAAAAAATATCACGGCAAGAATAATAACCAACAACTGGTCTCCATTGGATTGCAAAGATGGATTCGATGGTGGCACAGCACAGCCATCTAATTGGTGGAATGGAGCCTATGCCAGATATGTAAGTACATCTAATGTTGTAAATAATAAACCATGGAACGGTTTTCTTTCACTAAGAAAACCGGTTAACCTTGTCGCACTTCCAGAACCTAAGAATCTGGAACATAATGAGCCGTCAATTTTAAACAAAGAACATTACGAAGACGAAAATTTAGGATATCGTTTATATTCCGCAGATGAATTAAAAATAAGTGATTATCAATTATATGAGGCTATGGATGATGATAAGCCACATGTAAGTTGGGACAATGGAACATATTATGTAAAAATACCTATATGGACACGAGCCAGACAGCTTATTGCCAGAACTGGATATACTGGCAACAACCCTTACAACGCTTATTATCGTCAAGCCATTGTGAATGTAGTCGTTGAATTAGAAGACGGGACTATTCTTGACAGTTCTGATTCAAAAGTTACTATGAATCCGGATGATGCTATTCAGAACATAGAAGTAAAACAGGTACACAGACTTGTAAATCCCAAAGGAATATATCGTAGTAGCAATAATACTAAGAGTTTCGATGTTGAATTAAAAGTTTTGGAAGATGATGCCGATGTCGAATTCAAAAATTTGAAAAGTGCAGGCCCATGGCGTGCATATGTCATAAGGGAATCGGATGAAAATTTCATATCACTAGAAGGATTCTCCACTGACAAAAGACCTGATACAACATCCGAAGCAGACTACACATTCAAGTATTCTGGAGATATCCTTACACGCAGGTCAATCGAAGGAAGAAATGATACCGAAATTGCATTCCGAATAAATTTTAATGGAACATCCAACGGTGTCCCACGATATGCTATTATACGTGTAGAATACAATTATTATTCTTGTTATCATCTGATTTTTGTGCGTCAAGGCTATGAAGCTCATGACACATTTGATAACGGTATAAAGTGGTGTACAGGAAACAATATAAGCAAAGATGAAATTACCAGTAATCCGTTAGACGAAGGAACATTATTTAAATTCGGCAACTGGAACGGAATAAAAACAGGAAACAATGTAAATAGCAAAACTCCTTGGAGAAAAATAACGCCCGATAATTTTAAAGCAAAACGCCGCAAACAAAAAGCTTGAAATGACTGATTCTAAGCCGCTCACGTGGGATGAAATAACAAATGAGAATCTGCTTACAGAAACCAGTTTTCCAAAACCAGGTGGAAACCGACGCATCGCGACTATGGAGGATTACAGCACCTTAGTTCCTAAGGATCTGACGAACGCTGCAGAAGTGGAAAATTGGCATATCAAAACAGGTTACGGTATTTGCTATGGTGATGAAGCCGACAAAACAGCCAACACTATCGACGATGCATTCGGATATAAACCGGGAGGAAGCGCGACAGGTATGAGAGGATGTTTCGTCTATGATACGAGGACAGGAGGCAATATATTTTTCCCAATCGGATCTTCAGGCTATGGGCATCGAAAACATAATCTCAAACACCCAACAGATGGTTCTACATACTATGGGGTATTAAGGTACTCATGCAATGACCGCTGGGGATATTTTAATAACACCGATAATGGCATTTACAAATACGGTGTATATGACGCTCCTCTTTTTTTGGACATATTCCGTTCAGAGGGAGCAATTTATTGGTTTGACAAAAGCAGTCCATCTGTAGAAGAGGAAAATAATAAACCACAGACATTCTATTATCCCGCATGGGATATAAATTATTTGACTTTTGATTTTGAAAAAATCAGACGTGATAATATCTGGAAATCCATTGATGATAAAGACCCCCAAAAAAGTGGCTATTCAGACGCCTGCTTCATTAGGTGTATCCAAGAATAGCGGCAAATCCCTCAACTTAGTCCAATAGTAATTGGAAAAAGTTGAGGATTTGCCGCTATTTGCTGCTAACAAAATTTGATTTCAAACATTTCTCACAAAAAATTTGCATATATCAGAAAACTCACTTAACTTTGCACAAGCAAAACGGCAGTAATCACTATCGCCCATAAGAGTAGAAGCGCAGCTGCCGTGGAGCATATCTCACGTGTAAAACTTGGTGTGGTAGTTCAGCTGGTTAGAATACCTGCCTGTCACGCAGGGGGTCGCGGGTTCGAGTCCCGTCCATACCGCTGAGGAGAGAGGAGAATGAGTAATTATTAATTTCTTCGGAAATTATCTTTACTCATTCTTTTTCATATACACCGCCTCTCGCTCCGACATAAAGACATTATATACATACTATGTGGCGACAGCTTGCCCGATAAGCCGTCAGACACACACACGAAAGAAATATATATAATCCTTGTTTTATAATCATCGCGTCCGGCAGACATGCTCCACCGGTCTCAATAATCTACAAGAAAACTTTATACTTTTTAATAACTTAATCAATTCTTCTTAACTATGCCAAAGTTTACAGAAAAACGTGTCAGCATGATTCATGGCATACTTCTGATTGCACTCTTTGCGTGCGCAGCCTTCTACATCGGCGAAGCCCAGTTTTTCAAGGATCTGTCGTTCAGCCCGATGATCATCGGTATCATCCTCGGTATGCTCTACGCCAACTCGCTCCGCAACAATCTGCCCGAGACGTGGGTCCCCGGCATCCAGTTCTGTTCTAAGAAAGTGTTGCGCCTCGGCATTATCCTCTATGGCTTCCGACTGACATTCCAAGACGTTGTAAATGTAGGTGTTTCAGGCATCGTCATCGACGCAATAATCGTGGTCACCACCATCCTCGGCGGTATCTGGATCGGGCGCATGCTCAAGATGGACCGCGACACAGCGCTTCTGACCTCTATCGGCAGCGGCATCTGCGGAGCGGCGGCAGTGCTCGGCGCTGAATCGGCCATACGCACACAAGCCTACAAGACAGCCGTCGCAGTGGCGACAGTGGTGATTTTCGGCACAATCTCAATGTTCCTCTATCCGTGGCCTACCGTTCGGGCTGGGTCGACCTCACCCCTCAGGAAATGGGCATCTATTCCGGCTCGACCCTCCATGAAGTCGCCCACGCCGTCGGCGCAGGCAACGCGATGGGCATCGAAGTGTCAAACGTCTCCATCATCGTCAAGATGATCCGTGTCATGCTCCTCGTTCCCGTGCTTCTGGTGCTCGGAGTCTGGGTGTCGCGCCGTGGCAAGTCGACGGGCGAAGCAGGCGAAAAAGGCAAGGTCAACATTCCTTGGTTTGCAGTAGGCTTCCTTGTGGTCATCGGATTCAACTCGTTCAACCTTCTCCCGACAGTCCTCGTCGACGCAATCAACTACTTCGACACCTTCCTTCTGACAATGGCTATGGCGGCTCTCGGCGCTGAAACCAGCATCGACAAGTTCAAGAAAGCAGGCGCGAAACCGTTTGTCCTTGCATTCATACTCGACCTCTGGCTCATCGGCGGCGGCTATCTCCTTGCAAAATACGTGGCTCCCGCCTGGCTCTGACAAAATCAGGCTACACACGAACAAAAAAACACCACAGCGCGATATCGGGCAACCGTGCCATGACATCGCGCTGTGATGTTTTTCCATAGACTCCTGCCGACCGTCACCGCCCTCCGAGCGAACGGAGGATGAGCGCCGCGACATTGGCCGCAGCAGAGCTGTCGGTGTGGAGGATGCGGCGCACACGGTCATAGCCGTCGAGCTGCGCCCGGCGCTCGGAAGTGTCGCCGATGAGCGGCGCGAGCTGACGGTCGACCATCTCCGGCGTGCAGTTGTGGACGAGCATTTCAGGCACGACACATCCTCTCACGCCCGTCCTGACAGCCTCGCGGTTGACCTCGTTGCGCGTCAGGCGGTCAATCTTCCCACCGACGAGGTTCGGGAGCGAGGCATAGGGGATTTTGAGTATGTGGAGAAAAATATCGTGGGCCCATTTCCAGCCGACTGCCCGGTAGCACACCACCTGCGGACATCCGGCAAGCGCACATTCGAGCGCCGCAGTGCCCGATGTCACCATAGCCACACGCGAATTAGCCATCAGACCGAGAGTAGCCCCGTCGACAACCGGGAAGTCGGTAAACCGCGCATAGAACTCCCGCTGAGCGAGGGCGCACCCGCAACCACCGCCTGTAAACCGGGATGACGACGCGCCACAGCGTCCATCACCGGCAGATTGGCCTTTATCTCCCCCACCCTGCTTCCGGGCACGAGCGCGAGAACCGGGCGGTCGGCAAGCCCGTGGGCGGCGAAAAATTCGCCACGCGACGGCAGCGCCCTGATGGCATCCTCGACCTCCTCTACCGAAGGATTGCCTACGTAGGTCACCTCGACCTCGCGCTCGGAAAACCATGCCGGTTCAAAGGGTAGAATCGAGAACACCTCGTCGACATAGCGCCTGATCTGCTTGATGCGATATGATTTCCACGCCCAAAGCTTCGGCGCGATGTAGTAGAACACCTTTATGCCAAGTCCCTTGGCATACTTGGCGAGCTTGAGGTTGAAACCGGGATAGTCGACAAGCACCACTGCGTCGGGGCGCTGAGTGCGTATGGCCTCCTTGGCGGTCCTGAGATTGCCGAGCACCTCGGGCAGATGTCTGGCCACGTCAATGAAGCCCATGAACGCCATGCGGCTGAAATGGATTAGCGGAGCGCGGCCAGAGGCATCAGCCATGCGGTCGCCGCCGAGAAAACAGATGTCGGCTTCGGGGTCGAGTTTCAGAAGCTCCTTTATGACCTGAGCGGCATGCAGGTCGCCGGATGCCTCTCCGGCCGAGAAGAAATATTTCATAGTCTGGATTATTTTCGTGATGTGTCACGCAAAGATAAACCATTTACTCCGCACTGCAAAACTCCCGGCCGAATATACCCGAACTCAGACATACTAAACGGGTATCCCTGTCCGTTAATATAAACGTAGCATACGGAAACTATCGGAAACACACTCATTATATATATTTTTTCAAGGAAGACTTATGAAAAAAATTCTACTTCTTCTCCTTCTCGTCACAATGACAGGAGGAGTCGCACACGCCTTTATCGACAAGTACACAATCAACCGCGAGAATCTGCCTGAAGAGGCTCTCGAAATGCTCGACGAGTATTTCCCGAAAGCGAAGGTGAGCATGATCAAGGTCGACCGCCATCTGCTCAAAAAGACCGACTACGATGTAAAACTCGTCAACGGCACTAAAATCGAATTTTCAAACGCCGGCAAATGGCAGTCGGTCGACTGCAAGAAGCGCGAAGTGCCCGAAGGGCTTGTCCCACGCACCATCCGGAACTATGTTGGCAAAAACGGCAACGGAGCAAAGATTGTCAGCATAAAGAAAAAACTCAGCGGTTATGAAATCGGACTTTCCGACGGCGTGGGAATGAAATTCAATCTTCTCGGCCAGTTCAAGAGCATCATAACCGACAGCGAAGAAGATAATGACGAATAAGACACATCCGGCATGACTCTCCCCTCAGGATGACTCAACGGATTCACGCCTGATTGACGATTATTTGGGAAACAGGTATCGGCCAACTTCATGATTTGCAGCCGTTCATCCCTCGGCAGGGAATGAACGGCTGCTTTTTCTTTTACAGGCCACAGGTGCGGTGTCCGCAAGGAGATTCTCCACACAGACGGTGGTGACAGAATGGTTGTTCAAAAAGTAAATTTTAATGAATTTTTCTCAAAATTTCATTGTTTGAAGGATTTTTGCTAACTTGCGCGTTAATAATAGAGTCAGATTCACGTCTACTATTATTTTTATCCCCCTCTACCACCTATGTACCGTATATTATTCCCGCTCCTGT
Source organism: Duncaniella dubosii (assembly GCF_004803915.1). NCBI lineage: Bacteria > Pseudomonadati > Bacteroidota > Bacteroidia > Bacteroidales > Muribaculaceae > Duncaniella > Duncaniella dubosii. The sequence goes on from NZ_CP039396.1 coordinate 572,956, forward strand.
TCATGCTGCTGCCGATTCTGTCCGAAGCCAAAACCCCTATTTTCGGGAAAGCCGAGATAGATGTCGATTATATGTATGAATATGTGTGCCGCCATAACCCCAAGTTCCAGCGCGAGGTTGCCGAAGCGTTCTACAATGTCGGCGAGCGCTATGGCATCCGTGGCGATATCGCCCTCTGCCAGGCCATAATCGAGACCGGATGGTTCAGATTTGACAACGGAACAGCCGTTCAGCCCAATGCCCACAACTATTGCGGGCTTGGAGTGAAAAAACGCGGCGACAAGGGCTGCAGATTCCGCGACATCGAGGAAGGAGTCACAGCCATGATGCAACATCTCTACGCCTATGCGTGTTCCGGCAATCTCCCTGACGGAGAAAACATGGTCGACCCGCGTTTCACCTATGTCAAGCGCGGCTGCGCCCCGACGTGGGAAAAACTCGCGGGCCGATGGGCCATGAACCCGCGCTACGGCAAAAACATACTTCAGATTTACTCCGGGCTGGTCACTCATGCCAAGTCGGACAATCTTGCCTCACAGCAAAACATCTACAAGGCCAAAGTCATCCAGCGGATCGAGGTCGAACTTCCCGACGGACTCATCGACATCGACCATCTCTCTCCTGAATACGGCCATGATGTGGACGACAGCGATGACATTGCCAACAACGATCTATTCAAATGAAAGAAAAAGAAATACTCGCCAACATAGCTTCGCGCCTTGCCATAGGCGAACTCAACGACATGCAGCGTCGCATGGCCGGACTTCAGACCAAAGGCACTGTCACACTCATCGCCCCTACCGGCTCGGGCAAGACTCTTGCATTCGCCATCCCTCTGCTCAAAAGTCTCGGAAACCCCGATGGCAAAGTGCGGGCTGTCGTCATCGCCCCTTCACGCGAACTCGTGGTGCAGATCTATGAGGTCATCCGCCCAATCGCGACCGGATTCAAGACAGTCGCGTTCTACGGCGGTCACTCGATGCAGGAGGAAATAAACTCTCTCGCAGTAACTCCCGACATAATCGTAGCCACCCCGGGGCGTCTGCTCGACCATGTGAAACGCGGCAACCTCGACCTCTCGACAACGCGCACGCTGGTGCTCGACGAATATGACAAGGCCCTCGAACTCGGCTTTGCTGACGAAATGAAACGCGTGTGCCACAAGCTTACTTCTGTATCGTTCGTCATCCACACCTCAGCCACAGTGCTCGCCGAGCTGCCAGACTATCTGCCTAAGAGCACGCGCACCGAACTGATTGATTTCAGCTGTTCGACTTCACCGAGAAAGCAGATGCAGATTGTACATATCCCCTCCCCGTCCCGCGACAAACTCGACACGCTCATCGACCTTCTCCGCTCTCTCCCCGACGGCCGTGTCATCGTCTTCGCCAACCATCGCGAAAGCGTCGAGCGCATTCATGCCGCCCTGCGCAAAGCCGGGCTTCCGGCCGGACTCTACCACGGAGGATTGGAACAGAATGAGCGTGAGAACGCCGTCGAACTGCTCAACAACGGGACGACACCGATACTCGTCTCAACCGATCTCGGCTCACGCGGTCTCGACATCGCCGAGCTGTCGGCCGTGGTCCACTATCACTTGCCACCGTCGCCCGAAGCATGGACCCACCGCAACGGCCGCACCGCGCGTCAGGACGCAAACGGAGAAATATATGTGATCACAGCCGAGGGCGAAAACATCCCTGAATACGTCGAATGGGACAGAGACTATGTGCCTCAGGGGAAGACAGACCATCCGATAGTCTCGTCGACCGCCACACTCTATTTCAATGTCGGGAAAAAAGAAAAAATTTCACGTGGCGACATCGTTGGTTTCCTCATCGCCAAAGGCGGCCTTGAAGCCTCGCAAATCGGCCGTATAGCGCTGCGCGACCATGCCGCCCTCGTAGCCGTCCCTCGCTCAGAGGCAGGACGACTCGTGAAAGCACTCGCACCCGAACGTATCAAAAACACCCGTGCCAAAATTTCAGTCCTTAAAGGAGAATAATGATAACCCATACGGCAAGCGCCCCGTGGAAACTGGTAATCGGACCTTTCCACGGGGCGCTTGCCGTTTTCTTTGATGAAAACCATCACCGCGCAGGATCAAACCCACGGCGCTGAAGAGCACGGAGCATGCGATATTGCATCGCTTCGCGATAGTAGCCCACTATATGCGAAGCCCAGTCATTGTCGGTCTTTGCGCCTTCGCGTGTCTGATTGTAGTTGCTGACGATGGCATCATATTCCTTAAGCTCTTCGAGCATCGCGTCATCATCCTGACGGTAATGATCCTTATGGATGACGAGCGACAGCGGCTGCTTCGGTTTCAGATCGGGCATCTCACGCGGTACACCTATTGCAAGACCACACACAATGAAAGTCTTGTCTGGAAGCTTCATCATCGATGAGAGAGCCTCAGGCGCGACGGTGCGTGCATAACCGATCGGACAGGTCCCAAGCCCGAGCGACTCAGCCATCGTCACTGCCCCCATCATGGCCAGCGTTGCGTCAACGACCCGACAATCAGGCCGTCGGCAGTATGTTCGAAATCCGGCATATCTATATTTTTTGCTTCGCTGATCAGCCGGATTTTATGATAGTCGATCATAAAAAGCAAAAAATGCGAACATGTCTTGATCTGCTTCTGATTTGTCAGAGCATAAATCTGTTCCTTGACAGCCTGATCCGTAACATCGATTACAGAAAACTGCTGTCCGTTGTAACTTGTGGGCGTGTTGCGTATGGCCTCATAAATTAGCTGCATCTGTTCGTCGGTCACCGCCTCACGCTCATAGCGACGGATACTGCGACGATTCAGCAGACTTTCTTTAACGCTTTTCATGTCTTTATGCCGGGATTATGATTAGTAAATTAATTCAATGTATGGAGCATTAGTGCAGCCATGGATTGCTATATAAACAATTTACACGGCCAAACTGTTTAATAGACCCATTTATTTAACATATTTTCATCAATTGTTTTGTTCAGGCCAAATAGGTAACTTTGCAAAACATAATCAACCGTTTGGCAACCACCACAGTTCAACTATGGATTTTATCACATCAGAAAACATACTCCTCATCGGCTCGATGCTACTCATCGCAGGAGTGCTTGTCGGCAAATTAAGTTACCGCTTCGGACTTCCGTTGCTGTTGATATTCCTTCTCGTCGGCATGGCTTTCGGCACCGACGGCCTCGGAATCCAGTTCAGCGACATGCACACCGCACAGTTCATCGGCATGGTGGCGCTTTGTATCATACTTTTTTCAGGCGGCCTCGGCACCAAACTCTCCTCGATAAGACCCGTAATCATCCCGGGCCTCGTCCTCTCTACAGCAGGAGTGCTACTCACTGCGCTCATAACCGGCCTGTTCATCCTATGGCTATCAGGCATGGAATGGGCCAATATCCATTTTGCATTCCTCCCGTCGCTTCTGCTCGCAGCCACGATGTCGTCGACCGACTCGGCCTCGGTGTTCGGCATACTCGGAAGTCAGAAAGTGGCACTTCGCAATCACCTTCGCCCCATGCTTGAGCTTGAAAGCGGATCAAACGACCCTATGGCCTATATGCTAACCATAATACTTATAGAGGCCATCACTCTCGGCGGAGGGCTTTCGGCCGGTAACATAGCTGTCGAGCTAATCTTGCAATTCGGAGTGGGCGGGGCAACCGGATTTGTGATGGGCAAACTCACGCTTTGGCTCATCAGCGCATACCGGCGCATCGGCCGCAGCTCTGGCAATCAGGAGGATGCGTCCCAGGCCACTTCAATGATTTCGATACTGATGATCGGATGTGTATTCTTCACCTTCGCTATCACGACCGCCCTTGCAGGCAACGGCTATCTCGCCGTATATATCTGCGGGATAGTTCTCGGCAATGCCACACTTCCCAACCATCGCGGAATCTCGAAATTCATCGACGGCATGACATGGCTGGCACAGATAGTCGTGTTCCTTATGCTCGGCCTGCTCGTGAACCCTCACGAGATGATCGATGTTGCGGTGGTCTCAATCATGATTGGCATATTCATGATCCTTGTGGGACGTCCGCTCAGCGTGTTCGTCTCGCTCGCACCTTTGCGAAAAATCAGCACCCGGTCCAAGCTGTTCATATCATGGGTCGGCCTGCGCGGAGCCGTACCAATCATCTTCGCCACATATCCTGTCGTCGCAAATATCGAAGGTGCCGGACAGATTTTCAACATTGTGTTTTTTGTCACGCTCCTTTCCCTGCTAATACAGGGCACGACTGTAATAGCATCGGCAAAGAAACTGAAACTAATCGATCCGGATGCCAAGGAGGATGATGATTTCGGAGTCGAGCTTGCCGATGATATCCCGACTTCGCTCCAGACTCTAACCCTGACCGAACAGCATCTTGCAGGAGGAAACACCCTCCGCGACATGCAGCTCCCGGCCGGCTCGCTCGTCATGATGATCCGGCGCGATTCGCGCTATATCGTTCCTAACGGCACACGCAGGCTTCTGCCGGGAGATACATTGCTTATAATCCGTGAAGAAAAAAGCTCTTGACCATCATCACATGCACTGATAACATCAATAACGGCAGCAAATAACCGAATTTGATATAAAATCTGAATAAAATCAACCTTTATGTTCTTCAACAGTTCGGTAATTTTTGAACAGGCATAGCTGTATCGCACTGATACACAATAGTTTGCATTGATATTGAATTGTTATTGTATCTTATTGATATTCAATTGAATATGCAAATTTTACCGAACTATTGTTCTTTTTACATCGAAAAAATTTGCATATATCGGAAAACTCTCGTAACTTTGCACTCGCAAAACGGAAATAACGCCGGTTGATGAGAGAATCAACAAAACGGCATCCGAAAGCATCTCAAAACCTTGGTGTGGTAGTTCAGCTGGTTAGAATACCTGCCTGTCACGCAGGGGGTCGCGGGTTCGAGTCCCGTCCATACCGCTGAGGAGAGAGGAGAATGAGTAATTGTAAATTCCTTCGGGAATTGCGTTACTCATTCTTTTTTTATACCTTTACGCCGTGCCAAACACCCAATTATATAAACCCCTGCATTATGGATGAACTGCTTTATCAATGGACCGACATGCTGTCTGCCGAAATAGTTCCCGGCAAACGCGAAGTGCTGATGCGATTTTTCAAGACTGCACCCGGAGAATATGGTGAAGGCGACCAATTTTTAGGCATCACAGTCCCGTCTGTCAGGAAAGTATCCAAGCTTATGACTGAAGCTCCTTTAGAAGCTATCAGCAGAATGCTTAAGTCTGAAATCCATGAACACAGGCTGTCAGCCCTGCTGGTACTCGTCGAACGCTACCGACGGGCTAAAAAGAACCACGAGCTGAAAAAACAGATTGCCGATTTCTATCTGTCAAACACCCCCTCAATCAACAACTGGGATCTTGTCGACCTTTCGGCCCCAAAAATCATCGGTAACTACGTCTATGAAACAGGCAATTATGAAATACTTTACCGCCTAAGCCGTTCTTCAGACCTTTGGGAACAACGAATAGCCATAGTATCGACCTACACGCTGCTTTGCAACGGTATCACCGAACCAACGATCTCTATTTCTCAAAGCTATCTCACCCACAAACATGACCTCATACACAAAGCCACAGGATGGATGCTGCGCGAAATGGGAAAACGGACAGATGAGAGCCTGCTCACAAAATTTCTGGATGCACACACCCGGAATATGCCAAGAACAATGCTCCGATATGCAATCGAAAAACTTTCACCTGAACTGAGACAATATTACCTGCACCTGCCAAGATGAGAGAATTAGCCACACAGTCGACACTTACAGAAAGCTATGCAATGCCGATTTATTCCCAAATAGAACAATTATAAACCCGTTTCTCGCAAGAATAAAAAAATTGAAAAAAAAGTTCCATAAAAAATTGCACAATTAAGGATTGATTCATACCTTTGCAGTCGCAAAAAGACAATGAAACTATTGGTCAACAGCCTCGATGCAATTCAAACCTTGGTGTGGTAGTTCAGCTGGTTAGAATACCTGCCTGTCACGCAGGGGGTCGCGGGTTCGAGTCCCGTCCATACCGCTGAGGAGAGAGGAGAATGAGTAATTGTAAATTCCTTTGGGAATTGCGTTACTCATTCTTTTTCTGTATATTTGCCTCAGACAACTTTCTTTGATACCGCACACCCGGATGCGGATAATCAATCTCTCAGATAATATCTGCGCACCTACAAAACATTCACTTTCCAAAATTTGTTGATGAAACGAGGGAATGTGACATATTTTGCCTACACTCAACTCAAACCTAAATAATTTACGTTCAACTAAAATTCAATCAACTAATGAAGAAGTATCTTGCAGAGATGATCGGTACGTTTGTATTGGTCTTGATGGGCTGCGGTAGCGCAATTTTCGCCGGAATCGGAGTCGGAACAACCGGCTACGGAGTCACAACCCTCGGTGTAGCAATGGCTTTCGGTCTTTCGGTAGTAGCGATGGCTTACACAATAGGAAATATCTCAGGCTGCCATATCAATCCGGCAATCACACTCGGTGTATGGTCAAGCGGACGCATGAGCGGACGCGAGGCCGGAGGATATATGCTTTTCCAGTGTATCGGAGCGATACTCGCCTCTTTCGTCCTATGGATTCTTGTCCATACAGGTAATCAGGCCGGCATCGAAGCCGTGTTCAACGACACGACAACCACAGGAGCAAACAGCTTTATGCCCGGCAACATCGTACCCGCGTTTATTGCTGAAATGGTTTTCACTTTCATTTTCGTATTGGTGGTGCTTGGCTCTACTGACCAGAAAAAAGGTGCAGGCAATTTCGCCGGTCTTGCCATAGGACTCACACTTGTTCTCGTACACATCGCATGTATTCCTATCACCGGAACATCTGTCAATCCCGCCCGTTCACTCGGCCCGGCCATATTCGCTGCGATTGAAGGAAATGCCCAGCCCATAGCACAGCTCTGGCTCTTTATCGTCGCTCCCTTCATCGGCGCAATCATAAGCTCATACGTATGGAAGCTGATCGGATCTAAAGATTGATCGGTCCGTCGTAAAACAGATACATCATACAAAGGCTGTGTCAGGAAACCGACAGTCGATTTTCTGACGCAGCTTTTTTTATAGAATTGCAGCCATAGAGGTTGCATAACAACTAAATTGACGACTATGCGACTCAACGGACGACGCGAAAGCTCAAATGTCAGCGACCGGCGCGGCAGCGGTGGCGCACGTGGTTTAAAAATCGGAGGCGGTATAGGTGCTGTCATCATCGCCGTAATCATTGCTTGGATTTCGGGAGGAAACCCGCTCGATGTCATAACCTCAAATGTCGGAAACCTGACATCCAGCAATCATACCACACAGAACTATACCCCGACAGAAGAGGAGGAGGAACTCGCACAATTCTCACGGCAGATTCTCGCCGGAACTGAAGATGTGTGGACCAAGCTTTTTGCCTCAATGGGCAAGGAATACGAGCCTCCAACACTTGTATTGTTCACCGATGCCGTACAGAGCGCCTGTGGCAACGCTACCTCGCAGGTCGGGCCATTTTATTGCTCCGCAGACCAATGTCTTTACATTGACCTGTCATTTTTCCGTGACATGCGCAAGACTCTCGGAGCAGACGGCGATTTTGCCTACGCCTATGTCATAGCCCACGAAGTCGGACACCATGTCCAGCATCTTTTGGGCACACTCGATCAGGCTCACTCCCAGATGAACAGAGTCAACGAAACCGAAGCCAACAATATCAGCGTGCGCATCGAATTGCAAGCTGATTTCCTTGCCGGCGTGTGGGCACACCATGACAACGCCATGTTCAATTCACTTGAACCGGGCGACATCGAAGAAGCTCTCGACGCTTCAATGAAAATCGGTGACGATTATCTGCAGAAACGTGCTCAAGGCTACTCTGTCCCAGATTCTTTTACCCACGGAACATCAGAGCAACGTAGCCGGTGGCTAAAACGCGGACTTTCGACAGGAGATATAACAAAAGGCGATACATTCTCTATTCCATACTCCTCGCTCTGACATATATCGTTCACAGATAAAAGCCATCGGGCGGACACTTCGTTTTTCAGTGTCCGCCCGATGCTTTCATTATGCGCTGACGAGACCAGCCCGAACTCGCAGACTAATCTCCGATAAGTCCGAGAAGCTGCTCACCGGCTTTCTTGGTGTCGACCTTATTGATTATATGTGTTATCTTGTGGTCAGCATCGGTAATGAAAGTCGTACGGACTGTCCCCAAGTATTCACGTCCTGCCATTTTCTTTTTCTGCCATACACCGAAAGCCTGATTGACTTCTGTCGACGGGTCGGAAAGCAGAATGAACGGAAGTGAAAATTTATCCGCAAATTTAAGATGACTTGCCGAGGAATCCTTGCTGATGCCTATCACAGTATATCCCTTAGCCGTAAGCTCGCTGTTATGATCACGGATCGAACAAGCCTCAGCCGTACAACCGGGAGTGTTATCCTTGGGATAGAAGTAGACAATCAGTGGCTTGCCTGCAAAATCAGAACTTTTCACCTCGTTGCCATCTGCATCGAGACCGAGAATCTCAGGAATTTTATCGCCGATATTCATAGCATTATTTTATTATTAGAATTAATGAAGTTTTTTTCTGAGTTCAAATTTAATAAAACTTACACTTATATCAACGGAATCACTCCCTATAAAGTTGTCAACACTCCATAATAGCCGGTGATGTCATACAATTCTCTGTTATTGTATAGGCCTACCACTTTACCGGCCCGGCAATAATATCACCGTCCGTAATATCATCCGCCGTAAAGGTGTTGCCGCGATACTGCACGCAAAGCATGACAAGCGGTTCTGTCCCGTTGTTACGGACCGACCGGTAACCGGCGGGAGCTACACGCACCACACTGCCTTCCTCAACCGGAAACACATTGCCGTCAACCTGAAACTCACCTTTGCCCGACAGGAAAAAATAAAGCTCCTCATGAGTCTTGTGGATATGCAGGAAACCGGTCTCCTGCCCCGGAGCGAAAACCTGAAAAGAAAATTCGCTACCGGTGGCACCGACGGCCCGTCCTCCGAACACTTTTCCGGGGATTTTGATTTCAGGACTGAACTCAAGTACATAGTCCTTTATTTCCGATAGACTGCCAAGGTTGACAGCGCTATAGTTTTCAGCGCTTGAATTTTGTTGAATCTGTTTCATATCTGATAATGTTTTCAAATTTTATTTCTGCAAAGTTAAGCTACTAATCATTATTAATCAAGAAGTTACTTTCTGCTCGCATAGTTACTTTTTTATTACTTTTGCAGAGCCTCAACGACTTATACCGATACTTTTTTTCTAAAAAAATAGAATAAATATGCTCATATATCCAAAATCGCCACTAACTTTGCAAAATAAAGCATCATGATATGAAAGAAGAAGACAATGCCACCAAATACCCCATCGCGATATGTCCTATCCGTAATGTCGTCGCACGTTTCGGCGATAAATGGTCGCTGCTTGTCCTGCTCGTAATCGAGGGAGAAGGCACAGTGAGATTCAATGAATTGCGCAGAATCATTCCAGACATATCTACCCGCGTACTTTCTTCCACACTCAAAACGCTTGAGGCCGACGGACTCATCAACCGCAAAGTTTATGCGCAAGTGCCTCCAAAAGTGGAATACACGCTGACTGAAACCGGCAAATCGCTGATACCAATCATCAATCAGCTCACACAATGGGCACAGACGAACATGGAAAATGTCATCAGACACCGCGAGGATTACGCCTCTGCTCAAGGATAGCACATCAATCACAATGGGCACAGAAATAACAATAGTAATCCCTGTCTACAACAGGGCACACACGTTGGGGAGAACCTTGCGCTCGATTGAAGGTCAAAAAGTAAGCCCTGCGCGTGTCATACTCGTTGACAACAACTCGACCGACGATTCATGGGAAACGATGCAACGCTGGAGCAACCACATGAAAGAATGTGGCCATGATGTCATGCTGTTTAAAGAGAGGAAAACCGGAGCATGCGCGGCACGCAACCGCGGGCTCAGAGAGGTCGAAACTTCATTCGTGATGTTTTTTGATTCCGACGACGAGATGCTTCCCGACCACGTGGCCGATTTTTCGGAAGCAATCAGGAAAAATCCTACGTGTGATATCTTCGGACGAAGCATCGAGTGCGAGGAGGCAGATGGAAAGCGGCGAAAACTGTATTTTACGGCAAAATCTCCGATGTTCAATCATCTTTTCAGAGGCTGCCTGTCGACACAACGCATGGTAATAAGAACGGAACTGGTCCGACAGACCGGCGGATGGGACGAGACGCTCCCGGCATGGAATGACTATGAACTTGGGGTGAGACTATTGCTGGCCACCGACAGGATAATGGACATCGGCGGAAAGACGACCGTCGTGACCCATCATCTTGCCGATTCCATAACAGGCACATCGTATAGCTCCCGTCATGAACACTGGGAAAAATCTCTCGACCGAGTGGAGAAGCATTTCATAAACATCGGCCGCAAAGACCTTGCAAGACTTACGGATGCACGGCGCATGGTACTCGCTTCGCAATACCGCAGCGAAGGTGACACGTGTGAGGAAAATCAGATGCGTAAAAATGCGATCCATCAAGCCGCACGACTCTATGCCGAGGTCATTGACAAAACCGACAGCCCGTGGAAAATGAAGGCGGTCTATCTCCATAACCGCCTGTTCAAACGCCTGACGTGGGCGCTTGCCCGAATTATTTTTCCTTTAGGATGAACCGTTGCCTCAGCGCAGCATCTCACTGACGCGCTTCAGCGCCGAGAGAAAGGCATCGCATTCCTCAATTGTATTGTAGACTGCAAACGAAGCTCTGACCGTACCCTCGATACCAAGTGACTGCATCAGAGGCTGCGCACAATGATGACCGGTGCGGACAGCTATGCCGAGTTTATCGAGAAGCATCCCCATGTCATAATGGTGTTCGCCGTCAACGAGAAACGAAATAATGCCGCATTTACCGGGAGCGGTTCCATAAATCTTAAGTCCGGGTATCTCCTCAAGCATCCGGCGGGTAGTATATTCAAGCAGTTCATGCTCGTGGGCGGCAATCCGCTCGACACCAAGCCGTGTCATATAGTCAATGGCTTTTTCGAGAGCCGCAATGCCGATGAAATCAGGAGTGCCGGCCTCAAACTTATAGGGAAGCTCGGCGTAGGTAGTCTTTTCAAAGCTGACAGATTCTATCATCTCTCCCCCACCCTGATACGGAGGCATCATTTCAAGCCATTTGCGCTTGCCATACAGCACGCCGACACCGGCAGGGCCATACATCTTATGGGCTGAAAAGGCATAAAAATCGGCATCGAGATCCTGAACATCAATTCTGATATGAGGCGCGGCCTGCGCTCCGTCAATCAGAACCGGGACATCATGGGCATGAGCCTCGGCTATGATTTCCTTGACCGGATTGACAGTTCCAAGAACATTCGAGGCATGACAGATCGCGACAAAACGTGTATGCTCGTTGAAAAGCGACCGATAGACACCCATATCAAGCGAACCGTCCTCACGGATGGGGACAACACGCAATTTTATATCGGAACGGCGCTGAAGCAGCTGCCAAGGGACAATATTGGAGTGATGCTCCATGACCGACAGAATGATTTCGTCACCGTCACGGAAAAACGCCCCGCCATAAGACGCAGCCACAAGATTGATGGCCTCTGTCGTCCCTCGGGTGAATATGATTTCATCCGACGACGGAGCATTGATAAACTCTCTTACCTTACGGCGCGCACCCTCCTGAAGCTCGGTCGCCTCCATTGACAGGGTGTGTACGCCGCGATGGACGTTGGCTTTCGTGCGGGTATAGCCGGCAACCACAGCATCGACCACTTCGCGTGGAGTCTGCGATGTAGCCGTATTATCGAGATAGACTAAAGAGCGTCCATAAATCTTACGGTCAAGAATCGGGTAGTCCTCACGTATCTTAGCAATGTCCAACATTATTCCTTCTGTTTTTATATCCGTATGTCAAATATGAAATCATTCGTGGCAATCAGTGCTGCGACAGCCTGAACAGTCGCCGAGTGTACCCGAAAAACGACGGTCGACAAGATGCAGCAGTCGTTCGCGCAGACCGCTTATGTGCACACTGTCAATCACATCGACCATGAAAGCCTGCATGAGCATCGTACGGGCCTCTGCTTCGGGGATTCCGCGCGAACGCATATAGAAGAGCGCATCGTTGTCAAGCTGCCCCGTGGTGGCTCCATGTGAGCATTTCACGTCGTCGTTGTAGATTTCAAGCTGCGGTTTGCAGTGCATCCGAGCCTCGGTCGAGGCAAGTATGTTGCGGTTGCTCTGATAGGCTTCAGTAAACTGCGCGCCGGGAGCGACAAGTATGCCACCCTCGAATGCCGCGGTCGAAGCATCGTCAAGCACATATTTGAAAAGCTGGTTGCTCCGGCAGCGAGGGCTAAGGTGACGGATGGCAGAATCATTGTCGATGTGCATATTTCCTGAACCGATCACCATGCCTGCAAGATGCGTCTCGGCATTCTCACCGTTCAGGTCAATCGAGAATTCATTGCGAGTAGTCCCGCAGGTGAGTGTCGTGGAGTTGAACGAGAAATGCGAATCTCTTTCCTGACGGACAAACATGCGCGAATAGCGCGATGTGTTGACCGATGACTCTTCGATGGAACAAGCCTCGAAACGCGCTCCCGCTCCGACATAGACCTCGGCAATCTGCGAACCGAGATAGCTGTTAGCCGTATCCTGAGTATGGTCGCAGACAAGAAGCTGCATTTCCGCTCCTTCGTCAAGCACAATCAGCAGACGACGGAAAGCGGCCAGTGAAATAGGCGACGAAAAGATATTGACAAGCTGCAACGGACGCTGAATCTTAACTCCACGGGGACATAAATCAGAACCCCGTCCTGAGCCAGAAGAGTGTTGAGAGCCACCGAAGCCTCACCCATAGGAGCAATCTCACCGTAGTAGCGGTTGACAATCTCCGGGAGTTCCGAAGCTGCACGCTTCAGCGAACCGAAAAACACACCTTCAGGCAGCTTTGATTCAAGCTTAGATGTCGGATGAAACGAATCGTTGATGACAAGACCCAGCAAAGTAGACAGCGAAGGGACATCGCATTTGAAACTTGCAGCGACATCAACCGGGATATTGACACGCGAAATATTGACTCCGTAGTCTGGTGAAAACATCTCGTCGATAGAAGTCTTTTCAAATCCCTCGCAGTTCTTGTCTGGGAGGTGAGCGTCGCGAAGCTGTGCGAGAGCCTCGTCACGGAGTGTATTCAGTTTACCGGCCGAATTGGCGCACACTGTCTCATGGTTCTGCTCGAAAAGTCCGATATATTGAGTCAGTGCGTTGCTCATAGGTCATTTTCCTCCTTAATCCAGTCGTAGCCTTTTTCTTCAAGTTCAAGCGCAAGTTCCGGACCGCCGGTCTTCACGATGCGTCCCTTATATAATATGTGTACGAAATCAGGACGGATATAATCAAGGAGACGCTGATAGTGGGTGATGACGATAGTTGCGTTCTTGTCAGTCTTAAGTTTATTTACACCGCCGGCCACCACTCGGAGCGCATCAATGTCAAGACCTGAATCTGTCTCATCGAGAATAGCTACGCGCGGTTCAAGCACTGCCATCTGGAAAATTTCATTGCGTTTTTTCTCACCGCCAGAGAAACCCTCGTTGACAGAACGCGATGCAAGCTTGTTGTCAAGCTCGACAATCGCACGCTTCTGGCGCATCATCTTCAGGAAATCGCTCGCACTGAGTGGCGCTTCGTCAAAATATTTACGTTTGGCGTTGACGGCGGCACGCATAAAATTCACCATCGATACACCGGGAATTTCCACTGGATACTGAAACGACAGGAAAAGACCTTCATGGCTACGGTCTTCGGGAGAAAGTTCGAGTAGATTCACACCGTGGAGAAAAGCCTCTCCCCCGGTGACAGTATAGGCCGGATTTCCGGCAAGCACGCCTGAAAGGGTGCTCTTACCTGAGCCGTTAGGCCCCATGATGGCATGGACTTCGCCTTCGTTGACGCTGAGATTCACACCGCGAAGTATTTCCTTCCCCTCAACCGAGGCATGGAGGTCGCGCACTTCAAGTAGTTTCTTGCTCATCCTATGTATATATAATTGTAGCTGTAGTTATGTTTTCTTTATTTGTGATGCGAAATTACTCAATTTCTATCATCTACCAAAACATTTTTCCCAAGACTTTGGTTTGAAGGTCTTTCGCCAGTCTTGCCCGTTCTCCGACAATTTATTAAACAAAATATTGAAATGTATTTAACCGATGTTAAATCAGTAATCGAATCAGTCCTTTTAAAGCTACTTTCCTTAACAAAGGTTAAAAACACATCGTGTAACAATATTGTACTTTCATTGTAACACACTTGTAACACAAACGCATTAATTTTGCAATGTGAAATCAAACAAGCATCTTCATTCGCAAAGAAGATTGCTGACAAGATATAGAATCAATACCTATAACACGAAAATTTACGGTTGCAAAATAGTTTTTTAGTAGACAAAACCAAAGATTTATCACATTTTTACGAAAAGGCTGTCGAGAACGACAGCCTTTCTCGTTTTTATAACATTAATGAGAAATAAAAGATTAGCGACCTCCCCGCTTTTTGTATAGTCATGACAAAAAAATCGCTGAAATTCAAAAATTTCAGCGATTTTTTATTCATATCTAAATTTTTCCGGCCTTCACTAACCGAAAAATCAGTAAACCATATCAGGATTCATGAGCGGAAGTGCCGTGCTCAAGAATCGCTTGCACGGAGTTGATGGCAAGGAATGTCGCACCAGTTCCGTTGATTGCTCCGAGTATGGCGATACGGTCGGAATAGTCCAGCAAACCTTGTTCGATGAAATCGCGCAGGGCTTCAAGCGGATAGCGATGCTGCTGCGTATAATCCTTATAGTAATAAGCCTTGATTCCATATGAGATGCTCAGCCAGCGCATGGTGCGACGGCGGTAGCAGATTGCATAAACCGGACATGCACCACGGAAGGAGGCTATGAAACGGGCTGTACGGCCATGATAAGCGTTGGCAATTATAGCTTTCGTACCGATCTCTCGCTCGGACACTACTGCCTGACGGGCAAGGAACGATGTGACATGCTCATCGGCAAGCTGAGGAATATTATCGCTGGTAATGGTCGCGGTCAACGAAGCTTCAACTTCCTGAGCGACACTTGCCATAGTCGACACAGCCTCTACGGGATAGCGGCCGTTGGCAGTCTCTCCCGACAGCATCAGACAGTCGGCACGCTGGTAGACGGCATTTGCGATGTCGCTGACCTCGGCACGTGTCGGACGCGGAGATGTAATCATCGAATGTAGCATCTGTGTGGCCACAATGACAGGATGATGCGCGGCTATACACTTTTCGATCATTTCGTGCTGAATCACAGGGATGCGTTCAGCGGCCACCTCGATTCCAAGATCGCCTCGGGCAATCATGATGCCGTATGAAGCCTCAAGAATTGAGTCAAAGTTATCGACACCCTGCTGGTTCTCGATCTTGGAGATAATCTTCATGTCAGAACCAAGACGGTCAAGCTCGGCCTGCACGGCATGGACATCATCGGCACTGCGCACAAACGAGTGAGCCACGAAATCCACGCCAAGCGATGCTGCAGTGGCGAGTGTGGTCTTATCGCGTTCTGTCAGAGAAGCAAGATGGATGTCGCTGCCCGGGATATTGACACTCTTGCGCGAACCGAGTCCTCCGTCGTTAAGACAACGTGCACGAATAATGCCGGTGTCGGTATTGATATCGAGAATAAGGAAGTCAAGCTCTCCGTCGTCAATCAGAAAGTGCATTCCGGGATGAACATCCTGAGCAATTTCTGAATAGTTGAGACATATGCGCCCGGCTGTGGTGGGTTCAGACACATGACCGCAAAACTCAACTTCCATTCCTTCGCGAAACGCAATTTTCTCGTTTGGCTCTGCATTGACAGTGGTTCTGATTTCAGGACCTTTTGTGTCGATGATGATACCGATACGAGGCGAGACCGCCCGACAGTTTTCTACTATCCTTGCCATTCCTTCAGCCCAAGATGAGCCGAATTCATTCTCACGACATTCATTCCTGCCATAAAGAGGCTACGGATAAACTCAACATCACATCGACGGTCTGAAATCGTCGTTATAATTTTAGTGCTTTTTTTTAGCATGTGCCTATTACTTGATTGGGCGAAATAATTAAAACTAAACAATTCTCATCAGAACTTATCCTATTAGCCCGGATGAGAATGCGTTCATACCTTGACGGTATATGAAACTGGATTACATAAAATTTTATACAAAATTACTCAATTATATTGGTTAAGCCTCGCAATTATTAAAAATATTTTACAATTCAAGCGTGGCGCAGATATGCTGTTCGCCTTTCAAACCGACTCTCGAAAGCCATCGATAGCCGGTTTGAAAGGCGAACAGACATCAGACTTAATTCAGTTGCAGGCGATATTCCCTCGGAGTGTTGCCTGTCTGTTTTTTGAAGAAGCGTATGAAGTGCTGTGAATGCTGGAATCCGAGAAGTTCGGCTATCTGTTTGGTGCTCAAGGCAGGATTGAGCAATGAGTTTTTAGCAAAGTTTATCATTTTCAGTTGGATATACTCCTGTGCGGTCTTGCCTGTCTCCTGCTTTACAAGATCTCCGAAATAGTTGGACGAAAGGCATATCTTGTCGGCGAAATACTTTACTGTAGGTATTCCGTCAGTCGCGCCACGACCGCCATCAAGATATTCGTCAATCAATTGCTCGAATTTACCGATAGCGTTATGGTTCAGTTCTTCACGTGTTACAAACTGGCGCTCGTAGAAGCGCATGCAGTAATTGAGCATCACCTCTATATTGGAAATGATAAGAGACTTGGAGAACTTGTCGATGGGATGTTGCAGCTCACGGGCTATCTTGTCCATATAGTCCTGCAGAATCAGGCGCTCTTCCGTCGACAGATGCAACGCTTCGTTTGAAGCGTAGGAGAAGAATGTGTATTGCTTGATTTTCTGAGCTAAAGGAGTCCGCAGAAGAAAATCGGGATGAAACAGCAGTCCGACAGCTTCCGGTGCCGGTCCGTCCTCAAGACGGTGAACCCCCACCGTCTGCCCCGGGGCAAAACTGACTACAGTTTCGTCATCGAAGTCATAGGATGTCTTCCCATAGTTTATTTTACACCCCGTGGTCTTTTTTATGAAAAGCGAATAAAAACCGAAGTGCATACAATGAGTCGGCTGTTCTACTGTGTCGTCAAAATGTACTATGCCGACAAGCGGATGCCGCGTCTCAAAACCGAAATAACGGTTATATTTTTCAATAGTGTCTGCCTCGTATATTTCCATATAAGATTTCTTTTTGCAAAGATAGTTATAATCAGTTGTCACGCAATGTAGGAAACTCACCGATATGTAATCGGGGTACATAATTCCGTAAGATTGGTATATTTTGCGAATCAGAGATTTAAGGCAGATGCGTAATTCCGTAATCGAGGTATATTCAGGCGTAACATTGGTTATTCCCACCATCTTTTTTGAAGCTAATTTTGCGATGTGAAAACAAACGTAAAAGTGACAAATAATTATGGCTACTGTTATTGAACGTATGAGAAACGGCGAGCGCATATCAGAGACCGCACCCGAACTTCTCTGTGACGAAATCGAGAACACTCGCAAGCTTATTGCCAAACTGAACACAGGATTTCATACACCCGATGAAACCCGCGCTATACTTGAACGCATCTGGGGACAGAAACTGGACAGTTCGGTTAGGATGTTCCCGCCGTTCTATACCGCTCTCGGCAAAATGACAACTGTAGGCAAAGAGGTTTTTATAAACTTCGGCTGCACCTTTCTCGATCAGGGCGGCATAACGCTGGACGACGGAGTTTTCATAGGCCCGGGGGTGAAGATAGCAACGGAAGGACATCCCGAAGAGCCCGAGAGACGACATTCGCTGATTACAGCCCCGGTTGTGATACGCCGTAACGCTTGGATCGGGCGGGCGCGATAATACTTCCCGGTGTCACTGTCGGAGAAAACGCCATAGTCGCAGCCGGAGCGGTAGTGACAAAAGATGTCGCAGAAAATACAATCGTCGCAGGAATACCGGCAAAATACATTCGTGATATAAAACAAGGCTAACGTTATGAAACGATACATCTATTCAATGATAATCGCATGCTTTTTACTGACGACAATCAATGCACAAAACAATAATATTACAGACATGGAAAATCTCAAACTTACTTCCGAATGGGACAAGACTTTCCCGAAAAGTGAAAATGTTGAACATTCCAAAGTGGCTTTTGTCAACCGCTACGGCATCACTCTTGCCGCCGATATGTATGTTCCCAAAGGCGCAAAGACACCACTCCCGGCCATAGCTGTCTGCGGACCGTTTGGCGCAGTCAAGGAACAGTGTTCTGGTCTTTATGCACAGGAAATGGCTGAACGCGGCTTCATCACTCTTGCTTTCGATCCGTCATTTACAGGAGAAAGCGGCGGACAGCCTCGCTACATGACCTCCCCGGATATAAACACGGAGGATTTCAGCGCAGCGGTCGACTACCTTGTAACAAACCCCTCTGTCAATCCCGAAGGAGTCGGAGTCATCGGCATCTGTGGCTGGGGCGGTCTTGCCATAAATGCCGCTGCGGCCGACCCACGTATCAAAGCCACTGTTGCATCGACAATGTATGACATGAGCCGTGTAAGCGCCAACGGATATTTCGACAGCGCTGACACTCCCGAAGACCGCTATAAGATGAAATCAGAATTGGCTGTACAGCGTACAGAGGATTTCCGCAACGGAACGCCCAAGCTTGGCGGAGGTGTGCCCGACGTGCTTCCTGAGGATGCTCCTAAATTCCTTCGTGATTATTTCGACTACTATAAGACTCCGAGAGGCTACCACCCCAGATCGCTCAACTCAAACGGAGGACGCAACGCGACCTCGCCAATCCCGTGGATAAACTTCCCGCTCATGAGCCGTGCCGATGAGATTAAGAATGCGGTAATAATCATACATGGCGAAAAGGCTCATTCATTCTATTTTGGAAGTGACGCCTACAAAAAACTCACAGTAACTCCCGGACAGGACAACAATAAGCTCTTAATGGTTATCCCCGGCGCAAGCCATACGGACCTCTATGACCGAAAAGACATAATTCCGTTTGATGCTCTTGTCAGATTCTTCAATGAATATCTGAAATGAAACTACCCATTCTTTCAGGGCTGATGGCCATGTTGTCAATGACAGCTTGTGCATCATGCACCACAACGGATGATGACCCCATAACTGAAAATCCTGCTCCTAATCCGACTCCCGGCACTCAAACCGGCAACAATGGCAGCGTATTGGTGGCATATTTCTCATGTACGGGCACCACTTGAACCAAGGACTCCCTGATTATGAGTAGGTGGAAGGCGTGATTTTGAACGAAACCGTATGAAACTTTGTTAATAATATGCAGGTTGATTATCAGATATTTGCAAGCGTGAAACAAACTTTGTAATTTTGTGTGAGACCTCTTGAAACTCGCGAGTTGTGTTCAAAATGTGTTCAAATCCCATTTGCTGAACACGCTCCCTGATTGTTTTATTGGGTCCGCCATGTCTAATAAAAACTTGAACACAACTTTGAACACATCAATATGAATAAGGCTCTCTTCAGCGACGAATCCCGGAGATTCGCAGGGGCGACGGTGTATATCATTCTCGCTCCTGATAATAGGTATAAATTTGACACAGGCAAATCTGTGCCGTTGACAGTCTGCGTCACCCATCAGCGGTCGAGAAGATATTTCTCGACCGGATATAAGGTGTCATCAATGAAAGAATACGAGGCTCTGTTCTCAAAATCTAATTCCGCCATCGAAATCCGAAAAGAACTTCGCAAGATGTTTGATCGGGTATGCGCCAAAGTTGATGAACTAATCCTGCTAAATCGCTTCTCTGTAGCCGACTTGAAAAGTTATCTCGACAAGTCGGAAGGAAAAGTGACAGAAAAAACGATGAGAGCAGATGATACGTTTTCTTATTGGGCAGCTCTTGGAGCATCGAAAGAGAAAGTAAAGACCCGCGCGATGTATTCTTCCGCGCTTGATTGGTTCAAACTGTTCCGAAAGGATAAGCCTATTTCACTTGGTGCTGTCGATACCGCCATAATCACACGCTTCGCCAAATGGCTTGATGAACAGAAAGCACGCAACGGCACAGATCAGCCGCTTTCTTTGGACACACGAATGGTAATTCTTCGCGCCACCCGTGCTGTATTCAATCAGGCCTATAAAGATGGACACACCACTATGGTACCCAATTTCAAAGGTCTTATACATGCTGGCAATCGTCGCCGCCTGAACGCCTTGACTGTGGAAGAAGTGTTGAAATTGTGGGAATATTGGCTTGCTTCTCCCGATAAACAGTCAAAATATGCCCGTGCCGTAGGACGCTGGCTGCTCCTTTACTGTCTCAACGGGATGAACACCATAGATATGGCTAAACTTGTCTGGACAGAGAAGGCGGCAATCTCGCAGAAATTTCCGCAATTTGTTTTCATCCGCTCTAAGATTGACAGGGCAAACAAACCTATCGGCAAGCAGCTTGATGAAACATCAGTACCGATTATTCCGCAGTTACGGCAGTTGCTCGATGTATATGCCTCGCAATATAGTCCCGGTGAGCTTGTTTTCCCTGACATCTTTCTCAATGCTGTCACCGATGAGCAAAAAGCAATCCGCGTTCACGACTTTAACCGCCGGATTTCAAAGAACATAAAGGACGTATGCGAATCGCTCGGAATCCAAAGTGTCACTCCCCAGTATGCCCGCAACTCGTTTATCTCGGCATTGGCACATCATGGGGTCATGACCGCTTACATAGACTATGCGGTAGGCCATGCCACATCGGAGGTGTCTGCACTCCTTGCAGGTTATATTTCCAATGTAACACCTGCTATGATGCAGGCTTTCAATGAGAAAATATTTATCGTACCTCCGATATGATGAAGCTGATATAGAGCAACTTTTTTAATCGGAATGCTGATTTATCGTAGTACGCGCATATCAAATATGCCGAATTATCGTAGTTTGCAACGTTGGATTTTGCTGGTTTATCGAAGTTTTATTATCCTCATAAAACATTTTGAAGTTTCCAACGTTAGAATTTTGCAGGGTCAACAAAAATTTGTACCTTTGCACCAGAGTTCATTCCTCATTTGAGGAAAGGAAATCGAAAAACGCAAGCCTTGAAGCTCTGCGTTTTTTGCTTTTTTATAGAAGATTGGGTAGCCGTCTGCGACGGTACTTGTTCATGATTTTATTGCGAGCGGCATCCTTACCTTCAAGATGATATGCTGTTAGCAGATAATATGCAGAACCATTCCTGCGAGGTTCAAGAACAATTACATACTTCTCATCTATATCATAGATGTAAGTTCGCGGCGCACGAGGCTCGTCCACTGAGAAATAGAGCATATTATCCGCTTTCTTTTGCTCAACATGATGCCTAATCCAATGTAAACGCTGCGAGCGATGGGAGTCATATTCTCTATGGTGTGTATCTTTATCAATCTCCTTTCGAGTAAGATGATTGAAGAGATTCTCCATTGCTATCTGTCCATCTTCGCGTGGTGTTGGATAAATAGGCTTACCATTAAATGAAAAAGCCGGATTGTCCTGAATATCCCTGTTAAATATTCTCCTTAATGAATCGTTGCGTTGACTCTCGGACATGCCTAATATATCAAGCAGATCATTATATTTCTTTGTAAGATTTAATGGCATGACTCAACGCAGGTTTATAAAGAATAGATTCAGTTTGTCAGAATAGTTGGTTGTGCTAAGACTTTGTGAATTCAGGTGCTTTTTGATACGCTCAATTATGGCGACTTTCGCTTGATTGCGGCGTAGCTTATCGTTCATATTATATGATATTGCACCCATGATGAAATCTGTCAATTGCATTAACAGACTCTCATTCGAACAAATATTCTGAACATTTCTGAATACTCCATATTTTACGTTTAGTATTTCTTTAAGCCTACGAACCTTAACAGCGCTCAAGCTATCCTTGATGTCAAGATATACATTGTAATGATCCAGAGTATCGATTTTGTAATTAAGAAGATAGTAATACATCTTATAATAGAAATCATCGTAGGTGGTATTGTCATCTACCCTAATCAGACTTTTTTTAATTCCAATTGATCTAAATCGTAAGTCAGTATCAAAAAAATAATCTATCAAATCAAGATAAAACCTTATCTTAGACTGTGAAACATTACTCCATTTTATTTCCGCATAGAAATTATGCGCTTTTTTTAGCTCGTCTATTCGCTTGGTATGTCGACGGATTTGTGGATAGGCACAGCTGACTGAACCAAGAAACATGAAGTCCTTGCCGTCATGTTCAATATGACAGCTTTCATCACAGTATATGTTGAATGTCTTGTTCATGTACGCAAAATTACGAAAAAAACTTTGATATTCCGGGACTTCCCTTCGTTTGTTTTGACGTTGTTTGGGTGCGTGGGCTGCATATTAGAGTATATTGGGCATTTGCGTATTACGGAGAACCTGAAAGAGGTGTAGAAAGATATCATGTATTTGTGAGTACTGTGAACACTTCTATCTGAAGCGTTGTTTGATATGCCGAGTGCAGCTGTCTCGAAAATTTCAGTAAATCGGCATAGCTATTGGCATTCATATTCATCAACCCGTTAAACACCACCCCGCCAATGCCAAACCATACGACCCTACGCGATGTTGTGCCAATATTGGAAGATTTGAGGCAGCTTACGAAAGCTCCGCTGGTAGCCAAACAGGATACAATTTTTTACAAGCGAATTGCCGAAGCCACCAGCAAACTATGTTCTATTGACATCGAAAATGCTATCATCGAATCTCACGCCTCTGGAGAAATCGGAAAGGTACAAGCAGACCAAACCCGAAATTACTGTGCCGAGATTGCAACAAGGTTAATTACATTCTGGAATGTATTCTATACTTTGGACCGTGAACGTAAGAATAAATCCAAGGCAGACATGATAGACGGGTACGAAAGCAACCACTTCCTAAAAGACGTGGAGATGTTCTATATCTGTGCAGCTCATTATGAGTACGCACTAAAGGCTTGCCACAAAATCCCGGTGCCTGACGACTGGACGATAGATAAATACAAACAGGAAATCGAGCAATTCCATATGTCCGAAACCCGTGAGGGATGGCTTGAAAAGAAACGGGAGTTCCTTAAGAAATTACAGGAAAGCGTTGAATATGATGAATTTCTGTTGAAGCCATCATTCGATGTATACCATGAGTTGCGAAGTGTCTGTCGTAGAATTTTCATCACGGTGGAGCGATACTTTCCGCCATGTGAAATTCGGTTACATCCGAAATGTAGGGAAACTTTTATCCAAAAGATGCAGGTTCCCAATGGTAGTTATCCGGCACCTGAACAACCTGTAAAACAGAATCAGACAAATACGAAATCATGCCGCCAATGGGAAGAAGATCTGTTCCCTATGATACTTGTTTCGGAGTTATACGAAGTTTGTTCTGATGTTTTCGACAGCACCGAGACCCAGTTCCATTCATCACTCAATCTCCACGGCAAACATGAACCCATAAAGATACGCCCCAAGCAGAAAATCAAGGCTTGCTATCTCATATCGAAATTATACGAAATAGTTCCGGCCAAGCATAAAGCGGCGTGGCGTGAGGATATTCTCGCTCATCTTGATATTCAGTGGAGCTACTACGAAAAGAAGTATTGTCATCCACGCGGCGATGATGCCAGTGTGTCAAGCAGAGAATATGCTGATGAGATTGACAGAATCCTCAAAAATCACAAAAAACGAGCATGAGAGTCCGTGCAACTTAATGATACCACCCGCGCACCACTTTCACCACTTGAAATTCCACTTTTGAGACCTTATGATGCTACCCGTTAGAGCTTGATACTCTGACGGGTAGTCTTGTTATATCCATAGTCATACACCACATACACACCACTCATGACCGACAGTAATTTTGCAGTGTCCGGGAGTTACTCGGATGCGCTCTACAAGAGGGCGGTAAGTACAACTCTAAACAACACTGCGTATGACAAAAGACCAGTTACTCAAACTCCCTCTCTGGCAGTACACCGGAGAACAATTTTTAGAATTACTTGACTCTCATTTTGTCAAGACCACGACCGCAACCGAAAACGTGACCTCTGACGAAAATGTTGCCACCACTGCAAAGCGTTGGCTCGTTTATGGAATCAACGGACTCTGCGAACTTCTCCAGTGCAGTAAGGCTACCGCACACCGCATCAAGAATAGTGGTGTAATCAAAGATGCCATTACACAATCAGGCAGAAAAATCGTCATAGACGCCCAGAAAGCACTCGACCTTATGCAGGCTTATAAGGAAGGAGGTGAAAAGTGAGCGAAGTAAAGCAAGACATCCTCAGACTTTGGGAGGAGAAGCAGTTGCGAATCACTGATGAGATTCAGACTGCGCCGGAGGTGCTGTATGCCAACGGCAGCGTTATCGGTACGCTCGGCAACTTCTCGGCATCAACCGGAAAGGCAAAGAGCAAAAAGACTTTCAATGTTGCCGCCATCGTCGGAGCTTCGCTCGTCAACGGCAAGGTGCTGGGCTACACAGCCGAGTTTCCAGATGACAAGCGCACAATCCTCTACTTCGACACAGAGCAGAGTCCTTATCATTGTCAAAAGGTCATGGAGCGCGCCCTGCGACTTGCGAAACTACCGACCGATACACATCCGGAGCACTTGAAGTTTGCCGCTCTGCGCCAGCTTACACCCTCGTTGCGCCTTGAAGTCATAGAACAGGCAATAATCAACACTCCGGGCGTCGGGCTGGTAATCATCGATGGTGTGCGCGACCTGATGTATGACATCAACTGCGCCAAGGAGTCCACCGACCTTATCGGCAAGCTGATGGAATGGACTGACAAATTCCAGATACATATCCACACGGTTCTGCATCTCAACAAGAGCGATGACAACGCCCGTGGTCATGTAGGCACAGAACTCAACAACAAGGCTGAGACAGTCCTTCAGGTGAGCCGAAGCAAAACAGATGATACCGTATCGGAGGTATGCGCCGCTATGATTCGCGCCGCCGAGTTTGACCCATTTGCATTCCGGGTGAATGACTATGGATTACCAGAGATAGCCAGCGGATATGTATTTACCGAACCGGGCAAGAAAGCATCTTCGCCGTTCCCTTACAAGGAGTTGACCGAGGAACAGCACCGTGAGGCATTGGGTGTAGTTTTCGCCAATGGCCCGATAAAAGGTTGCCGTAACTTCGAGGCGGCATTGAAAGCCGGATATGCCGCCTGTGGACACTCGTATTCCAACAACAAGGTCAAGGGGTTGAAGACCTTTCTTGACAACAAAGGCATGATTCGCTACGAGAACCGCGAATATATCTACAATCCGGATTTCTACTATTGAAAACCACAATTTTGGTTTGGTTTAGCAAAGGGCATATATAATAGAACCTGAACCACGAACCAGCTCACCCAAACATTTTAGAACTCATGATAAAAGAGATTAAATCAATCCCTTTAGCCACCTTCTTGTCTCAACTCGGACATGAACCGACGGCGAGAAAAGGAACAAGGCTATGGTATAAATCACCGTTGCGACAGGAACATACGCCGTCGTTTAAGGTGGAAACCACGCTTAACTGCTGGTATGACTTCGGGCTTGGCAGAGGTGGAAACATCATCGACCTTGCAGCCGAGATGTATCAGTCAACCGACCTCCGCTATCTCATGCGTTGCATCGCTGACAGTTGTCCGGTGCTACCGGTGCAGACAGTCGCTTCCTCTTATCCCCAGCGACACTCCGCGCCGAGCATGGAGCGATTTGAGATCGTGCCACTGGAACACCGCGCACTTGTCGCATACCTCCAAGAGCGTGGCATTCCGGCACACATCGCCAGGGCGAAATGCAAAGAGGCGCATTACAGCGTCAACGGCAGATTTTATTTTGCCGTGGCATTCGAGAATATCAGTGGCGGCCGGAACTGCGCAACCGCTATTTCAAAGGTTGCCGGGGACGTAAGGACATCTCATATCTTCCGTGGGCGAGAGATGGCCCGTCAACAGAGTGTGTCGTGTTCGAGGGATTCATTGATTATCTCTCTGCGCTCACGCTCGGCATAATCAGCGGAGTCGATGCAATCATACTCAACTCGGTTGTCAATGTCTACAAGGTTATGCCTTATCTCAAAGATTACATAACAATCAACTGCTATCTTGACAACGACACTGCCGGACGAACAGCACTCACCGAGTTGACAGCCATATATGGTTCAACCGTAATTGACCGCTCCATACTATACTCCGAGTTCAACGACTTGAATGAGTATCTCACAAATCAAAGTTTCACCAAAAACACACTTTCCAATGAAAACAAATAAATCCACGGCATCCAAGTCAACCGAGTTGACCGATGCACCCAAATCCATAGTATCAACCATCAAACCACAAATTATTATGCAACCGGATAATTCAATCAACTCAACTCCCACTATCAATGCTGTAAACAGTGACAACGCTGTCAACAGCACTTCTCCTGCTAACACAGACAATCTGTTTGGCAACGAACAGACGGCAACGGAGGCAACAGCCGTAACCGACACTACCGAGCCACCGAAGCAACAGCGCGTGGGCAAGCAACAGCGCAAATCGGATTACGCCGATTTCAAGGCTACCTATCTCACTCCGGCAAAGCTTGTGAAGCGTCACCCTGTCAACATTGAGGACAGCGTGTGGGAGAAGTTCGAACGCATCGCCCGTATCCTCGGCGACCGTGACACCACCGTCGGCAGCTACATCAACGCCGTCCTCTTGGAGCATCTCAATCTCTATGCCAACGACATCGAAATATGGCGTAAACTCTGAGATGATAATGTCGGGATACCACTGCACCCGGTACACCGTGGGGCAGCTTCCCGATGAACGTAGTGAATTGGGAAGGCAAGGATATGTTTCGGGATTTCTTTTTCTCCGAAAACGACTCCCCAAAACTGCGCAGCATAAGCCGCTCTTTGCCTCCCCGATTCACATAAACCACAACAATGTCTACTATGAGTAAACCTACTGTCAGGAAGGGCGGTCGTCCCTCTAAACCGACCGATGAGAAGCGCACCCATGTGGTGACAATCAAACTGAACGATGCCGAATACTCCGACCTTCTGGAGCGGTCAAAAGCCGCCGGAGTAAAGATGGCGGAGTATGTCAGGCATGGCGCGTTCCGTCTCACTATCGTCAGTCGCCTGAGCGAGATTGAACAGGAGATCGCCAAAGGAATACTAAATCTCAGTTCCGATTTCAATCAGGCAATGACCTGTTTTCATCAGCTCAAACTTCGCAGCGCGGCCAATAAATTAGCCGCCGTTGTCGATAAGATGTTTGACATTCTCAAAAAATTGAGACCCAATAAAGATACCGATTATGTTTGCAAGAATACTTAAAAGCGGCACGTTTCACGATGTCGTGGGGTATGTGACGCGCCAGTTCCACGACCCCGAAGAATATACGCCGGACACATGGCGCATCATCGGAAGCGAAAATATTTTCACTACCGACTATGCGAAAATGGTGCAGTCGTTTGAAGCGATACATGGATTTATGCCCGGCAAGGAGAATCCGGCAGGACATATTTCCATCAGTTTTGACAACGCTGACGCGCCTCGTATGACCGATGAATTCATGGCTCAGCTTGCCAAAGAGCATATGGAAGGTATGGGAATCAAGAACACCCAGTTTCTTGTCGTGCGCCATCTGGAAACCGGACATCCGCATTTCCACATCGTCTATAATCGTGTGAATATGTCAGGCAAGGCAGTCGACGAGCGCAATAATTTCAGGCGTAGCGACCGTGTTGTAAAGGCCATCAAGGACAAATACGGACTCACATACTCGCCGCTGAAACAGAAATACGAGGACAGAATTCCGGTATTCAAGGAGCGGATCAGTCAGGCGATTTATGGCTGTAAGTCGTGGGATGAGTTCTCGCGCCGCCTCGCCTGTGCAGGAATTGAGGTAAAATTTCATGACGACCACAACACAGGCAAACACATAGGGGTGAAATTTACAGACGGCGATATAACGGTCAACGGGTCTAAAATCGACCGTGCTTTCACATATCGCCGCTTGAACAACCTCTTTGATTTCAATCGCAGACATGGGCAACAACAGTCTGATTACACTACGACGCGCCCCAAAGTAACAGTCGAATATACACCGACGCAGAAGTCCTCACTTGTGGAAGATGTGATTGAAGCCACCGTCGGAGCAATCGGAAATCTGTTCACTCTCGGCCCCGGCTTCGACCCGGAGGAACAGGCGTTTCAAAACGCCATCAAGAAAGAAGAAGCCAAACGTAAACGCAAATCAAGAAAAATCTGAATATGTCGAAACTCTATGATGACGTCAAAAAACAAGGTGAGCAGATTGACGACCTGCAAAAGACAGTAACCAACCACACAACTCGCATCGAGACCCTCGAAACCAATGCGAAGGCAACGCCACCGCCACAAGCAGTCAATCAAGGGCCGATAACGGTGAAATTGCCCGACAACATAGCGACCAATGAAAGCGTCGGCAAACTGCTTGATGAAAAGCTGCCGGAAACCTCGACCGACGACACTCTCAAAAAAGTCATGGAGCAACTTCCGAGCAGCCTGTCGAAAGGCGTTGCGGATCTGCTGTCGGACAATCTCGGGATCAAGGTCAAGGACGCTCTTCATGAGGGTTGCCGCAGGGAGTTTGCCGATGAGCGTGAAAAGCTCTATAACGTGGTGAACGACCTCCGCTACAAGGCCCAGTCCATAATATGGGGACAATGGTGGCGCGCAACCCCGCATTGGGTCTATGCCATCTTCGCAGTCCTTCTTCTCGCCGCCGGAGGCTTCGGCTACGCTTTCTTCTATCAGTTCAACGAAAACTCAAAGCTAAAAGATGTGGAATGGCTCTACCGATACGAAAGGCTCTGGTGGGAAGACAAGCAGCAGGAAGATTTACTGCAACGAGAAAAAATCTTTGCTGTCGGCACACAACATGAGCAGGATTCAATTAAGAACCGTACCCGCCAGCTCGAAAAATCCCGACACATAGAAGAAACCTTTCTATATTTCAATCCGACGGAGAAATAGCATTACTCTAATCGTAAGGCAGGCAACCCCAACATCTCTGCCGAGGTTGCCTGTCTTTGTCTATTGTATGATTAAGCTTATATTGAAGAGATATTATTTGAACTTGTATTGAAATAGCGTATCCGCACACGCAGCATCTGATCGTTGCAGCCCTTTAATTTGGGCATCAGACATTCCTGTTTGACGATATGGTTCATATCCTCGTGTTGTAACAATAACTTTTTTCTCTAAGCTACAAGAGCAAAAAGCCATCAATGTTATTAGTAGTAATAAAATTCGCATAAATCATTAGTTTAACGCTATTTTCCTGTGCCAAAACGCGATGTGTCAATGTTTGTTTCTTTGGGTTTGAAGCCGTTGAACCGCCAGATGAATGTCAGTTTGAGATTGTGAGACATGTCGCGCACTTTCATCCGGTAATCCTGACCGGCATGGTTGATAGTCATGGTTGGCGACCATTTATTGAAAATGTCATCGGCTTTCAAATCTAGTTCACAGCATCGATTCTTTCCGAACTGCCATTTTACGCCGGCATCGACTTTCCATATACTCGATAAGTCGGCTATACCCTGCAATGATGGCGAGATGTAGCTGAAATCAACGGTCAGTGATACCGGGCAGTTCTGACTGAACTTAAAAGAATTGCTAAATTCACCATAGAATATCCACTTGCTGTTGTCAAAGCCGATGTCATGAAAATGGTCGGCTTTCTCCCGCTGATTGAAAACATTGGCTGTGGCCGTGGCATTCCAGATATATCCTACACCAAAAGGCGCATAAAGATTAAGCCCGACAACGCGCTTATAGTTCATGTTGATGGTCTGATAGATGAGATTCATGGCATCCGGCGATTGGTAGGGAAGCTGCACCGTGGTCTTGTCGCCATATTGGAAATAGAAGGTCGCTACATATTTTTGCCTGAGGATATAGTTGAACTGGGCATCATATTGAATATAGGGTTGCAACTGGAGATTACCGACAATTGTCGAGTAGTTGTTAATGTGGCTCGTGCCGCCATGTAGTTCCCAATATGAGGGATATATGCGTTGGGTGTTGAAGTTCAGTTGAAATATGCTTTTTGGTGTTTTGTAGTAAGTCGCCCCAAACTGAGGAATAAAATTCCAGTTGTGTTGATATTTGTTGTGATAATATTCACCTTTTGCCGATAGGTTGAACGACAGTCCCCAGTCGAAAGATCGCTGTGTGCCGGCGTAAAAACTCGCCACATCTTCGCTGAGAATATCATCGAAATCGGGATTGTCGGACATTGCGTAGTGTTGTGAACTGTGATCTTTTGAGTGTTGATATTCTGCGCCATAGTTCAGTTGCCACTGTCCAAGCTGATGCTGTTGGTCGACATACACATGCCAGCGGTCTATCGCCTGACGATTTTCAGAGCCAAGCAGATAATCGGCATCCTTAAATAATGACTGTGAGCGGTTCTCGGAATAGTGGGTATAATCGCCACCGACTGTCATACCAAATGGCGCTGCATAACGCAAGGCTATGTTATGATAGCCGACAGGGGACAGCATATTGTAGGCATTTGTATAGTTTCCGAGAGTGCCAGAAGAAAGGCTCCAACTCTTTGAATCGGAGATTATCTGACCGTTGTAAGTGAGTTTAAGCGTTTTCCATGAAGCGGAAGCAAATATGGTATTGTTCCAGTTCTGACCGATTCTGCGCATATCATCCTCAATCATAGTCCGTTTACCATCATAAAGATGATTCGACCATGTTTCCTCGCGGCTCCACGATTTACTACGTGTCAGTCCATAGTTTAGGTCGAAAGTCCAGTCTTTTATAGCGTATGTGGCTGCAAGTACACCGCCATACGAACCATAGTGGGCTTGATTATATCCGGCTCTGACCTGTCCCTGCAAGCCGTCGAGAGGCGTCGGAGTTTTCAGAACCACATTGATTACGGCACCATTAACATGATACTTAGCCGGGGCGGAATACATAATCTCCACGTTTTTCAGCCTGTCAACCGGAGTGTTGTAGAGAAGTTGATAAAGATTCTGGAGCGGCATATTGGTAAGCTCGCCATTGAGAATAATAGTGACATTTGAAGCTCCCGTGAGCCATATCATACCGTTGTTGTTTGTGACGCCGGGCATATAACCGAGAGCCTCAAGGATATTGGTCACAGGCTTGTCCTTGACTATTCCGGGGAGGTCGACTACCATAATTCCGTCCTTACCTTTGACTTGTGGTTTCTCTCCCTTTACAACAACCTCATCGAGCTGTCTGGTAGAAATTGTATCAGTTGCTTCCGTCTGAGCCACAGCCGATATGAACGTAATGAATGAAGCGAATAATATGCCTTTCCTCATAGCTGTTTCGTTTTTGTTTGATGCAAAATTACAGGCATATGGTCTTTGGCAGATAATTCTCAACCTTATTTAGTCTTAAATGCTCCCTTATTTAGTCTTAAATTGAAGTGTTACTAAACAATTGTGTGACGGATTATTAGTAACTTCGCATTATGAAACGCTTTAAGACTATCTCGACTACGTTTATTGTTGTCATTGCAGTTATTTTCAGCTGCAATGTCTATTATCTCGTAAGCCTGTATAATTCTATAAGAAGTAATGTCGAACGCGATGTAATGACTGCTTTGGCCGATGCAGATATTGACGACCTAATGTTTCGGGCAGGGAGGGCGCAGGCATTGGCATCAAATGTACAAATGCAGGAAGACATTGAAGAATATAATGCCCCCAGAAAAGCAGAAGCATCAACATATAAAGATGAAAACGGTCAACTCATATCAGTCCGGACTGAAGCCGACGGAACTGTTATTGAAGAGCGCGCGATGTTATCTGAAAACTCGTCCTATTCCAATCAGATGGTTGATGCTATGAGCCGGCAATTTCACGCTATAATGGATAAATACATCCCTTACGATATGGAGGTTATGGATAGCGTCTTATATAATCAACTTTCCAATAGGTTCATATATCCGGATTTCCTATGTGTGGAAGTTGTCAACAGTAACGATTCCGTGATTTGCGGCAATCCCAAATTCAACGGAGAATCAGGATTGGATTCATTCAGCTTCAATATCAATCCTGACGAGGGAATATATTACAAGGCATATATGACACCACTAACCCGCCATATACTTTCGCAGATGTTTGGAATCATTATTACGGTATTTCTTCTGATGGTTGCATTCTCTCTGGCGTTTTGGTATCTGTTCCGCACAGTCTCGCGACTGCGCACCATTGAGGAGATGAAAGATGATTTTGTCAGCAATATGACCCATGAATTGAAAACGCCTATTGCCATAGCATATTCAGCCAATGACGCTCTGCTCAATTATGACACAACCAACGACCCCGACAAAAAGACAAAGTATCTGACGATTGCAAACAAGCAACTGAGACGACTTGGCGAACTTGTGGAAAATATCCTTGCAATGAGTATGGAACGTCGAAAAACCATGAAACTCAGACCTGAAGATCTACAGTTACGCGAGTTTGTAGAAGAAATCGCCGCAGCCCAGCGTATGAGAGGAGATAAGGATATAACCATCAATGTTAATATTCCCGAAAATACCACCATTGAGGCTGACAGGGCGCACTTGGCAAATGTACTGAACAATCTGATTGACAATGCTATCAAATACTCCAGAGATAGCGTTGAGATAACGGTAACCGGCGACAGCCATGATCTTTCGGTAAGAGATAACGGCATCGGCATTCCGTCAAAATCCATTCCCTACCTGTTCAATAAGTTCTACCGCGTTCCGCATGGCAACCGTCAGGATGTCCGTGGCTATGGCATAGGACTATATTATGTAAAGAGTATTCTCGACAAAATGGGCTGGGATATTGAGGCCAAGAGTACAGAAGGTGAAGGCTCGGTGTTCACTATTAAATACAGCAAAGATGAGCAATAAGATACTGTTTGTAGAAGATGAGGAAGACCTGACGCTGATTGTCGCCGACACTCTGCGCGGGCAAGGCTATGAAGTTGTCACTGCTGTTGATGGCGTAGTCGGACTTGAGAAATTCAAAACCGAAGCTGCCGATATAGTCGTGGCTGATGTCATGATGCCCAAAATGGATGGGTTCACTATGGCGAAGGAGATAAGGAAATTGTCGCCGACAGTACCATTGCTTTTCCTCACCGCAAAAAGCACAATAGATGATGTTGAGCAAGGTTTTGAAATCGGAGCCAACGACTATCTTAAAAAGCCCTTTGAACTCCGCGAACTGATAGTGCGGATTAAAGCACTATTAAGAAGGTATGGTGACAATCGCACCGAGGATATCCGGTTTGCAATTGGAGCCTATACTTTTAACGTAACGACCCAGACACTATCATTTGGCGACAAAGAGACAGAGCTGTCTCACTTTGAAGCCAAGATTCTTGAACATCTGGCAACCAATATCGGCAAGACTGTCGATGCCTCAGAATTGATGATTGCCGTATGGCAGCGCGATGAACAAAGCAACCGCAACTCCCTGCATGGTTACATCCACAAACTCCGCCGAACCCTGCGTCACGACCCCACAATTTCTATCATCAACCAGCGTGGGTTCGGCTATATGCTCACCATTAAATGAACCGGACTATGAAAGCTTACATCCTTACATTTGTTATCTGCCTGGCGGCACCGCTGGCGGGTTTCGCACAGCGGGAAGTGCCGGACACAATCAGTCTGCGCTGCGACTCATTGGCTAAATCCATCAATATCGGCGGTTTAGTCAAAAGCGACAATCTGACCTCATACATCGGTCCGACATTTCAATATGCCCCTGAGAACACCCCGCTCGTCGATAATAGTGCTTCAGCTCCTTTAAAACTGAATATCCCCGATTTTACCTTTGCTCCGGGACAAGCTTCAATCTTCCGGTGGACAAATGGGGAATTCATAGCCTCGGGCGGTACTACGGTATATCCGGGACTGATGCAGATTGACAGTGGTGCTCTCCGTGTATTTCATCGATTTGGGAACTTTGACATATATGTTGGAGGGAAAGTTAACAAGTATGGATTTTTCAGAGGCATACACACTCAATACGGAGTGGATGGAAGCATCACATATAATTTATCTCCGACAACCTCATTCACAGCATTTGGCACATACTATTTCGGCAGACCGCCTATGATTGGCGGCGGACTGCCAATGCCACCAGCAATGGTTGGCTACTACGATACGTCTAAATTCGGAGGGTACGTCAACCAATCGTTAGGCGAGCGATTTGGGGTTCTTGTCGGTGTCCAGACCGTCCAACAGGTGTACACCCGGGAATACCGTCCCGAACCAATAGTTACTCCCTACGTCAAAGTAGGCACCGGAAAGAAAAAAGTAGCAATCGGCCTTCCTGTTGGTCAAATTCTACACGGCATACTCACAAGATAGCTATCTGCAACGAGAGCATAGTTTAACATTTCTCTTTCGCAAATATATTCATCTATTTTGGTTTGGTTCGGGCTTTATATATGCCCGGTTAAACCTAAACCTATATATAGAGGCGGGGCAAAAGAAAATGGCTCCCCATAATTTTCTTTTTCCTCAGCTATAGTTTGAACACAGAATTTGAACACAAGGGCATGAACATGGTGTATGCCAAAGCGGCTCGAAATGAGTTGGCGCGGAGTTGTGTTCAGATTTGTGTTCAAAGCAAAAGAAAAAGCAGCTACGATTCATTTCGTAACTGCTTAGTTTTCAAGAGGTGGTCCCACTTGGGCTTGAACCAAGGACTCCCTGATTATGAGTCAGGTGCTCTAACCAACTGAGCTATAGGACCTTACGCAATTGCGTAGCTATCAGATACGCATAAGGCATAAGCCTCAGAACTTTTAGCGTTGCAAAGTTAGACATTTTTTTTATTTCCAACAATATGTTTGGCATTTTTTTGAAAAAATTTTATCCTGCGTGCCGATAATTCATTATATTTGCAAATAATCTTCATGTCATCCCTCCTACGCACATTTACCCTACGATGAAACTTAATTTAAAGCTATTCGAACAGCAAGTCGACCCTACAATACTTCAGCGCGGACTGAAATATTATAGAGCAGACCGCGTTGATGAAATCGAGCGTTCAGACGATGGCAAGGAAATTGATTTCATCGTAGTAGGCAATGAGCCTTATAAAGTCCACATTTCAACTGACGGTGATGAGGTGGTCGACTACAGTTGTGACTGTCCGTATGACATGGGGCCTGTATGCAAGCATGTCGTGGCTGCACTGTTCGAACTTCAGCATGATTCTTTTACAGAATATGAAGACATCACACCGTCAGATTCAAGGAAAGATATAAAATCAAAATCCGCTTCCGTTCCAAAAAGAAAAAATATCACGACTAAAGATATTGACAGGATTCTTGATTCGCTCTCACCCGAAGAACTTAAGAGCTTTATCCGAAATGAGATTTCAGACCGCGCCGTGAAAATGCGTCTCGTCAGTATGTATGGCGAAAAAGTCATGCCTCCTTCCACTGAAACCTACCGTTCTCAGATCCGCTCTATTATCTCAGAAGCCGGCGGACGTTACGGATATGTCGAATACCACTCTGCACGAATGGTCGGAAACAGCATACAGGAAATTCTTGATCACACGCAAGAAAATATTTCAAACGGGCAATGGGAAGCGGCATTTGCCAAAATAAAAGCCGTCATCGAGGAAGCTGAAACAATCGTCTCGTGTGGTGACGACAGCAACGGTTATCTCGGAGCAGTCGTAGCCAGAGCTTTTAGTATCCTAAACAATATAGCTGCCGGATGTATTCCCGAACCGCTGCGGACAGAGCTGTTCGACTACGTTATGAAAAACTATGAAACCGGCTTCCTTTCCGGATGGGGATGGAACATAAATTTCATTAAGGCAGCCTTAGAACTCGCCTCTGACGACAAGGGACTGGACCGGATTGAAAAATCAATCCCCATCGGCAAATATGAGCCATCTTCATTGCGAGAACGCGACGGGATGGAGATAATGGCCCGACTCCTTGAAAAACGTTATTCAAAGGATGCCGCCGATAAATTCATATATGAAAACCGTGCAAACCCGGATTTCAGGGAAAGACTTCTCCAATCGGCCATCGATTCTAAAGACTATGACACTGCTCTCCGTCTCGCAGATGAAGGAATTGCTTCTGACGATAGCTGGACTGCTCTCACCCACGCATGGGAGGATTATAAACTGAAAATATACATACTCCTGAATGACGCTCCCAATATAGCAAGTCTCGCACAAAAAATATTTTTAGATGACTCCAATATCAGAACTGACAAGGACGAAATTTACCGGCTGATCAAGGAGAATATACCGGCGGAGGACTGGAGTGAATGTGTGGCAAATCTTATTTCCAGAATTAAAACGGCAAACAGATATTCGACATTCGACAATCTTAAATTCATTTACATCAAGGAAAGCATGTGGGATGAATATTTCCACCTCCTCACCCTTCACCCCGACCTCCCACATCTCGAAGAAGCAGAACCATACTTCAAAACCCTGCATCACGACGAATTCATCAGCCTATATGTCGAATCAATACGGCTCTTTACCGACCGGAACATGGGGCGCAGCTCCTACCAGCAAGTGACACGCTATCTAAGGCATCTGAAAAAATTAGGCGAGCGCCGGACTGCCGACGACCTTGCTACCGAACTGAAAAACAAATATCCCAGACGCCGGGCATTGATTGAAGAACTCAGGAATCTATGACAGAATCAGCCCACTGTCATTCTCTGCAATATATAACCTTTTTACTTATTCACACAAACCTCAACCGATCATAAGATCTATGGACCGAACAGATTTTATCGAAACCCGGACAGATGTCATAAAAAATATCTATACACTATATTCCTATACCCTCTCAGATGAAAACGAAAGGGGATGGGCATTGGAGCGTTTTATGAAAGGCAAATGTTTCATCGTCGAGCCTTTCGGCAACACGCTCATGTTTTCTCCCAGCCGTTTCAGCGGCTACAAGGACAACACTTGGCAAAAACATTGCGAGATGCGTGGCGACGGAACTCAGACCAACGATAACTTCCGCAATCTTAAACTGTATAAGGACGTGGAAGACCCTTGGCTAACAATGAAATTTGACGAATTTCTGAAGAGATTCGATTTACAGCGTAATGAGCCTAAATTTTTCATTCCTGCCAACATGAATCTTAACGATCTGGAATCCGAACGCCATTGCTTCTTCATCAGCCCTACACATTGTAACGGCCAAAAGGAAACGGCGTGGAAAAGTTTCCGCGACAAGGGCATCGCTGCAATCGGATGGGAGAATGATGACTACTCCGATGTTGCTATTGAAGATATAAAAAAGATATATGCCGACCAGCCGAAAGCCGCGGAAGCCTTCAGCCTCATGAAGCTGATAAAAGAAGGCGATATAATCTGCTGCACCAACAATAACCGCGGACTGTGGGGAATAGGCATCGCCACTTCCGGATATAAATATGATGAAAATATCCATTATGCCGGAAAAGATGACAATGACGAAGATTCTTTCTACTCTCACTACGTCGAAGTCGCATGGCTTTGTTTCAAAGAACAAGGCTATATTCTTACCGCCGAATTAAACATCTCCCCGACCGAAAAGCAATGGCAACCTTACGGGACACTGACACGAAAAGAAATTCCCGACTATATCAACAATTACCTTCTAAAACTAAATCCGTGGAATATGGAGAAACATTATAAATACGAGCACTACATCAATCTTCTGAAAGCCAACAAAAACCTTATTCTCACAGGTGCTCCCGGCACAGGCAAGACATATCTCGCCAAAGCTATCGCAGAAGAAATGAATGCAGAGACAGGATTTGTCCAATTCCATCCATCCTACGATTACACTGATTTTGTAGAAGGACTCCGCCCCACCCCGCCTGACAAAAACGGCAATATCGGATTTGAGCGAAAAGACGGAGTGTTCAAGGAATTCTGCAAATCAGCAATTTGCTTTGATAACAGTTTTAATCAAAAACCTTATAAGCATATTAATAAGACAAATACTCAATGTGAGCCATCAAATACAAGGACTTTCTATCAGCTATATGAAGATTTAAAACGCCGCATAATAAATCGTGAGGTCACTTTATACACTAAATATCCTAAAAATATTATGGATGTACGTGTTGAGGACAATTATATCCTTTATAAAAAAGGAGACCGTTTTGACTCAAATTATATAAATATTGATTATGTTTTTAAGATCTACCATTATTATAAAGACAAGCATATATATGATATAACACGGTGCACATTTAACGAATTCTGTCAAATTATAGGCAATACGCTTAACTATACTTATTACAGAGGAATAGTTCAAGAATTGCTAAATATGAGCCATGATAATCCAACTAAAAACAAATTATCGCCTATTGCACCTTCCAATTCAACAACACCACATAACCAGCAGACAGACGCACAATTCTGCACAAATAAGCCTTTCGTCTTCATAATCGACGAAATAAACCGTGGTGAGATTTCCAAAATTTTCGGAGAGCTATTTTTCAGCATCGATCCGGGCTATAGAGGCAAAAAGGGAAAGGTCAAGACCCAATACCAGAATCTTATCACTGATAAATCCGATTCTTTTTATGAAGGATTCTTTGTACCTGACAATGTCTACCTGATAGGGACAATGAATGATATTGACCGTAGTGTCGAAAGCATTGATTTTGCAATGCGCAGACGTTTTGCAGTACAACCATCCGCGATAGCATATTGACGAACTCCGAAAGAGAGTTGTATCTTTGTCGACAAAAAGAATCATGGGTTATAACAAGTCTTTGTCCGATGTCTATTCAGAGACATGGACGCGTTACAAGAATCAATGCGAGACAGACGGCTATATCGCATTGAACCGTTTCTGTGCCGGTACCGGCGTCAACGTCCAGCGGCTTTATGAGTGGCTTCGGCGCCGCAAAATCAGCATAAGCGATTATCAACGCAGTCTGCCGGAGAGACCGGATTCGTCGCGGGAAGGTGGCGGGCCGTTATTCCGGGAGGTTAAGGTTCCCGGTATTCAGGTTGCGGATGAGAGCCGGGATGTCGGTGCCACCAGTGTCGTGCGTGACGTGCACATCGAACTCGGTTGGGGCCGAGGCGTGAGTCTGGGAGAGATAAGCGCGGAGGGGCTGGCGCTTCTGGTGGATGTCATGACACGCAGGAGTGATGTGGAGTCTTGAGGCGGATATGCGGCTCTGGGTATGCCGGCAGCCGGTATCGATGCGCTACGGCATCCGGGGTCTGGCCCAGATGGTGTGGTCGTGGAAGGGGCATTCTCCGGCATCGGGCGATGTGTATGTGTTTTTCTCAAAGGACCGCAAGACCATGAAGGCGTTGAAATGGGATGGCGACGGATTTTTGATGTACACAAAAAGACTGTCGCGAGGCCGTTTCCGGGAGGTGCTCAAAAAGGGCGATGACGGCGTGCGCAGGCTCCAATGGGACGATTTCTATATGCTGATGAGGGGCCTCACGCCTGTGAAGGTGATGGTCGAAAATCGCTTCAGAATGGCCGTAAAATAAGGCTTAATAATTTGTTAATCAAATAAATAAATGGCGTGGAAAGTTGCAAATGTCAGATATTTTTTGTAACTTTACACCATGAAAAAGAACGAGTTGATAGAGTTTCTGCAACGTCAGATCGAGTTCCTTCAAGGGCGGCTCGACGAGGCGTTGGCCTCTGTCAGCTCGCTTACTTTATCCAATGAAAAGCTGCAGTCGACCAACGAGAAGCTTGTGGCGACTGTAGATGAACTGCGCAAGCAAATGGCCTCAATGGAGGAGGCTATGAAAGGCAAAAGTGCGGAACTGAGCAAAGAGAAAGCCGCGCGTCAGGCAGTGCAGCGTCTGCAGGGCTCGCCGTCGGAGCGTCAGAAGAAACCGGTGACGACTCCTGCCACATCCGAAACTCGACAGCAGAAGCCAGAGAAGAAACGTACCAACAACGGCGCCAAAAGGAAGACGCATCCGGAGTGTGAGGTGGAGACCATTATAGTGGAGCCTGACAGTCCGGACTTCAATCCCGAGGCGGCGACGTTTATCGGCGAGTGCGATGTCGTGCGCTACGTCATGGAGCCGATGCGCTTCAAAAAAATTATCTACAAGGTCAGAAAATACGTGCAGGACGAGAAAATATACAAAGGTTCCGCACCCGCCACACCGCTGCTTAACTCGCAGTATACATCTTCCTTCATAGCCGGACTCGCCGAGCTACGCTATCTCCACTGCATGCCACTTGAAAATGCTGTCGAATACTTCCGTGCCCACGGCTTCGACCTTGACAAAGGCACCGCACAGAAGCTCGTAAGTAAGGTAAGGGTACATCTGGAAAATCTATACAAGGCGCTGGGTCAGGCAATAGTCGCGGACAATTATATCTGCGGTGACGAGACCTATCAGAAAGTGCGGCTGCAGGTGGCAACTCCTTCGGGAAGAAAGATCAAGAAAGGCTACATATGGGTGTTCGTCGGCATGACAACCGGGCTTGTGTACTTCTTCTATGACGACGGCTCCCGCTCGGCCGAAGTCTTCGAGCAACACATAAAAGGCTTCAACGGAGCCTTCCAGTGCGACTATTACTCGGGATACCGGCATATCGGAATCGGTGGGATGAGCGGGATAAAACGCTTGCCATGCCTGCAGCACATCAAGCGAAAGTTTCTCGATCTGAAAGACAATCCAAAGGCGCAGGAAATAGCAAAGCTCTTCGGACTCCTTTACCACTTCGAGCATCAGCACCGCATAGGCAAAGACGGATGGACGGCGGGAAAGCACCTTGAGTGGAGACAACGATACTCCAAGGTGATGCTCGAGAAAATCCGCATGAGACTGACAGCAGTCAAAGACCGCATCGGCGTGCCACCCGACGACCCGCTGCTCGCCGCCACCGAACATGCACTCAAACAATGGGACGAGATACCACGCATCTTTGCCTCACCCACCTACAGACTCGACAACAACGAAGTCGAGCGAATCAACCGCTACATATCCCTGACCCGTCGCCGACTTACAATCGGCTCCCACTCCGGAGCCGAAGCCGCCGCCCTGTACCACTCTCTTGCGATCACCTGCCACCGCTGCGGAGTCAACGTCTTCGACTACTTCTGCGACATAATCGACCGATGTGCCGCATGGCCGCCAAACACCCCGATCGAAAAATACCGCGACCTGCTTCCCGACCGCTGGAAACTCTCACAAAAATAGCCGCCCAAAACCTGGACGGCTATTTTTTTAAGCTATACCTGCTGTCGCGGACGGTTGTACGTTTTGCATGGCAGGAAATCATTGCTGCCGATAATACGGAAATGCTTGATGTCCTCGGCGACTTGAAAGAGGAAGTCATCACAAAAATGAACAATCTCAACAACGCCATCTGGAATTCCGCTACCGGCAACGGAATCGAAGGTCTGAATAATGCCTACCATATCGGAGGAGCGTATTTCTGCAAGCTCACCCACTATCTTGACGAAAATCAAAGCAACGTGGATGAAGCCTACCGACTCCTTTGGGACAACCATTTGCGTGGAGTACTGTTTGAATATCTGCGAGGCTCTGTCGACGCTATGGAAAATCTAAAAATGCTTGAGAATATTTTCTTTAAAACAGACTCCGATGTTATGCCTGAATGACAACACCCCTTATAGTGTTAAAGCCGATGAACTATGCGCATACGATGCGTTGCGGGCAATAGCCAACCGGCCTGTCAAGGATATTGTCGACAGTCATGGCAACAATCTGCTCATCTATCCCCATTCATTCCGGCAGAGCAAAGATAAAATCGGCAGTCAGAGCATATTGTCATGGCAGACAATATGGAGAGACGGTAAATGTGACGGCTCTGA
The DNA here is from genome assembly GCF_004803915.1 of Duncaniella dubosii. Classification (NCBI taxonomy): domain Bacteria; kingdom Pseudomonadati; phylum Bacteroidota; class Bacteroidia; order Bacteroidales; family Muribaculaceae; genus Duncaniella; species Duncaniella dubosii. Next base: position 615,034 of record NZ_CP039396.1, read on the forward strand.
TATATCGACAGGAAATGTCGTAGGGTTCATCGGTATAGACGGCTGTGACATCACCATAAAATCCCGGTTCTCCGAAAACACCGGGGAAGATTATTTCCTTCACTATATGCTGCAAAAAGCACTATGTATCAACATATTCAATCTCAGCCACAGTTCCAGGCCGGAAACTCTGTTTGACTTCCTTCTCTTTCTGTTTCCAAAACACCTCAACGAAGCTCTTATGCAAGGCATTTATAAGGATTACCGTCATAACAGCTATAACGATGCCAACATCAGAGGTGTCATCGACATAAACCGGCACATAAACGCCAACATTCCTTTCAACGGCCGTGTGGCATACCACACACGGGAGCTAAGCTACGACAACCGTGTGACACAATTGATACGCCATACGATCGAACACATCGCCACGACAGACATAGGCAAGAAACTGCTGGAAAATGAAGCTGAAACCCATGCTTCCGTTTCTCGGATAATAGCTGCCACCCCGGGCTACCGCCGACAAGACCGCAGCAAAATAATAAAAGACAATCTAAAACCCTTAAGCCATCCCTATTACACCCGATATAAACCTCTGCAACAAATCTGCATGCGTATACTGAACCATGACAGACTTAAATATGGACCAAACGGCGACAGGATCTACGGCATATTGTTCGACATATCTTATCTCTGGGAAGAATATCTCTTCACACTCCTACGCCCTCTCGGATTCAAGCACCCCGACAACCGTTCAAACCGTGGCGGCATTTACCTCAGCCAATGCAACCACTTCATACGCTTCCCTGACTTCTATGACAGCGAGACAGTCATTGATGCCAAATACAAAGTGAGCATCGACACCCGCAACGATATAAACCAGATGCTCACCTATATGTACACCTTGAAAAGCAGACATGGGGTCATCATACAGCCGGCGGTTGATTGTACACAAATTCAACCATTCCGGCTAAACGGACACGGCAAAGATCATGGTGCAACGCTATACATTTCATCATTGCGAATCCCACGCGCAGCCGTGAACTACAATGCTTTCAAAGCAGCTATGAAGACATCAGAAAACGAATTTAAAACGATTCTGACATCTGTATTCAGAGAGAATGACACACCCCTACCCTGACACACCTCTCCGCCAAAACCATGAAGCAATTCAACATCCTACAATAAAAAATGCCGGCCCGGTCAGGGTCGGCATTGATTTTTATCGAAGTTTCAGGCTCGATTATTCTGCACGCTTGGTCTTCTTGCCATAGCCATACTGAGCAGCGTCGCCGAGTTCTTCCTGAATGCGGAGAAGCTGATTGTACTTCGCCATACGGTCAGAACGGCTTGCAGAACCGGTCTTGATCTGTCCGGCGTTGGTAGCAACTGCGATGTCAGCGATAGTTGCATCCTCAGTTTCACCTGAACGGTGAGAGATAACTGCAGTGTAACCGTTGCGCTGAGCAAGTTCTACGGCACGGAGAGTCTCAGTGAGTGAACCGATCTGGTTAACCTTAACGAGGATTGAGTTTGCGCAACCCATTTCGATACCCTTTTCGAGATACTTAACGTTGGTTACGAAGAGGTCGTCACCAACGAGCTGGCAACGGTCACCGATAAGGTCGGTAAGAATCTTCCAGCCTTCCCAGTCGCCTTCTGCCATACCGTCCTCGATTGAATCGATGGGGTAAGCGTTAACGAGTTCCTGAAGATACTTGGCCTGTTCTTCCGAAGTATATTTGGGAGCGTCAGCGCCCTGCTTCCAAGTGTAGTCATAACGGCCGTCCTTGTAGAATTCAGAAGAAGCGCAGTCAAGACCGATAGTCACATCCTTACCGGGAACATAGCCGGCAGCTTCGATAGCCTTGATGATGACATTGAGAGCGTCTTCAGTTCCGTCAAGTGCGGGAGCGAAACCACCTTCGTCACCTACTGCAGTTGAAAGACCGCGGTCGTGGAGCACCTTCTTGAGGTTGTGGAACACTTCAGTGCCCATGCGGATACCTTCCTTGAAGCAGCATGCGCCGATAGGACGGATCATGAATTCCTGGAAGCAGATGGGAGCGTCAGAATGAGCGCCACCGTTGATGATGTTCATCATCGGAACGGGGAGCACGTAGCTGTTGCAGCCACCGATATACTTGTAGAGGGGAAGATCGAGATAGTTTGCTGCTGCCTTTGCAACGGCGAGAGAAACACCGAGGATTGCGTTTGCACCGAGGTTTGATTTGGTTTCAGTTCCGTCGAGAGCGAGCATTGTCTCGTCAATCTTGATCTGATTGAGAGCGCTCATGCCCTTGAGAGCGTCAGCAATAGGACCGTTTACGTTAGCGACAGCCTTCTGGACACCCTTGCCCATGTAGCGAGACTTGTCACCGTCGCGGAGTTCGAGAGCCTCGTTCACACCTGTAGATGCGCCTGAGGGAACAGATGCGCGACCGAATGCGCCTGATTCGAGGATTACGTCTACTTCAACGGTAGGATTGCCACGTGAGTCAAGGACTTCACGACCGATAATTTTTTCAATTTTCATAGTCTATGGTTAATTATAATTGAGTTTTTTACCTTTATTGGATAGCCTCTTGGGCGAACTGATGATTTTCGTAAATGCGAAGGCAAATTTACGAATTATCCCGAGGCTTTGCAACAAGTGTTTGTTTAATTTTTATTGTATTTTGTAAAAGCTTAGAAAAAATACTCATTAATACTCATCCCAGCTCTTAATCTCGATTTCATCAAGCGGATGTGTGGTGAACGCGTCAATATATGCCGATGCGAGACGTGCGTTTGTCATCAGCGGGATATTGAGGTCAATAGCCGCACGACGGATCTTATAGCCGTTTGTCAGCTCTGTGGTCGAGAAATTCTTTGGGATGTTGATCACCATGTCAACCTTGTGGTCATGGAGAAGCTCGATGGCCTGAGGCTGCATGTCGGGCTGCGACGGCCAGTAGACACGGATTGCAGGAATACCGTTGTCGTTGAGATAGGCATGCGTACCGCCTGTCGCATAAATCGTGTAGCCACGGTTGGCAAGCTCATGAGCCGCATCAAGAAGGTCGGCCTTCTGTTTAGCCGTACCGGTCGACATAAGCACAGCCTTCGACGGAACGCGGTTGCCGACAGAAATCATAGCCTTTATGAGTGCTTCGGAAGAGTCTACGCCGATACAGCCCACCTCGCCTGTCGAAGCCATGTCGACTCCGAGCACAGGGTCAGCGCCCTGCAGACGCGAGAAGCTGAACTGCGAAGCCTTGATGCCGACATAATCGAGGTCAAAAGCATTCTTCGACGGTTTCTCGACAGGCAGACCGAGCATGACGCGTGTTGCAAGGTCGATGAAATTAATCTTGAGCACCTTCGACACAAATGGGAAACTGCGCGACGCACGAAGGTTACATTCGATAACCTTGATGTCGTTGTTCTTGGCAAGGAACTGGATGTTGAACGGGCCGGAGATTTCGAGAGCCTTTGCGATCTGGCGTGAAATCTTGCGGATGCGGCGCATGGTCTCGACATAGAGTTTCTGAGGCGGGAACTGAATGGTTGCGTCGCCTGAGTGGACACCGGCATATTCGATATGTTCCGAAATAGCGTATGCCACAATCTCGCCGTCCTGCGCCACGGCATCCATCTCGATTTCCTTAGCACCGGAAATGAACTGCGACACCACCACCGGATGCTGCTTCGACACGTTGGCTGCAAGCTGCAGGAAGCGTGTCAGCTGCTCTTGGTTGTGACATACGTTCATCGCCGCTCCTGAAAGCACATAGCTCGGACGGACAAGCACCGGGAAGCCCACCTCGTCGATGAAGTCGTTGATGTCTTCGAGGCTTGTAAGTTCGCGCCAGCGTGGCTGGTCAATGCCGAGACGGTCAAGCATGGCCGAGAATTTGTTGCGGTCCTCGGCATTGTCGATGCTCTGCGCAGTGGTTCCGAGAATATTGATGTTCTGCGCGTCGAGACGGGTCGCGAGATTATTTGGAATCTGACCGCCAACTGAAAGTATCGTTCCGTGAGGCTGTTCAAGATCAAGAATATCCATCACACGCTCGAAAGTAAGCTCGTCGAAATAGAGACGGTCACAGATATCATAGTCGGTCGAGACGGTTTCGGGATTGTAATTAATCATCACCGAACGCCAGCCCTCCTTCTTGACGGTAAGAAGCGCATTGACCGAGCACCAGTCAAATTCGACCGACGAACCGATGCGGTAAGCTCCTGAACCGAGCACCACAATCGAACGGTGGTCGTGTAGATAGTTCACATCGTTTTCGCGACCGTTGTATGTCAGATAGAGATAGTTGGTCTGAGCGGGATATTCGGCGGCAAGAGTGTCGATCTGCTTGACAACAGGGAGAATTCCGAGCTGTTTGCGGAAAGCGCGGACTTCGAGCAGCGATTTCTCGGGATCGGTCAGTTTGTCCTGATATACCTCGCGTGCAATCTGGAAGTCACTGAAGCCCTGTTCCTTTGCCTGACGCAACAATGCTTCCGGGATTGCTTCGACTTCATCATAGCCGCTAAGCTCCTTGGCTGTGGCGATGATGTTCTGAAGCTTATAGAGGAACCATTTGTCGATTTTGGTCAGTTCATGAATGCGGTCGACGGTGTATCCTTTGAACAGAGCCTGTGCGATAGCGAAAATACGCTTGTCGGTAGGCTCTTTCAGAGCGTGTTCAAGCTCGGGAAGGTCGCGCTGGTTATTGCCGACGAAACCGTGCATGCCCTGACCGATCATGCGGAGTCCCTTCTGGATGACTTCTTCGAATGTACGTCCGATAGCCATCACCTCGCCGACTGATTTCATCGACGATCCGATTTCGCGTCGTACACCGTGGAATTTTCCGAGGTCCCAGCGAGGAATCTTACATACTATATAGTCAAGAGCCGGCTCAAAGAACGCCGAAGTCTCTTTTGTCACTGAATTCTTAAGGTCAAAAAGACCGTAGCCGAGTCCGAGTTTCGCAGCAACGAATGCCAAGGGATAACCGGTGGCCTTCGACGCAAGTGCCGACGAACGGCTCAGACGAGCGTTGACCTCGATTACTCGGTAGTCCATCGAAGTCGGGTCGAACGCATACTGCACGTTACATTCACCGACGATGCCGATGTGACGGATAATCTTGATGGCAAGCTTGCGCAGCCAGTGATAATCCTCGTTCGAGAGAGTCTGCGACGGAGCGACCACGATTGACTCGCCGGTATGTATGCCCAGCGGGTCGAAGTTTTCCATGTTGCAGACTGTGATACAGTTGTCGAAACGGTCGCGCACAACCTCATATTCGACTTCCTTCCACCCCTTGAGCGACTTCTCGACAAGCACCTGAGGCGAAAATGCCAGAGCCTTCTCGACGAGAGCCACAAGCTCCTCCTCGTTGTCGCAGAAACCGCTGCCGAGACCTCCGAGGGCGTAGGCAGCGCGGACAATGACAGGATATCCCAGAGCGGCCGCCGCATTCTTGGCATCGGCTATCGAGTTGACAGCCTCGCTCTTGATGGTCTTCACATCTATCTCATCGAGCTTTTTCACGAAAAGCTCGCGGTCTTCCGTGTCCATGATGGCCTGCACGGGTGTTCCGAGCACTTCCACTCCATATTTTTCAAGGATGCCGGAGCGATGGAGCTCCACTCCGCAGTTAAGTGCGGTCTGACCGCCGAATGCAAGCAGGATACCGTCAGGCTTCTCCTTGCGGATGACACGTTCAACGAAATAGGGTGTCACCGGAAGGAAATAGATCTTGTCGGCAAAACCGTCGGATGTCTGGACGGTCGCGATATTGGGGTTGATGAGGACGGTGGTAATCCCCTCCTCCTTCATGGCCTTGAGTGCCTGTGAGCCTGAATAGTCAAACTCACCGGCCTCACCGATTTTCAACGCGCCGCTACCAAGCAGCAATACTTTCTTGATGTTCTCGTTACGCATGATGAAAGAATATCTGAGGGGATGACGTTAAAGCATATTGATAAATTCATCGAAAAGGAACTCCGTGTCCTTAGGGCCGGAACTTGCCTCAGGATGGAACTGGGCTGAGAAATATGGTTTCGACTTATGGCGGATACCCTCGTTAGTGCCGTCGTTCATATTGATGAAAAGCGGTTCCCACTCCTCGGGGAGCGTCGCATTGTCGACCGCGAATCCATGGTTCTGCGAAGTGATGAAACAGTTTTCTGTCCCGACGCGGCGCACCGGCTGATTGTGGCTTCTGTGACCGTATTTCAGTTTATATGTCTTTGCGCCGGCAGCCTTTGCAAGAAGCTGGTTACCCATGCAGATACCGCATATCGGCTTGCCAATTTCCATGGCCTTGCGGATATTGGCTACGGTAGCCTCGGCCATGTCAGGATTACCCGGGCCATTCGAGATAAACAGTCCGTCGTAGGGGATTGTGGTGAAGTCGTAGTTCCAAGGAACTCTTACCACCTTGACACCTCTGCGTGTGAGGCAGCGGATTATATTGTGCTTGACTCCGCAGTCGACAAGAACCACGGTCTTTTCTCCGTCACCGTGAACCTCGACCTCTTTGCAACTTACTTTTCCGACGAGGTTTTCAACGTTCGGGTCATAAAAATCGACATCTCCACAACCGTCAATCACTATTTTGCCGAGCATCGAACCATGTTCGCGGAGATGCTTGGTGAGCTGACGTGTGTCAATGCCGTAGATTCCGGGGATTTTTTCCTCCTGCAGCCACTGGGCCAGAGAGCGGTCCGCCTGCCAGTGGGAATGGTCATAGGAATAATCCTGAGCCACGATGGCCTGACAATGAATCTTGTCACTTTCGTAATATTCACTGACGTCGTCTTTCTCGCGACGCGGAGGAACGCCGTAGTTGCCGAGAATCGGATAGGTGGTGACGAGAATCTGCCCTTCATACGAGGGATCCGTCAAACTTTCCGGATAGCCGGTCATAGCGGTGTTAAACACCACTTCGCCGGCAGTTGAGGCTTCATAGCCAAAGGATTTTCCTTCAAAAGTGGTGCCGTCTTCGAGGAGCAGGACGGCGCGCTTAAACTGTCGCATGCGATGGAATGGATTATGAAGTTTGAAAGGGGTGCACTATTACCCGTGTGCAAAGTTACGACTTTTTCACCACATTACATGTCTCACCGGCTAAAAATCGAAACGCCACTGCCTCATTTTATATTATTTGGCATTTCAGTGTTACCCACCGGCATATAACAAGAGTGACGCATCGGCTGAAAAACCTGTGCGCCACTCTCGTGTCATGAAGTCTGATTTACGACTACTGTTCCTGTTCGTAGACCCTCACGCGGTCTGCCTTGCGGACTCCTTCGATTTTAAGGATGCTTTTGCAAAGCTCCACAACCGCCTCTGTGTTCGAGACGAGGACTCCGAGGTCACACGTAAACACTTCCTTGTCGGCCTCGATGTTGAGACGGCGGATATCGATGTTGAGCGCCGTCGAAATCATGCGCGTAAGTTCCTGAAGTATGCCGTGACGGTCGATACCCTCGATGCGGATATTCGCAAGGAAGCTTCCGCTGATTTCATCCCATTTTGTCGCGACAATCCGCGAACCAAAACTTGCTTTCAGCACCTGAGCACGCGGACATGTCAGCGAGTGTACTTCGACAGTTCCCTCGTCGGTGATGAAGCCCATCACCTCGTCGCCCGGAATCGGACGACAACACTCGGCAAATGCAAAATTGCTCTCCTGCTCGTTGAAACGCAACACGTAGGTCTCTTTGGTGTTGATTTTCGGACGCGCGGCCTTGGCAGCGGTGTCAGAGTCGGGAACCGACAGAAGTTTCTTGACCTTCGTCTTCTTGTTGTCTCCTCCGAATCCGAGACGGAACAGCCGCGACACAAGCGAACGCGCGCCACGCGATGTGTTGACATTCAGATAATCGTCAATCGACACCTCTCCGCTTCCGAGCTTATAGAAAAGTTCCTCGCGGGTGGCGACGTGATATATGCCGAGAATCTTTGTCATCACACTGTTGTTGACAATGATGTCGTTTTGCGCTATGAATTGGTCAAAAATCTTTTTACCCTCCTCGATGACCGGCTGCTGGACTTTTCTCAGCTCCTTTCGCAGACGTGTCTTGGCCTTGGCCGTGGCAAGAAACGCCATCCATTCAGGCTTCGGCGACTGGGAATGAGAGGTCAGAACCTCAACCTGATCGCCGGAATTGAGCCGGTGGGAAAGCGACACAAGCTTATGGTTGACCTTTCCGGCTATACACCTGAAGCCGAGCTGCGAGTGTAGCGTGAAAGCCACATCAAGCACGGTAGCCCCCGCAGGAAGAGTCAGCAGCTCGCCTTTCGGCGTAAAGACGACAATCTCAGTCGCGAAAAGATTGAGCTTGAGAGTGTCAAGGAAGTCAATCGCATTGGGTGTCGGATCGTCAAGGATGTCCTTGATGGTCTTGAGCCATACATTAAGCTCGCTTTCCTCCTCATGCTCCCCGATTTTATATTTCCAGTGTGCGGCAAAGCCTTTTTCGGCAATCTCGTCCATCCTGCGGCTCCGTATCTGAACCTCGATCCAGTTCCCGTCAGGACCCATGAGAGTGACATGAAGAGCCTGATAACCATTGGCCTTAGGATTTGTAATCCAGTCACGGGTACGGTCGGGATGCGGTCGGTAAAGGTCGGTCAGTGCCGAATAAATCTTGAAACACATCTCCTTCTCGGAAATTCCGTCGGGCGTATCGAATATGATACGCATAGCATAGAGGTCATAGACCTCCTCGAAAGGGATATGTTTCGTGTCCATCTTGCGCCAGATGGAATAGACCGACTTCAGCCGGGCCTTGGCCTCATATTTAAGCCCCATGCTGTCAAGGCGCTTGAGTATTGGGGTCGCGAAATCATTATAGACCATCTCGCGTCCGGCCTCGCTCTGGGAAATCAGCTTGGTTATGCGCTGATATTCTCCGGGATGCTCATATTTGAAGCTCAGGTCCTCAAGTTCGGTCTTGATTTCAAACAGTCCGAGGCGATGGGCAAGCGGAGCATATATATATAATGTCTCTCCGGCAATCTTATACTGCTTGTTGGGAGCCATCGAGCCGAGTGTACGCATGTTGTGCAGACGGTCGGCCATCTTTATGAGCACGACACGTATATCCTCGCTCATGGTCAGCAGGAGCTTTCGGAAATTTTCGGCCTGCACCGAAGCCTTGTCGCCGAAAATACCGCCTGAAATCTTAGTCAGGCCCTCGACTATACGCGCGATTTTCCGTCCGAAATGCTGTTCGATATCCTCGACGGTATATTCCGTATCCTCCACCACATCGTGGAGCAGAGCGGCGCATATCGAAGTCGAGCCGAGACCGATTTCCTGCGATGCGATTTTGGCCACCGCTATCGGATGGATGATATAAGGCTCGCCCGAACGACGCCTCACGCCTTTGTGAGCTTCCTTGGCAAAACGGAACGCACGCTCGATTATATCCACCTTCTTGCGGTGGTTGCTGGCCAGATAGCCGTCCAGTAAGTCACGGAACTGCTGTTCGACATGAGCATCTTCCTGCTCGGGAGTAAGGTTATATTCCTGCATCGTCTTGGTCGCGTAAGGTGGTGAATACTGATTTTACCGGGAGGTGCTTAAAGATACTTGTCGCCGAACGACAGTTTCGCATCCGTAACCATCTGTTTGATACGCTGCTCTTCAGCCTTAGGACATATCAGCAACACGTCGCCTGCATCGGCGATGATATAGTCATTAAGACCCTGCACCACTACAAGCTTATCGGGCGACTGGACGGCAAACATGTTGCCGGTGCTCTCATAGGCCAGCACATTGCAGTTCTGCGCCACGTTCTTGACCTCGTTACACGGCGAATTGTCATAGAGAGCACTCCAAGTGCCGAGGTCGTTCCATCCGAAATTCACACATTCGACATACACGTTGTCGGCCTTCTCCATGACCGCATAGTCGATCGAGTTTGGGGGACATGATGTGAAATTAGCGTTGATGAACTCCATCTCGCGTGGAGTACCGAAGTCGCTCACGCCACGGTCAAAGAGACATGTGAGATCAGCGTCATATTTGTGGAGCGCGCTGATGATCGACGATGCTTTCCAAAGGAAGATGCCTGAGTTCCAGAAAAATTCTCCCGAGTCAAGAAAGACCTTCGCGAGTTCGAGATTGGGTTTCTCGGTGAAGGTCTTGACCTTCAGGATTCCCGGCTCTGCTTCCTGACCGATCTGTATGTAACCGTAGCCGGTTTCGGGACGGACAGGTGTGATGCCGAGAGTCAGAAGCGCGTCGTGGCTTTCGACAAATTCAAATCCTCTGCGCACACAGTCCTCAAAAACATTCTCGCGGGTGATGAGATGGTCGCTCGGAGTCACTATCATGGATGCTTCGGGATCGAGCGCAGCGATATGGTAAGCGGCCCATGCGATACACGGTGCTGTATTGCGGCGGGCAGGCTCAAGAAGGATGTTCGAGGGAAGTATATCAGGTAGCTGTTCACGGATAAGCCCCGCATACTTCTCGTTTGTCACCACTATGATGTTTTCCTTCGGGACAATCGGAAGGATGCGGTCATACGACATCTGAAGAAGCGAACGTCCTGTGCCGAGGAAGTCGATGAACTGCTTGGGACAGTCCTCACGTGAATACGGCCAGAAGCGGCTTCCGACTCCGCCACACATGATTACGCAATATCTATGGATTGAAGGGGTTGACATAATTGATTGAAGTTGTTAATAGATTAGATTATTGATAACACAGATTACATCGGCTAAGTTACGAATTTTATTGTCAATAGCCAAAACAGAGGAGCGATTTTCTAATGCCGGTCGGAATCCGCGTGCGCTTTCACGCCACGCGAAGCTATCCAGCCTGACAGCAGCCCGATTGCAATGACCACCCCGGCTGTGATAAGGACATCCGTAAACTCAGGCACACAGGGATAGGTCACAATCGACATCTGCGAATGGTCACCACCGAGAGTTATGACTCCGAAATGTTCCTGAATCAGACACAGAATCACGCCTACCGTGATACCTATACCGCCACCGGTGACGGCAACCAGCACTCCCTGATTCATGAATATGCGCTTCAACATGCTGTCCGTTGCTCCAAGCGAGCTTAATATCCTCAGACTTTCCTCTTTCTCGATTATCAGCATCGAAAGCGAGGATAGAATGTTGAACGAGGCCATGACAAGCACAAAAACAAGCATCAGAAATGTGATCCACTTTTCGATTGAAATCATGCGGAACGAGTGTGATTCCTGCCTCAACCGGTCGGCGACGAGATAGTCAGAACCAAGCTTCTCTTCGATACGTTTAATGACTTTGGCCGTCTCTCGGGCATTGGCGACGCTTATCTCGATCGCTGTGCCCTCGGTCGTGTAGTCAAGCAGATTGCGCGCATCGTCAAGCGACAGATAGATCATCGCATTGTCAAATTCAGGCTGATTGCTGCGGTAGACACCAGTAACGACAAGCGTATCCGTCGAGAAAGCGGCCATAGGCAAGGCCGGATTTATTCGTCCGAGTCTGCGGGGGACAGTCAGCAACAGTCCCCGTTCGGGCGACGGTCGGGCATCGAGCTGCACCGCAGCCCCGACCCCGAGCAACGCTCCGCCGAAGCCATAGAGACTTGTAAGCGGCTCGCCGTCGATGAGCAGCGACTCCAGTGCCGACACTTCGTCGAAACCGTCGGGGATGCCACAGATATTGACCGGGAGCTGCGCCCCGTTGTAGATGGCGAGGGCTTCACCGCGTAGAGTCGGGAGCGCCACACGCACGCCGGGAATCCCCCTCAGCTCTTCGGCAAGCGAATCAGCGTCGGAGATGACACGTGTGTTGACTGGCGTTACCTTCACGTCGGGGTTTACAAGCGAAAGACGGTCGGAGGCCAGCTGCGAAAAACCGTTGAACACTGAAAGCACGCAGACCATAGCCAGAGCGGCCACGGCGATTCCGGCCATTGAGATATAGGAAATGATATTGACTGCCGTATGGCTTTTTCTGGCCAACAGATAACGGATTGCGATCCTTAGTGCAGGCATTGTGGTGATTGGGAAAGAAGATTGACTGGCATGTAATAAAAGCGGTGACGTTGAAAAACCGACGCCACCGCATATAAAGCGTATTTATCGTATTTCCGAGGCAACTATTTAGTGAGAAGCTTGTCGATATTGTCGATATAGTCGAGCGAGTCATCAAGATAGAAGCTCAGGTCCGGGCACTTCCTCAACTGGAAGCGGACTTTCTGCGCAAGCTCATATCTGATGGTCTTGGCATTGTTCCTGATGCTTTCGAGAAGTTCCTGCGATCTCTCTGACGGGAATATCGAAAGATATACCTTGGCGATGCTGAGATCCGGAGAGACTCTGACTATGCTCACTGACACAAGTGTGCCATGGGTCTTGGCTGTCTGCTGACGGAAAATCTCACTGAGTTCCTTCTGCAGCAGACGCGATATTTTAGCTTGACGTGTTGATTCCATGATTACATTTGTATTTTATAAGTGGTAAGCGGTCCGATGTTGTCCCTCGGGCCACTCTTATACAACGCGCCGACGACTGTAATAGTTGCCGCCGTTAATGGGCGTGACTACTGAAAATATGGCAATCAGTCGATGATGTCGAAGCCTGTGTAGCGGCGCAGACATTCAGGAATCACGATGCCCTGAGGGGTCTGATTGTTTTCAAGAAGAGCGGCCATGATGCGCGGAAGTGCGAGAGCCGAGCCGTTGAGAGTGTGGCAGAGACGTGTTTTCTTGTCCTCGGCACGGTAACGGCATTTCAGACGGTTGGCCTGATATGTCTCGAAATTGGAAACCGATGATACTTCAAGCCAGCGGCCCTGTGCGGCAGAGTAGACTTCGAAATCGAAGGTGATGGCTGAAGTGAAACTCATGTCTCCTCCACAGAGACGGAGTATGTGCCAAGGCAGACCGAGTTTTTCAAGAAGTCCCTGCACGTGGTCCTTCATTTCCTCAAGAGCGGCATATGAATTCTCAGGCTTTTCAATGCGCACGATTTCCACCTTGTCAAACTGATGGAGACGGTTAAGACCGCGGACATCCTTACCATACGAACCGGCCTCGCGGCGGAAACATGCTGAATATGCACAGTTCTTGATCGGAAGCTGGTCAGCCGAAAGGATTACATCGCGATAGATGTTGGTTACGGGAACTTCGGCAGTCGGAATAAGGTAGAGTTTGTCTTCATTGATGAAATACATCTGGCCTTCCTTGTCGGGGAGCTGGCCTGTTCCGTAGCCTGAAGCCTCGTTGACAACGTAGGGTGGCTGGATTTCAATGTAACCTGCTTTTCCGGCTTCGTCGAGGAAGAACTGGATGAGAGCACGCTGCAGACGTGCGCCCTTGCCGATGTAGACAGGGAAGCCCGGACCTGTGATTTTCACACCGAGGTCAAAGTTGATAAGATTGTACTTCTTTGCGAGTTCCCAGTGAGGAAGGGCATCGGCAGGAAGATCAGGCATCGGGCCGCCGGTCTTTTCAACCACATTGTCCTCCGCGCTCTTGCCTTCCGGCACTGCGTCGCAAGGGATATTTGGCATACCGAGAAGAATGTCGCGGATAGCGTTTTCAGTTATAGTCAGGCGGTCGGCTATCTCTTTTTGCTGAGCCTTGATTTCAGCCACATTCTTTTTGGCTTCCTCGGCCTCTTCGCGACGGCCTTCCTTCATCAGACGGCCGATTGCATCAGCCTGCTTCTTGAGTTCGGCTGCAAGATTGTCGTTCTGATACTGAAGGCTGCGGCGTTCGTCGTCGAAGTCGATAACATCGTTGACTCCCTGCTTTCCGTCAAAGCCCTTGACGGCGAGGCGCGCTATGATGCGTTCGGGATCCTCTTTGATTTGCTGAAGGGTAAGCATTTGTGTATCTTGTTGTAATAATTATCCTGTTTATGAGATCAATTGTTAAGGAGCTCTCTGACCTTGGCCGATATGACCTTGCCGTCAGCACGTCCGGCGAGCGTCTTTGAAGCCACGCCCATAACCTTGCCCATTTCCTTGGGTGATGTCGCGCCCGTCTCGGCAATGATTTTCTTCAGTTCAGCTGTAAGCTCCTCGTCACTGAGCTGTTTCGGGAGATATTCTTCAATCACGGCAGCCTCGGCAAGCTCGTTGTCGCGAAGTTCCGGACGGTTCTGCTCTTCATAGATCTGAGCCGTCTCACGACGCTGCTTCGCCATCTTGGCAAGAATCTTTGTCGCAGCCTCGTCAGAAAGCGAACCGTCGCCGCCTTTTGCGGTTTTCGCTTCAAGAAATTCTTTCTTTATACCGCGAAGAGTCTCAAGACGCACTTTTTCGCGCGCAAGCATCGCAGACTTTATATCGGCTGAAATCTTTTCAAATAAATCCATATCTTTTTTCAAAATAATTTTATGTATAAAAACGTGAGGAGTTTAATTTGTTTGGCCTAAAGCACAAAATACAGAAAAGCGCACTTCCGAATCCGAAATTCAGAAGAGCCTGTCTATCTATCTGCAAAGTTACAAGATTTTTGAATATTTTAATCAACGCAACAGCATAAAAAAGAAAAAACAAGCCTCCCGGCCTTCTGAAATGCAAAGGTTGCACGTGCGGTGGCTTCGCAGACACCGCACGTGGCTGAATCCATGATATCACACCTCATCCAGAGCAGCGGCAAGGTCGTCGATAATATCGTCGATATGCTCCGTACCGATGCTCAGACGCACGGTCGAGGGGATATGTGCTGACGTTTAAGTTCTTCGGGAGAGAGCTGTGAATGTGTGGTCGTGTAGGGATGGATGACGAGGCTTTTTACATCGGCCACGTTTGCAAGCAGCGAGAATATTTTCAATGAATCAATGAAGCGCCATGCTTCTTCCCGGCCTCCTTTGATTTCGAATGTGAATATGCTTCCTCCGCCGGCGGGGAAAAGCTTGTCATAGAGTTCATGGTCGGGATGTTCCGGCAATGAGGGATGGTTGACCTTTGCGACTTTTGGATGCGATGCAAGGAAATTCACAACCTTGAGAGCATTCTCCACATGCCGCTCGACACGCAGTGACAAGGTCTCCACACCCTGAAGCAGAATAAAGGCATTGAATGGAGAAATTGCCGCACCGGTATCGCGGAGAAGCACGGCGCGTATGCGGGTCACAAAAGCAGCCGGCCCTGCGACATCTGCAAAAACTGTGCCATGATAGCTCGGATCAGGCTTTGCAAGAGTCGGGAATTTATCCGGGTAGGCCTTCCAGTCAAAGCTGCCGCCGTCAACAATCACACCACCGAGACTTGTACCGTGGCCGCCGAGGAATTTTGTAGCGGAATGCACCACAATGTCAGCTCCATGTTCAAGAGGACGAATGAGATAAGGAGTTCCGAATGTATTGTCGACAACAAGCGGGATATTGTGACGGCGGGCTATTTCGGCAAGAGCGTCAATGTCGGTGACATCACAGTTGGGATTGCCGAAGGTCTCAACAAAGAGCACCTTGGTGTTGGGCTTTATCGAACGTTCGACAAAAGCGAGATCCCTTACATCGACAAAATCACTTTCCACACCACGCGGAGCGAATGTATGGGCTATAAGGTTGTAGCTTCCGCCATAAAGATTGTCGGCGGCCAAAATGTGATCACCTGCCTGTACTATGTTTTCAAGCGCATAGCTGATAGCTGCCGCACCGCTCGCAACTGCAAGTCCGGCGACTCCGCCTTCAAGAGCCGCGACACGCTCTTCAAGCACCCCTTGTGTAGAATTGGTAAGACGTCCGTAGATATTTCCCGGGTCACGCAGTCCGAAACGGTCTGAAGCATGCTGCGAATCCCTGAAAACATAGGATGTAGTCTGATATATGGGGACAGCCCGTGCGTCGGTTGCCGGATCCGGATTCTCTTGTCCTACGTGTAACTGGAGCGTCTCGAAATGAAGTTTGTTCTTTGCCATAATTCAATAGTTTTTTGTTTGTTTCTGATGGCAAAATTACGACAGACAAAATATTCATCCAAGATATATAAAAAACTTAGAAAATTACCCTACATTTGCAAAATACATAGCTCATACATTCTAAAAAATAGACTTTCCACCCATTTTAAGCAGAATATTATTCTCATCAAGCCATTCATCATGAAATCGACCTATACTCTCGACGCCACAGACCTACGCATCCTGAGTGCCCTTCAGAACAATTCGCGTCTTACTGTCAAAGAACTCGCATCGGCCATCCACCTCTCTCCCACCCCGACTTTCGAACGGGTGAAACGCCTTGAACGAGACGGTTACATAACTAAATACATGGCTGTGCTCAACGCCGAAAAGCTTGAATGCGGCTTCATTGCTTTCTGTTATCTCAAATTGAAACAACATACACGCGAAAACGCCATGCGTATAATGGAAGCAGTCCAAAACATACCTGAAATCGCTGAATGTTACAATATTTCAGGAGATTATGACTTTCTACTCAAAATATATACCCGCGACATGAAATCTTATCAGAAATTTCTTCTCCGCATTCTCGGCGACCTTGACTGTATCGGCTCGCTCAACAGCTCCTTCGTTCTCGGTGAAGTCAAAAACACCCATCTCCTTCCCTTGCCGGAACAATAATCCGCATTTTACTGACAATTTCACAATTACCGCAAAAATGTCTCCGCTGAAATTTGCCGCTTAGATTTCGATTATTTAAATTTGCATACATACTTTATAGAATCAATACCATCACTTATTTTTACATTCCATGAAAACACGAATTATTGAATGTGTCCCTAATTTCAGCGAGGGACGCGACAAGAATGTAATAAAATCCATCACCGACGCAATCAAAAGCG
Source organism: Duncaniella dubosii (assembly GCF_004803915.1). Lineage (NCBI taxonomy): Bacteria > Pseudomonadati > Bacteroidota > Bacteroidia > Bacteroidales > Muribaculaceae > Duncaniella > Duncaniella dubosii. Next base: position 631,775 of record NZ_CP039396.1, read on the forward strand.
TCAAGGGGATAAATCTGCTCGATGTCGATCCGGGAGAGGCGACAAACCGCACGGTCGTGACTTTCGTCGGCGAGCCGGAAGCCGTGGTCGAAGCTGCATTCAGAGGTGTCAAACGCGCGGCAGAACTTATCGACATGCGCAGCCATCACGGCGCTCATCCCCGCATGGGTGCGACCGACGTGTGCCCTCTCATCCCAATCTCAGGTATAACGCTTGAAGAGTGTGCCGAACTCGCACGCAAACTTGCAAAACGCATAGCCGACGAACTTGAAATCCCGACCTATTGCTATGAGGCAGCGGCCTTCACACCCGAACGCCGTAATCTCGCTGTCTGCCGTGAAGGAGAATACGAAGCTCTTCCGGAAAAAATGAACCATTCCGGCAAAGGTCCTGATTTCGGTGATCGCCCGTTTGACGAGAAAGCAGCCCGCAGCGGAGCAACCACTGTCGGTGCGCGCGACTTCCTCATTGCCGTCAACTTCAACCTCAACACAACCTCGACCCGACGGGCAAATGCAATTGCCTTCGATGTCCGCGAGAAAGGCCGTCCGATGCGCGAGGGCGGAAAGATAACCGGTAAACCGCTGAAAGATGCCGACGGCAACACAATCATGCAGCCCGGGACTCTCAAAGCGACAAAAGCCATCGGCTGGTTCATTGACGAATATGGCATAGCACAGGTGTCGATGAACATCACCGATATATCAGTCACACCGCTACATATAGCTTTCGATGAAGTATGCCGTGCGGCCAACGCACGCGGACTGCGCGTGACAGGTACAGAGATTGTAGGTCTTGTCCCCAAACGCACGCTTATCGAGGCCGGGCGATATTTCCTCCACAAACAGCAACGCTCCACAGGTATTTCGGAGGATGAAATCATCCGCATGGCCGTAAAGTCAATGGGACTTGACGAACTAACGCCATTCCGGCCGGAAGAAAAGGTGATTGAATTCATGATCGCGCAAAAAAACGCAGGAAAAAAGCTCACCGATATGACATGTACGGAATTTGCCGAGGAGACAGCATCCGAATCACCCGCCCCCGGAGGCGGCTCGATATCGGCCTATATGGGAGCGCTTGCCGCCGCACTCGGGACTATGGTGGCTAACCTGTCGGCACACAAAGCCGGATGGGACGACCGTTGGAAAGAATTTTCCGATCAGGCCGACAGGGGACATGAAATCCTACAGCAGCTCCTTCACCTTGTCGACGAAGACACCGAGGCTTTCAACCGCATCATGGATGCGTTCAAGATGCCTAAATCAAGCGAAGAGGAAAAGGCAGCCCGCGCAGCCGCCATTGAAGATGCCACTCTATATGCAACACGCATACCGCTGTCGACAATGGAAACAGCCTGCGCTGTCTTCCCCTTGCTCGAATCAATGGCCCGCACAGGAAATCCGGCCTCTGTAAGCGATGCCGGAGTCGGAGCGCTCGCCGCACGCTCGGCGGTACTCGGGGCCCAGCTCAATGTGCGCATAAATGCCGCCTCACTCAAAAACCGAGACGAGGCGGACCGCCTTACAGCCCGGGCAGCAGAAATCGCAGCAGAAGCAATTGCCGCAGAAGCGAGAGTACTTGAGACTGTCAATGAAATACTCAACCGATAAGCCGATACCAACCATGACTAACGAAGAATTCCGAATGACAGTCGGCGCAGGCATACCCGACACGCTCCCTGCGCCAAAAGAATATGACACAAGCGTCAACCATGCCCCACGACGCAAGGACATATTGACTCCGGCTGAGAAAAAACTGGCTCTCAGAAACGCTCTTCGCTATTTCCCTCGACATCTCCACCGCGAGCTTGCCGGAGAATTCGCATCCGAACTTGAGACCTACGGACGCATCTACATGTACCGTTTCCGTCCCGACTACGAAATGTATGCCCGGCCGATAGACGCATACCCTGCACGTTCCCGTCAGGCGGCAGCAATCATGATGATGATTCAAAACAATCTTGATCCCCGTGTGGCGCAGCACCCGCACGAACTGATCACTTACGGAGGAAACGGCGCGGTGTTCCAGAACTGGGCCCAATATCTTCTGGCAATGAAATATCTGTCGGAGATGACAGATTCCCAGACGCTGGTAATGTACTCCGGCCATCCGTTAGGACTGTTTCCGTCACACCCCGACGCCCCTCGGGTAATCGTCACCAACGGCATGGTTATACCTAACTATTCCAAGCCTGACGACTGGGAGCGTTTCAACGCTCTCGGCGTGTCGCAATACGGCCAGATGACAGCCGGTTCATATATGTATATCGGCCCGCAGGGAATTGTCCACGGAACAACCATCACCGTCCTCAACGCCGGACGCAAACGCCTCGCCGAAGGAAGTCATGACCTCGGAGGAATGCTGTTTGTCTCAGCCGGACTCGGCGGTATGTCAGGCGCACAGCCGAAGGCCGGAAACATAGCGGGCGTAGTCAGCATTACCGCCGAAGTGAATCCAAAAGCTGTCGAGACACGCCACAGTCAGGGTTGGGTCGATGAAGTATACACCTCGCTCGACGACCTGATGGTCCGTGTGGCCGAAGCACGCAAGAACCGCGAGGCAGTCTCATTTGCCTATCAGGGCAATGTTGTAGACCTATGGGAACGCCTTGCCGACGACGGGGTGAAAGTGGATCTCGGCTCAGACCAGACATCGCTCCACAACCCTTGGGCCGGAGGATATTATCCCGTCGGGCTGAGCTTCGAAGAGGCCAAGACAATGATGGCCGGAAATCCGGAAGAATTCAAGCGCCACGTTCAGGAATCACTGCGCCGTCAGGTCAAGGCAATCAACCGGCTGACCGAAAACGGCATGTATTTCTTTGACTACGGCAATGCCTTCCTTCTCGAATCATCACGGGCGGGAGCTGACATAATGAAGGAAGACGGCACTTTCCGCTACCCTTCATACGTGCAGGACATCATGGGACCGAGTTTCTTCGACTACGGATTCGGGCCATTCCGCTGGGTATGTACCTCTGGAAATCCCGACGATCTTGCAAAAAGTGATGAAATCGCAGCAAACGTGCTTGAAGAAATACTCAAGAGCGCGCCTGAGGAAATCAAAGGCCAACTGCGCGACAATATCCACTGGATACGCGAAGCCGGACGCAACAGACTCGTAGTCGGTTCTCAGGCGCGAATCCTGTATGCCGACTGTGAGGGGCGCACCAAAATCGCACGAGCCTTTAACGATGCAATAGCCCGGGGTGAAATATCAGCACCGATAGTGCTCGGACGCGACCACCACGACGTTTCGGGTACAGACTCCCCCTACCGCGAGACATCGAATATCTACGACGGTTCGCAGTATACAGCCGACATGGCCGTACACAACGTCATAGGCGACTCTTTCCGTGGCGCTACATGGGTTTCAATACACAACGGCGGAGGTGTCGGCTGGGGCGAGGTAATCAACGGCGGTTTCGGCATGGTCATCGACGGAAGCGACGATTCAGCCCGCCACATTGACGAAATGCTCCTATGGGACGTGAACAACGGTATCGCACGCCGGTCATGGGCACGCAACGAAGGTGCCATATCCGCTATAAAGCGCGAAATGGAGCGCACTCCGCTGCTGCGCGTTACCCTCCCAAACATCGCCGACGACTCCGTGATCGGCGAGGCATTCAAATGACAAACAGAAAAACGAATAACCTTAGACTAATCCGAAAATGATACATTATATCAGTCCCGAACGCCTCACAATCGAGCGCGTCGGGGAAATCATCACCAAGAACATGCGTCTCGCTCTAAGCGAGGAATCAGTGGAGCGCATCACACGCTGCCGCCGTTATCTTGACGACAAAATCAGCGAATGCGACCATCCAATCTATGGCATAACCACCGGCTTCGGCTCACTGTGTAACATTTCTATCGACACTCAGGACCTTTCGACACTTCAGGAAAACCTTGTGAAGTCACACGCCTGCGGCTGTGGCGAAAAAGTCGACCCTATGATTGTGAAAATCATGCTGCTCACCAAAATAATGTCGCTTTCATTCGGCAATTCAGGAGTGCAGCTGTCGACGGTGCAGCGACTTGTTGACTTCTTCAACGACGATGTCCTGCCGGTAATCTATCAGCTCGGTTCGCTCGGAGCTTCGGGCGACCTCGCCCCGCTCGCCAACATGTGCCTGCCTCTGCTCGGTCTTGGAGAAGTATTATATAAAGGTGAGATACGTCCCGCAGCCGAAGTGCTTGAGGAAAAGGGCTGGAAACCTGTGAAACTCGTATCGAAAGAAGGACTCGCCCTTCTGAACGGAACGCAGTTCATGTCGTCACACGCCGTCTATGCCATCCTCAACGCCCGTCGTCTCAGCGCGCTCGCCGACAAGATTGGAGCGCTCTCGCTCGATGTGTTCGACGGCCGTATCGACCCGTTCGGCGACTCGGTCAATGCTGTCCGCCCACATCCGGGACAGCTTGCCACGGCCAGAGCCGTGCGCGCGCATCTCGAAGGAAGCGAACTTATAAGGCAATATAAGAAGCATGTTCAAGACCCCTACTCGTTCCGCTGCATGCCTCAGGTCCACGGAGCTGTGAAAGACGCTCTCGACTACACAGGCAATATAATCGAGACTGAAATCAACTCGCCGACCGACAATCCGACAATCTTCCCCGAAGAAGACATCATCGTGTCGGCCGGTAATTTCCACGGAGAGCCTATCGCTCTTCCGATGGATTATCTCGCACTTGCACTCGCCGAGCTTGGAAGTATCTCCGAACGCCGCATCTACCGACTGATCTCAGGTGCGCGCGGACTGCCGCCGTTCCTCGTTGCAAATCCCGGCCTCAACAGCGGTTTCATGATTCCACAATATGCCGCAGCCTCAATAGTCAATCAGTCCAAAGGACTATGCTGGCCGACAAGCTGCGATTCGATTCCCTCGTCGCAAGGGCAGGAAGACCACGTCTCGATGGGTGGCAATTCAGCTACGAAACTTTGTCGCGTCGTCGACAATACCGAACGTGTCCTTGCAATCGAACTTTTCAACGCAGCCCAGGCGCTTGACCTCCGCCGTCCGATGAAAACCTCGCCTGAACTTGAAAAATGGCATGAAGCCTACCGCAGACTTATCCCATTTATCGACAACGACACTGTAATGTCGCCTTATATAGCCGCATCGGTCGATTTCCTGCGTACAAACCCTTAATGAACGGATATGCTTCTACGTAATATCGGTGTCCTCGTCGGAGTCGACGGCGGGGACACTCCTTTCCTTCGCGGGAAAGATATGAACCGCATAAACACAATCGAAAACGCATGGCTCCGCATCCGCGACGGACGTTTCTTATCGTTCGGCAAGATGGACGAATGCCCGGTGGCCGAACCTGATGAAGAGGTTGCGGATGCCGGCGGAGGCTATGTATTCCCGTCGTTCTGTGATTCGCACACTCACATTGTCTATGCCGGAAGCCGCGAACGCGAGTTTATCGACAAAATCAATGGACTAAGCTATGAGGAAATCGCCAGACGTGGCGGAGGAATCCTCAATTCAGCCGATCTTCTCCACGAAACATCGGAAGATGAGCTTTACAATCAGGCAATGACACGTGTACGCGAAATCATGGCAATGGGCACAGGATGTGTCGAAATCAAAAGCGGTTACGGACTCACAACCGCCGACGAACTTAAGATGCTCCGCGTGATAGCCCGCATCGCCGAAAGCACGCCGATGAAAGTCAAAGCTACGTTTCTCGGCGCTCATGCCGTAGGGCGTGCCTTTGCCGGACGACAGGACGAGTATGTGAGCTTAGTCTGCGATGAAATGATTCCGGCTGTGGCAGCCGAAGGTCTTGCCGAATTCGTAGATGTGTTCTGCGATGCCGGATTCTTTACCGTGGAGTATACCGACCGTATTCTCACCGCTGCGTCACGCTACGGGCTGCGCCCGAAAATCCATGCCAACGAACTTGCCATATCCGGAGGCGTTCAGATCGGAGTAAAACACGGCGCACTGTCCGTCGACCATCTCGAACGTATCGGCGAAGAGGAAATAGCGCTATTGAGTCAGAATCAGACAGTAGCCACAATGCTGCCGGGGGCTTCTTTTTTCCTCGGCATGCCTTACGGACCGGCTCGGAAAGTAATCGAGAGCGGAGCTATCCTCGCTCTGGCCTCCGACTACAATCCCGGTTCATCGCCCTCGGGCAACATGCGCATGGTCATGTCACTCGGATGTATAAAGATGAAACTTTCGCCATCACAGGCCATAAACGCCACCACTATCAACGGTGCGTATGCAATGGGCGAGAGCAGAGACTACGGTTCGATAGCCCCGGGAAAATAGCCAATTTCTATATCACCCGCCCTATGCCGTCAATCGACTTCTATCCCTACGCCTACGCTACTCCCGTAATAACCCACACCTATATTAAAGGTAAAGAAGTGAAGTTTTAAACGTCCACACAAATCCACAAATGGCAGAAATGACCTATTTGTCCGTTTTCATATTTCCTTACGGACCGAGAATATGTCATTTCTGCCATTTGTGGATTTGTGTGTCCTCCTTCTTTCAGTCGGCGGTCTCGTTTTCCTCAGGGATTTTGAAGATTGAGAAATTTACAGAACCATAGGCCCTGTGGTCAATGAAATGGGGAAGACTTGAAAAGTCATATTTCTTGGAGTGCTCTATAATGAATATGCTTCCCGGATGCAGCAGTCTTGATTCGAGCACCATCTGAGGAATGTCGCCGAAACCGTCGAGATCATAGGGCGGATCGGCAAACACGAAATCAAAGCTTGTGGAAGAATCCCGGATATAGCGCAACGCATCGGTTCGCAACAGATGCAGATTGCGGTCATTCAGCTCCTGTTTCACTTTCTCTATGAAACGCGCCTGAGTAGCCGATTTTTCAACAGAAGTCACCGAAGCCGCCCCACGCGAGAGCAGTTCGAAGCTTACAGCACCGGTCCCGGCAAAAAGGTCAAGACACTTCAGACCTTCGAGATCGACAAGATTTTCAATCACGTTAAATATATTCTCACGAGCAAAATCCGTTGTCGGACGTGCCGTTATATTGGTCGGGACGCTGAAACGACGGCGACCGTATTTTCCTCTGATTATTCGCATAGCGGTAAAGTTATGAGATCAAACGGGACAAGCATGGCTTCTTTGCCCGCCTTAAACATCTGTGGCGGAAATATGATCGGCATCACCCGCGCCACAAAATTGCGCAACATAGGCATTATTTCCTCACGGCAAGCCTGATCGCCGGCAAGAAAAAGTTCATCATTGTGTGCATCCAGCCCGAGCCGCTGACGGACGGCAAGAAGATAATATGCTGCATCATCCGGCTTGTCATAAGCGAAAGTATTGGCAAGCATAAGCCTTCTGCCGTCGATTACGATTACATCCACCGACCGTTCATGCAGATTCGCTATCATCCTCACCTTATTGCCATGACTGCCATTGAGGGTGGCATAACGGCACAACGATGCGATGTGACTCACAATTGACACTCGTTGGAACGTGCGGTTTATAAAACCTCTCAATTCCGGTTCTATAGCTGTGAGAGCTATGGCATTGTGTGTCGCAGTGTCATCAACAGCCATTTCAAGGCCGCTGCCGGGAAAAGCCGTCCCGAAAAGCAGACAGCGGTCTGATTCCGACTCGCACTCCGAAGGCACAATAAGATATTTATCAGTCTCGACCACACAATATACGCGACGGAAATCGCTCAATATAGCCGGATTGTCATAGATGACATTCTGGAGCGCGCCAATCCACGACGAAGAAGCCGTGTCGAGATTAAAACGTCGGTAGACCAATGAATTATCCTCAACAATCGAATATATCACCACATGCAGCGCATCTCGGCTGATACGCAGCAGCAGATTCCATAGTTCAGGGGTTTCAATCTTGTCGCTTAAAGCTTCGTGTGCCATTGGATAGTGGTTAGTGAGAAGCAAAATTAGTCAAAAAACTCAGATTCCGCAAAAAGGCGATGAAGTTTTTCAGACGGGCCGGGACATTGGATGGAAGGCAAAGCGCAGACACATGCAGAAAATCAATCCCATGCAAAGTTAACACCACGCATGGGATAGATAAGTTAATCCAAAACCATTTTGTCTATGCCACAAGATTAGGGACACCACCCCACTTATTCGGCACGTTCTGGCTCGGTTGCACTGTGAAATACAGATAAATCAACTGGCCGATCAACGGTATGACATTGATAAAAATCCACCATCCAGAACGTCCGGTATCATGCAGACGGCGCACAGACAGTCCGAGTCCCGGCAGCAGCATAGCCAAAGAGAACAAGCCGCTGACAAGATATTCCAAGGTCTCACTCCAGACAAAAACAGCTCCTATCACAAGTCCTGCAATAAAATTAAACAGAAAGAACCACCAGTATTCCGAACGGGACGCACGCCCTTCGAAATTGCAGTAATTGACGGTCAGCGCCTTTGTCACTGCCTCGCCGAATGAAAGTTGACGTTGATACATGAGATTGAGTTTAGAGGTTTGTACTTATAGTATTATTTTATTGTAACATTACCTATCATGAACAGCTATCTTCCGGGCCAGACCGGAAACAAATACCGTTGATAAGCAAATATACGAATTTTAATCGGATTCCAATCAATATACTTACATATAAAATCTAAAGAATGTTCAGCCGGGGGAGCAGGGCAACCGATTGTTTATTTCAATTGATTCCGGCCATCTTCTGACAATCATGCGCAATCTAAAATTTACCATCTCCGCAACTCTTTTTCCTTATTGCAGCTCAAAAATTCACGCTTTTTAGCTAACTTTGCACCCTTGAGTATTAATTGAAAACAAACATCGAAAATACACAGAAAAAAGTAAAATTATGGCAAATTGGTTTGAAACTAAAGTCCGCTATGACAAGACAATGGAAAACGGCGCTATCAAAAAAGTGACTGAAGCTTATATGGTTGACGCGCTTTCGTTTACCGAAGCAGAAGCCCGTATTTCAGAAGAAATATCACATTTTACGTCAGAGTTTTCGGTTTCAGCTGTGAAGCGTACCAAAATTGCCGAAATTTTCCGCGAAAGAACAGGCGACAAATGGTATCTCGTCAAAGTTGCATTCATCACTCTTGACGAAAAGACCGCTGTCGAGAAAAAATCAATCTCACAGATTCTCGTGGCTGCCGATTCATTCAAGGAGGCTTTCGACAACTTCATGGAAGGCATGAAGGGCACTATGGCCGATTTTGAAATCAATACAATCCAAGAGACTCTCATCATGGATGTCTATGACGCAAACCTCAGCGGAGAAAGCAAGGAAGCTTGATTTTTCCACATCCCAGCCCGTATAACAAATCATTTTTAATAATATATCCACCATAATGTCAGGCTCTGTCAGCAAAAATCTGCAACGACTGCGCGAATCTATTCCGACAGGAGTCGAACTCGTAGCCGTGTCGAAATTTCATCCGGCCGAGGCTTTGCAGGAAGCCTACAGAGCCGGACAACGTGTGTTTGGCGAAAGCCGCGCACTCGAACTTGAAGCCAAGGCCAAGGAACTCCCGGCTGATATCGAATGGCATTTCATAGGGCATCTTCAGACCAATAAGGTCCGCAAAGTCATTCCATGTGTCTCGATGATCCACAGCATCGATTCCGAACGTCTGCTGCGCGCCGTCGATACCGAGGCCATAAAGACCGACCGTCGTATAGGCGTGCTGCTACAGCTTCATGTCGCACAGGAGGAGACAAAATTTGGCTTTACTCCTGAAGAGCTGATTGATTTTGTCACGCCGGAACTATTGTCATCACTCGAAGGTGTTGAAATCCGCGGAGTGATGGGAATGGCATCGAATGTGGACGACGAGGAACGCATCCGCAAGGACTTCCATGAAATCCGCAACACATTCGACAGGCTGAAATCAGGCGTCATGTCCGAACACGAAAGTTTCGACACCATCAGCATGGGCATGAGCCATGACTGGACAATCGCTGTCGACGAAGGAAGCAACATGATCCGTGTCGGCACTTCGATTTTCGGCGAACGCGAATACTAAGCTCACCAATCTTCTCAATCTTTTATCCTTAACCTCCTTATTACTTTCTATAATTTGGTTTCTGTCAGAAAAATAGCAATCGCAACCGGAACTCGTGCCGACTGGGGATTACTCAGCGGGATTGCACGCAGCCTTGCTTCACGTAAAGACTGCCAAGTCGACATTCTCGCGACAAACATGCACCTTAGCGAACGCTATGGACATACTATTGACGAAATCAAAGCCGACGGATTCACAGACCCTGTCTGCGTAGGGATGCCGGATTCGACCGACACCCCCGCCGGGGCTGTAAGCGCAATGGCCGTATGTATGGACGGTATGTCCCGTGAACTCGAAAAACTAAGCCCGGACATTATCGTAATACTCGGCGACCGATTCGAGATGCTCGCCACTGCGACAGCTGCCCTCATGCTACGCATCCCGATAGTCCATATTGCTGGCGGCGAAATCTCGGAAGGCGCTATAGACGACAGCATCCGCCACGCCATCACCAAAATGTCGGCACTGCATCTTACAGCGACCGAACCTTACCGCAAGCGGGTAATCGCAATGGGCGAAGACCCTCGGTTGGTCATAAACACCGGGGCGATAGGAGTCTATAATATAATGCACGAGCAGCTAATGGGCCGAAAGCAGCTGGAAGAGTCCGTAGGCATCACACTGCCCGAAGGCTCAATGCTCGTGACATACCATCCGGCAACACTCGACGACGAAGATCCGGCAACACATTGCGACGCTCTTTTACAGGCGCTTGACCGTTTCCCGGATTCACACGTCATCATCACATATCCCAACAACGACTCGCGCGGCCGAATCATTATCGACAGGATCGAGGCTTATGCAAGGCTGCACCCCGAGCGCGTGAAGGTGATTCCATCGCTTGGCAAACTCCGCTACCTTTCGGCACTACGATGTGTCAGCGCAGTCGTAGGCAACTCATCGAGCGGCATTGTCGAAGTTCCCTCAATGGGAATACCGACAGTCGACATCGGCATGCGCCAGCGCGGACGCCTTTGCGGCGATAGTGTCATTCACTGTGGCGATTCTGCCGAGGAAATTACAGAAGCCATCAGATATGCCCTCAGTCCCGCCGGACAGAAACGTGCCCGCCAAGCTGAAAACCCGTACTTCCGGCCTGATACTCTCGACATAATGGTCAAAGCCATTGCCGAAACTCCACTCGACTCTCTGCGAAACAAGAAATTTTATGACATACCGCAATAACACTCTCTTCATCATTCCGGCTCGTGGAGGCAGCAAAGGAATACCACGCAAAAACATAAAGCCTTTGCGCGGTAAGCCTCTGATCCACTACTCCATCGAAGTGGCGCGCGCACTGTCGCCCGACAGTCACATCATAGTCTCGACCGATGACGATGAGATACGCAGTGTGGCCCAAGCGACAGGACTCCCGGTCGACTACCGCCGTCCACCAGAACTCGGAGGTGACAAGGTCGGTTCACGCGAAGTCATAATAGACGCTATGGACTGGGCAGACAAAAACGGAATAGCATACGACAAAGTGGTGTTGCTACAGCCGACATCCCCCCTGCGCACCGTCAATGATGTGGAAGGATGCCTCAAACTTTACACACCCGACACCGACATGGTGGTGACAGTCACCGAGGCAGCCTGCAACCCATATTATGACTGCTTTGAATGCTCCGCCGACGGTTTGCTGCACGTCTCCAAAGGCGACGGTCGCTTCACACGCCGTCAGGACGCACCAAAGGCATGGCAGTTCAACGGCGCAGTCTATGTCATAAATCCCGATTCAATCCGCCGGATGCCCCTCGGCCAATTCCCGCACAGGATTCCATACGAAATGCCACGCAGCAGATCGGTCGACCTTGACACTCCTCTCGACTGGCTTATAACCGAAAAAATCATGGAAGATGCAAATTGACAGACATATCATCACCGACGACGCGCCTCTCATCACCGCTATCAGCCGGCTCAACGACCTCTCTGGAGCTGTGATGACACTCATTGTGACCGACAGAGACGGGCGTATGGCTGGCACGCTTACCGACGGCGACGTGCGGCGCGCCTTGCTGCAAGGTGTCACCCTCGACGCACCTGTGGCTGATGCAATGTTCCGCAACTTCCGTTTCCTTCGTGAAGGAGAAGTCAATCCAGACACACTGCGAAAACTGCGCCGACACCGCCTGTCGCTTATCCCTGTGCTTGACTCTGACGGTAAACTATGCCGTCTTATCGACACCCGCGTGACAAAGACGGTGCTCCCGGTAAGCGCCATCCTAATGGCAGGAGGCAAAGGCGAACGCCTCCGCCCCCTGACACTCACGACACCAAAACCACTGCTGGAAATAGGCGGTAAAGCAATAATCGACTACAACATCGAGGCTCTCGCATCAGTCGGCATAGAGAATGTAAATGTCACTGTCAACTATCTTGCCGAACAGCTCGAAGAACATTTCTCTCAACCTGTAGCCGGAATCAACGTAAAGTGTGTCCGCGAAAATCGGCCTCTTGGAACTATCGGGGCTGCCTCGCTTGTCGACATACCCGCCGAAGGTGAGACAATCGTAATGAACTCCGACCTGCTGACCACAATCTCATTCGAAGACCTGTATCTCCATCACCGCAATGAGAAAGCCGACATAACAATCGCAGCTGTCCCCTACAATATATCCGTACCCTACGCGATTCTTGAGACAGACGGCCAACGCGTCACGGCTCTTGAGGAGAAACCGTCGTATGCCTACTACGCCAATGCCGGCATCTATATATTCTCCAACGATCTGCTCAGGTCATTAAGCAGCAACGAACGCACCGATGCGACAGACCTCATCGAACGTGCGCTCACCGAGGGACGGACCGTAAGCTATTTCCCGATAAACGGGACTTGGATCGACGTAGGTACCCCTGTTGACTTCGCTCATGCACGCGAACTGATGCGTCATCTTCAGCAGACCCTTGAAGCCTGATCCGGCAGGTCTCCGCCAATATTCCATCCCGGAAGCCCTAAAAATCTTTTCGCTCCTCAAATTTGTTTTACACCTATAAATATATAATCATCAAACACAATATAATAGTCCGCTCACATGGCTGATTCCAACTTCATAGACTATGTAAAAGTCCTCTGTCGCTCAGGCAAAGGCGGTGCCGGCTCAAGGCATTTCTATCGTGCGAAATATGTCCCCAAAGGAGGTCCTGACGGTGGCGACGGTGGCCGTGGCGGCCATATCATCCTCCGTGGCAACTCCCACATGTGGACATTGCTTCCGCTGCGCTATCGCCGCCACATCTTTGCCGGAAACGGTCAGAGTGGATCCGGCGGCCGTTCGTTTGGCAAAGACGGTGAAGATGTAATCGTCGATGTTCCATGCGGAACAGTTGTATTTGATGCGGAGACAGGTGAATTTCTCTGCGAAGTGACCTCAGACGGCGAGGAAGTGAAGCTCCTCCGCGGCGGACGCGGCGGACTAGGCAACTGGCATTTCAAAAGTGCGACCAACCGCACACCGCGCTATGCACAGCCAGGTGAACCTGCCATCGAGAAGTCAATCATCATGGAGCTGAAGCTACTCGCCGATGTCGGCCTTGTCGGATTTCCCAACGCCGGCAAATCGACACTGCTCTCATCAATCTCAGCCGCCCGGCCGAAAATCGCCGACTACCCGTTCACGACAATGGAACCTCAGCTCGGCATCGTCTCCTACCGCGACAACAGATCGTTTGTCATGGCCGACATTCCCGGCATCATCGAAGGCGCGAGCGAAGGCAAGGGGCTCGGACTCCGCTTCCTCCGTCACATCGAGCGCAACGCCGTGCTTCTGTTTATGGTTCCGGCCGATGCCGACGACATCAAGGCTCAATACGACATACTCGTCGGGGAGCTGGAGCAGTTCAATCCTCAGCTTGCCGACAAACCGCGTGTGCTCGCCATCTCCAAAAGCGACATGCTCGACGACGAGCTAATGCAGGAGATTGAAAAGACACTCCCCGAAGGTGTGCCGCATATCTTCATCTCAGCAGTCACCGGCATGGGACTTACAGAGCTTAAAGACATGCTTTGGGCTGAGATAACCGATGAGCGCAACCGTATCGAAGCCGCTCCGATCACCCACCGTCCGCTCGACGGACACCATCGTGTGCGTGAGGAAGACGAATTCATCTTTGAAAATGTCCCCTCAATGCCAGAGGATGATGAAGAATACCTCGACGATGAGGATTTCGAAGGCGAGGACTACGGGTATGAAATGCTCGACGAAGACGAATACGAAGGCTAAAAACAAGGTTTGCACTACCATATAATAATATATGGCCGACCATAACGAACTTGGCAAGTGGGGAGAAAGCGTAGCACGCGAATTTCTTCTGACGCAGGGCTACGCTATCAGCGGTGAGAATATCCGGATTGCAGGAAGCGAGATTGACTTCATCGCTATGAAGGACGACAATATCTGTTTTGTCGAGGTCAAGACCCGTGCGACCGACTTCACTGACCCGGCCGATGCCATTGACAAGCGTAAGCGCAGCCGGCTGACACGTGCGGCTGATGCCTATATGAATTCATACGACATACCGCTCGAACCCCGGTTTGACATCGTGCTCGTAATCGGTAATCCGTCGGATTTTACGGTCGAACATATCCCGGATGCCTTCTTACCGACATTAAACAACAGATAGGATTGTCTTTTCTACATAACATAATCAGCGGCCCTGACTTTCGCTATATTGAAAGTCAGGGCCGCTGATTATTTTTGGAATATTTCAAAACGGATTGATAGAATCACTTGAAGTTATAGGTAATAGAGCCTGTCTGTGAAGGAGGCGCATCCTCATCAACAGAGAATTGCGAGCGCAAGGCTGCCTGCACACAGCTTTGTCGGGCGGTCTGGCTTGCAGCAGCCGCACCTGTGCCTGACATGTAGCTTGCCGATGTCACCTTACCCTGACGGTTGACACTGACCCTGATTGTGATAGTGCCTAAAGGAGCGGCCGCAGGTCTATGCCAGTCCGCAAGTGTACGGCCTTTGAGATTAAAGCCGGGACTTCCGTTCACAGCACCGACCGAAGCGTTTCCGTCGGGACTTCCGGCATTTCCGGCCTTTGTCCCCGTGCCGGTCTGGCCGAATTTCACCTTTCCGGCTATGGCCTGACGGGTTTCCTGCTCACGCTTTGCCTTCTCGGCTGCTTCAATCTCAGCCTTTGTCGGGCCACTCTTCTCCGGGACAGGCTTCTTCTCTACCTTTGCCGGCGAAGGCTGCTCGCTGCTTATGACAGGAGCCGGCTTTGCTTCCTCACCGGAATTTTCAAGCGCTTCGACCTCCGGGGCGGGGACAGCCTCAGCCTCCGTTGCCGACGAAGCCGGCTCACCGGTATTGTCGGCAATCTCCGGGCGATCACCCACCATCACATATTCGCCACCGAACAGCACCTCCGAAGAATCCACGGGAGGCCACTTACGCTCCATATCCGAAGCCACAGGCTGAAGATAAAGCGTGATGAGCAGCACTGCCACGGCTACGTGAAAAGCCACGGTGACGAACAGGGCTATCAAACGGTGACGGCTGTCACTCTTGGTGTCTGACATGATTGCGTTATGAGTAATTGTTTTAGAGCGTATTTATTGGATGGTATCACTTGCGCGGACGCGCCGATGTCGGCGCAGGCTTGGTGGCGAGTACCATTTTCAGATTGTTCTGCGCACCGAGGTCAAGCACCTTCACAAGCGCGCCGTATGTCACCTCCTCGTCGGCATAGACGGCTATGTATTCCTCGCCCCCGTCGGGTTTGGCAGCCTGATTTCCGAGAAAGGCGAGGAGCGAATCCATGTCCATCTCCACAGGTTCGCTTTCATCGGCTGTAGCGTAGATCGCACCATGTTTGTCAATATAGACGCGCGTGGTCGGTTTCAATGCCGTCTGCTTGGAACTTTGGGGCAGATTGACCTCCAAGGCTGTCGGAAATACGAACGTAGAGGTCACCATGAAAAAAATCAGCAACAGGAAGATGACATCTGTCATCGATGCCATCGAAAATGTCGCCATCATGGTATTTTGTCGTTTAAGAGCCATAGTGATGCTGTTGGATATGGTTTGACAGTGAATCAGGCAGGCTCGTTGAGAAGATCCATGAATTCCATTGTCTTGGCTTCAAGGGCATTCATCACCTTGTTGATGCGCGCCACAAGATAGTTGTAGGCAAAAAGAGCGATGATGCCGACAATCAGACCGGCGACAGTGGTGACAAGCGCGGCATAGATACCGTCGGCAAGGACAGCGATATTCGCGCTCGACCCGGCGGAGGCAAGATTATAGAATGCCTGAACCATACCGATAACCGTGCCGAGAAAGCCTATCATAGGCGCACCGGCAGCAGTAGTGGCAAGCCACGGAAGCCCCTTTTCAAGAGTTGCAATCTCGATGTTGCCCGTGTTTTCGATTGTCACGAGCACATCGTTCATCGGACGGCCGATACGGCTTATGCCCTTGCCGATAAGACGCGCGTATGGTGTGTCAGTTTTCGCACACAGACGGCGGGCGCTCTCGATTTCGCCGTCATGGATATATTCACGTATGCGGTCCATGAACGAATTATCTTCCTTCTGGGCATGGCGCAGAGCCAGACAGCGTTCCACAAATATATATATGCAAACCAGCGACAGGATGGCAAGCGGAATCATAATCCACCCTCCGCGCATAGTTAGATCCCAGACCGACAGTTCCTGCACAGCTGCCTGTGTGACCGCCTCACCGTAGTTCATGGCGGCACCTGCCACCGTATCGACAAATTCCTGCTGAATCATAGCTTTTTCCTAACCTTAAACTCTTTAAAACTTTATAATTTAAATCTTAACCCTCGTCACACCAGACATTCCTTATACTCCCTGATGGTTTTCTCCAGCCCGAGATAGAGCGCGTCGCAGATGAGCGCATGGCCTATGGACACTTCGCTCAGGCGGGGAATGTTGCGATGGAAGTAAGCGAGATTGACCAGACTGAGGTCATGGCCGGCGTTCACACCGAGACCTGCGGAGAAAGCGGCGTGGGCGGCTTCTACAAACGGAGCTACCGCAGCTTCGGGATTCTCCGGATAGAGGTCGGCGTATGGTTTGGTGTAAAGCTCGATGCGGTCAGCGCCCGTTCGGGCTGCAAGCTGCACGTTCTCGATATCAGTACCCACAAAAATCGACGAGCGGATACCACCCTCGCGCAGACGGTCGACAATCGACGTAAGGAACTCCATGTGCTGTCCGACATTCCAGCCCGCACTTGATGTCAGAGCATCGGGCGCATCAGGGACAAGTGTCACCTGTTCAGGCTTAACCTGCATCACGAGTTCCATGAACTCGGGCGACGGATAACCCTCGATGTTAAACTCTGTCTTGACCAGCGGCCGCAGACGATATACATCGTCTCGACGGATGTGACGCTCGTCGGGACGCGGATGCACCGTAATGCCGTCCGCACCGAATGCCTCACAGTCGGCAGCCACTTTCAGAAGGTCAGGGACATTCTCTCCGCGCGCATTGCGCAAAGTGGCTATCTTGTTGATGTTTACGCTTAGATTTGTCATTTTTCCTTGCAGTGTAATCTTTTTGTCGGTCTGAGTGGTTCTTTTTATAAAGTATTATTAGTAAATTTGCATCTCATTTACCGACACACGGTTTTGTGCATGCAAAATTAGTCAGAAAAACCAAATTTAGAAATATTTGCTCCGAAAAGACGACATAACTGTTCAAAACGTCACAATTCCCGCCTCTCCGGCGAGCAGGCTTGAACGTCTCTTTCCTCCAGTCGAGGAAAGCAGCACCATTCTTCTTGCCTGTCCCCGTGGCGACTACAGTGCATCGCGCATCGCAAGGGCGGTCGAAGACTGCGACGCTCACCTGCTGAACCTCAACATTACTTCCGACGGAGAGAATTTCGACAACCGCATTATCGCGGAGCTGCGTGTCAGCCACCGCAACCCTGAATCGGTCGGACGATCGCTCGAACGTTACGGCTACGAAGTGGTCGATGCCGAAGGCGCTCCTCTCGCCGACGACTCCCTCATGCGCTCTCGCTACGACGAACTCATGCACTATCTTGGTATCTGAGACACCGCCTTGGCCTCCGGCTTTCAATCCGTGATCCACGGCACTAAAAATATTTTCCAATCAGCCTCCCGACCTTGATTTTATGAAAATAGCCATCTTCGGCAAGCGCCGTCAGACTCCTGGCGACATCCGGCATATCACAGCTCTTCTCGACCGTCTCGCAGCCCTCGACATCTTTGTCGCATAGACCGTCGCTTCTACGAAGCTCTGGTCAGGCAGACCGGTGTGCCGATTAACGCCGACGATGTGTTTGAAGACGACGATTTCAAAGCCGACTTCTGTTTCAGTTTCGGAGGCGACGGGACATTCCTGCGAACCGCGAGGCGTGTTGCATCAAAAGAAATACCTATCATCGGTTTTCAACACCGGCCACCTCGGCTTTCTGGCGGAGCAATCCGTGAGCGAAGCCAGCACTATGGTCGACCGTCTGATTTCAGGCGACTACACCGTCGAGTCGCGCTCGCTCCTCGAAGGCAAAGGCATCGGAAACAAAGTCAAGGCCGGAGTGTCGGCTGGGGATTCGCGCTCAACGAAATCGCAATCCTACGTCAGGACACCGCATCGATGATAACCGTCAACGCGCTACTTGACGGAATGCCGGTCGCATCATATCAGGGCGACGGACTAATCGTGTCGACCCCCACCGGCTCGACAGCCTACAACCTTTCGGTCGGAGGCCGATCGTGCAGCCGACAGCACCGTGCTGGGTGCTATCGCCTATCGCGCCCCACTCACTGACGATGCGCCCGCTTGTCGTAGCCGACAGCCATATAATCGACATCTCCGTGGAGTCGCGCACCGATACATACCGTGTGACGCTCGACGGCCGTTCGCTCATTCTGCCGATCGACGTTAAACTCCGGCTGCGGCGTGCGCCGTTCGTGACAAAGATTGTCCACAGCACCGACCACAACTTCATCGACACACTCCGCGCAAAACTTCTGTGGGGAATCTCGAAACGCGACGAATGAGCACTCTCCACATCAGTCACCCGTCGCTTGGACTCATACACGTCACCGAACGCCGTGGTTCACACCGCGTGTCGGCAAGATGGAAAGGCGGACAACTACACGTCAACATCCCCGCCGGACTTCCCGCCGACCGGATAGACGACGCCATAGAGCGGATGCGTGAAGACCTCGAACGCATCAGACCCCGACACCGCTATCACATCGGGACTAAAATTGAAATTCTCCCGGAGACTGGGACTACCCTGCGTTCATATTATGCATCGCTCCAGCCCTTCCCCAACACCGCGACATGACAGTCACAGGTCGCTCCGAAGGAGCTACGACCGTCTACACCTTATATATACCAACCGATGCCGACATATCCACACCATCTGTCCAGACCCGCATTGACAGCTGCATCAAAAACTTCGGACGCAGACTCGCCCCGACCTCCTTCTGCCACATGCGCGGAAAATAGCCGACAGCCTCGGCTAAGGGTCGACAGCTGGGAGATAGCCCACGGACGCACGGTGCTCGGCACATGCTATCCGCGTCAGAGACGCATCAGGCTTTCCTATCTCAACGTGTTCCTTCCACCCGAGCTGCGCGACTATATAATCCGTCATGAACTCGCCCATCTCACAGAGCCGGGACACACGGCGGCCTTCCACACTCTCTGCGACCGCTATTGCTCCGGTCGCGAAAGCCAACTGACCCACAGTCTGCGCAATTACCACTGGCCTGTCGACAGATAGGAAAAACGCATCCATTTTCTACACTTACACTTGAATTTTATCTATCTTCCCATATTTCCTATAAAAATATTTGAACGAATCAAAATAAAGTTTTATATTTGTCGCGGATTTCGCCATAAGCTCCTGCCTAAGGCTTTATCTACTTACCCTTTTCCACTGATAGCGGCTTAAAAACCGCCGGAATGTAGAGAGATTGAAATAAAGGAAATATTATCATCATCACTGTTTGTTCTGGATTAATCGGACAAACCCCGACGTAGAGATTAAAAAACAGACCGAACGGATTTTTCACGGCTCAAGGTACGCACTCATGGTTTGGCGCGACAGACCGGCACGGCTACGTTGCCGGACGCTTTAAACCGTAAGAATCGGCCTGACATTTCTTGCCTTAAACTGACCGCGACACATCCCGCTGTCCGCACGAATCATTTCCTTTTATTCCATCCCTGACACTCCTCCGACCTTACCGTCTGCTATCGGCAGAAAAAAATACCATCACACCACGTGACGGCCATAGCTGTCAGGAACGACAACCTATTACATTTTTTTGAGATTATCATATTTACAAATTTTATTTAAACAATTCGTGCATGAAGAACATTTGTTTTCAAATGACCCGGAAAGTATGGCTGGTGGCATTCATGGCCCTCTGTGCAGCTTTCCCCGCTTTCGCGCAAACGATTACAGTCAAAGGTACTGTAGTTGACAAAGAGGGCGAACCTCTGATTGGCGCAAGTGTAGTAGTCCGGGGCGAGACCCTCGGAACTGCCACCGACATCGACGGCAACTACACTATCTCCGCTCCATCCGACGGCACCCTCGTGGTGTCATACGTCGGCTATGAGACTCAGGAAATAGCCATCAACGGCCGTACCGAAATCGACGTCACAATGTCAGAAAACTCTGTGATGCTCGGCGAAGTCGTAGCGATCGGTTACGGTACAGTCAAGAAAAGCGATGCCACCGGTTCAGTGGCGACAATCAAGCCTTCGGAAATCGAAGCCGGCCTTGCCACATCGGCTCAGGATCTTCTCGTCGGTGCTTCTCCGGGTGTGGTCGTGACCACTTCAGGTAATCCATCGGAAGGCGGTAACATCCAGATCCGTGGTGGCGCTTCACTCGCCGCATCCAACGCTCCCCTTATCGTCATCGACGGAGTTCCCATGGACACTAAGGGTATCGTAGGTTCTTCAAACCCTCTCGCACTCGTATCGCCTGAAAACGTCGAATCGATGACCATCCTCAAGGATGCTTCGGCTACAGCTATCTACGGTAGCCGTGCGTCAAACGGTGTCATCATCATCACCACAAAAGCCGGTGCGAAGGGCAAACCTCAAGTCAACTTCACCATGAACGGATACATCAACACCACCCGCAAGTATCTCGACATGATGAGCGCAAGCCAGTTCCGCAACTTCATCACAGAAGAATACGGACTCGAATCGGCTCAGTACGGACAGATCCGCGACTATGACACCGACTGGCAGAAGGAACTCACACGCACGACATTCTCATCGGACTACAGCCTCAGCGTCGGCGGTACTGCCGGATGGCTTCCCTACCGCGTCGGCGTAACCTACACAGACAACAACGGTATCATCAACAATACCGACATGGATCGTCTGACCGCATCAATCAACCTGACTCCAAAGTTCTTCAACAATCTTCTCTCGGTCAACGCTAACGTCAAGGGTGCATACATCACCAATAATTATGGTGCAAACACACTCCGTGCATCCGCCGGCATGAACCCGACTCTTCCTGTAATCGACCCCAACGGCTCTCCGCTCTTCAGCAACTATACATCATACGTCAACGGCGGTATCCTCGCCGGTCCTGACGCCATCGGTGAAACCATCGACTCCACTACATCACCGCTCAACCCTATCGCTGAAAACCGCGCAGCAGTTTCAAAAGGTACAGCATATCAGTCGGTTGGCAATCTCCAGCTCGACCTCAAGATGCCATTCCTCACCGACCTGCGTGCAAACCTTAACCTCGGTTACGACTACCAGCACGGTGAAAACCACTCAAACGATTTCATCAACACTCCAAAGGCATGGAACAACGGCTATACAGTGCTTGAAAACGGCAACCGCATCAACATCAAGGACGGTGGTGTCAGCCGCAAATATGAATTCCAGACCCGTGTCAACCTCCTCCTTGATTTCTATCTCAACTACAACCACGCCTTCGAGAGCATCAACTCGACTCTTGACGTGACAGCAGGTTACTCATGGCAGAAATTCCACAACAAGAAACGCGACTACACCCGCGTGTATGAAGTTGTAAATCCTGAAAACGAGAAATACATCGGCAATCAGGCAGACCCGACAAACATCACTATCCAGCCTCATCAGCTTGTGTCGTTCTTCGGACGTGTAAACTTCACATTCCTTGACAAATATCTTGTGACTGCCACAGTGCGCCGCGACGGTACTTCACGCTTCTCCAAGGACAACCGCTGGGGTACTTTCCCCTCTGTGGCCCTCGGCTGGAAGCTTCTTGAAGAAAACTTCATGGAAAGCGCCCGCAGCTATATGAACGAACTCAAAATCCGCGCAGGCTACGGTGTGACCGGCCAGCAGGATCTCGGCGATGACTACTTCCCCTATCTTCCCGTCTACAACCAGTGGACAGGCGGTGGCGCAGTCTATCCATCAATCACCGGCCAGCCTACAGTCGGAACATATCCCTTCTATGCAACTGCCTA
The DNA here is from genome assembly GCF_004803915.1 of Duncaniella dubosii. Taxonomy (NCBI): domain Bacteria; kingdom Pseudomonadati; phylum Bacteroidota; class Bacteroidia; order Bacteroidales; family Muribaculaceae; genus Duncaniella; species Duncaniella dubosii. The sequence continues at coordinate 654,269 of NZ_CP039396.1, forward strand.
CAATTCAAACATCAAGTGGGAGGAAACCCACACATGGAACGCAGGTGTTGACTTCGGATTCCTCAACAACAGAATCCTCGGTAGCCTTGATTTCTACAAGCGCAAAACCAAGGACCTCCTCACAAAGTCTCCCTATCCCGCAGGCTCAAACATCTCGAACGCCGGCAACATGAACCTCGGTGACCTTGAGAACACAGGTATCGAGTTCAACATAACCGCCCGTCCTATCGTCACCAACGATTTCCGCTGGACATCCGCATTCAACGTCGCATGGAACAAGAACAAGATTACCCGCCTTGCCGACGGTGCCGACACTGTTGTCGACGACTCAGGCATCTCGCTCGGTAACGGTAACAAGATCCAGAAACATCAGGTAGGCCAGTCAGCCTTCAGTTTCTATGTCTACGAACAGGTGTATGACGAAAACGGCAATCCCCTTGAAGGTGTCTACGTAGACCAGAACGGCGACGGTGAAATCACAGTCGACGACAAGATTATCTACCACAGCCGTGACCCGAAGGTGACAATGAACTGGAACAACACTTTCAACTACAAGAACTGGGACTTCGGTATCTCACTCCGCGCCAACCTCGGCAACTGGGTGTATAACGACACTCAGGCAAACAGCGCTGTGAAAGAAGTCAACAACTCACTGCCCCTCTCAAATCTCAACACCACCTCATTCCTCTTTAACAAGACTACCAACGAGCTCGCCTGCAGCAGCTACTTCGTACAGAACGCATCGTTCCTCCGCTGTGACAACATCACCGTGGGCTATACATGGGACAATCTTCTCAACAACCGTCTGCGCCTGCGCCTCTACGGTGCTTGTCAGAATCCGTTCGTGATCACCAAATACAAAGGTCTCGATCCTGAAATCTTCTCAGGTATTGACAACAACGTCTATCCCCACCCGCTGACCGTATCGTTTGGTATCGTGGCTTCATTCTAACAATTCATCCTCACCAAATCATAACGAAGAATCAATATGAAATTATCAAAATATATCGTTCTCGGTGCCATCGCTCTCTCATCGCCCGCTTTCGTTGCGTGTGTGGGTGACCTTGATGTGACTCCCGAGAATCCGACGACAAAAACAGAAATCTCCACTGCCGAAGAACTCTACGGAGAACTTGCCGGTATCTACGGCGGTCTTGTATTTGAAGGCGGTATTACAGTTGACGACGGCGGAACTGGTGTCTACACACGTCAGCTCTGGAACCTTCAGGAACTCTGTTCCGACGAAACACTCATCGGTTCGAACTGGGCCGACGGCGGTATCAACGAGCTCGTCTACTCCACATGGTCGCCTGACAACCACTGGCTCTACGAATGCTTCTCGCGCTTCAACTACCAGATTGCAATCGTCAACCAGTTTCTCCGCGACCTTCACAAATATGGCAGCCTGCTTCCCGGAAGCGACAATCTGTCTGTCGAAGTATTCGACGCAGAAGCCCGCACCCTCCGCGCGCTTTCATATTATCACATGATCGACATTTTCGGCGTAGGCCCGTGGACAACAGAGGATTCTCCTGTCGGAGTGACACCTCCCACCTACGACCGCAAGCAACTTTTCGAAGCTGTGGTGGAAGACCTTGCCAATGCAATCCCCAACCTCGTTCCCGCCTCTCAGCAGGTCTACGGACGTCTTTCCCGCGAAGCCGGCTACATGCTCCTTGCCAAACTCTACCTCAACGCCGAAGTCTACACAGGCGAGCCACGCTGGCAGGACTGCGCAAACGCATGTAACGAAATCCGCAAGACAATCGACACCCTTGCACCGACCTATAAATATCTCTTCTGTGCCACCAACGACAAGTATGTGGGCAACGGTGAAATCATCTGGGGTATTCCTCAGGACGGAACTACCCTCACCACATACGGCGGTACTACCTATATCTCGGGCGGCAGCTACCGTGGCGACTCAGAACTCCTCAAGACCCTCGGACTCGCAGTGTCGGGATGGGAAGGTCCCCGCGTCCGCGAAGAACTTTCAAAAGCGCTTCTTCCCAACGATGCACGACGTCTTATCTACGAAGGAGAATACACCGAGGACATACAGGACCTCAGCGACAAGAATCAGGGCTACATGTGCGTGAAGTTTGTCTACACTCCTGAGGACGACTACAAAAACGAGAAACAGGAGACTCCCTATTGCAACACAATTTTCAACCCTGCCGATTTCCCCCTCTTCCGTCTTGCCGACGTATATCTGATGCTTGCAGAATGTGAGCTTAACGGCGCACAGGGATGCAACGGTCTTGAGATGATGAACCGTGTGCGTCAGCGTGCCGGTCTCGCAGATGTAAGAACTCTCACCGCCGAAAATATCCTTGACGAGCGTATGTGTGAGCTCTATTGGGAAGGACACCGCCGTTCCGACCTTGTACGTTTCGGAAAATTCGCAGGTTCAAACTATAACTGGAGCTGGAAAGGCGCGAATGCCAACGGAGCTAACGTACAGGCTTACCGCAATGTCTACTGTGTGCCCACCCAGTTTGTCTCTACCCTTGGTCAGAATCCCGGCTACTAATGATTTAAAATGGTTTCATCAATGAAAAAGTTATATATTTTAGCATCTCTTGCGGTAGCCGCCGCTGCTTTCACATCGTGTGAGGCTGACAAAGAGCCAATCTACCACGCTCCCGAGCCGGCTACTTTTGTTCTCAACACTCCTCCGATGGCCAATCAGCTCTACATCCTTCAGGATGGAGGAACTGTCTCACTCACTACATCACAACCCGACTACGGTGTAGCCACCACAACCCAATATTCTGTCGATGTCACTCTTGACAATGAGTTCGTAGAGGCGACAGCTGAAGGAGGCGAGGCAAACTACATGACCTTAACACCCAAAGTCCCGACTCAGGCCAAAATCGAACTTGATGCGAAAGAGCTCGACGAAGTACTTTGCAAGCTCATGGGTGTCAGCTCTTTTGCTCAGTATCCAGAAGAAGGAATCGCCCCTGTCAAGGTTACAATGCGCGCACATGCGTGGATTACAAACGTCGCTTCAAGCCAGTGCGTGTCCAACAATATCGTACTTGAGGCAGTGCAGCTGTTCAATCCGTTCCCGGAAGTGCCCAGATTCGTTTATTTTGTCGGAGCTCCGACAGGCTGGACCGAACCGTCGGAAGCCAATGCCAAACTCTATGCCAACTGGGCTATCGAAGAGACCGGTGTCGGAACAGGAATATTTGAAGGTTCTGTGAACATACCTGCCGGCGCTCAGGAATTCCGATTCTACACTCAGCTCGCAGGCTGGGATGCTCCCAACGCTTCACTTGGCGCACAAACAGCCGGCTCTGTGGTCAACTTCAGCAATACCGACATCTTGCTTGACCCGACCTACACCCAGAACAACTGGAAGACCGATGAAAGCTGGGCCGGTGGCGATGTGACATTCGTCTTTGACCTCACCGATGCAGATGCTCCCAAAATCACTGCCAAAGAAGGTAAATTCGTTAAAGAAACCTACGTATATCTTGTAGGCTCGATGGCAGGATGGGCAGAACCAAGCGAAGCAAGCGCAGCTGTCTATGCAAACTGGCGTCTTATCGACCGTGAAGGAGAAGGTATCTACACCAATACGTTCAACATTGCAGCCGGCGATCTTTATTTCAGAATTTATCCTGAACTTACCGGCTGGGGAGCCACTCCATATTCGTCAGACAATGGAGGTTCAGACCTGACAATGACTCTCGGCGACGCTTACAAATGCGTTACCGGCGAAGGCTGCTGGACATTCAACTGGGGCGGCGGTGACCTCACTTTCACACTTGATACAACAGCCGATCCTGCGACGCTCACTGTATCATCCGCCACTGAATAAATCTAAATTCCCTGCCATCGGTAAAATGATGGCAGGGTCACAAAAATCAGAATCAGAAAAACGATAATGAAAAAATCAGTATTATTCGGCATATTTGCTATAGGCATCGGACTTGTCTCCTGCGACAATGACTTCGACTTCCCCAACCCTCCCGGCCAGTCAAATCCGCAAGAACCAATCTACGATTCCGCCAATCTAACCATTTCGTCAATCGTATCAGGCACAATCAACCTTGACGAAGCAAACAACAGCGACACGCTTGTTCCCCTCGCGGAGATCACAGCATCCGACAGTCTTGTAGCCGGCTATGAACTCAAGTTTGTAGGCCAGATGGCTGCGACAGACGCATTCTCGACTCCCGCAGAGTTTCCCGTAGAACTTCAGGAAACACAGCTCATGGCCAATCCCGATGACCTTGACGCTGCCTTCCATGAAGTTATGAAGACTCTCGACCCTGCATCCAAGGAAACCCACATCCGTTATATAGCCTATGCGGTCGAAGGATCCAATTATATGCGTCTCGGCGGTGAAAACGTCTACTACTGCCCCATGACAGCCACGATGTCGCCGTTCGCTCCTGAATTCACAATCGAAGAGGAGTATTACATTGTCGGCACATGCACTAACGGCACGCTCGACATCGACAAGGCTATAAAAATGACCAACAGTGGCATCAGTCCCTACGACGATCCCTCGTTCTCAGGCATGATTGAAGTCAGCCCTGACCAAGCGGCCGGCGGTTATGAATGGGCAATTGTTCCCCGTTCGACCATCATTGCAGGTTCAGGTATCGTAATCGCACCCGACGCTGACCTCGCCGATGAAAAAAGCGGCTATCTCAAGGACTACACGTCACTCGGCACTTACGGCATGATCAACGAGGCAAGCAAATTCCTCCTCACTGTCAATCTTAAGCCCGAAGACGGCTTATACAGCTACGATATAGCTTATGCTTTCGACAACCTCTGGACTCCCGGTCCTGCCAACAACTGGAGCGCTGGTGCATCACAGATGCTCTACACCAATAATTACAAGAACTATCAGGGATATGTCCATATCGACGGTGAATTCAAATTCACATCGGCTCCAGACTGGGATCACACCAACTTCGGTTTTGCCGAAGCAGGAAAGCTCTCGACCGACGGAGGCGCAGGCAACCTGAATGTAACCCAGAACAATGAACCCTTCGGAAACAGCCTCTACTGGTGTACCGCCGACATCGTTGCCCTCACCTACACCACCACACCGATTGAATCAATCGCCATCATCGGCGATGCAACTGTCGGCGGATGGAGCGAAGAAACCAAAATGACTCCCTCTGAGGATCTCCTCACATGGACTCTCAAGACAACGCTCACCAACGGTGAATTCAAGTTCCGAGCCAACAACGACTTGAACATCAATCTCGGAGGTTCTCTTGACAATCTGACTATGGATGGAGCCAATATTACAGCACCTGTCACCGGTGAAGTGACCATCACCCTCGACCTCAGCTCACTCCCCTACACAGCTACCATCAAGTAAAATTTAAGAGTAAATTTTAAGGACTAAATTAAGGACTAAGTACGAAGGAGTAAGGACTAAGTTATGTACAAAGGACTAAGTACCAAATAATCCTTCATATCTTCCACTTGAAACTTAGTACTTAATACTCAATACTTAAAACTTGATACTTAGTACCCGATACTTAGTACTCAATACTTAAAACTTGCTACTTGGTGCAACGCACCCAATTGCCCTTTATTTCAATCAGAAGAGCCGCCCGGCATATCCGTTGTTAACGGAAGTTGCCGGGCGGCCATATTTTTATCACATATTTCACCTCATCGGAAAAAAATATTAAATTTGCATTCCGACAATGCTTTAAAACAATACCGGTAAACCAGCCATGAATCTTAAATCGACTTTTATCACTACCGCCCTTTTATTGGGTGCGTCGCTCACGTCCGGTTCACAGGTGCTCACCGTCCGCACCGACAAACCCGGAGCAGAAGTGCAGCCAACCATGTACGGACTGTTTTTTGAGGACATTAACTATGCCGCTGACGGCGGACTTTACGCCGAAATGGTCAAAAACCGCTCCTTCGAATTCCCGCAGTCACTGATGGGCTGGGAAAGTTTCGGAAATGTGACCGTAAGAGACGACGGCCCATTTGAACGCAACCCGCACTACGTCAGGCTTACCCCTGCCGGCCACGGGCACAAATCGACAGGTCTCAGCAACGAAGGTTTCTTCGGTGTGGCCTTCCGCAAGGGAGAGACATACAGGTTCAGCGTATGGGCACGCACACCAGCTGACGGGAAAAAATCGAAAATACGGGTGGAACTGACCGACCCGGCCTCGATGGGCGAGACTCAGGTCATGGCCTCACAGACTATTGAAATAGACTCCAAGGAATGGAAACGCTACACCGCCACACTCACCCCGTCGGCCACTGTGGCGAAAGGCCGTCTGCGCGTCTTCCTCGACTCCGGCAACGGCTGCGATCTCGAACACGTGTCGCTCTTCCCCGCCGACACATGGAAAGGGCATGAAAACGGACTGCGCAAAGACCTTGCACAGAAACTCGCCGACATCCATCCCGGACTGCTGCGCTTCCCCGGCGGATGTATAGTAGAGGGCACAGACCTGCAGACACGCTACCAATGGAAAAACAGTGTCGGGCCGGTCGAAAACCGTCCGCTCAACGAAAACCGATGGCACTACACCTTCCGCCACCGCTTCTTCCCAGACTATTACCAGAGCTACGGACTCGGATTTTTCGAATATTTCCGGCTTGCAGAGGAAATCGGAGCTGAACCGCTCCCTGTCCTCAGCGTAGGACTGGCGTGCCAGTATCAGAACAAGGACATGGGCGCGCATGTCCCGACCGACAGTCTGAAACCATATATCGACGACGCTCTCGACCTCATCGAGTTTGCCAACGGGCCGGTCGAAAGCGAGTGGGGAAAACTGCGTGCCGACATGGGACATCCGTCACCCTTCAATCTCAAATTCATTGCCATCGGCAACGAGCAGTGGGGACCGGAGTATCCCGAACGCCTTCAGCACTTCGTCAAGGCCATACGCGATAAATATCCCGACATAAAGATTGTCGGCTCATCCGGACCGAGCGCATCGGGCGATAAATTCGACTATCTCTGGCCTGAGATGAAACGATTGAAAGCCGACCTCGTTGACGAGCACTACTATCAGCCCGAAGAGTTCTTCCTTACCCAAGCCGATCGCTACGACAGCTATGACCGCAAAGGCCCGAAAGTCTTCGCCGGCGAATATGCCTGCCACGGCAAGGGCAAAAAGTTCAACCACTTCAACGCCGCCCTTATGGAAGCTGCCTTCATGACAGGTCTCGAACGCAATGCCGATGTCGTACACATGGCCACCTACGCGCCGCTCTTCGCCCACGTCGAAGGCTGGCAGTGGCGTCCCGACATGATATGGTTTGACAATCTCAACTCCGTCGCAACCGCAAGTTACTATGTGCAGCAGCTCTACGCCACATACAAAGGCTCACGCGTGCTCCCGCTGACACTCGACGGACATCCTGTGGCCGGCAAGGAGGGACAGAACGGACTCTATGCCTCGGCGGTCATCGACGACAAGACGGATGAATATATCGTAAAAGTCGCCAACACCTCCGGCTCGCCACGCGAACTGACCCTGAAATTCGACGGACTGAAAAAATCACGCAAATTCAGCGACGGACATGCAATCACACTGTCGGCCGACGACCCGGATGCAGACAACACAGTCGACAATCCCTCCCGCATCGTCCCGTCTGAGAGCCGGCTGACAGTTGACGGCAACACCATCCCGGTCACCATTCCGGCCAAGACATTTGCTGTCTACATCCTCAAATGATAACTTGAGATTAAAATTAAGAGGTACAGAAATTCAGAAATGACAAAAATAACAGACTTTTTATTTAATTCACTTGGTTATGGCGAATAATCGTCGTCTCCAAATGACAGAAATAAAAAGTCTGTTATTTTTGTCATTTCTGAATTTCTGTACCCCTCCAATACCAGACAGCACAGGCAGTCAGAAACCTTTTTTACATAGCGTTGCCGTTGATTTTGAGATTAAAGAAACGGACATCGGCTGCCTGACCGTTGAGAAGGAACGCGCCTGTCTGCACGCCGTCGAAGCTTGAATTCTTCACCTCAACATTGTAGACATTGCAGCGGTCATCGTAAGCGTCGATATAGACACCATACTTGCTCTTTTTGCAGGTCACGTTGTCGAGATAGACATTGCGCACGATAGGAGCGTAGGCACGGTTGCAGATTTCTTTCGGATCGTAGATGAGATTGATTTTCAACACTGCCTCCTTGCATTCGCCCACCTCAACGTTGCGCACATAGACATTCTCGATGATGCCTCCTCGGCAATTGTTGGTCTTGATACGGATCACACGGTCAAGGAGCGGAGAGTCCATCTGGCAGTTCTCGACGAAAAGGTTACGGTAGCCACCTGAAATCTCACTGCCGATCACCACGCCGCCATGACCGTTTTTCATACGGCAGTTGCGCACGATGATGTTTTCCGACGGACGACCGTCGCGACCGTCGCGGTTACGGCCGCTCTTGATGGCGATGCAGTCGTCGCCGGTGTCGAAGTAGCAGCCTTCGATAAGCACATTCTTGCAGGCATCAGGATCACAGCCATCGCCATTGGGACCTTCGTTCTGCACATGGACATTGCGGACGATCACATTGTCGCAGAGTGCGGGGTGAATCACCCAGAACGGAGAGCGGAGCATCGTCACACCTTCGATAAGCACATTCTTGCACATCATCGGATTGACAAGCTGCACACGCATGCCGTAACCGTCGCCGAGACGGCGCTGCTCTACGGGCACACCCTTTTCATTCCATTCAAGAAGAATAGGACGGCCGATTTTCTGCGACACGATTCCCTCTTCCCAGCCGAAATGCCTTGCGCCACACATGCGCCACCAGTTTTCAAACTTACCGCCGCCGTCGAGAGTACCCTTGCCGGTAATGGCTATGTTTTCCTGCTCGAAAGCATAGACCATCGGCTGATAGTTATAGCAGTCGACACCTTCCCAACGAGTGCGCACGATAGGATATTCCTTCAGGTCAGAAGTAAACAGCAGTGTGGCACCCTCTTCAAGATGAAGGTTGACATTGCTCTTAAGCGTAATCGGACCTGTCAGCCAAGTTCCGGCCGGAATCACCACACGGCCTCCGCCTTCCTTGGAACAGCGGTCAATAACCTTGTTGATGAGTTCTGTATATAGGTAACCTTCGGTATTAGATTTTTTGCCGTATTTGAAAATCGGATAATCCTTATCGCGGAAAGTCGGAGCCTGAATGGCCTTCTCGATTTCAGGATAAAGCTCGACCCAAGCCTTGGCCGATTCCTTATCGCGCGCGGCTGCTTTTTCTTTTGCGGATTGCGACTGAGCCGAAGCAGTCCCGGCGAAACTTCCGCCACCGAGCGCACATGCAAGCAGAAGTGCGATGACTGATTTTTTCATGGATCTCATTTATTTTTTGTTATTTTTGTAAAATCTCTGCAAATATAGCGATTATCCGCCGAAAACACAAAAAGGGTACTGAGCGACAGCGAGACGCAGACCACGGTGGCGTTTTACGGTACTGTGATGGCATTATTGTGTCATTTTCACTGTATCTTGCTGATATTTACAAAAAAATGCTTACCTTTGCGCCTCAAAATCGTTAATATCTAAGAAGAATGATGGACACAACACCTGCGACACCTCAGGTCGACCTCATTTTTGAGGTCAGCTGGGAAGTGTGTAACAAGATCGGCGGTATCTATACCGTCCTGTCCACTAAGGCAAAAACCTTACAGAAGCTCTACAAAGACAAAACAATTTTTATCGGACCTGACGTATGGACTTCTGAAAATCCATCGCCTTGGTTTACAGAATGTAAAGTTGACGGATTGTCTGCATGGGCCAAAAACGCCAAACTCCCTGACAGTGTGAGTGTCAGGGTAGGCCGTTGGGAAATTCCCGGACGACCCATAGCAGTGCTTGTAAAATTCGACGGCATGTATGCCGTAAAAGATGAATTCTACGGCGAAATGTGGCAGCGTTTCGGAGTCAATTCTCTCCATGCTTATGGAGACTACGATGAAGGCTGTGCGTTTGCCCACGCCTCAGGAATCGTCATCGAATCAATCATAGCAAGCGGTTATGGCTCAAAGCTCACTCCTACCGGACGAATCTCAAAGAAATATCAACCCCGCATGGTGGCCCACTTCGACGAGTGGACTACAGGAATGGGTCTTCTCTACGTGAAATGGAAACTGCCACAGGTAGCCACCGTTTTCACCACCCACGCCACAAGTATCGGGCGCAGCATCTGCGGCAACAACAAGCCCCTCTACGACTATATGAAGGGCTATAACGGCGACCAGATGGCCGCCGAGCTCAACATGGAAGCCAAACATTCGCTTGAAAAATGCGTGGCTCATGCCGCTGACATTTTCACCACTGTCAGCGACATCACAGCAACTGAATGTGAACAGCTCCTTGAACGTCGTCCCGATGTCGTCACGCCCAACGGCTTCGAAAAGAATTTCGTCCCCTCGGCCGCGAAATATCCGGAGGCACGCAAGACCGCTCGCGACCGAATGCTGACCGTTGCTTCGGCTTTGACCGGCAAACGCATGGATGACAATACATTTATCGTCATTACCAGTGGACGCTGCGAATACCGCAACAAGGGTCTCGACCTTTTCCTTGACATGTGTGAGGAACTCAAACACCGCCGTCTCTGCCGCAACGTGCTGGCATTCGTCATGGTGCCCGCATGGCCAAAGGAAGCCCGCAGCGACCTTGCCGGAAGAATGGCCGGAATGAACGATACTCCGTTTGTAAATGACGAAGCTCCTCTTGCCGACCCGGTGCTCACCCACTGGCTCAACAACCCAGATTCGGATGCGGTCAACAGCCGTATCCACTCGCTTGGCTTCACCACCCTTGACCCGCGTGTGACAGTCATATATGTGCCCTGTTACCTCAACGCAACCGACGGAATTTTCAATCTTTCGTACTACGACCTTCTGCCGGGTGCAGACGCAACGGTGTTCCCCTCATATTATGAACCGTGGGGCTACACTCCGCTTGAAAGTGTCGCCTTCGGAGTCCCGACCGTCACCACATCACTTTCCGGATTCGGACAGTGGGTATTAAAAGTATCGGAAAACTACTTCGACGAATGCGGTGTCAACGTCATCGGCCGTGGTGATTCAAACTACCGCAGTGTGGTTGAAAACATCTCCCATTCAATCGAATACCTCACATGTGCTGACGAAAAGGAAACAAAGAAGATCCACAAGGCAGCCATGCGCACCGCAGCCGAGGCCGCATGGCCGGAATTCATGGTCTACTACGACCAAGCCTATGCCCTCGCCCTCGACAAAGCCGCCGAGCGTGTGAAGATGATTAAAAACAGATAATCTCTGTACCATAAAAAAAGACTACCCAATAGACAAGCAACATAACTCTAAAAAGAATATGAAACTGCCAGTAAGCAAAACTAATGCCCCCGTTTGGCGCGACATTACTGTAAAATCTGTGCTTCCCGAGGCATTGAAACCTCTCGAAACCCTCTCACGCAACCTGTGGTGGGTATGGAACAGCGCAGCCAAAAATCTATTCCGTGATCTTGACGCCGATCTCTGGCGTGCAACAGGCGAAAACCCCGTCATGCTTCTTCAGCAGCTCTCCAACGAGCGCCTTGAAGAAATCATGAACGATCCTGAGATGATGGAACGCATCAAAGTGGTGTTTGACATGTTTAACGACTACATGTCGAAACCCATGCGCAAGGATATTCCTTCGGTTTCCTATTTCTCAATGGAATATGGCCTCTGCAACTGTCTGAAGATCTATTCCGGCGGTCTCGGCGTCCTTGCCGGCGACTACATCAAGGAAGCATCCGACAGCTGCGTTGACATGACCGCCATCGGCTTCCTCTACCGCTACGGCTACTTCACCCAGTCGCTCAGCGTCGACGGACAGCAGATCGCCAACTACGAGCCTCAGAACTTCAACCAGCTCCCCATCGAACAGATGACCGACGGCAACGGCCATCCGATGATTCTTGAAGTACCTTTCCCCGGCCGTATCATCTACAGCCACATCTGGCGTGTGAACGTAGGCCGCATGAAGCTCTATCTTCTCGACACCGACTTCGACATGAACAGCGAATGGGACCGTCCCATCACCCACCAGCTCTACGGCGGTGACTGGGAAAACCGTATCAAGCAGGAATATCTCCTCGGCATCGGCGGTGTGCTCGCTCTCAAGAAACTCGGCATCCACAACACCATCTACCACGCAAACGAAGGCCACGCAGCGCTCCTCAACCTCCAGCGTTTAGTCGACTACGTTGAAAAAGGTCTCGACTTCACAACAGCACTCGAACTCGTGCGCTCGTCAAGCCTCTACACCGTACACACCCCCGTGCCCGCAGGCCACGACTACTTCGACGAAGGTCTCGCCCACAAATATCTCAACGAATTCCCCGGCCGTCTCGGCATCACTTGGCAGGACCTCATGAACATGGGCCGCGAGAACCCCGACAGCCAGGACCGCTTCTCAATGAGCGTATTCGCCCTCAACACCTGTCAGGAAGCAAACGGCGTAAGCTGGCTTCACGGAGAGGTTTCAAAGAAAATGTTTGCCGGCGTATGGAAAGGCTACTCTTGGGAAGAAAGCCATGTAGGCTACGTCACCAACGGCGTACACATGCCGACATGGGCTGCCAGCGAATGGAAATCGTTCTACGCTGAAAAACTCGGCGATCAGGTGTTCAGCCACCAGAGCGACCCCAAGGCATGGGAAGGCATCTTCAAAGTGAAAGACGAAGAAATCTGGAATATGCGCACGACGATGAAGAACAAATTCATCAACTTCGTCAAGCGTGATTTCAAGGCCAAGTGGCTCGCTAACCAAGGCGATCCATCAGCGGTAATCAAAATCCTCGAACGCATCAACCCCAACGCACTTATCATAGGTTTCGCACGCCGTTTCGCCACCTACAAGCGCGCTCACCTTCTCTTCACCGACCTCGACCGTCTCGCACGCATCGTAAACAACGAGCAGTTCCCCGTACAGTTCATCTTCTCAGGCAAGGCACATCCCGCCGACGGAGCAGGACAGGGACTCATCAAGCGCATCACTGAAATCTCGCGCATGCCCCAGTTCCAAGGCAAGATTATCTTCCTTGAAGACTACAACATGATTGTTGCAAAACGCCTCGTGACCGGTGTCGACATCTGGCTCAACACCCCGACCCGTCCTCTCGAAGCGTCAGGCACATCAGGCGAAAAGGCCGAGATGAACGGTGTGCTCAACTTCTCAGTGCTCGACGGATGGTGGTATGAAGGCTACCGTCTCGACGAAAAGGCCGGCTGGGCTCTCACCGACAAGCGCACATTCACCGATCAGAGCCAGCAGGACAAACTCGACGCAGCGACCATCTACTCGATGCTCGAAAACGAGATTATCCCCCTCTACTTTGCCAAGAACTCCAAGGGCTATTCTCCCGAATGGATCCAGTATATCAAACGTTCAATCGGCCACATCGCTCCACAATACACAATGCAGCGCATGATCGAAGACTACATCGAGCGTTTCTACGAGCCGGAAGCAAAGCGTTTCGACAAGATCTCAGCCGACAGCTTCAAGCTTGCCAAGGAAATCGCAGCATGGAAAGAGAAAGTGGCAGCCGCATGGGATGGCGTGAAGGTTCTCGAAGTCAGCACAGACCGCGACCTCTCGCAGCACACCAACAGCGGTGAGGCATTCACGACAACCATCAAGATTGATGCCAACGGTCTTGCCGACGACCTCGCTCTTGAGCTTGTCATCGACAAAGTTCATGACAATCAGGAAAGCCGCGTAGGAAGCGTGCCGTTCAAGGTGGTTTCAAAGGATGGCAACATCGTCACCTTCCAGCTTGCCGACAAGCTCCGCGATCCGGGCGTGTTCCGCTACAGCTACCGTCTCTATCCCAGCAACCCCGAACTCCCCCACCGTCAGGACTTCGCATTCGTACGCTGGATCTAATCGACCGATACAATAGTTAAAAACGATATTATCCGCCTGATTCCCGACAAAGGAGTCAGGCGGATATTATTTTTGAAGGCTGTTTAACAAATATTGAATATAATGGCAAAATATGCTCAATAACATATAAAATTTGAAAACTATACTTAATATGACATGTTATTGTAGTATATACGCCGCCACTCCGAGCAACATGACAGAGCCCTACGGCAGAACAATCTTGATAAAAATAAAATCTTTAACTTCCTAATCAAATTCTCACATGGAGAAGCGACTCGTTTCAACACTACGCAACGCCACATGCGCACTATTCTTTGCCGTTGCCACCACTCTCTCGTTTGCACAGGATGCCACTCCTGCAAAGAAAATCAAAGACCATCGCACCAACCCTGAGGTTTTCTTCCTTCAGGAAGGTGATGTCCCCAACAGTTATCTGCTGCTACCTCCTCCCCCTGACGGTGCTTCAATCACATTCCTTAACGATCAAGCCCGCTATACATGGGGCAAGACCATGCGTAACACCCCGCGAGGCGACCAAGCTGTCACCGATGCCCGGGTCGAAGGCAACGGAGTGCCTGAAGCTTTTTCAGAAGCATTCGGTGTAGAGATTGACGAGAACACTCCCGAAATCCTCAAACTTGTGGTCGGAATGCGCGAAGACGCAGGCGACCTCGGCACCCGCGAGGCAAAGAACTACTACAACCGCCAGCGACCGTTCTCATTTTATTCGGAAGATACCTGTAACCCCGAACAGCAGGAGGAACTTTCTACCAACGGATCATATCCTTCAGGCCACACATCCATCGGCTGGGCGACAGCGCTGGTTCTTGCCGAAATCAACCCTGAGCGCCAGAACGAAATCCTCAAACGCGGATATGAGATGGGCGAAAGCCGCGTCATCTGCGGTTACCATTTCCAGAGCGATGTCGATGCCGGACGTATCACAGGAGCTGTCACCGTCGCACGCCTCCATGCTGACCCGGCTTTCCAGACTCAGCTCGAAAAAGCCAAAGCCGAATTCAAGAAGCTGAAAAAGCAAGGTAAAGTCGCAAAAGGCACACCAGTCCCGACCAAAACCACAACGGACTGACCGACCTGAAAAACGAATAATGTAAAAACACATCCGCTCTTTCCTCACATCACAACAACTCTATCCTTTTTTACCAGACTTTCATCTTTGTTTTTAACTACTGAAAGACACAAACACACGACTATTATGAAAAAGATTATATTTGCTCTTGTGACAGCTACAGCATGCGCTCTCCCGTCAATGGCCGAAGACGAAGCCCCGAAACTTTCAGTCAAGCCTACCGGCCGAATCCTAATGGACGGTGCAGTCTACATGGGAGGCAACGGAGACATCAAGAATGACGAAGAGGACACAAAATTTGTCGACGGCGTAGCTATTCCCGACCTACGTCTCGGTGTCAAGGCGAGCTATGGCAAATGGAAAGCAAAAATAGATGTCGGTTTCGGCTATGGTAAAGTAGGTCTGAAGGACACATATCTCGAATATGATTTCAATCCGGCCAATCTCATCCGCGTAGGTTACTTCGTCCCGCAATGGGGACTGAACTCAGAGACGAGCTCGTCAATGAAGCAGACTTATGAGGAACCTACATCCAATGAATTCTTTTATGCCAATCCCCGTCTGCTCGCCGCAATGTGGGTCTATGACAAAGACCAGTTCTTTGCAGGAACTTCAGTATTCTCGGAAGCAGCAGCAATGACACAGAATGCCACTGCTATGGGCAAACAAGGCTGGGGCGCACAGACTCGTCTCGTATGGCGACCGATGCACAGCGACGGCGATGTGTTGCAGATAGGTTCATCCTTCAACTATTCGTCACCGACAGCCTTTGACCATACAGGTTTCGAATACAGCGCCAATTTCCCGAGCCGAGTTTCAAAAGTGCCCGTACTCTCTGCCGGCATCGACCATGCGCGCGGACTCTTCAAGATGACACCCGAACTACTCCTTATAAAAAGTAATTTCGCTCTTGAAGCCCAGTACTACTACATGAACGTAGCACGCAAGGACGGTTTCAGAAACTACACCGCACAGGGTGCCTACGGTATGATACGAACACTGCTCATCGGATCGCAATATACCTATTCACACGCCGATGCCGGTGTCGCCACTCCGGCCAAAGGCTCACTTGAATTCGTGTTGGGCTACAACTACACAAACGCGTCTGATTCCAAGGCCGGAATCAAGGGAGGTATCATGAACGACATCAACTGCACGTTCAACTACTACATCAACTCATGGATGCTCGCCCGTCTGCGCTATTCCTACAGCACGGTCCGCAACAGAGACGTTGAAAACCTGCTCCCAAAACGCCACGTAAACATTCTTGAAGCCCGTCTTCAGATTATATTCTAAGAGCCTCCAAACCTCTCACGGACCTCAGAAACGATAAAGAGTTGCAGACGTCTGCAACTCTTTATCGTTTCTCCTTATATATCCCTGTCACTTAGAAGTCATGATCTGCAGCACAAGGCGGTCGGTCTCGTTCATGGCCTCACGCCCGATAGAGGTCAGATTGTGGATGGTCGCATCGACATCCTCGCTGATTATACCTTCGGCTGACGACACACACTTTCCGTTCATGGCAAGCATGGCCGACATCATGGCTGTCGACACTCCTGACGAAATCTTAAGCGCGCACGACGGTTTCGCTCCGTCGCAGATCATACCTGTAAGATTCGCAACCATGTTCTTGACTGCCGAGCAGACCTCACTGAAACCTCCCCCCATCAGATAGACGATGGCCGCCGATGCACCTGTAGAGGCTACAACACATCCGCAGAGCGCCGACAGACGTCCAAGACTCTGCTTGATGTAGATGCTCGTGAGATGACTAAGGATGAGCGCACGGATGGTCTGCTCCTCTCCGGCCTCCATATCGGCGGCAAAGCTGACCACAGGCATAGTTGCAGTGATGCCCTGATTGCCGCTTCCTGAGTTTGACATCACAGCAACCGGTGCGCCACCCATGCGTGCATCGCAGGCGGCAGACGTGTATGAAATCATGTGTTCGACCGGTGTATCACCGTAATATTTCAGTCCGTAGTTGCGTATGGTAGCGCCGAGCGAATGCCCGTAATCGCCGGAAAGCGCAGTTTCAGCCGCGGCCAAGTTCAGCCGTTTCGCTTCAAGGATGAATGAAATCTCGTCGACCGGCGTCTCTGTTGCAAATTCATAGACGGTAGCGAGATCAAGAGCGACATCATCGGTGCTTTCGGCGGCATCGCCTGTGGCATCTTCGCAGAGAAGGGTCTCACCGTTCTTCTGAAGAAGAATGAAATGGGTGTGTTCACACGAAATCACCGCTCTCGCCTTGTTTCCGTCATCGTCAGAAACTGTCACATCGACGTGGAGCTTCGAGGGGGCTGTTTCATCATGTGAAATCGAAATACGCCCTTCGGAAATATAGCGTGTGCCCGTCTCGACAGCCTCGGGTGTTACATCCTTCAGCACTTCAAGGCCATATTCCGACTTCCCGACGAGAGCGCCGAGCGCCATTGCGATGGGTAGTCCGATCATCCCTGTCCCGGGATTCCCACTCCCATTGCATTTTTCAACATGTTACCGCTCAGAGCCACCTCTATGCGTGCAGGAAGCACACCGAGAAGCTCAGAGGCCTTAGCCACACAAAGAGCCACCGCAACAGGTTCGGTACAGCCTATGGCCGGCACAACTTCGCTATTGATAAGCGCGATAATCTTCTCTCTTTTTGATTCACTTACCATATCTTCTGTGAATATTAGATGTATCGGTATTTAAAATTAAGGTTACCTCGGCAAAGGTACGCCATTTACATCACCGAAACAAGCAAACAGGATTAATTTAAAAGCATGGTTATTTACAAAAACGTAAATTTGCACAGGAGTGTAACACTTTGCCGTAACACAGACAAAAGTCAGGGGAGGACACTGCAAGCAGCATCCTCCCCCTGTTTTTTCTGGAGCGGTTTCCGGCCTTTTTATTCCATATAGCCAAACGACCGCAGTTTGTTCTCGCGGTTACGCCAATTCGGCTCGACTTTTACAAACAGCTCAAGGAACACGCTCTTGTCAAAGAATTTTTCAATATCCTTGCGTGCCTCCATGCCGACTTTTTTGATTTTGCTTCCCTGATGGCCGATGATGATACCCTTCTGGGAATCTCTCTCGACATAGATGACGGCCATAATGTGGATTGACTTATCTTTTTCCTCGAATTTCTCTACTATGACTTCCACCGAATAGGGAATCTCTTTCTCATAAAGAGTCAGAATCTTCTCACGGATTATTTCAGTGACAAAGAAACGGGCAGGCTTGTCGGTCAGGGCATCCTTGCCGAAATAAGGTGCGGACACAGGAAGAAGCTCCACTATGCGTTTGAGAAGATTGTCGGTATTGAAACCCTCCTTGGCTGAAATTGGGAAGACCTCGGCATTAGGCAGAATGCCGCGCCAGCGTTCGGTGAGATCTTCGAGTTCCTTCTGTTCCTTTACGAGGTCAATCTTGTTGATGACGAGGAGCACCGGTATCTTTTCTTTGGCAACCTTCGCGAGAAAGTCGGCATTTTTCGAGGGGTCTTCAACCACATCGGTGACATAGATAAGCACATCTGCATCCACCAAAGCACCCTCGCTGAAATTCAGCATGCTTTCCTGAAGCTTGTATTTGGGCTGAAGGACACCGGGAGTGTCGGAAAACACAATCTGATAGTCGGGCGTGTTGACAATACCCATTATGCGGTGGCGTGTAGTCTGGGCTTTGGAAGTTATGATGCTTATGCGTTCGCCTACGAGGTCGTTCATTAGAGTCGACTTTCCGACATTCGGATTACCGACAATATTGACAAATCCTGCTTTATGTTCCATATCGCTGATTTTTCTGTTTTGATGATTATAATTATTGACTATAATTATAAACAAAAATAGCACCTGAAAAGATGCTATTTCCGTTTAAAATTACAGAGAGTGCCTTTTCCGTCGTCATGACGTCAAGCCACATTTCAATGATGTCAGGGTTCTGATCAGAGATCCCAGATAATGTACATAGCGCCCCATGTGAAGCCTGCGCCGAAGGCGGTAAGGATGATTTTGTCACCCTTCTTCAGACGGTCCTGATATTCATCAAGACAGAGGGGAACGGAAGCAGCCGAGGTGTTTCCGTATTTCTCGATATTCACAAGCACCTTGTCATTGTCGATGCCAAGGCGTGAACCTACGGCTTCGATGATACGGAGATTGGCCTGATGTGAAACAAACCAGTCGATATTGTCAACGGTGAGACCGTTGCGGTTCATCACTTCAAGCGATGATTCAAGCATGTCGGTCACAGCGTTCTTGTAGACATTGCGACCGTCCTGAATTACGAAATGCTGCTGTGCGTCGACTGTCTCGTGAGAAGCGGGAAGCACAGAGCCGCCGGCGGGCATCCAGAGATGTTCGAGACCCTCGCCGTCAACGTGGAACACTCCGTCCATCACACCGACATTCTCTTCGGTCGGTTCGAGGAGCATCGCACCGGCACCGTCGCCGAAGAGCGGACATGTAGCGCGATCCTGATAGTTGGTCATCGACGACATCTTTTCAGCCGCAACAACAACCACCTTCTTGCGAAGACCTGAACGGACATAAGCCGAACCGTCCTCAAGCGCAACAAGAAATCCGGCGCATGCAGCCTGCACGTCGTAGGCGTAGGCATTCTTGAGGCCAAGCTGGTGGGCGATTACCGAACCGGTCGACGGGAAGCGGTAGTCGGGATTGGAAGTGGCGCAAATGAGAAGGTCAACTTCCTCAGGCTTTGTTCTGGTGCGTTCGAGGAGTTTCTCGACAGCCTTGATACCGAGATATGACGAACCTTTGCCGGGTTCGCGAAGGATTCGACGTTCCTTGATGCCTACACGGGTGGTAATCCACTCGTCGTTCGTGTCGACCATCTTCGACAGCATTTCGTTGTCGAGGATATCGTCAGGCGCATAGGAAGCTAATCCTGAAATTCGTGCATGGAGCATAACTAAATTTCGATTTAAAGTTAGCGGAGGTCAGCTGACGTCACTTTATCATGTAATACTAATATAAACCATGCGCGAGTCTGACCGACCCGCGGATGGTTGATATTTTCTGAACACTCCGTTCAATAAGTTCATCCCGCAAGTCTGCCTGAGCCGCGCGAGATTCATTGCGTAAAAGCCGGCTTGGCTTAGACAGCTGCTGTCTTTTCGATGGCGATGTGTCCGCGATAGTAACCGCATTCACCGCATACGGTGTGATACAGATGCCATGAACCGCAGTTGGGGCAGAGGGCGAGTGTGGGGACTACAGCCTTGTCATGTGTACGACGCTTTGCTGTACGGGTCTTTGATTGCTTGCGTTTAGGATGTGCCATGATTTATTATTATTTTTTGTTTTGCTTGATGAAATGTGAAAACACGTATATTATCTATTTATCTTGACCGTTCCGGCTGGGCGTTTCAGTCAGACGGTTCTGAGGGGTCTGTCGCAAGTTTTTTCAGCGCGTCCCACCGGGAATCGACAGGCTGCTGAGATTCTCCGGGAGTGTCGGGGGCAGCTTCCATCGAATCCATCTCGTCCATCAGCTGATCGGTAAGCTCTGCGTCCTCATCGTCAATCTTGGTCGCGCGGTGCTTGCGGAGCAGTGCGCTCATAGCGCGGTTGCACTTGCCGAGAGGGTGGACATGCTTGACCGGTATGGCCAGTGATGCGGTGTCGAAAATCATATATGACACGTTCAGCCAATTTTCGCTTTCAGGAATGATGAGCAATTCATCGGTTTCCGAGTAGTCATCGCCATACTTAACGGCGATGTCGTATGTAGCGTCAATCGGATGGATGAGATCATCAAGACAACGGTCACATATAAGCGTGACAGTTCCGGTGACATGGAATGCAAGATTATAAATATCATGCTTGTGAGTCACCGTCAGCCTTACCGTAAGGTCGGCATCGTGTATGTCTGCACTCTCCATGTTAACGAAAAACTGCTTGCCGAGATGATATTCAAACTCTTGAACACCTTCGGGGATGTTTTTCAATTGGAGGCGGAATTCTGAAAATTTTCCCACAACAATATTGATTGAAAAAACTGCGCAAAGGTAGTCAAAAAGTTTCATAAATCAAAACAAAACGCGCCAAAACAGCAATTTTCGATGAAACCTGACATTTTCGTGGGATAACGAAGAGCAGGGAAACCACGGTTTTCACCCGGCGGCATCCCTGCACTTCGTCAAAATATCATAACTGACGGGCCATAGGCCAATCCATCGACAGGCTATCAGAGCTATGTCGCTATCATTTCCGGATTAGCCCGGCTGACCGCACAGTGCCGTCAGATTTCCTTGCTGTCGATTTCCGACATGAGCTTGAGAGCGTCGACATACTGCATTATGCCGTCAGACACCTTGCGGGCATCCTGCATGGCATGCACCACAGTTGCAGGACGGTTGGTGACATCGCCTCCGGCAAACACACCCTTGCGGCTCGTCATGCCGTAGGGTGTCTCACGGGTAAGGACATATCCCTTGTCATCAACCTTTATACCTTCTGTGGTCGAGACTATTCGGCTCGCAGGCTGGCTGCCGACAGCCATCACAATCCTGTCGGCCGGAAGGACAATCTCCTCTCCTTCATGGTTAATGGTGACCTCTTTTATGATTCCGTTCTCGCCACGGATTTCAGTAATCGAGGAATTCCACATAAACCGGACTCCTTCATTGACGGCATCGTCATACTCTGCCCTCAGAGCGCTCATATTCTCAATCGACCTGTGGTAGACAACTGTAACCTCCTTGGCATCCATGCGCAAAGCCGTACGGGCGGCATCCATAGCGGTGTTGCCGCAGCCGATGACAAAAACTCGGTCATTTTCCTTAACCGGGATTTCATCACGGCTGATAAGCCCCGAATTATAGAGGCTTACACGGCGGAGGAAGTAGATGGCCTGACGGACTCCTTCGTAGTCTTTTCCGGGAATAGAAAGCTTCTTGGGCTTACCTGTGCCCGTACCCATGAAAATAGCATCGAAACCTTTCTCGAACAGGTCGTCAACAGTAAAATCCTTGCCGATGGTTACATTACAGTGTATGCGCACACCAAGCTCACAGATTTTTTTGATTTCGTTGCGGACCACCTCTTTCGGCAGACGGTATTCGGGAATGCCGAGCATCAGCACACCGCCGGCCTCAGGCTCCATTTCGAAAATCTCCACATCGAAGCCCTTGCGTGAAAGTTCACCAGCGACCGTAAGGCCGGCGGGACCGCTGCCGATGACTGCCACTCGGCCACGGGTCTTCGGACAAGATTCTCGCGTGTGAGATTCATAGCGCTGTCGAAATCAGCGACGAAACGTTCGAGTTTGCCGATATGGATATGGGCGTTTTTCTTGTTAAGGATGCAATTACCCTCACACTGACGCTCGTGGGCGCAGACCCTGCCGCAGACTGCCGGCAGATTGCTCTTCGCGTTGATGATGGCCATCGCATTGCCGAGATTGCCCATCGAAAGTTCCCGTATCCAGTCGGGCATGTCGTTGCTGATGGGACAGCCTTTCTTGCACAAGGGATTTTTACAGTGAAGACAGCGTTTCGCTTCCTCTATAGCCTCAAGCATCGTGTAGTCGTCGGAGGCTGAATCATTGATTTTTCTATTCATTGTCAAAATTGATTATTCGTTTTGTGATGATAAGTCCGGTCCGTCGTGACGGTAACGGAAATAATCAAAATGTGTTTTCCCATAGCCTTCCGTTGTCGAATAGGCATATATGCCGGTTCTGACACCTTTCCAGAAACCTTCTTTCATTTCAAAGGCTTCTCCGAGTGGCATGTAGTTTTTCCCGTCAAGGCTATAGCTGAAACGGAAATCACCATCTACGGTGTCAATCGACAGTCGGACGTTCACTTTCCCCGGCTCTGCCACTTCAAACGGCCTGCGGAACACCACCGAACTGTCGTTTTCCATATAGACCGATGTCACACGACGGCCATTAACGTCCTCGACCATGACACCGCCTCCGACAAATTGCTTGCCAAGGCATTCAAGCCCGCTCCTGTCGCCCGGCTTCATATCGGATATGTCGAAAGAAAGTTCCGCCTCCGAGCGGAAGCCCATTATTTTTTGTGTGAGCTGATTGCGTGCGGTGCGCAGCATCGGCGACTGCATAGGGATTATGGTCAGGCATCCTTCACGATGGCCGAAAGATATATTTCCGGGCACAGGATTATGATTGGTCTGCCACTGGATTTCCAGCCGTCTCTCATCGAACTCGTCGGATGTCTGAGGCACTTCACGGCGTGATAATCCGGCCAACGGCTTAGGACATATCTTCATAGGCTCGCCCACTCCGTTGCCGTCATAGTCTTCCCCGATGAAAGGAAAGCCGTCAATCCATTTCACAGGCTGGAGATGGACGACACGGCCACGCGCCCCGGCCGACTGGAAATGATAGAACCACCAGTCGCCGTCGGGTGTGTCGACAAGCGCCCCCTGATGCGGGCCATTGACATCAGTACTTCCCCTTTCGAGCACACGGCGTGACTCATAAGGGCCATAGACATCCTTGGAGCGAAGAACCGTCTGCCATCCTTTGCTGACACCGCCTTCGGGAATACTTATATAATAGTAGCCGTCCTTTTTAAACATTTTAGGGCCTTCGGCAACCGGACCTTTATAGACTGTCACTCCTTCATCGAGCAATTCACGTCCGTCGGGGCTCATACGATGAATTATTATAGGCCCTGCGCGATGACGGCTGCGCACAAGATAAGCGTCACCGTTATCATCCCAGAAAGGACAGGGATCTTCCCATTTGGCCACACCTTTTACAAGATGCAACGGACTCCACGGCCCGGCGGGATCCTCCGCAACGGTCATGAAGAGACCCTCTTCGGGAGTGCAGACAAAAATCCAGAATTTACCGTCGTGGTAACGCAAGGCAGGCGCCCATGTTCCTTCGGCATACTTTATCATGTCTCCATATCCGGGCATTCCGATATTGTCATATACCTGTCCGATGATACGCCAGTTGACCATATCGTCAGATTCCAGAACCGGCATACCCATGAAATGGAACTCGGAGCATGTCATGTAGTATTTGTCGCCCACACGGATCACATCAAGATCTGAATAGTCGGCATTGAGAACCGGATTTGCAAAAGTGCCGTCGCCTCTGTCGCCCCAAGCAAGAGCCAAGCCACCGTTACCGGCATGTCCTGCAACCGCGACAGCAAGAATCAAGGTTAAAATTATTATACTTCTACGTAACATCAGAACGTGTATTATACAATATGGGGTGCAAATTTACACAGATTTTTCTTCTATTTGGGACATTTCAGTTACAATTCTATCATATATATATGTATTTTGGATTTTTTCATTTATCTTTGCATTGTGGCGGTCTGACCCCAAAAGGAAGCTGACATCCGAAGGCGGTCAGACATACCGTCATCAGTACACCCTGCCATACCCTGAAACTTATAGGGCACCAGCCCGTCTATCATCATAACACAGAGCCAATATGTCTGTAGTGACAATCCTACGTCGTGCATTCGGTTTTTCGCCGGAAACCGAAGAGGAGGAAGGGGAATATGACCCGACAGTCCCCACCGATGCTGTCAACAATGATACGGAGACACCAACCGAATCTCCGACCGCACCGACAACACCTCACGAAGAACCGGAATCCGAGACATCGGACTCCGAAGCCGGTGACACACCTAAAGATGAGGACTCATCTGACCCGGACTCACAAACGACCTGTTTGACGCGGTAATCGACCTGTTCAACCGGACTCAGCCTGAATTCGTCAGGGAATGCCTTAACGTAGAAGCCCAGCGTCAATACATCCTTAACTCGCTCTCCGAATCGCTTCGTCAACGGGTCGATTCCGCCCTTTCAGCCGACAGCAAGATGTGGGAAAAAGAGCGAGAGGAGCTTCTGAAAAAAATAGCAGAACTTGAAGGAAGTGAAAATGAACTGTCATCGATTCGCGACGAAAACCGCAAACTCCGCCTGAGCGCTGACCGCCAGAAGCACGCTCTTCTCGACCGCATCAATGATCTGGAGGCACAGCTTACAAAACAAGTGCAGGAAAAAGAGCGCTTCTTCAGCCGTAAGCCCTCACACGATGCCGAGGAACTTGCCAAGGCTACGGCCCGGGTAAAAGGTCTTGAAGATGAAAGCGAATCGCTGAAAGCTAAAAATTCAGAACTCGAAATCCGTGGCAATGAACTCGAAACCCGAAGAAACGAGCTTGAGGCCAAAATAAAGGAACTCGAAGCCGAAAAAGCCGACCTGATATTGAAATCGGAGACTCAGATGGCGACTTCCACCGACATCCGTCCCGAGAATGACGAAAAGATGTCGGCATCGGAAGCGCTCATATCCGAACTTAAATCAAAAAATTCCGGTCTTGAAGCCAAGGTAGCGGAACTGGGGACAAAGATTCCACTGCTTGAGACACAGAACTCGGCTCTTGAACAGGACAACGAAGCAATGGCCGCCGAATGCGAGCGCCTGCGTGGAGAAGTCGTCCGGCAATTGACACTTAAGGAACAGCTTGAAGTCAAATGCTCGATGAGCGATGTGATGATAAACGACCTCCGCAATCAGGTGGCTGCAATGCGAAAAGAACTCGAACGGCAACAGAACGGTCAGGAGGATGTCGTCGGTCAGATTCAGGAACAGCTCGACCGGTTTGAGGAAATCAAAGCACGGAAGGATGCCAAAATCAACGAACTTCAGGAATCGAACGCGTCTCTTCACCGCACTATAGAGACAAATCTCTACAATCAGGCCAACAGCGAAATGAAGCTTCGCAGCGAAATCAAAAAACTGAAAGCCGAACTCGCCCGCCGGGATGCAACTCCGGAAGAACCGCGCACCTATGCTACCGGCCCGGTCAAGCTTCCCGCGCCTTCGCCCGAATCAGCAAAACCGGCTCCGGCCAAACGAAGAGGCCGTCCGAAGAAAGTGCGCATTGACAATAACCTTGACAACACCGACTGGTTCTCCGGAAAGCAGCAGCGAAATGAAGACCCTGATTTCGGCTATCATGAACCGCCGCGCAAGCCGGTCAACGACAACGAGGCTCAGCTGACCCTTTTCTGACCATTCCGCTATCCGGCTCTCACCTGTCCCCTACTCTCTATTCCCGCACTTCAACACATATATTATATAGTATTATTCTATCGACGATAGAGACATGAAAAAAATATTCCCATATCTGTTGATGGCCTCGGTGGCCCTTCCGGCTATCTCAGCCAATATATCCGACGACAAAGATCTCGCTCCATACGTTTTTCCACAGAACTCTCCCACCCGTGTGTCACGTCCGGCATATCTCGCCGACGGACTGAGCTATCTCTCACTGTCTGCCGACGGCAAAAAGGTGGTGAAATACGAAACCGCCACCGGCAAGGAAATAGAGACAGTAATGGATGTCACACATACGCGCGAGACAACCATTCCGTCAATCGAGAGTTTCGTGATGAGCCCCGACGGCTCAAAACTCCTCGTTGGACGCGAACGGAAACCGATCTACCGCCGTTCTTCGATGGCCAAATACTATGTCTACAACATAAGGACCCGCCAGCTGCATCCGCTGTCAGTTAATTTTGAATACCAACGCGAGCCTCTTTTCTCTCCCGACGGACGGATGGTGGCCTTCGTAGGTTCTGACAATGACATCCATCTCCATAAAATAGACTATAATACGGAGGTCGATGTAACCACCGACGGCATGACCGACAAGATTATCAACGGGGTGCCTGACTGGGTATATGAAGAAGAATTCACCACTTCTTCGTCAATGGCATGGGCACCCGACAATCTTACGCTATGCTACATCAAGTATAATGAGACAGATGTCCCGGCCTATTCATTCCCGCTATATGAAGGGACTTGCAATCCGATGGAGCAATATGCGCTCTACCCCGGTTCGTTCACATACAAATATCCCGTAGCCGGACAACCGAATTCGAAAGTCAGCGTCCACAGCTATGACGTTGACAACCGCAAGACAAAGAATCTTGACATTCCTGCCACTAATTTCGAATATATCCCCAGAATATCTTACGGAGGAAGCCCCGACCGCCTGATTATCGCAACCCTCAACCGCGCACAGACCCGCATGGAGCTTTTCAGCATGAATCCTAAATCAAACGTGGCCAAATCGATACTTGTGGAAGAGGAATCGGCATGGCTTGAACCGTCGACCTACGAGAATCTGACATTCAACACAGATAATTTTGTCGTCCTTTCGTCGCGCTCCGGATTCACCCACGCCTATCAGTACAACTATGCCGGCTCAATGACCCGTGCCATCACAAAAGGCGATTTCGATGTGCTTGCTTACTACGGCGCAGATGCAAAAGGCAACCACTATGTGCAGTCGACAGCCACAGGACCTATCAACAGAGTGGTCTCGCGCATTGACCCAAAAGGAATAATGACCCACATGACTCCTGAGAAGGGCAACGCTTCTGTCTGGTTTACTCCTGCAAAGAACTATTACACCGTCTGCTACAGCAACGCACAGACCCCTCCTGTCTACACACTGCGCAACATAGCCGGAAAAGACATTCGTGTGCTTGAGGACAATGCTGCGGCAAAGGCAAAATATGCCTCCGCTCCCAAACGTGAGTTCTTCACCGTAACGACGGCCGAGGGCATCACTATCAATGCCTACATGCTGAAACCGGCCGGATTCTCCGCATCAGGCTCATATCCCGTGATCATGACGCAGTACAGCGGCCCCGGCTCTCAGCAAGTGCTCGACTCATGGGCCATCGACTGGGAACAGTATGCCGCCATGCAGGGATATATCGTAATCTGTGCCGACGGTCGCGGAACAGGCGGACGCGGACGCGCATGGGAAACCATCGTATACAAGAATCTCGGCCACTACGAGACAATCGACCAGCAGGCAGTGGCAAAATGGGCTGCCGGACAACCATACGTTAAATCAGGCAGCATCGGCATCTGCGGATGGAGCTACGGAGGCTACGAGACACTTATGTGCGTGTCGACCCCATCGACACCTTTCGCTGCCGCCGTGGCCATAGCCCCTGTCACCGACTGGCGTTACTATGACACTATCTACGCCGAGCGCTATATGCTCACTCCGCAGGAAAATGAAGACGGCTACCGCGCGTCTGCCCCTCTGAATGCCGTCGGCAACCTGTCAGTACCGCTGCTAATGATGCACGGGACTGCCGATGACAACGTACATTTCATGAACACAGTCCAGTATACATCCGCACTCCAGTCTGCCGGAAAGTGGTGTGACATGTTCATATATCCTAACATGAACCATTCGATCTATGGATGCGGTGCGCGTCTTTCGGTCTACTCGCGAATGCTCGCCTACTTTAAATCCAATCTTCGTTAAGCTACAAGCATCTGACATACATGACCCAACATCATCACATTACAAACGAAAAAGCAATCTTCACGCTATGGCTCAACTGGGCCATTGCTGTGGGGGCTCTCGCTTTGCCTGAAATGGCCGCACTTTTCGTGCCACGACACTGGATTCCGACAATCACTTTCGGACTGATGTTACTCCTCATTATCTACCGCAACAACGGGAGGAAGCTGAGTGCGTCGTCGTGTGACCTCATCCAGACAATATGCGTCAGGACATTGTGTACATCGGCTCTGATAATGATAATAATATCCATTATCTATACCCGCCATATCATCTCGCTGTTCTATCCCGAAGAGCTGCTTAACATGCACATCCCCTATCTGACAATACTCATACTCGGGCCTGTAGCCACATTCTACTGCCTTTTGTCGGAAATACAGGGAAACAACGCATCTGTATGCCGGGAGTGCATAATACGCAACGGCACAGCTTCTGAGCGAGGATTTCTTGGAAAAGTCTTCTCACAGGAAAGCCGCTATCAGGTCAGAACTTTGCTCGTCCTCTCCGCTACCGTCAGCGTGACGTCATGGGTATATTATGCACTCTACTATGTCAACGTGAATCTCAACAGTGCCGATCATTTCTTCTATAACTGGGTTCCGTCTATATTATACGGTTTCTCAATCATTTTCTTCGGCATGAGATATTTCGGACTATGGAGCTATTATTACAACCACATCGAGCAGAACCCTCGTGTCTGCATGAACGGTTCCGGCGTACGCTTCCTAATTTTTCATGAAGACAACATATTCCTGAGCCGGACCGAAGGTTTCCATGACTATCCTGATGGCGACAAGTTCGACACTCCTACCGAAATCAGCCTGTCGCACTCTAATTCCATAAGCGTCGAAGATGCCGCCGACCATTTTTCAAATCTGACAGGTCTGCCGGCAGAGGACATGTCGATACGTTTTATGTATAAAAGCACCGACATGTCGGGACAGGCCAATGTATTCCATTTCATCTGCTGTCTGCCGGCCAAAGAAACCATTAACAGCACGTCTGTACGCGGCCAATGGTTCACACTGTCCCAGCTGCAGCGTCTGCTTTATAATCATGAACTGACCAAGATGCTCGCCTCCGAGATCCACAGGCTATACACTGTCACTATGGCATGGAAGACCTATGACGCGGATGGCAACAGGCTCTATCGCATCAAGAATTATCGCCCGACCTTCCACCTGAAGGGTATCTGTGACTGGGATGTCGATTTCAACGATTCACAATGGCTTGAAGTAGCACGCTTCAATGAGGACAAACCTCTCTTCCATCTGCGCAAACTGTTTCACCGCCGGCAGCGTAAAGCAACGCAAGCCTGATTCAATAGATAATGGACACAGATAAAAATAGACCGCTTATAGTCATTACCGGGCCTACAGCCTCGGGGAAAACACGCAGGGCTGTGGACCTTGCCCGGAGAATCGGCGCTGAAATAATCAGTGCCGATTCCCGTCAGATATACCGGGGAATGGACATCGGTACGGGCAAGGACATTGAGGAATACGGAGAAATTCCTGTTCACCTTATAGATATATGCCCTGCCGGTTATAAATATAACCTCTATGAATTTCTACGGGATTTTCATAAGGCAAAGACCGATATTGAATCCAGAGGAAACTATGTGATCCTATGCGGTGGCACAGGCCTCTACGTCGAAAGTGTCCTCAAAGGTCTGCGCCTCCCGGAAGTACCGGAAAATCCGGAGCTTCGGCACAGCCTCGAAGGAAAGCCGCTCAACGAACTCTCAGAGATATTGGCCTCGATGAAAAATCTGCATAACACAACCGATGTAGACACCGCTAAGCGAGCCATACGCGCCATCGAAATTCAGACATACTACAATGACCATCCTGACGCAGCACGCGAGGCAGAGCCATCGCCTGTTACCGATGCGGTAGTGATAGGCGTGGAGATTGACCGCGACAGACGCCGCGACCGCATCTCCCGGCGTCTTCATAGCCGTCTGGAAGAAGGGATGGTCGATGAAGTACGCCGGTTGCTTGACTCAGGCATTCCTGCCGACGATCTGATTTATTATGGTCTTGAATATAAATACCTGACCCTCTATCTAACCGGCAAGATGGCATACGAAGAGATGGTGTCAGGACTTGAAATCGCCATACACCAGTTTGCCAAAAGACAGATGACATGGTTCAGAGGCATGGAAAAACGCGGTTTCCCGATTCATTGGCTGCCGTATGACCTATCGGCAGAAGCTTTCACGGATGAGATTGAAAAACTTATCTTAGACAGCCATTAGTTTTTTGCCGCACTGGTATCCATAGGAAATATTTTTTTCGAATAATTCGATACTCTTTTATGAGCAAAAATAGAAATCACCGTACAGTATGAACAAAATATAAAAATCACCATCAAAAAACAATCAGCTCCCGAAAAAGTTAAAAGCAGCCATAACCTTCCCGCACCCTCCAAAAATACCCTCAAAAACGCTAAAAAAGCTCGATTTTCAACTTTTTTTGAAAAAATCGAAAAAAAGTTACCAAAAAATTTGCACAGTATCGGAAAACTCCCTACCTTTGCAACGCAAAAACGGAAAAACAACAACGTTTCCTTCTTGTAAAAACATATTTTGGTGCCATAGCTCAGTTGGTAGAGCAAAGGACTGAAAATCCTTGTGTCCCCGGTTCGATTCCTGGTGGCACCACAAAAAAAGGAAAATGACTCCGTAGCTCAGTTGGTAGAGCAACTGACTCTTAATCAGTGGGTCGAGAGTTCGAGCCTCTCCGGGGTCACTTAATAGAAACTCAATCACTTATGAATCAAGTGATTGAGTTTCTATTTATGGGTATTCTGTCCACAAATTGTCCACCAAACTGAATCCTATGCGTCGGCGACATTCATTTTCTATGTTTTTGAATGTCGTTGGACTATGCTGAATGTCGGTGACATTCAACCGCGCGAACAAGTGAGCGTTATTGGATGTTTTAAGAATCGTGAGTTAATGTTGACTCCCGTTAAAATTCAGTTATAGCCAGTGAGCACCGACACACCCCCACCTCCACGACACAAAGAGCTACTCGACGAGTGGATTTCCAATAACTACGAAGAATACTGCGACTTTACCGACATGATGCACTCCGCCGACGGCGTAGGCTTCGAGAAAGTTTTTAATTTTGCCAGCAAACTTGCTCCCGGATTCAAGAAAGCTGTCGAGTGTCGCCTGAAAGACGACCGGGCAACCGATTTCAAGAATTTGGAGGAAATTCTGCACGAAGCGAAAATAGGCAATAAGCTGTTGGCCGGCTTTGAAAACCCTCTGCCAGATTCAATGATACCGGCGATGCTTGCATGGCTTTTCCGTGGACGTAGCTTCGAGTGTATGACAGAAATGGGCGAGGAACTGATACGCGGAGGCAAACTGACCTTCTTGGCTCGTATAGTTTTCAAATTTACAATAAAAACTATCATATATACCAGCATCTCTATTGAGGCAAGAACTGAAGATGATTGGCGTAATTTCTGCGAAGAGCAGGATGAACTGGGCGTTGTTCCAACCGTGACGCTAAAAGTCGTAAAGAAATTCAAATCTGCCGTTCCTGTCACCGATGACAATGTGGTAACCACCGAAAAGAAAAAGCCCAAGGCAAGAATAGCAGAGCGGAAACCGTTGAAAGAACTGCTTACCGACCACACATTACTCGAACTGATAGAGGAACGTGTGACAGTCAAGAAAAGAGCCAAAGACATAGCGATGTTATATATCGCACTCGACAAAGCACATGTACTCCATAGCTGTACCATCGTAGAATTCCATTCAGCTCTTGATGAAGCTTTCGGAGAAAAGGCCGGTTATAAGAAAATTCATGTCCGCGGTGTGCAGGACGCACACAAAACCT
Organism: Duncaniella dubosii; assembly: GCF_004803915.1. NCBI lineage: Bacteria > Pseudomonadati > Bacteroidota > Bacteroidia > Bacteroidales > Muribaculaceae > Duncaniella > Duncaniella dubosii. The sequence goes on from NZ_CP039396.1 coordinate 686,473, forward strand.
TTATGTCAAGAGTACAGAACAAACTCGTCATAGACTTCCCGGAGAACAAAGCGGAGTTGGCAGACATAAGGGATTTCCTTGACCTCCCGGCATACGCTACCGTATAAAATCCTCTACGAAGACATACTCAAGAAAGCCATCTGACCTTCATGGTCGGGTGGCTTTTGTCATTTGTGACTATCGTGTAAGTGTCAATTATGTCATAATGTCAGCCCCTATAATGGCGCAAAAAATCTCGTATTTCTTCGTTTTCTTCGTTTACGAATTAAAACGAATTTAACCTCCTGTGTATCAGCGTTATACATTTGAAAAGACACGATATTTGTGCTTTCTTTGCAGCCCTGTTCCGAGTGGAATAGGCGAAGGGAGCGGGTAAAGTTGCCACCGCTGCCGGGGTATAACAATGGCGACACATAGGAGAATCTGAATGACAGATATTCTTAGCATCTTACAAGCGGGAGCCAATGTTTCTCTGACTATGACTCCACAAGATTTGTTCGATTTCGCAAAGAACGTAATCGAACTGACAAAGGAGCAACTGTTGCCAATGATGGCGACAGCCGCTCAGACCACTTTACTCTCACGCAAAGAGGTAATGGAAAAACTCGGCGTGTGTGAGGTCACTCTCTACAACTGGCGCAAAAGCGGATACCTTGAGGCGGTAAAGGTTGGGCGCAAAGTTTTCTATCGCCAAGAAGATGTACAAAAAACATTGGAACTGCATGGTGACAAGACAGGAAAATAAGGGCATAGACCCGATGCTCGTGCTCGGCAAGGCTGTTGACATGAGCGTGAAGATTAAAGGCGGCGATTTCCCTTTGGGTGCCATGCCTATGAAGATTCAGCGTATCGTGCGGGAGGCGAATGAGTGTTACGGTTACCCGGTGGATTATCTAGCAGGAGCTATGCTTGTGGCTGTCGGGCTGGGTATCGGCAATACCCATTTCGCCCGGCTCAAAGGGAAATGGGATGAGAGCGCGATTCTTTTCATGGCTCTTGTCGGCAGACCCGGTGCCTGTAAGTCGCATCCGCTGAATTTCGCCATACGTCCGTTCACGGAGCTGGACGGTAAGGCGACACGCGCATATGTCAAGGAGTGCGAGGAATACGAGCGTCAGCGTGAACTGCCGATGAAGGAGCGTACAGCCTCACACCCTGTGGCCCCGGTATGCAAACGTTTTCTTATTTCTGACGCCACCCCGGAAGCCATGCTGCTTATTCACTCGCAGAATCTGCGTGGCATACTTATGTGGAATGACGAGCTTGCAGGATGGTTCAAGAACTTCAACCGCTACAACAAAGGCTCTGACGAGGAATATTGGCTCAAACTGTTCAATGCCAATCCGTCGTTCTCCGACCGCAAGGGCGTGAAAAACTCTGTATACATCAGTCGCCCTTTTATCTCGGTTGTGGGGACTATCCAGAACGGCATATTGAATGAGCTGGCTCAGGGAAGTCGCACCTCAAATGGTTTCATTGACCGTCTGCTGTTCGTTATGCCCGGCAATCAGGACAAGCAGCCGTGGAGCGACCGAGAACCGTCGTTCGACATCGAAGCGGCATGGGCTGACATCATCGGCAGACTTGTGGCGATGCCCTACGAAACCGATGATGACGGCAATATCGTCGCCGGTATTCTGCCTTTCACTCCTGAGGCAAAATCGCGGCTCTACGAATGGCAACGTCAGAACACTGAGGAATGTAACCGGGAGGAATGTGACGCACTGAAAGGTGTCTATAACAAGTTTGATTTCCATGCCATACGCTTTTGTCTAATAATGCAAATGGCGCGCTGGGCCTGTGGTGAAGCTGACAAATCGGAAATAGATCTTGTCTCGGTTGAAAATGCCATATCACTTGTGGATTATTTCAAGACAACCGCCACAAGAGTACAGGGCATTATCCGCGAGCTGTCGCTGTCGGAACTGCAAAGAGCCGTGATGTCGGCTCTACCCGATGAGTTCACAACTGAGCAGGGTGTGGAAATCGCCGCCGACAATTCTATGCCGGAGCGTACTTTCAAGGATTTTATCAGGCGTTTCACCGGGATTCACTTTCAGAAAATACGTCATGGAATTTATGGCAAGATATGACTGTAAACCTGCATTTTCTGCACTTTCGGCATTTTCAGCCCACAAAATGCGGATAATGCAGATAGTGCGAACCGATTTTTTGAGAATCTATGAATAATACACACCGATTCATTCTCCAGCCATACAAAGGAGTGGCTACACGGCACACCTGCCCCGCCTGTCACAAGAAACGTTGTTTTAGCCGGTATATTGACACCGAGAAACAAATTTCGTTTCCGGACGATGTGGGCAGATGTGACCATGAACAGAGCTGCGGCTATAATCTTACGCCAAAGGAATATTTCGAGCGTAATCCTCAGGCGAAGCCCTTGCACTCCGATTTCGCCACTCCGTCAGCATGGCGAGCCAAACCGACCGAGCGACGCAAACCATCACTGATAGAGTCAAAGACTGTTTCACAGACTTTGCACGGCTACCATCTGAACAACCTCTACCTTTTCCTCCGCTCCAAATTCGGAGCCGAGGAAGCGGAGAGGCTGATAGGAGTATATCGTGTCGGCACATCAAAGCACTGGCCGGGGTCATGCGTGTTCTGGCAGACCGATGCCAATGGAGACACCCGCACAGGAAAGGTCATGCTCTATAACGCTGACTGCGGCAAGCGTGTCAAGGAGCCATTCAATCATGTGACATGGGTTCACTCGCTGTTAAAGATGCCCGACTTCAATCTGCGTCAGTGCTTTTTCGGCGAACACCTCTTGCCGATGAACCGAGGCAAACCGGTTGCCATCGTCGAGAGCGAGAAGACCGCTCTTGTGGCGGCATATTATCTGCCGGAATATGTGTGGCTGGCTACAGGTGGTAAAAACGGTTGCTTTAATGCCGACGCACTTCGTGTTCTCCGTGGCTGTCAGGTTATCCTGTATCCCGATATTGGCGCGACAGACCAGTGGCGGCAGAAACTGAGATTGCTCCGCAGTCTCGGTATCGAGGCAAGCATCTTCAACTTCCTTGAAGATGTTGCCACCGATGACGAGCGAACAGTCGGACTCGACATAGCGGACTACCTGCTGCAAATAGAGCCTGACCAAGCGATACTGCAATCAATGATACGCCGCAATCCGATTTTACAGACGCTCATTGATGAACTACAACTCACTCTTGTGTCAGTTGAACGGTACAACCCGGATACTTATGCAATTCACAAACCCTCAAAAACCGAAAAACAATGACAGCAAAGAAATCTCCGTCAACAACCGCATCCAAGTCAACCGAGTTGACCGATGCACCCGAATCCAAAGTATCAACCATCAAACCACAAATTATTATGCAACCAGATAATTCAATCAACTCAACTCCCGCTATCAATGCTGTAAACAGCGACAACACTATCAACAGCACCACTCCTGCCAATAACGATAATCTGTTCGATAACGAGCAGACGGCAATCGATACTACCGAATCGCCCAAGCAACAGCGCGTGGGCAAGCAACAGCGCAAATCCGATTACGCCGAGTTCAAGGCTACCTATCTCACTCCGGCAAAGCTGGAGAAGCGTCATCCGGTCAACATAGAGGACAGCGTATGGGCGAAGCTCGAACGCATTGCCCGCATCCTCGGTGACCGTGACACCACCGTCGGCAGCTACATCAATGCCGTCCTCTTGGAGCATCTCAATCTCTATGCCGACGACATCGAAATATGGCGCAAACTCTGAGATGATAATGTCGGGATACCACTGCACCCGGTACACCGTGGGGCAGCTTCCCGATGAACGTAGTGAATTGGGAAGGCAAGGATATGTTTCGGGATTTCTTTTTCTCCGAAAACGACTCCCAAAACTGCGCAGCATAAGCCGCTCTTTGCCTCCCCAATCCACATAAACCACAACAATGTCTACTATGAGTAAACCAACTGTCAGGAAGGGCGGTCGTCCCTCTAAACCGACCGATGAGAAGCGCACCCATGTGGTGACAATCAAACTGAACGATGCCGAATACTCCGACCTTCTGGAGCGGTCAAAAGCCGCCGGAGTAAAGATGGCGGAGTATGTACGCCACGGTGCGTTCCGGCTCACGATTGTCAGTCGCCTGAGCGGGATTGAACAGGAAATTGCTAGAGGAATACTAAATCTCAGTTCCGATTTCAATCAGGCAATGACATGTTTTCATCAGCTCAAACTCCGCAGTGCGGCCAATAAATTAGTCGCCGTCGTCGATAAGATGTTTGACATTCTCAAAAAATTAAGGCCCAATAAAGAGACTGATTATGTTTGCAAGAATACTTAAAAGCGGCACGTTTCACGATGTTGTGGGGTATGTGACGCGCCAGTTCCACGACCCGAAAGAGTACACACACGACACATGGCGCATCATCGGAAACGAAAATATTTTCACTACCGACTATGCGAAAATGGTTCAGTCGTTTGAAGCGATACATGGATTTATGCCCGGTAAAGAGAATCCGGCAGGACATATTTCCATCAGTTTTGACAACGCTGACGCGCCTCGTATGACCGATGAATTTATGGCTCAGCTCGCGAAAGAGTATATGGAAGGTATGGGTATCAAGGACACACAATATCTTATCGTGCGCCATCTGGAAACCGGACATCCGCATTTCCATATCGTCTATAACCGTGTAAATATGTCAGGCAAGGCAGTCGACGAGCGCAATAATTTCAGGCGCAGCGACCGTGTTGTAAAGGCTATCAAGGACAAATACGGACTCACATACTCGCCGCTGAAACAGAAATACGAGGACAAAATTCCGGTATTCAAGGAGCGGATAAGTCAGGCGATTTATGGCTGTAAGTCGTGGGATGAGTTCTCGCGCCGCCTCGCCTGTGCCGGAATTGAGGTAAAATTTCATGACGATCACAACACCGGCAAACACATCGGCGTGAAATTTACGGACGGAGACATAACGGTCAACGGGTCTAAAATCGACCGTGCTTTCACATATCGCCGCCTGAACAACCTCTTTGAGTTTAACCGCAGACAAGGATTTGAGCAATCAGACTCTATCCAGCAGAACCCGAAAGTAACCGTCGAATATATCCCGACGCAAAAGTCCTCCCTTGTGGAAGATGTGATTGAAGCCACCGTCGGGGCAATCGGAAATCTGTTCTCTCTCGGCCCCGGCTTCGACCCGGAGGAACAGGCGTTTCAAAACGCCATCAAGAAAGAAGAAGCCAAACGTAAACGCAAATCAAGAAGAATCTGAATATGTCAAAGTTATATGATGACGTCAAGAAACAAGGTGAGCAGATTGACGACCTGCAAAAGACAGTAACCAACCACACCACTCGCATCGAGACCCTCGAAACCAAGGCGAAGGCAACCCCTCCGACACAAACACAGGCGATGCCGTCAGAGGTCAAGGTTGTGCTTCCGGACGATATTGCCCGAAAGTCCGACATAGAGAAAGCCGTGACTGAGATTACCCGCAAATGCAATGCCGGAGAACACCCGATACCGCAGTCGGTAACGGTGACTGTCAGTGCATTGGACGCACTTGAAAAAGTGGAGTATGACAAGGCTATCCGAAAGGCTGTCAAGGATGAAATCCAGAATACCGATAAAAAAGCCGTAGAGAACAATGCTATTCTCAAAAGAATTGAGAACCGGCAGAACAGCTCTGATAACGAAATCGCGTTGCGCAACAAACTAAATGCGTTCAAAATCGGGTTCGTAATAAACGTGGTCGTTTTCATCGCATTCGGTGTCATGTTCCTCCATCAAGACAACGAGATTGAGCACCTCAAACGAGTGGAATGGCTCTACCGCTGGAGCCGCATAGGGAGGACAGACACCGAGGAATATCAGGACTTTGAACGCCGTATGCTCGATGGGAAGAAAGAAGAACGTGAAGGCATGAAGACCAAAATCTTCAACATGGAGCGCAACTCCCCGCAGTTCCTCTACTTCCGTCCTGTCGATGACTGGAAACCGGAACCGCCGGAGTCACCCAAATCCGAGGAAACAGAGCAATCAAAGCCAAAGGCTGAATCAAAGCCGAAGCCATTGCCTCATGAGAAACGTTCCCGCCTGACTCCGGGTGAAATAGAAGCTATCAAGAGAGTGCGGGCAAACCCCCATATCCCCGAAGATGCCAAGCCTCCATTACCAGATGGATATGAATAATTCGTGATAACTCGAAGACAGGCAACCCCGACAATCACTGCCGGGGCTGCCTGTCTTTGTCTATGTATGATTAAGCTGTTTTTACTTATCGGTTGGCCATAGACCTGCCGATTTAACTTTATCAGTGAGTTCTGATATTTCGGCATCTGTCAGTTGGTGTATAGTAGTATCTCGCTTGAATGATTTTGCAGGATGTTCTTTCTTTACGCTTTTGCGAAGTGCCTTTTTCTCTTTCTGAAATTCAGCCTTTTCGCGGAGATATTCTTCTTTCATTTCGGCATACTCTTGGCGAAGTTCTTCTTGCTCTGCTTCCAGTCCTGCCTGTTCCTCGGCTAATTCCATTTGCTCTTTCTGAAATTCAGCCTGTTCAGTTTCGTAATCCGATTCTGTGTGCCTGCAGGAGAAGAGGCTTACCGCTATGATTGCTAATATTGTTAGAAGTTTTGCTTTCATATCATCTGTTGTCTTTCGTTTCGTGATAATCCTGAATACCATCCACTACGTTTACATCCACCTTCTTACCTCCGGAGAAGTTCCATGTAAGCGAGAATCCGACATACTGTACGGGGTGGTGTACTTATATGACACCTTGTTCGCTCCGGCTTGTCGGTCGAGTTTGCGACGGTTGCCTAATGGGGTAAAGTCCAATGCTACTTGAAGATTATCGCCAAGAAATGTCTTGTAAATCTGCCCGTTCACATTGTAAACAGCATGGTATGTGCGGTCGAGAGTGCGATAGGTTGGCTCGAAGTTGACGTTTAGCATACCGCCCCAGCCGTGACCGAATCGGAAATTATTGTTGAAATAGAAATATTCCTTGAAGCGGGTCTTGTTATAATGTATTCCGTCAAGCGTTGTGTTCTCGGGAGTGATTTCAATTCTCCCGGAAAGTTTGAAACGCCACCATTTAGTTGGTGCTTCCATCCATTCCGCACCGAAGCCCCAGACACCTTGACCGTTTATATTCACCGGCTTGGCATAAAATACATCGGGAGTCTCCTTGCTCTGGAATGTTTGCCAATATATCCGGTCGTGAGAATAGGCGTAAAGGGCAGTCAGATTAATTTTATTTCGGAGCAGAGATAATCCGGCCATTACTATGTCGGCTGATTGTGCTTTCAAATCAGGATTGCCCACGGTATAATTGTAAGTGTCGCTCCAGTTGATTACCGATGAAATAGCTGTGTATGGTATATCACTGAGAGTCCGCTTATAACTGAGCATGAGAGCATGATTCATTTTCGAGCCGAAAGGCATCATGACCTGTACTGTCGGATTTATCGACCATTGGGTATTTGTACTTTTGTTGCCTACTGAACAGTCTTCGTAGGAAATACGGTTGAGCTGCCAGTTGACACCTGCACTGTATTTGAATTTCCAAACTCTTCCTTGTGCCGAGGCATAGACTATGGGAGTGAATCCGGAAGTCTTGGTCGGAATATCGCTTGTCTCAAAACGATCGTTTTCAACAATATCGGTCGGCGTGTAGTCCGAGGATATGAATTGTGCGGAAGCACCGAATTTCCATATGAGTGTACGGCTGTGGGGATAGCTGAAATCAGCTTTGAATTTCCATAGATTGAGATTGTCGGTTTCATCTAAGGCGGCAGTCTTTTCCGAATCAAGGAAATAGCTGCTGTTGTTGCGGCTATGACGGTTCAGGTAGTCGGCTGTTAGTTCCATCTGAGAGCCACGAGAGGAAAGCGGTTGTGAAAACCGAAGAGTCCCTTCCTGTAGTACAATATTTTTGCGACTGCTGACTGATGAAGTCAGACTCTCATTGTCTGATACAGATGAAGGATGCGGACGATACAAAGATACCAGATAGCTGCCTCCGAGTTGAGCACCTGAGTTGAACTGCTGCGTTAGGCTAAGACGGTTTCTGAAATCGAAGCTGTGAGATTTGGATGACTCTGTGAGAAATGTATGAAGGTTGTCACCCGTCATTGTCTGTTCTGAATTGTCCTTAACCTTGGTTGCCCCGGCATAAAGGTTGTCATACACGCTTAACCCCTTATATCGGTAGTTTATCATGCCACTGATTCCTTCGTTTCCGAACCCACAGCTTCTGTACCAGTCGGCATTTGCAGAGATACTGCCATAATAACCACCCTCCGGAGGACGGCGGAGCGTGATCATTATTGTACCTCCGCTGAGCGAGGCGTTCTGGTCCGCTCCGGCAAGATATTTGACCTGAACTTTGTCTATCATCTCACCCGGAATATTGTTCAGTTCCGAAAGGTCTGAGAGCTTCACGCCGTCAACATAAATCTCACTTGCGGCGAGGCCGTTGATTTTGAAGTTGCCGTTCTCACGGGATATGTTTGGAAGGAATCCCAGTACATCGACAGCGGGCTTCCCCTTTGCGATATCCATACCCCGAAGATTAGTAGTGTAGCCTTCGGCGTTGTTTGTAGTGCGCGAGGCAACCACAGTCACCTCTTGAAGCTGTCGCTCCCTTTGAGCGTATGCTGACAGCCAGACAATGGCTGTCGCGAAGATTAAAATTAACTTTTTCATATCGCTTGGATTTTGAATTTTCACACTGCAAAGTTAGTGTGAAAACAGCGTCCAAGACTACTTAAATATCAACAAAATCATCTTAATCCCGTAACGTAATATATTGACATTCAATGGAAATAGTTTGTAAAAATCTTAAATCGGCCAAATTGGGTCTTAAGGTCGAATTGAAGCCGTCAAAAAGGTTATGAAATCATCTTTTGGCGGTAGATTCAACTTCTTTCTGATTGAGGTTTTGCTGACATATACCGAGTTTGAAGTCTGCTGAATCAAGACACCGATTTCTTTTGTCGAGAAGTCGGCACGCAACAGGCATAGGATCTGTATTTCTCTTTCGGAGAATACCCCCGGATAGTCATTGAGTAGTTTTGTATGGAAGCAATCATACAATTCGTCTATCACAGGATATAGCTCTTGCCAGTTAACCAAGGCGTCGGATATGGATTCAGAATTGCCGACATTGCAGATTTTTCTTAATGCCTCCTGATTTTGAATTGTAGGAGATTCGGCAAAAGTCTTGATTATACCTATCTGCTGCAAAAGTGTCTTTTTCAGTAGTGCCTTTTTGTCGTCGGTGGATGAAACAGCCGCTGCTTTTGAAAGTTGTTCCAACGCATCTATTCTTTCTTCTGCCTCTATAAGCCGTTGTCTTCTTCTATGTGCAATCAGATAAATTACACCGATAAGAACTAGAGCCACGAACATAAAGGCCACGATAAACAGCCACATTCTTTGTCGTTCAATGGTAAGTTCATAGTTGCGACGACTGAGGTCATAAGAGGTTTCAAGCGCGTCATCACGCTCTTGTCTTTTTGTCTCAAGGTCATTGCTTACGCGCCTCAAAGAATTGGCGGTGTTGGAAAGACGGCTCAGCGAGAGTGCTCCGCTATGTTCATAGTTCAGAACTATTTTTAGAAATTCAAGATATGTAGCGGCAACCGGATCGTTGCGGAAGAGATCGACATTCATACGGTCAATCATATCGGCATATTCAGTTGCTTCCGTTAAATTGCCCGAGTTTAGCTGAAGGTTTATCATCGGCACATAGAACTCGGCAAGTTTTTCAGCAGGCGCGCCTTTCATGCGCTCAATGGCATCTTTTAGAATCTCTACCGCCTTTGTTGAGGTCTCTCTCCGTTCGCCAAGAGCGGTAGCATAGTTCACGCGCAAATAAAGCCATTCTGCCGTCCCCGTTTCCGGAGCTTCCGGCAAATCAAATAGCGAATCGCACAGCGCAACGGCATCAGAGCTCCTGTCGAGTGCTACGAGCGGCGTTATCTTCTTGATTTCAAAGTTAAACCGCTTCTTGTTGTCGTCAGCAAGCCGTATTTGCCGCTCTATTAATTCCAAAGACCGGGAATAATCTTTGTCCGCAAACGTAAATCCAAGAAGTTCCTGATTGAGATTCTTTTGAATATTATCTGGCATACTGGCTGCCACTGAATCAATAAGAGAGAAAGCCTCGTCCTTAAGTTCTATCGACCGTAAATGATGTGCCTGAGCTACAACTGATTCTATATATGCTGTAGTATCACCGTTATCTTTATAAAAATTGACAGCAACCGGGATAATTGTATCGGTAACCAACGAATACCCCATATACATATTGGCTTTGGCATGTATCAGAGCATAACGAGCCTTCTGCTCCCTTGTCGAAAGAGCCTCATAGTCAACACCTTTCAGAATCATATAGGCTGAGTCCGGGTGCTGCTTAATAATAGCCTCCGCCTTGGACAACCGACATTCTATCTCTGTATTGCGACCACACGACATCGCCAAGCTTGCCACGATAAACGCAACAAGTATCAGCAGTAATGGGTATCTATGTAGAAGTTTCTTTGTATTCATATTCAGTGACAGCCTATTACACAGCCGTTTTAAGATACAAAATTACAAAAAATCGGCAACAAAACGGCTAACCGTGCCTGCTTATCTTTTTCTGTCCCTTTCTTTTGAAATATTCTTTTGAAATATATGCGCAATTCACACGATAAACAAGAACAGCCACAATAATGACAAACACAATTGCCAAGATACCTGCACATCCTCGCATAAAGTACAATAATTGCCAAGATACCTTATCCAACAGGAATATCATACTAATCATCATGGCAATAGCCACCCCAATAACGCAAAGAGCGATGCGCTTTAATCTTAAATTCGCAGGAGTATTATACAATGATTCGGTAAAATTTGAGGTTGTTCAGCCTTGGCTAAGCCGCTAACTGAGCCAACCGATGATTTATTTTCTTAATTATTTTGAGATGCGGAGATTTTCCGCAAGTCGAAATAATTGTTGAGGCGAGATAAGATTCAAACATAAGCCGTTTGAACTGCGCTACCGAAAGATCCGGATAATCCTTCCTTATGACTTCTTTGCAGACATTGAGGGCTGTGAAGGAAAGATTGAACGCAAAGTCAAGCCGCTCCCTGTCGCGGGTCTGCTGTGACTGAAGTCCGGTAAACTGCTTGGCATCGCGTATGCCGAACTCAATATGAAAGCGGGTGCGGTAGAAACCGATGATCTTTTCAGGCCTCATATAGGTGTCGGTAGAGAAGTAAAGAAGAGGCTCTGCGTTTTCAACCGGACAGACCACGATACGGATGTCGCGTTTCAATGCCCTCGAATGTACGACTGCCGTGTGACATCGGGTTTTGTTTCCTTTGGAATCCTCATATATGAATGAAGTGAACACGGACATATCAAGGTTGGAGAAATCCACTTTCTCTCCATACTTTTTCTTTCTGCCGCGTCTTCGCGGGGCGGAGGAATCCGGCATGGCCAGATACCTCAGATATGAGTTGGCACGTAATCTCCCGACAAATCGGAATCCCATGCCAATCACTTCATTTACAAACTCATATTTGGAGAAAAAGGCATCGGCAACCAGAATATCCGTCAGTGAGAGCAGCTCTGTCGCCTTTGACCTGACAAGTGCCACATACCAGTCAAGCATTGACATTTGTTTCTCAGATTCAAGAGTCCTGAAGTTCGGTGACTGGACAGCACCGAGCATCACGCATGTATGTTTACTCAGACTTATTGCCCCGATCGCCATTATCTCCAGACCGCGTTTGACACGTTGTGCCACCCCGGACCAGAAACGGCCTATGCCATACGTCAGTCTGCCTGCTTTTGAAATGAACGACGGATCGATTGCCACTGCCATGTCATCGGCCGGCCCAAAACAATCCTGCGCCATACCTATGTTGACTTTCATCCAGTCTACGGCTGTCTTGAAATTGGAGGCAAAGGTCTTGGCTGTATGACCGCCATAGCGCGACAGCCGGGTAAAATTGACTTTGCCCGGAATCAACGCTACAGTGCGTATTGTTAAAATCAGCCAGTTGAGGAACCTTTTGCTCATCTTGGTTGTAGTATTTTCAAATACCGACTTACACCGAAAGGTGAAGTCTTTGAGAATCGCCAATACGTTCATGGTATAAGTGTTTTATAATGAACGCTTTGGCGATTCATTTGTATTTGACAATTCGACATATTAACTTAAGTTTCAACTACTTCGGTTATTTTTACCGAATCATTGTTATATAACTTTCTAAGTTCTTCTCTGTCCATGTGATATGTTCTCAGACTGGTTGATTGTTTCTATCTGCGGCCATCACCTTGATAAAGATGTTTTCATCTCAAAATGCGGATAATTCAGAAAATGCAAGGGCTTAATCTTGATTCTTGCCCGTTTGCAGGGCAAATATCTCTTTCTGGCGCTCAATTTCTGCGGTTAATTCTTCCCTTGTCGGGAGGTATGTCAGATATTTGGCTGCATAGAGTTGCTTGCTGTCTTTGAGGATTGAATACCGTGCCAAATCCTTACTCGTTTCCGAGCAAAGGAGTAAGCCGATTGTAGGATTATCACCTTCCGAACATTTCAACTCATCGTACATTCGGATATACATATCCATCTGCCCGATGTCCTCATGCGTAATTCTCGATGTCTTTAAGTCTATTAGCAGGAAACATTTAAGGATATAGTTGTAGAATACGAGGTCTATATAATATTCGCCTATGTCGGTTTTTATTCTCTGCTGACGGGCAACAAAGGCATATCCTTTGCCAAGTTCAAGGATGAATTTTTGCAGGTGGTCGATAATCGCGGATTCAAGATTAGTTTCCGAATACGCCGCATCTTGCGAAAAGCCCAAGAACTCTGCCACAACCGGATTCCGCAGAAATTTATGCCGGTCTTTCTGATAATCTGCGGTAAGCCGTTGCATCTCATCAACGACTTCACCACGTTTTGATTCCGGTGTCTGAAGCAGACGATGATAATATTGAGAGCCGATGTTGCGGTCAAGGGTACGGTAGCTCCAATTTTCGGTAGATGCTTCTCTCAGATACCAATCTCGCTCATCCTCGTTTTTAACACGCATAAGACGCTCATAATGCATCCATGAAAGGTTATTAGGCATGGGATAGACACACTCCTTGCCTGATATGGTTGTCGGAGATTCAGCAAGCAATGGTTGCTGATTCAAAAAGCAGTTCTTAAATTCAGCAAGCAGTGGTTGCTGAATTTGTAATCCTCTGAAAGAAAGGTAGAACTTCCTATAATTACGGAGGGTGGTAGCTGAATAACCTTTGCCATATTCTGCCGTCAACGCCTCTGATGCAAGCTCTATGATTCGTTTACCATATTCAGCGCGCTCCCGACCATGCTGCTCCTGTTCGACAATTCTTTTTCCAACAAGCCAGTTAGCCGCGACTTGAAAGAGGTCAGCGGCCTGATATGCCTTTTGTTTGGCGGTATATACTATCGCCTTTATATCGCTGATGAATTGAGCGTCATCAGCGTTGATATTGTAGTATTTATTCAGCTCGGATTGCATTTTGCAAAGTTACGAATTTTATTGGGAATCAGGGCTATTATCCGAGAATGTTAACAAGATCTTGTTTCATTTCCTCGTCAATGTCGCGATAACGGGCAAAAGCCTTGCTGCCCTCTTTGTGGCCTGATAAAGCTCCGACAAGATTGGGGTCTTTGACTTCCTTGTAGATGTTGCCGATAAAGGTACGTCGCGCGAGGTGGCTGCTTGCAATCTCGTTGATAGCCCGCTTCTCTTCATTGCCGGTAGTAGGATTCAATACGGTCACAATACGGGTGATACCGCATCGGGTAAAAATTTTCTTGATGGCATCGTTGTATTTTTGAGGGCTGATGAAGGGCAGAAGCATGTTCCCTTTCTTGTGGTCAGCATATCTGGATAAGATTTCTTTCGCACGATTATTTAGTGGCACACGAAGCACCTCAGGGCGCTCTCCTTTCGTTTTGTCAGGGATATACTCAACAGCTCCGTCAATTACACTATTGTCTGTCATACGCATAAGGTCGGAAACACGACACCCGATAAGACACTGAAAGACAAATATGTCGCGCTGGACTGCCAAAGCCGGATTTTCCGAGAGGTCAAAATCGGCAATCTTCTCCACCTCGGCAACAGATATATAATATGGCCGACCATATTTTTCAGTGCCGATTCCTTTGAATTTCGCAAAAGGATTGTTTTGCGTATACCCTCTCTCAATGCACCAGTTATAGAAAGCACGGAACCGCTTGAATGTGCAGCAGATGGTATTCGCTCCTTTGGGTTTGGGTCGTTTAGGCTTACGTTGAGTGCGGACTACTGCCGGAACCTCGGCATATATTTCCGGATATTTATCGAACAACTCCGGCTCTGCTTTCAGAAAATCTCCAAATTTCTCAATCCAATCGGTTGTGAAATTGTCGAGAGTCATCTTATAGTTGCGGTTTGCTGTTTTCTGAATGTACATCTCAAAACGACTCAATGCCCGCGCAAGGACTCTATAATGGTTCGCTCTCGCAGTGGAAAGAGGATGTTTTTCAAGATATTCATTAAACAGCCCGAAGAACGTCAGTTCAACTTTTTTCACCTCATATTTTTCAGGGTGGTTGAAATGGTCTATCAAATCGCGGAAAAAATCCTGCGACAGACTCTCCGGTGGATTATCTATACAGGCTGATACGATAAGTTGCTCCAGCGTAGTCAGACGTTTTTCTATCTCATTAAGAGCCTTCGCCTCTTTCTGATTGGCTCTCGGCATAATAATCGCGCCATCTTTGAAGCGTTTTGGATTCATATAGATGCCGCTTTTCAGCCGCAGACGCAATGAGCGCGAAACAGTCAGCCGAAGCAGAATCTCAGCCTCGCCCGAAGTGTTAACCTTTGTAGATATGTTTCTCGTGATTGTAGCCATAAGAAGTAGTTTAGATTAAGAACGTCGCAAAGATAAACATTGTTGTCCATCACATCAAGTTTTTGTCCACATTTTGTCCACCAAAGTTAAATCTGCGTGTTACTCATTAAATCTTAATTACTCGCACAAGGCACAATACTAATACAGATATAACGCTGTAATATAGGCGATTATAGCTACTTGTTACTTAGGATAGATATTCAACTCCATTCATCCTCATTCATATTTATTGTTCTCTCCGGGGTCACAATCAAAAATGGCAAAATGCCGCAAAGCACTGAAATCACTTGATTTTCAGTGCTTTTTCTTTTTGCCAAAATTTCAGAATGGCGCAGAATACAGAGGTGGTGAGTGAGTCATTAGTGAGTACTCACGTTTGTGAGTAATTCGACTCACGGTTGGCAGAAATCATCAGTGAGTCGGCTGAAACACCGAAAGTTAAGCCGTTATCACGCCTCACAAAGTGGGGTTTTGAGTATGGGAACGAACCTTTGACCCGGTTGGGGTCGCAATTTTCAGAGCTTCTAAACACTATTTAACTCTTAAAATATTCTTTAACCATAATTCCCCGCTCAAAACGCTGTTTGAAGCCGATTTCTGCGATTTGCACCATTTTGCACCATTTTGCACCGTGAGCTGGACTCACGGTTTTGGTGAAATACAGGCGTGAGCCGTCCAATCAGTCATATCCGTGATATTTGATGTTCTTTCTCGTTTGGTGATGTCGGCGAAAATGATTATATTTATATAACCATTAAACCCACAGAGAAATGACACCAGATTCTTATTTTACTCTGACTTTCTACGCAAGGAAGCCAAAGACAGAAAAGAGCGAATATCCGCTCTACGCCCGTATCTCGGTCGGAGGCCAGATGACGGAGTTTACAATCGGTCGTTCAGTGAACCCCAAACACTGGAACCAGAAACGCAACCAGAGCGATGGCACATCGCGCCGCGACAAGGAGCTGAACAAATTTCTTGAGATGGTGCGCGCCCGTTTCTGCGAAATTCACAACATGCTCATCCGTGAGAACAAGCTGGTAAATCCGGCTGTCCTTAAAGCGCATTACATGGGAACTATGGAGAAGCCCAAGATGATGTGCGAGGTGTTCCGCGAGGCAAACGAGAAACGCAAGGAGGAACTTGACCGTGGTGACATCGTGAAGCCCACCTATCAGCGCTGGACTCGTTGCGTTGCCTATCTGGAAGACTTCTTCAAACTTCACTACAAGACCGACGACATTCCGATAAAGGAGGTTACATCGGGGATGCTTGACGACTTCGAGCATTTCCTTCGCATGAAGAAATCCTGCGCCAACAACGCTGCCGTGCGCTATCTCCGCTGCGTCAAAAACGTGTTGCAGTACGCTCTCGCCCACAAGTGGATAGACCACGACCCGTTTATCGGCAAGAAATACCAGCGTACATACAGTGAGCGTCAGTTCTTGACCGAGGCTGAAATAAAGACCATAATGGATCTTGACCTGAAGGAGTTGCCACGACTGGAAGTAGTGCGTGACACCTTCGTGTTCTGCTGCTTCTCCGGACTTGCCTTTTGCGACATGAAATCACTCACCATTGACGACATACAAGACGATGACAAAGGCAATACTTGGATACGCAAGGCCCGTGCCAAGACAGGAGAAATGTGTATAATCCCGATGCTTGACATACCCCGCCAGCTCATCAAAAAGTATTCGGATCATCCTGTTGTGAAGGCTACGGGAGTAGTCATGCCGGTGATTACCAACCAGAAGATGAACGCCTATCTGAAAGAGATTGCAGATTTGGCAAAAATCAAAAAGCATCTGACAACCCATGTGGCGCGCCATACATTCGCCTCTATGTCGCTTTGCAACAACGTGTCCATCGAGGTAATATCCAAGATGCTCGGACACAGTGATATAAAGACAACGCAAATTTACGCCAAGATGCAGGATCAAGCTGTGTATGATGGTATGGCAACCATGCGCAGCAAATTCAACAATGTGCAGGTGGTATAAATTCGACTGTCACTGAATGAAATAAATGCGGTCATCGGTATTACCCGGTGGCCGCATTTTCGGTTTCAGTATTTGGGGCGGTATGTGGATTTCAAAAATTCCTCCACATCATCATCTGCATAGAGTATCTTGCCGTCAAGCCGGTAATAGGCAATCTGCCTGTTATCACGGTATTCCTGCAATGTGCGTCTTGAAATGTTGAGTTTTTCCGAGAGCTGGGCATCGGTATAAAACTTTTTGCCCAAGAACGACGGATGTATTTCAGTGTTCAATCTCTCAACGATTTCAAGCACTGTAAGACTGTCGGCATGGAAATTCCCTATTTCATTACTGTCATGAGTATATATCGTTCCCATTTCTCGGTACAGCCTCTACCCGTTCAAGTAATCCGAAAGCATCTCCGGCGAGGAACATAGATCCTTTCCCGCTCTTGATGAACCCTATACGTCCACTCTTTTTGAGCGAGCGTGCTTTGGACTCGGAGATATGGAGCAACTCACAGAGTTCCTGCAACGTAAGCCAATCATCAGGCTCTTTGTTTCTTACGCGCTCGAAGAAAGTGATAAATACTTTCTTCAAATATGACATTCGGCTGAATATTTCTTCAAGTTCGGATTTTTCGATTTGAACAAACTCTGGCATAAATTATTGGTGGATTAAGTGGTGGATGGGATATGTGTTTGAAAAAAGAAGGCGGGTATCCCTCCCGCCTTCTCACCACTAAATCCACAATCAAAATAAATTATGACTGCGATTCAGTGGCAAAGTTAGCGATTTTTATCGGATTATGCACTATGGTCAAGCGGCTATTTTTCAATCACGATATAAATTATCGCTGTCGTGGCGGTCATTCGTTTTTGGGCGTGTAGCACAGAATGTCGGTGACGGTATCGGTGAGCCATTCGCCGAAGCCCTTGACGGCTTTTCTGCCTGTTATTGTTCCGTAGGGTATCTCGTCAGCTCCGTATTGCCCGACCAGTATGCTGTGGGCAAGATTGTAGGGAGCGAGGTCAAGCAGCAGACGGTCGCCTTCGGGCGTGCAGGCGATAGTGCCGTCCTTTATCGTGATGAAGCCCTTGCGCACAAGACCTTCGAGTGCCGTGCCGTATTCGTGTACGGTGTGGCAGTAAGGCATATCAGGGTGCGTAGTGTCTGCGGTCAGCGTCGCATATCCGGTGAGGTTGGCAAGTGTCGGAACAAAGCCGTATGAAATGGGCGATACCTCTTTGACCGGTGCCATCATCTTTTCGACTATGGTGATTGTCTGTTCCGATGTGCCTGTATATTCGGGCTTCGGCTTTCTCACCTCCCATCGGCAGGTGAATGTCAGTCCGGCGATTTCAGCCGTCACAGAGGCATACTGCTTCTTTTCCGGTGGCATTGCCGCCGCGTCCATGCGCCCTGCAATAAGCCTGTACAGGCTGCGCTCGGTCTTTGTGGCTCGTTTGGATAGTCGGCGCAACACGGTTATTCTGTTGCCGGCGTCCGGTGCGGTGATGTATGGCGATGAGATAAAGCCCTGCTCGTAGAGCTTCTCCGCTGTCCTGACGGTGAGCGACGGCATAAAGCCGAAGTTGTCGAATGCGTCCATCTGGAGAGTGAGCATCGTGTGGAGTCTGACTACCGACGCATCTTCCTCCGTGACGGTCATCCGCGCCTTGACGGGTTCGCCGACAGGGATAGTGTCAACGATTGCGGCACAGACCCTCTCGCTCTGCCAAGACTGATCAGAAACGAGGTGCAGCCCTCCGTAATCGAGGAAGATTCTGTACGCCTTCGGCTGGGCGTCATATTGTGCCGCCTGTTCATCCATGTCACCGAGATACTGCATGGCGACGACCTCCTTGCGTGTCAGCGGCTCGCCTTCGTAATACCAGCGTTTGAGAACTCCGGCGAAATTATATTCAAACATCATGTCCATCGCGCCTGCCACAAGACCCGACTGGGCGAGATTGTGCAGGTGACGGCCCTTTTCTCGCTTGGAGAATGAACGCCTGATAGATGCACGGGTAATGCTGGGAAGCCACATGCGGCTCGTCGGATGCCCGACTCGGAAGTGTCGGCAGATATTGAAGAAACGCGCCTGAGCGTCTGCACCCTCGTCTGAGGCGAATACCACCTCTTTTGCGTTACGGAACAGCGGTTTGAGAACGCGGTCACGTTTCTTGTCGGTGACGGCGATCTTGAATTTCTCCGGCACGAATGGCAGACAGCCGTTAGAAGCCTTGTCAAGACCGACAGGCTTGATGAAGCCGCGGTGAACGTAGACGACGGTGATGTCGCCGTTGGTATATACCCCGTATGCCGGGTTAAGTGTCGCCTTCAACGCTTTGGCGACGGCTATGGCTATGCGGTATTTTTCGCATAAAATCAGTTGTGTCATAATTTTTGTGGTTTAGTTGGTGAATGTTTTGAGAACATGGGGAGGCCGCGCGTACCTCCCCATGTCGTGAAGATACTTGTCAGGATACTGACAGGTTGCCGGAGGCGGGATATTTGTCGCAGTGGATTTTGTGGATTCAGTGGTCGGATCTATGTTCCGGCAGACGTGTCAGCGAATCGCAGTCGTTTTGACTGTGGATAACGGATAAAGTGGTGAGGCGGCTACGGCTTTGGAGTCTTGAGCTTGGGCTGGTGCTGCTTTTTCTGCTGCGCCTCGTCCTTCGGCTCTGTCTGTCCGCGCTGGAGCGGTTCATTCACGTTCTTGGTCGCCTCGTTGGTCTTGCCGTCATCGTTTACCGCCATCTGGGTTTTGCTTTCCTCGGCGATGCCCACCACCTTGTCGCGGTCGGGATATACGCGGGTGGTCTGAGGCTTGCGCTCTTTGGGATCATATTGCAGGTATATGGTACAGTCGTTGCCACTCCTGTCCTTGCCCTCACCGACGAGTACCTGTTTCCCGGCGAGGTAGTCAGCCTGTTTCTGCTCGTCAAGCGGAATATGGTACCACTGTGTCAGACGCTTGGGATTGCCGTTGGCGTCGTGCCAGTTGTCTTTGAGGCTTTGCCCGGATTGTTGCCCGCCCTGTTGCTGGCTCTGTTGTGCCCGCTGTGCCTCCTGCTCGTTCTGCTGACGGTACTGAGCCGAGTTGACAAAGGCGATGTCACGCTTGGAGGCGTTGTATTGCAGGTCGGCGGTGAATTTCTGACCGTTGGGGAGTTCGACGTGCTGTTCCTTGATAAGACCGCCGCTTTTGAGTATGCCTATCTGCTGCATTGTCAGATTTATATTGGCAACCTTCTGTTTGATAAAGATTTTATCGATAGGAACGCTCTCGATTTCGTTTGTGAGGCGGTCTATGCTCACGAGGCATTTATGCACCTCTCCTGTCGCTGGGTCTTTGAGGTCAACGGCTTTGCCGAGATTGCCCGTGTTGGATAACTCCACCTTGTCCTCGGCGGTGAATGTGTAGCCCCGGAATGGCTGGTCAAGCAACGGTTCTTTCTTGACGAAATGTGGCGTGAGCGAATATGTGCCGTCGGGATTTGTGCGGAATGACAGGCGTGCGTCCAGCTTTTCGCCGCTTCCGTCGGGGTCGTTGACTTTATGTAGCTCAGGCGACTTGTGATGGTAAACCATTTGTTGGAGCGCGCCTGACTTTTCAAGATCCTCCCGGCTGATGCCCCATTGTTTCTCTATCTCCGCCCAGTTCACCTTGTCGGGGTCAACCGGTTTGATTTTTGCGGCGGGTGTCTTCATCTTGACGCGGTATTTGTCAAGCATCTCCCTGTTGGTTTCGGGGTCGTTGAGCATTTCCGCCATAGGCTGCCCCAGAGCCTCGTAGTCGGCGGCCGACATCTTGAATATGCCGAAGGTGGTCGGGTTCTTCGCCTGACGCATGAAGTTGGCGATGAATGCCTCGATGGGGTTCTGCCCTTTGGTGAACTTGATGAGTTCGCTTAACGGGGTCGATTTTACATCGGCCATTTTGGGGGTGCCGTCGGGGTTTTGACCGACGACCGCGCCTACCTGCCCGGTTTCATTGTCGCGGGCAATCAGCACTTCTTCCTTTGGATTTTCTTCCATGAGTGAATTAAAGATTTAGCGGTGATTATTTATCGGTGTTTCCACCGGTGTTGTTATGTTTTTTCTTCATCTTGGGATAGTCCGGATGCCGGGAGCTGATGAAGTGATTGTCTATGAAATCATTGAAGGCTTCCTGTGTCACGAATGCTGCCCCGCAGGTCAGACTTTCGTAGATTTCAATTTTTCCCTCGTCACGGTATTTGCGCATTGTCTTTTTGGAGATGTGCAACCCAAAGGCCACATCATCAAGGGATATTATACGCTTACCGTGGTAAAATAATTCGGGAGGTGCGCGAATGTCGTCATTGTGAGTTCTGATGCCGGCGAGAGCCATGCCTGCAATCACAGCGGTCTTGAAATCCGCTTCGGTGGATGTTCCGTTGCCCATAATGTCATTCCGCGTCTGTGGTGCTGAACATCTCTCTGAGTGCCACGCTCAAAAATAAGAACATGAGGCAAGCGACAAACCAGTCGATATTCTCCGCATTGTCATCGCACACAGGAGCGGAACATGCTTGCTTTCCGTCGAACTTACGCTTGAATGAACGTTTTTTCTTTTTCGTGGAAGACTTCTTTACGAAGTCGGTGGCATTGGGTGGATTTTTTGTTTCCATTCGGTTGTTTTGGGTTTGGTTTGCGAGGAATAGCCCTCGGTTGAAATTATAACCGAATGGTTGAAAATTGAGGTGATCGGAGGCGTGTTAAAATCAACAACACACTAAATAGCAGCCTCTTAATTGCTTGAAATTTACAATAGTTAAATTTTTGCTTTCACGCTGGATAGTAAATAAACCTGAAGATTAAGCGTGAAATATATCCTTAAAATGAAAAAATGGCAGATTAGATTAAGGCAAAAAAATAGCGTATAATATCTACGCTAACTATTGAAGGTTCTGCAATACCTATGACGATAGCTTGAATACTATACGCTATGCAGTAAGCATAGCATAAGCATCACGCCAAGCTCGTCATTAATGAATTTTGCAGATTCTCAATAGAACTTATGCGGAAGTTATGTTATCCTATAAATTTGATGCGATTGACTCTACAACCGCAGTCTTTGCTATTTTAACACTGCAAAGTTAGTGATTTTTTACGAGCTGTCAAACCTCCGGCTCGCCCTTCTTGCCGATACAGTGTTTTTTACGCTGTTCTATCAGAGCGCGTTCCGATATTCCCAACAGCTTTGCCGCTCCTGTCCAAGAACCACTGCGACGGTACGCCTCAATGATTTTTTCCTTGTCTTTTTGCGGCTTGCGCAGAGTAAGGCTGTCATCTGCATCAGGCTCCGACTGGCTGAAATTGAGGTCAGTTGCCGATATTATATCTGTCTTTGAATGGAATGCGGCATAGAGGACGGTATCTTTCAGTTCCCTTACATTGCCGGGCCACGGGTGCAGCTTCAACGCTTTGACTGCCGAGGCATCGAGCTTTTTCTTGTGCTGTTCTCTGCGATGGGCAAAACGTGTCAGGAAATAGTCTGACAACGGCACGATGTCTTCGGTCACTTCCCTTAATGGCGGCACTGTGATGTCAACTGGTCGTAGAATGTAGAACAGATTTGGGCGAAACGTCTTTTCAGACACCATACGACGCAGGTCGGGGTCTGCTGTGCATATAACCCTCACATTCGGATGCTCGTTTTCAAGTATATGCAGAAGCACCGATTGTTTCTCGAAGGTCAGCAACTGCACGTTCTTGATTATGATCGTACCGCCGTCAGCCTTCTTGAAGTACCCTTCCATACGGTTAAGCACTTCGCTGCGCAGATTTGCAGGGTCATGGTTGCCCACAAGTGCCGCGCCGCCGGCTTCTATGACGGTGCATGGCTTTTGCGACCGCGAACTGAGCCTGTAAATCTCTTTTGCAATCTGCTCTTTCCCTGAACCGCATTCGCCGAAGATGACGGCATTGACATCCGTCGCGGCAATATTTCTTATTGCCCGCTCAATCACAGCAAATGCCTCGCTTTGGCGTGGGATAAGCTCGTCATGGAGCAACAGCATTGTTCTGCCCGGTCTTGCATACCTGCCCACTGTTTCGACAAGCTGCTTGTCCATTGCCGGACGCTGAATGATGTTGACGGCACCTCCGTCTTTCATCACATCGGCAATATCCAATGGGTTGAGATTGTCCACTATGGCGACTACGGGAAATCCGTATCCCTCCGTCTTCTGCCAGTTGATTAACTCCTGTGCTGTGCCACGGACGAATTTCATCGCCGCGACAATCACTGCGCCGGGTGGCAGTTTTGCCACCTCGTCTTTTGCGGCCTCCATCGTATCGACGGCAATCGGCTCATATCCGTGCTTGACAAGCAAGCCCGACATAAGCCGACGGTCTGATTCGGAGGCATCTACAATTAGAATTGTCTTCATCGTGTAGTAAATAATTAAGTTAAACAGATATGTAATATTTATTATTCTGTCATGTTTTCAATATTGCCAGCCATAATGAATGGGAGATTTCTTTTTATTCTATCCTTTGTCCAATCCCACCACCGAAGCGACAGTAGTTGCTCAATAATATCCGGGCTATACCGTTTGCGGATTACTTTTGCCGGTATACCGCCAACGATAGAGTAAGGAGGAACATCCTTAGTTACGACTGCTCTTGTTCCTATAATGGCACCATCTCCGATTTTTACACCGGCAAGAATAACTGCCTCAAAACCAATCCATACATCATTGCCTATCACGATGTCACCTTTGTTGTCCCAAGCAGAAGCTACATTTGACTTTTCCAATTCCCAATCTTCATAAAACAGAGAGAATGTATAGGTTGACAAAGATTTTAGTGTATGGTTGGCACAGTTAAACAGAAACTTTACACCACAGGCAATGGAACAAAACTTGCCAATTATCAGTCGCTCATGATTAATAGGGTAATGATACAGCACATTATTCTGCTCGAACTGACGAGGGTCTGAGATAAAATCATTGTAAATCGTGTAATCACCTACCTCAATCGACGGGTCTTTAACCACTGCGTTCAGATAAACGGTTTGTGTGTCACCCTTACGGGGATATATTTTATTCATCATATCCTGTTGTTTTTTGAATTGTATAATTTCAGATAAATAAAAGATTGAATACCGAGCATTATCACATATAGATATTCTACGCTCCAATAAGTTGCCAATCGGACATTGAGATTACTCAATCCCCATAAACAGAATAAATAGGCGATAGTAGTGATTACTTGAAAAAAGAATACGGTCTTTGTCGCACCGGTACCTGTCACCGCATTAAGATAAATATAACCCGGCAGTGCGAAGAAGTAATTCAGAAGCATAACCACATATGGTTGCCATGCGATTTGCTTAACAACCGGATTTTCAGTATACGCCCCGATAATTAATGGATGAAGTGACAACGCAATAATAATCAATGGGGTACCGATATAAAGCCCCAATCGGATTACCTTATGACAAAGCGGAAAAACTGCATTTCTCTCACCTGCGCCAATTGAATTGCTTACCAAAGAGCTTGTGACAGCCCCCAATGCAGTTACTATAACAGAGAATAAAGCGGAAACACTTCTTACAATATTAGATACCGCCAATTCGATTTCTCCCAATCTCTCAATAGCGATAAAAAACAAGAACCAGATGGCTACGCTTGTAAAAAACTGGAGCATACTCCAGACAGAGACAGAAAACACCTCTTTTAGTATTTTTATGTCTATACGCCAAGATAAACCATACTTGTGTTTTCTTACGCAAAGAAACATATAAGCTACCAATATCAACAATGAGCACAACTCTGCAAATGAAGAGCCGATAGCGGCTCCTGATATACCCATATCATATCTGAAAATCAAAAGCCAGTTGAGAGGAATGTTCATCAATACGGCAGTTAAAGCAGCTAAATTCAGAGGTTTTGTTTCTGTAATGCCGACTAAAAACGAGCGGATAGCAAGAAACGGGAAAGAGAAGAACAATCCTATTATACGCCAATCCAGATACTTGACAACTGCATTATAGACTTCGGGAGAGGTAATCAGATACTTTAATAGTTGTGGAGAAAAGAACTTTGATAACAGACAAAGTAATGACGCAAGTATCAGTAAGAAACACAGGCCTTGAAAAAACGTTTTTCCAGTTTCTTCGTATTTTTGTTCTCCGTTGCGTCGTGCAATTACAACTTGCAGCCCTACACTGAACCCTAAGCCAAGCATATAGATTGCCAAGAACCATATTCCGGCAAGTGCGGATGCGCCAAGTTCGATTTCACCGACATGCCCCAAGAACAAGGCATCGGTTATATTTATCAGCTGTTCAATAAGAAAGCTCATCATCACAGGATATGCGATGAGCCATATTTGTTTATAGCTATAATTCACTTGTTCAAATCAATATGATAAGATACAGTAAGCCACACCACATAATGCGGTGTAACGCTGCCTAATGTAAAATGAAATTGTAAAATGGGGATATATGGCAAAGCAATAAAGGGCAGGCTTCGATAAGCCTACCTATTGCTGAATAGCATTAGTTGAGAGTGCTATTCGTTGAGCGTAGCTATATGCACAACTGCCATTTCATATTGTTGAACTGTGCTGTATTTTCGATTTGTTCCACAAAGTTAATCATTATATATGAGTTTGCAAAATAATCTCTTTTTGAATGAGTGTTATGGCGGCTACGGGAAATCCGTATCACTCAGTCTTCTGCCAGTTGATCAACTTCTGCGCTGTGCCACGGACGAATTTCATCACCGCACCGATAACTGCGCCCAGTGGCAGTTTCTCTCTACGCTTCGCTGAGAGCGCCAAGGCGATAATGCCAGTACAACCGTCCGCGACAGCAGGTATAGCTTAAAAAAATAGCCGTCCAGGTTTTGGGCGGCTATTTTTGTGAGAGTTTCCAGCGGTCGGGAAGCAGGTCGCGGTATTTTTCGATCGGGGTGTTTGGCGGCCATGCGGCACATCGGTCGATTATGTCGCAGAAGTAGTCGAAGACGTTGACTCCGCAGCGGTGGCAGGTGATCGCAAGAGAGTGGTACAGGGCGGCGGCTTCGGCTCCGGAGTGGGAGCCGATTGTAAGTCGGCGACGGGTCAGGGATATGTAGCGGTTGATTCGCTCGACTTCGTTGTTGTCGAGTCTGTAGGTGGGTGAGGCAAAGATGCGTGGTATCTCGTCCCATTGTTTGAGTGCATGTTCGGTGGCGGCGAGCAGCGGGTCGTCGGGTGGCACGCCGATGCGGTCTTTGACTGCTGTCAGTCTCATGCGGATTTTCTCGAGCATCACCTTGGAGTATCGTTGTCTCCACTCAAGGTGCTTTCCCGCCGTCCATCCGTCTTTGCCTATGCGGTGCTGATGCTCGAAGTGGTAAAGGAGTCCGAAGAGCTTTGCTATTTCCTGCGCCTTTGGATTGTCTTTCAGATCGAGAAACTTTCGCTTGATGTGCTGCAGGCATGGCAAGCGTTTTATCCCGCTCATCCCACCGATTCCGATATGCCGGTATCCCGAGTAATAGTCGCACTGGAAGGCTCCGTTGAAGCCTTTTATGTGTTGCTCGAAGACTTCGGCCGAGCGGGAGCCGTCGTCATAGAAGAAGTACACAAGCCCGGTTGTCATGCCGACGAACACCCATATGTAGCCTTTCTTGATCTTTCTTCCCGAAGGAGTTGCCACCTGCAGCCGCACTTTCTGATAGGTCTCGTCACCGCAGATATAATTGTCCGCGACTATTGCCTGACCCAGCGCCTTGTATAGATTTTCCAGATGTACCCTTACCTTACTTACGAGCTTCTGTGCGGTGCCTTTGTCAAGGTCGAAGCCGTGGGCACGGAAGTATTCGACAGCATTTTCAAGTGGCATGCAGTGGAGATAGCGTAGCTCGGCGAGTCCGGCTATGAAGGAAGATGTATACTGCGAGTTAAGCAGCGGTGTGGCGGGTGCGGAACCTTTGTATATTTTCTCGTCCTGCACGTATTTTCTGACCTTGTAGATAATTTTTTTGAAGCGCATCGGCTCCATGACGTAGCGCACGACATCGCACTCGCCGATAAACGTCGCCGCCTCGGGATTGAAGTCCGGACTGTCAGGCTCCACTATAATGGTCTCCACCTCACACTCCGGATGCGTCTTCCTTTTGGCGCCGTTGTTGGTACGTTTCTTCTCTGGCTTCTGCTGTCGAGTTTCGGATGTGGCAGGAGTCGTCACCGGTTTCTTCTGACGCTCCGACGGCGAGCCCTGCAGACGCTGCACTGCCTGACGCGCGGCTTTCTCTTTGCTCAGTTCCGCACTTTTGCCTTTCATAGCCTCCTCCATTGAGGCCATTTGCTTGCGCAGTTCATCTACAGTCGCCACAAGCTTCTCGTTGGTCGACTGCAGCTTTTCATTGGATAAAGTAAGCGAGCTGACAGAGGCCAACGCCTCGTCGAGCCGCCCTTGAAGGAACTCGATCTGACGTTGCAGAAACTCTATCAACTCGTTCTTTTTCATGGTGTAAAGTTACAAAAAATATCTGACATTTGCAACTTTCCACGCCATTTATTTATTTGATTAACAAATTATTAAGCCTTATTTTACGGCCATTCTGAAGCGATTTTCGACCATCACCTTCACAGGCGTGAGGCCCCTCATCAGCATATAGAAATCGTCCCATTGGAGCCTGCGCACGCCGTCATCGCCCTTTTTGAGCACCTCCCGGAAACGGCCTCGCGACAGTCTTTTTGTGTACATCAAAAATCCGTCGCCATCCCATTTCAACGCCTTCATGGTCTTGCGGTCCTTTGAGAAAAACACATACACATCGCCCGATGCCGGAGAATGCCCCTTCCACGACCACACCATCTGGGCCAGACCCCGGATGCCGTAGCGCATCGATACCGGCTGCCGGCATACCCAGAGCCGCATATCCGCCTCAAGACTCCACATCACTCCTGCGTGTCATGACATCCACCAGAAGCGCCAGCCCCTCCGCGCTTATCTCTCCCAGACTCACGCCTCGGCCCCAACCGAGTTCGATGTGCACGTCACGCACGACACTGGTGGCACCGACATCCCGGCTCTCATCCGCAACCTGAATACCGGGAACCTTAACCTCCCGGAATAACGGCCCGCCACCTTCCCGCGACGAATCCGGTCTCTCCGGCAGACTGCGTTGATAATCGCTTATGCTGATTTTGCGGCGCCGAAGCCACTCATAAAGCCGCTGGACGTTGACGCCGGTACCGGCACAGAAACGGTTCAATGCGATATAGCCGTCTGTCTCGCATTGATTCTTGTAACGCGTCCATGTCTCTGAATAGACATCGGACAAAGACTTGTTATAACCCATGATTCTTTTTGTCGACAAAGATACAACTCTCTTTCGGAGTTCGTCAATATGCTATCGCGGATGGTTGTACGATTATCTCCCTTAGTTCTGCGACAGGCACGTCGAAATCTGAGGCGAGCAGCTCTTGACTGACCTCGTTGTAGTCAAATTCAAAATTTGTGCAATCCGTGAGGTATTCAAGCATGAAGCACCACACGGCATATCCTGTGTGGCTGAATTTACGACGCAGGGCTTTGACCTTGATGTCGTTCCTCATGTCTATGTCGTGGCTGAAGTAGTCTGCTCCGCCGTTGTCGTTATTCTTTTGTCGTGCCATGTCGTGGGTCGGTCTTATAGTGTCGCAACAATGGATTTACGCAGCCGCTCGTTCCGGCTGTTCCATTCGAAGGTTCGTATCATCCATTGCTTGTAATCTGATGGAATGTCCTTAATTCTTTCCCCTTTGTATTTGCCAAAGGGCATTATTTCGATTGGTGGTTCTTGTTTCGTATCGATTGCCGTCGTGTCCTCTCTTGTGTACTTGCCGATTTGGTCGATGGGTATGCCGGAGAGAAGCACTCCTCCTGTGCCGAAAAGCCGCCACATCTTGCCCTGCTCGAATACCAAGTCTTCAATTCTGCCGAACCGCTTCACGTTCCCTCCGAGGTCAACGATGAGTGCGTCTTCCTTGTCGGGGTCTATTCGTGTGGCGCGTCCGAGGATTTGGTAATAAAGGGCTATTGAGGCGGTGCTGATACCGAGGACGATGCAGTCTATCTTGGTGTAGTCAAATCCTGTAGAAAGCACCCGGACATTGAACAGCACCCGGAGTCTCCCTGCCCGGAAGTCTGCGATGTTCTGTTCTCGCTGTGCTTTGTCCATGTCTCCGTAGATGACCGCTGAATGTGGATAATGCTCGGAGAGGGCTATTGCGTCCGCTACGCTTGGCGCAAAGGCGAGGATATGCTTTCGGTCGGGATTGCTGTCAAGGGCGCGTATGATTGCGTCTGTGCCGCCGTTTGCGTCGTATGCTCGCTGTACGCTGTCCTCGGTATATTCGCTCTTGCTGCTGTTGAATACGAGGAGGCTGTCATCGAACCCCTCGGTCTGGTATCGCAGCTTGCACCAAAATCCGAGGCGCACCATTTCCTGCACCTGTCCTACATGGATTATCTCTTTGAAGAAGTTCCCTTTCTTACTCCGGCTCGTCAGCATGACAAGTTTGGAGTATGTACCTCCGTCTCTGTCACGATTCGTCTGCAATTTGACCGGGGTTGCGGTTATGCCGAGGACGTGCGTAATTCCGCTCTCTTGGAGGAAACGTCCGAGCATTGAGTCTGCTTCTCTTGGATAAAGGTGCGCTTCGTCTATGAGCATCTTCGTGAAGCCGTGTCTCTTGAATTCCGCACCGAGGTTTTTGATTGAGCCGATGGTCGCGTATGTAATCTGTGCCATCTCTCGTTTCCCGAAGCTCGCGCTGTAAATCCCGGCATTGCTCCCGAAGCCACCGCAGAGGGTATCGTACTTTCGGAAGTTCTGCTCAAGCAATTCTTTTGATGGCTGGAGGACGATGAGCTTGTCGGTCGTGTTCTTTGCCACAAAAGCCGTGAGGATTGACTTGCCCCATGCCGTCGGCAGGACTATGAGGCTCGGCTTCGGTTTCTTCTCTTGGAAGAAAGCGATTGCTTTGCGTATTGGTTCTTCTTGGTTTTCCCGGAGTGTAATCATTTCGTAAAAAAGTAATGCTCCGCAGGTAGGGCTAACCACGCACTACAGCCGCGTCGGGAGTCCTTTCGGTCTTCCCACCCATGTGCGGAGCAAATATTTTCATTCTTTTTCATGTCGTCGTTTCGGTTATCGCAACCATGTATGATTGGGAGGTAATCACTTTTGTGGTTGCTTTTGCTTCTTGTCGAGCTTTGATTCCACCGGGAGCGTCTGCTTGCGCTCCAGCTTCTTTGCAAGGTTAAGTGCCATTCTACGGGCGTTAAACTGCGTTGTGGTGCGCATTCCACGTTCTTGGAGCATAGAAGCGTATGCTCTGATGAATTCGACCGCTTTGTCCCGGTCTGCGTTGGAAATGCCAATCATAACCCTATCTGTATATCTCGGTTTTGTTATTTGAGCAGAAGTCTTCGCGCTCCCTGTACTTGGTGCGTGTATGCGGCAGCAAGGTCGGGGTGTTCGGCGACAAAGGCTTTATCGTCGAATTTGTTGCTTGGCTTCGGGGCTTTCCATGTGGCGATGGTGTCTCCACCGTAGGAGAGTGCTTCTGCGTCTTCAAAAGCCATCTTCAGGGTTGCTTCAAGACTTTCCTTGCGCTCCTTGAGTGCGTCGAGTTCTTTCTTGACCACCTTGAGGTCTTGGTATGCCGAGAAGACCTCCTCGCTACACTCGATGATTTTCCCTCCTGTGTGGCGATTGTATTTGATGAGAACGTCGGCTACGTTGACCGCGCTGGGTTCTTGACCTCCTACGATGTTGTCAGTCCAAAAGCGCGAGACGGAGTCGATGAGCCACTCGAAGAAGTCAGGCACGAGCTTGAGGTCTTGGTATCCGAAATCGAAACCTTGTCCGGCTGAAAGCCATGCGAGGCTACCCTGCGTATATCCGGCTACACCGAGCTGATACTGCACCTGCGCAAACCAATATTTAGGGAGGTCTTCCGGGTCAACTTTCATGCGCGTGGTCTTGATTTCGAGGATGCCCTTATTGTCGTTGGCTCGGCTATCGTCTGAGAGCCAATAGGTGCGGTCGGGGCTTACTTGGAGATAGGGACGGTCGTTGTCTCGGATAATCCAATCGATCGCGCTGCGCTTGATGATTTCGCGTCCTGTCGCGTCGTTCCACATCCGTACAACCATCCGCGATAGCATATTGACGAACTCCGAAAGAGAGTTGTATCTTTGTCGACAAAAAGAATCATGGGTTATAACAAGTCTTTGTCCGATGTCTATTCAGAGACATGGACGCGTTACAAGAATCAATGCGAGACAGACGGCTATATCGCATTGAACCGTTTCTGTGCCGGTACCGGCGTCAACGTCCAGCGGCTTTATGAGTGGCTTCGGCGCCGCAAAATCAGCATAAGCGATTATCAACGCAGTCTGCCGGAGAGACCGGATTCGTCGCGGGAAGGTGGCGGGCCGTTATTCCGGGAGGTTAAGGTTCCCGGTATTCAGGTTGCGGATGAGAGCCGGGATGTCGGTGCCACCAGTGTCGTGCGTGACGTGCACATCGAACTCGGTTGGGGCCGAGGCGTGAGTCTGGGAGAGATAAGCGCGGAGGGGCTGGCGCTTCTGGTGGATGTCATGACACGCAGGAGTGATGTGGAGTCTTGAGGCGGATATGCGGCTCTGGGTATGCCGGCAGCCGGTATCGATGCGCTACGGCATCCGGGGTCTGGCCCAGATGGTGTGGTCGTGGAAGGGGCATTCTCCGGCATCGGGCGATGTGTATGTGTTTTTCTCAAAGGACCGCAAGACCATGAAGGCGTTGAAATGGGATGGCGACGGATTTTTGATGTACACAAAAAGACTGTCGCGAGGCCGTTTCCGGGAGGTGCTCAAAAAGGGCGATGACGGCGTGCGCAGGCTCCAATGGGACGATTTCTATATGCTGATGAGGGGCCTCACGCCTGTGAAGGTGATGGTCGAAAATCGCTTCAGAATGGCCGTAAAATAAGGCTTAATAATTTGTTAATCAAATAAATAAATGGCGTGGAAAGTTGCAAATGTCAGATATTTTTTGTAACTTTACACCATGAAAAAGAACGAGTTGATAGAGTTTCTGCAACGTCAGATCGAGTTCCTTCAAGGGCGGCTCGACGAGGCGTTGGCCTCTGTCAGCTCGCTTACTTTATCCAATGAAAAGCTGCAGTCGACCAACGAGAAGCTTGTGGCGACTGTAGATGAACTGCGCAAGCAAATGGCCTCAATGGAGGAGGCTATGAAAGGCAAAAGTGCGGAACTGAGCAAAGAGAAAGCCGCGCGTCAGGCAGTGCAGCGTCTGCAGGGCTCGCCGTCGGAGCGTCAGAAGAAACCGGTGACGACTCCTGCCACATCCGAAACTCGACAGCAGAAGCCAGAGAAGAAACGTACCAACAACGGCGCCAAAAGGAAGACGCATCCGGAGTGTGAGGTGGAGACCATTATAGTGGAGCCTGACAGTCCGGACTTCAATCCCGAGGCGGCGACGTTTATCGGCGAGTGCGATGTCGTGCGCTACGTCATGGAGCCGATGCGCTTCAAAAAAATTATCTACAAGGTCAGAAAATACGTGCAGGACGAGAAAATATACAAAGGTTCCGCACCCGCCACACCGCTGCTTAACTCGCAGTATACATCTTCCTTCATAGCCGGACTCGCCGAGCTACGCTATCTCCACTGCATGCCACTTGAAAATGCTGTCGAATACTTCCGTGCCCACGGCTTCGACCTTGACAAAGGCACCGCACAGAAGCTCGTAAGTAAGGTAAGGGTACATCTGGAAAATCTATACAAGGCGCTGGGTCAGGCAATAGTCGCGGACAATTATATCTGCGGTGACGAGACCTATCAGAAAGTGCGGCTGCAGGTGGCAACTCCTTCGGGAAGAAAGATCAAGAAAGGCTACATATGGGTGTTCGTCGGCATGACAACCGGGCTTGTGTACTTCTTCTATGACGACGGCTCCCGCTCGGCCGAAGTCTTCGAGCAACACATAAAAGGCTTCAACGGAGCCTTCCAGTGCGACTATTACTCGGGATACCGGCATATCGGAATCGGTGGGATGAGCGGGATAAAACGCTTGCCATGCCTGCAGCACATCAAGCGAAAGTTTCTCGATCTGAAAGACAATCCAAAGGCGCAGGAAATAGCAAAGCTCTTCGGACTCCTTTACCACTTCGAGCATCAGCACCGCATAGGCAAAG